>NZ_JAAIJQ010000027.1 GCF_010820565.1 Thiorhodococcus minor | reverse complement strand
TGACCTTGCGCACCGCGTCGCAGAGCAGGTTGATGTCGGTGGGAAAGTGCACGTCGGTCTCGACGACGAAGGAGTCACAGCGCACCTGAAGCCCGTCGTCTGGGCTTTTTTTTACCAAGGCGTGACCGGCGTCCACGACTTCCTGATTGATGCGCTCAAGCACCTCGGGGGTGAACAAGCGCAGATTATCCTTGAGCGTCTGCACGCCCCACCGGGTCTCCTCGCCCCAGTCGCTGTGACCGAGCATCTGGCGCACCGTGCGGTGCTGGTTGGCCAGCTCCGCGATGCGGTCGTAATCGGCATTCAGCCCCAGACGCAGCACCCCGAGCACCAGAATCTGCCACTGCGCCATCCCCGGACGCCCGGTCTCGGCGCTCACCGGACCCGAGCCGTCGGCGCGCTCGGGCAGCACCTCGGCAAGGATCGCGAAGACGCGCTCGCGCACCGCCGCGTCGGTGTAAATGAACTGCAGCCCGCGTAGCAGCCGTGGGATGTCATCGCGTGAGCGGTGGTCGATCTCAATGGCGCCGATGTCGACCTCACCGAGTTGCAATTGGGGCTTGATGATTTCGCGCATGAGGATTGCAATGACGAAGTTCATGAAGGTTCATTCGGTTTTCATTCGAAAACCACCCGCGATGGCCGTCTCGACCTGGAAAAATCAACGCCTTAGACGCCAATGCGCCCCTATTGATCGATCTCGGCGCCGAAACTTCGACCATGGGGTCATATTTTAAGCCATTGTCCCGTAAGATGAAACAGACTTTTCGGCCAGGCACTATATAGCTGGGCGCCTGATAAAGCGCGAGCAGATTGCGGTAGCTCTCAAGCAGCTCGTTGGGATTGCCGTAGCGTGCGGCGAGGGTGTCGTACTCGGTCCAGATGTCCTCGCGCACCGCCGCCAGGTGCTGCATCAGCGCTGTCGCGTGGGTGTGCTGCGGGGTACCGCTCGCGAGCCGCACGCTGCTCAGCATGTCGCGCGCCAGGACCTGGACGAGCTCGATGGCGATGATGGGTGCCGCGCGCTCGGCGAAGGCCAGCGCCATCCCCGGCTCCTGGCGAGCGAGGGTGCGGATGGCACCGCCCAGCCCCCAGGGCGCCTGCTCCATGAAACCCTGCTCCTCGGCCGAAAGGGTCTCGATCCCGAGCTTGAACTTCTGCACCAGACCCGCCTCTCCCGCGTCGCCGATCAGCAGGGCACGCACACGCGGGATGAGTCCCTCCAAGGTGACCTGCTCCTGTGTCGGCTCGCGACACTCTGAGAGGGAGGCGCAGCGCCAGACCACGACCTTCTGCAGATCCCCCTCACCGCCGCCATAGAGCAAGTCGCTCACGGTCAGGGTGGCTTCCAGATAGGTGGTCGGCAGACTCTTACCGCCGTCGTCGCTCGTCTCCAATTCGCCGTCCGCGGAGCCCACAATCAAACTCCCGGTGAGGCTCATCAGCGCCTCGAGCAGGGCCTTGTCCCCATGGCTGTACCAGCTCTGAACGGAATGATCGGTCAGCGCCTTCCAGACCAGATTGCCCTCGAACTGTTTGCTCGCGGCGGCGGGGACCTGCTCGTAGACCGTCTCCAGTGGCCCCTTTCCTGTCACGGTCGAGCGGTTCTCGAAGACATCGCCAATCTCGTAGAGGTCGGCCATGAGGCTCGCCTCGCCGTAGCGCTTGCCGGTGAGCGCTGAAGCGGCATCGTTGACCAGTCCCTGCGCGAGCTGACAGGAGTTGGCCGAGAGGGCGTTGATCTGCGCGACCTTCTTCTGCAGCTGCTCGATGATCTCTGCCGCCGAGGGCGCCATGGTGGTCAGCGCCAACTGAAAGGCATAGCCCGCCGCATTGGAGGCGATCGAGCGCAGCAGATTGGTGAACTGCTCGACGTTGATGAAGGAGAAGGAGCCGCCGAAGAGGTCGATGCCCCCGCAGCCGGCCTCGTAGGAGGGCGGGACGATGGAGATCGGATGCACGTTGGTGATGCGGTTGCGCGAGACGATCGAGCCGCCGGAGAGCACGCCACGCCGCTGTCCCAGATGTGCGGAGGGGTCGGTGACATTGACCAGGGTGCCGAAGAGGCTGTCCATCTCGGCGCTCAGGTCGGCGTGGGCGGGGAGGGCGGTGCACAGGGTGGCCGCCAGGGCGAGTCTGGGCCAGGTCCTGTGAGGCGCATGAGTCGACATCGGAAACCTCGCTCAGGGTGCGGCCGGTGAATCGGCAGACGTGCTGTCGGGCGCTAACGCGTTGCCTTGCGCCTGCTCGCGCAATAGCGCCAGGAAGGCCTCTGGATCTTCGGGGATCGTGGTGGGAAACGCGCGGGACGCATCGAGCGTCAGGTCCGCCACCAGCGGCTTGGTCCGGGCGAAGCTGTCGGCGTCGATCCAGCCGGCCTCATGCGCGGCGAGCAGAATGCGCTGCTCGAGGTCCGTGAGCGAGAGCAGCCCTTGAGCGAGCGGAGCGACCCCGTCGGGTGGGCGCACCAGGAAGAGCGCCGGGGTGGAGACGACGCCGAGCCGTTGCGCCTGTCCGGCATCGGGACGGAAGTCTGGGAAGGCCCCGCCGGGCAGAGGGCGCCCATCCAGGGCGATGGCCTGAACGGTGAAGCCCTGTCGCTCCGCGAGGAGGCGCAGCACCGGCGCCTGGGCCGCGCAGTAGGGGCAATCTGACCGGTAGAAGAGCCAGATCCCGGCCTCCTTGGCGAGCGTCTGAAGCACCTGCTCGCGCTGCTCGCCGGCCACCCGGTTGAGCAGGTTGGCGTAGTTGCCGACCGGCCGGCGCGTGGTCTCGTCGAGGTAAGGATCGCTCTGGACCACCCGCTGGAAGGTCTCGGTGAAGCGCGACGCCTTGTCGAGGGCGAGCTTCTGCAGATAGAGGTAGAGCGCAACCCGCGTGGGGCGGGGATCGTCGATCGCCTGGAGGCGGTAGTCGTCGAGGTGCGCGCGCAGCCAGGCCGCCGAGAGTGGGGCGGGCTCGGCCGGGGTCGGATCGATGATCGGTGCCGCCTCGGGCGGCGGAGCGGTGGGTATGACCACCGGCGCCGGCTCAGGCTCGGCCGGCCTGGGTGGTGCGATCTCAGGCTCGCTCTGGTACCAGAACCAGCCTTCGGCACGACGCTCGTAGAAACGGGTCGGCTCTGCCGCCTTCGCCAGGAAAGGCGCCTGGAGGAGCGCCAGGGTGAGCAGCACGGACTGCCACTGGTGCACCCGCGGCTCAGATGACCTGAGGAGCATGATCGGGCGCCCGGCGCACGCGCCGTGACTGGCGTAAAGGTGCGGTGTGCGCGGCCACCTGGGCGGGGGTCGAGAGGGTGACCGGATACCAATGGGGCCGCTTATAGGCGTGGTGGCGGCGCTTGGCGATGGGAAGGCGGAGCATCTGACCGTCGATGAAGTAGACCAGCGGACTGCAGGCGACTAAGGCGATCTGACTGCTCGCTTGGAGCTGGATCAGTGCCGCGATGCCGGCGTCCGAGAGGCCCTGCCAGAGCACGACCTGTCCATTCAGGGTGCAGGCGTGATCGCCGGCAAAGCCATCGATGCGCTGACACAGCTCGATGAAGGATACCCCGCCACCGAGGTGCTTGATCAGGTCGAGAATCGCCTGCTCCAACCGTCAGTGCCTCCGGTCGCCGAGGTCGATTCCCAGCCGAGGAAGCGCCCCGAGGGGCAGGTTTCGCAGCGGCAGGGACGGGCTCGTCCCGAGCGCCTCGCGCTCGCGCTCCTCACGCAGGCTCAGCGCGCGACAGACCTGGCGGACGCTCACCTGGGTCGCCAAAGCCGTCTCCAGATACCGCTCCGCCAGCTCCCGGTCGGCGAGGCGCTCCCAGTGGGCGAGGATGGCTTCCTCCTCGGTCACGCTCGGATTGGCGGGACGCCCACCGTTGGGAAACGCGTCGTCGAGGCCCAAGCGCTTGCGCTGATCACGGTACTGCTGCGGGGGCCAGCCGTAGAGCTCGCCCATCAAGTGACGCGGCGCACCGGCCTGCAGCAAGCGGGTCTGGAGGTCGAGGGTCCGACGCTGCTCGGCGAGCCGTTGCAGCGTCCAACGTGCCTTCGGATGGTTGATGCGGATCTCCAAATCAATGAACACCTGGCAGCGTGTCTCGAGCCAATGGAAGTCCTGGAGCGAGAGCGCTTCGAACAGGCGAATCTCATCCCAGTCGAAGCCCCATTGCATCGCCTCCTCGTAATTTCCGGCATGAATCAGGCGTGTGACGTGGTGCAGGATGAAGGCGGAGGGCGCGTGTCGTTCCACCACAGGATCTCCGGGCGTGTCATGGGTCGGTCTGGGCGGTGAGCACAGGCCGAGTGGGTTGCGCGGAGCCTATCGGACGGCGAGACCGTCTGGAACCAAGAACGGTGATCGCGCGGCTAACCGTTTCTCGGCGCCCGAGGCGCCAGGCATCGCCGGGCTCGAAATCGGTGTGGGCAGGGGACGAATGCCGGTCAGTCGCGCTCGCGCTCCTCGGCCTCATCTGTCTCGGCGTCGGCGTCATCGGTCTCCTCCAAGCCGGTGAGCACCTCTCGGGCGGCGCGGTCCACGGCCTCCCCCTGACCCCGGCGCTCGGCCTCCGCGTGCGCATAGCGGTGCAGCTCGATGAAGCTCTGGGCGGCACGTCCGAGCCGGTTGCGCCAGTCGATCTCGATCTCCGTGCGTGCCTTGCTGGAGAGCAGACCCGACAGCCAGAGGGTGTCGATCGCGATCATCACCTGGTCGAGCTCAAGGATCAGCTGGGTGTAGGCGCCGATGTGGGGTGAGGCGATCTGGACCTTGAGGTCGATCGGATGGGTATAGCGCGGCTGCACCTTCAGCAGGTCGTGCCGCTCCAGCTCGAGCTGCCAGCGCTCGCGCTCGGCGAGAATGGCGCCACTGAGCTCCTCGAGACGCTGGGTGATCACCGTCTCGAACTGATCGGCCTCCGCATCGGTGGCGACGATCCGCAAGATGACGTCGATGCCGTAGAGGGCGGTCATGGTCGGACGGAACTGCCGTTGGCTGACCAGCCGGCGCGCGTATTCGCTGTGGATGCGCACCGGGCGGTCGAACACCGGGCGGCTGTGACGATAGGGACGCCGCGAGGGGCGCGGCGCTGCTGGCGTGGCTCGCGTCTGGGGCGGGCGGTCCGGGGCGGTCTCGCGCGGCGGACTGGGCGGGGTGTCAGAATCACTGGACATGGCGGTTCGATGGCTCCGGGGACGTGGTTGGCGGAGAGGGCGGCGGACGGAGGCCCGGTTAAGCGCACCGGATGCCGTGCCAGGGGCTCCGACGTGGCTGTCGGGCCGGTCCTTGCCGCGGCATCCTCCCGCGCCGCCGGAGCGGCTCACAAGCTGGAACGGTGAATCCACGGACGCCGGTTCTCAGGCGAGAACGGTCTTCGGCGGATGAACCGTTATGGCCGGCGGGCGGTGCCGCCTTCGCCTAGGCTCACGTCCAGGAGCCCTGTCCGATTCGGAGGCCATCAGCCGATGTCTCAACCATGCTGAGCTTTCGCCGCCTGTTCCTGCTCTTGCTGGGTGTGCTGGGGTCCAGCGCCACGGTTGCCGAGACACAACCGGCGATTCGGGTCATTGCCGCCGCAACCATCGTTTCCGACGGGATGACACCACCCTCGGTGACCCGCGACCCCGGGACGTTCCTGCATGCGACTGCCTCCCGCGGGGAGGTGCTACCCGGGCAGGCTCGCGCCACATCGGGATTCTTGCAGGGCACCCTCTGGCAGCAGGTCGCCGAGCGCCACGGGCTCGATCCGACCCTGCTCTATGCCGTGGCCCTCCAAGAGAGCCGTCACCGAGCCGGGCCGCGCCGCTCGGCGCCTTGGCCCTACACCCTGCGCGGTCCGGAAGGACCGCAGTTCCTCCCCTCGCGGCCGCAGGCCGCACGGGCGCTGGGTCGACTGATGGCCAAGCACGGGGCCTTGAGCATCGATGTCGGACTGATGCAGGTAAATCTGCACTGGCATGGCGGCAAGGTGGCGGATCCCGCGCAGCTGCTGGATGCCCGCACGAACCTCGAGATCGCCGCCGACATCCTGGTCGAGGCCATCCGTTCGGCCCCTGGCGACCTGGAGCTGGGCGTCGGGCGCTACCATCACTGGAAGGACGAGCGGATTGCGCGTGCCTATGGACGCCGTGTCCTGCGAATGGCGCGCGCCATGGCGGCGAGCTGAGCGCCCCCGGCTGTGTTCACCGATGACCAGGTCGTTCGTTTCCAATCGCTTGGTCACCCGATCGAGCGATCGCGCGCTGACCCGCCCCTCGTCTGACCGAGGCGTTCTGAACGTCTGACGCCCCTCCGCCCGCCCGCTGTCCCACCTCGAAGCACGGATGACCTCGATCGCTCGCGAGTCTGGTGTCTGTCGGCCGCTGACCCAATGGGCGAATCGCCATGGACTGATGGCATCGCCCGTTCCCGCCGCGCGTCCTTGCCTCTGCGTGATCTCCTCGGTCGCGGCGCGAAAGCCTCGGCTTCGCGTATGCCCCCGGGACGTCTGCCTCATCGAGCCGGAGCCCAGGATAGCGGTACAGGTACGATTCTGCTATTTCTTGGAAAGTAGCAGTATGCTATTCTCTCATCCGGTCACAACTCCATACCCGCATCCAAGAGGGCCAACCATGCGCCGTTCTCGTTTGTGCTGCCCGTTTCCGCCTGGCGCCACGCCCCGCGGAAGCCACCCTGGCTCAACCCGCTTCCACCAGCCCATCCAGCCGCGAACCCGGTCCACGGTGATGGGCTGTGCGAGCCCTCAAGAGCGCACGCCGTCGTGCGCGCCACGGAAGAGCGCGCGGGTGACCCTACTCGTCCAGGTTCCGGGGCAGATGACGTTGAGCGTCGTCGTCGGCGTCCTGCGGGGGCTCGGGCGGGTGCGCTATCGCAACGGCGTGCTGTGGATTGGCCGCGGGGTTGCGTCCAGCGATGGGCGTTGAGTCGGCAGTTCTCTTCACGGAGGCGACGCGATGGCTGGTCTGATTCCGGTCACCTTCCGCCAGACGACCTTGTTTCTCATCGAGGACGAGGGGCGACCGTTCGCCGCGATGAAGCCGATTGCCTTGGGAATGGGGCTGTCCTGGGTGGCATGTCGGGCACGGCTGCTGGTGGAGCAGACGCGCTGGGGCACCCGGGAGATCCAGGTCGCGCCGAGCACGGGGGACGTCGCGGTCCTGTGCCTTCCGCTCCATAAGCTCGGCGCTTGGCTGACGACGGTCCGTCCCTATCACGCTAAGCCCTCCCGCCGCGAAGAGTGCCGGGCCTTTCAGGCCGAGTGCGACGATCTTCTCTGCGAGGTCTGGAATCAGCATTGGGCGCCCGCCGAGGGCCGTCAGGTCGATCTTGCCCCCAACGTCAGCCCGCCGGCTGCCCAGGAGCTCAGCATGTCTCCGGAGAGACCTTCGCTCGTGATCGCCGAGGTCGCGATTCGCCAGGACGCGCGTGGACGCTTCTGCCTGAACGACCTCCACAAGGCTTCGGGAGGCGAGCAGCGCCATCGCCCCAAGTATTGGCTGGAGAACCAACAGACGCTGGAGCTGGTGGCCGAATTGTCCAAAGGCGGAATTCCGCCTTTGGAGGGCAGCCAGCCGGTGGTGACCGTCAAGGGGGGTAATGCGGCCGGCACCTACGTCGCCAAGGAGCTCGTCTATGCCTACACCATGTGGATCAGCCCCGCGTTTCACCTGAAGGTCATTCGCACCTTCGACGCGGTGACGGCGGGCGCACTCGATCCTGCAGTTTCTCAGGCACCGGAACCGACGCCCTCCCTGATGCCGGAGCTTCAGATTGCGCAGACGGCTGCTGCCATGATTAGGCTCTCCGAGCTCTCGAAGATTCGCATGCTGGCCGAGATCTGCCGACTGAGAGGTGTCGCGAGCAGCTTTCTCCCCGACTACGTCGATGAGCCGCTAGTGCGCTCCCTCTCGAGCCTCCTCAAGGAGCATGGTCGCCGGCTGTCCGCCCAGGCCGCGAACCAGGCGCTGGTCGAGCTGGGGCTCCTGGAGACGCTGACCCGCCCAGGCAGCAAGGGCGCGACCAAGCGCTTCAGGAGCCAGACCGACGCCGGCTTGGCCTACGGGCGCAACGAGACCGCTCCGCAGAATCCGCGCGAGACGCAGCCGCTCTACTACGTCCACCGGTTTGCGGAGCTGCTGGCTCGGCTCGAGCGCCACCTTGGCCAGGCACGGGACGCGAGTCAGCCGGCCGGGGCCAAGCGCCGGGTCGTACATTGATGCAAGCGCCGATGCGGGTCGCAGGCACACCCCAAGCCATTGGCTCATCGGCGCTCGAGCCTCACCCGAGCTACGCGAGGCGCCAGACGCGCACGAGCCGAAGCGCTCAGGCTGTCGGTCGCGTCGGCTCCAAAGACCGGGGCATCACGGCACGAGCGCCTCGAAGGGATGGCTCTCATCACAACCCCTTGGCGCCTGCTCCATCCGGGCAACCGCCAGCGTCCTCTCCCGAGCCGACCGGGCCAGGTATCTGCTCGGGGGCGCCGCCATGAAGACGCTCGATCTGCGCGAGGCGTCCGCGTTCCTCAGGATGCACCCCGAGACTGTCCGACGCCTCGCGGTGGCCGGCGAGATCCCCAGCGCCAAGGCCGGCAAATGCTGGGTCTTCATCGATGAAGACCTGGCGAGCTGGCTGCGCCTGCACTATGCTCAGCCCGCAGCGCGAGCGGCGGAGCAGGAGAGACAGACATGCTCTACCGCAGACACAGCAGCCGTCACTGGTGGGTCCGTTTCACGACTCCCGACGGCCGTGAGGTACGAAAAAGCACTGGCACGGAAGACAAGAAAGCCGCCGAGGAGTACGAGGCGAAGCTGAAGCAGGACTATTGGCGCCAGGAGCGGATGGGCGAGCGCCCGCGCCATAGCTGGAAGGAGGCGGTGGTGCGATGGATCGACGAGCAGACCGACAAGGCGACCCTCGACGACGACCTCTCACATCTGCGCTTCGCTGACCCGCACCTGGCGGGCCTGATGCTCGATGAGATCGATCGCAACCGACTCGAGGCACTCGCTCAGTCACGCAAGGCCGCGGGTGTTCGCAATTCCACCGTCAACCGGATGATGGAAATCGTGCGCGCGATCTTGCGGCGCGCCGAGCGTGAGTGGGACTGGCTCGATCGCGCCCCGGTCGTGCGGATGCTTGCCGAGCCGAAGCGGCGGATTCGCTGGATCACCCCCGAGGAGGCGAACCGGCTGATCGCGGAGCTCCCGGAGCATCTGGCCGATATGGTGCGGTTCAGCCTGGCCACCGGACTGCGGGAAGCCAACGTCACGGGCCTGGAGTGGAGTCAGGTCGATCTCACGCGCCGGGTGGCCTGGATTCACCCCGATCAGGCGAAGGCCAGACGGGCGATCGGGGTACCGCTCAACAACGATGCGGTCCTGGTGCTACGGCGCTGGATCGGCCGGCATCGCGAGCGCGTCTTCGTCTATCCGCGACGCAACGCGCAGGGAAGGCTCGAATGGCTGCCGATCAAGAAAGCCGGGGCGGCCGCCTGGAGGAAAGCCCTCAAGCGGGCCAACATCGAGGACTTTCGTTGGCACGACCTGAGGCACACCTGGGCGAGCTGGCAAGTCCAGGCGGGGACGCCGCTGCACGCGCTTCAGGAGCTCGGCGGCTGGACCTGCGCGGAGATGGTGCAGCGCTACGCGCACTTGGCGCCGGAGCACCTGGCGGAGTATGCGGCGAGGATCGAAACGAAGCTCGAGCCGGTGTCCGCACGTTTTCCGGCACACCCAGAAAAGACAAAGCCGCTAAAAAGCGGCTAAGTTCTTGATAAATTGGCGCGCCCGGAGAGATTCGAACTCCCGACCACCTGGTTCGTAGCCAGGTACTCTATCCAGCTGAGCTACGGGCGCTTTTTGTTGTCGCTCAGTGCCAGCGTCTATGCTCAGCCCCGAGGAGCTACTTAGTATGGTGAGGTCGCTGCCCTCTGTCAACTTTCTTCGCGCATTTTTTTGTATGGCGATGTAGACGGGCGTTTTGGCGCTGGAAGCTAGCCGCGATTGAAGACCCTCTCTTAGTGCGGTGGCGGCGTGGACCCTGCGGGCTTGAATCCGTTACCATGCGGCGATGCTTGAGTCTGGTGCTTGGTCGGATCCTGAAGACTCCTCATAGGTTGCGGGCGGAGTGCCGTTTTGAAGAGGCGGTTTCGCTCGCTGCCGGCCAGGGAAGCGCAAAGCGCGAGGCCGGTAGTCCCGGGTAGGCGTGTGCGCGTGCGTATTGCCGTAATGACGAAGGACGTGAGTCCTTCGTCGTGAAGGCAATATGCAAAGCGCAGTCACACACGCCGTAGAGTCATTCGTCGTAGGGTCGTGCGCAGCCCGAGTGCGCCAACGGCGCTACTCGAGGCGGAGCAGCGACCCGGAGCGGGACGGCCCGGGCTGAGAAGGTTGTCGCCCTGCGCGAGTCCCGTCGGCGAGGGATCGACCCGACGGGTATCACGAGCGCAGACGCGACACTCCGGCTCGGTCCCATTGCTCACGGTCGTGTCTCTGGGATTGCTGGTGCGGCTCATCGTGGGAATGGGCACTGGTCTTGGGCATGGAGCCGTCGATGTTGGGAGAGCGCTCTGCTGCTTAGCCACCGGGCTCGGGTATCCTGCTCGTAGGTCGGTTAGCCTTGGGGCTCTTTCTTAGGCACATGGCGGAGCGCGCCCCCGAAACATGAAACGGGCGGCAGGCCGGGGCAGTGTGCGGAGGTCCAGCGTGCGATGTTGTGCTGGGCTCCGGCCGACCGACCGACGCGCCGGCGATTGCACGCTAGCCACTTAAACACTCAGCCGACGCTCAACGCTGCCTTGTCTCTGTGCTGTCGGTAGCCTCTGAGCGAGTGAGTCGCCTCGTCGATACATCGGCTCGTCTGGGGCGGCTCCGATTGCTGAATCCTGACTTGAGGTCTCGCGGCGAGAGTTTCTTCATGCGGCTCGTCATCATTCTGATTGCCATCGGCTGGGGCATCAGCGCGGTCTGGGCCTTTGCTTGGAGCGCGTCGAAGTCGCGTGATGCCAAGCTGACGGCGGCCTACATTCTGCTGTGGCCGCTCGTGGCCGTGATCCTGCTGCTCAATGAGCCTGTCCCCTTGTGGTTGTCCGTGCCAGTCATCTTCGGCTTCTTGCCTTGGCTGTTGGCCGGACCCCACCTGAGTGCCATTTTGACGGATTCTTCCGCGTCGCAACCGGATGAGATCATCGGTATTCCACGCAGCTACTGGAAATGGGGCGGCCTCGCCGCCGTCCTTCTGGGCCTGCTGTTCGATGGCTATGCCTGACCCGTCCTCGCATCTGCAACCAGATTCGATTCACCCATGACCCGCCAGGCTCAGATTGACGAATTGCTCTCCATCATGGCGAGGCTGCGCGATCCAGAGGGCGGCTGTCCCTGGGATCTGGAGCAGACCTTTCGCACCATCCTGCCCTTTACGCTGGAAGAGGCCTACGAGGTTGCCGAGGCGATCGAGCAGGGAGATCTCCAGGCCTTGCGCGATGAGCTCGGCGACCTGCTGCTGCAGGTGGTCTTCCATGCACGCATGGCGGAAGAGCAGGGGGGGTTCGATTTCTTCGACGTGGTGCGCTCCATCTGCGACAAAATGGTTCGGCGTCATCCGCATGTCTTCGGTGAAACGGATCTCGGCGACTCGGCCGCTGTTCATGCGAGCTGGGAGCGGATCAAGGCGGAGGAGCGTGCCGAGAAGGGCGAGCTGGCGGTCCCTGAGAGCGTGCTGGCGGGCGTCGCCCAGGCCCTTCCGGCGCTGGTGCGGGCCGAGAAGCTTCAACGCCGTGCGGCGCGCGTCGGCTTCGATTGGGACGCCATCGAGGGCGTTGTCGACAAGGTCCGCGAGGAGCTGGAGGAGTGCCAGGAGACGCTGGCCGAGCATGCCGATCCGACGGATCGGGTGCATGAGGTCGGTGACCTCCTGTTTTCATGCGTCAACCTTGCGCGCCACATGGGCGTGGACGCCGAGCAGGCGCTGCGCGCCGCCAATCACCGATTCGAGCATAGGTTCGGCGAGGTCGAGGCGGCCCTGCGAGAGCAGGGGCTGACGCCAGCTCGCGAGCAGCGGGAGGAAATGGAGCGCCAGTGGACGTTGGCCAAGGGCCGTGAGACCTGATCGTGGTGCTTTTCGAGACCATTGCGCGCTGGGTGTCCCAGTCATGAGCTTCCTCGACAAGATTCGCGCCTGCAACGCCTGGGATCCCGCTGCCTTCGTGCCTTTCCTGCTCGACGGGGAGCGTCTAGGGAGTCTGCGCCAGTCGGCCTTGGAGCAGCTGAGGCGCTGGCCGGAGCACTTTCGCATCTGCACCGACAGGATCGAGTGGATCAATTCGCCGGCCGATTTCGCCGGACGCAGCGCCCTGCTTGCCGAGGTCGTCGAGCGGTTGGCGGAGGAGGGCATCCTTTCCCATCTGCATGGCGAGCTCTACCCGGTCACAGCGGCAGGCCGTGACCAAGCGCGGTGTCTGATCGACCGTGCCTGCGCGCCCTTCTTCGGCATGCGTGCCTTCGGCCAGCACCTCAATGGCTTCGTGCGCACCCGCCATGGCATCGAGATGTGGATCGGTCGGCGCTCTGCGGATCGTCGTCTCTATCCGCGACGTTTGGATCACTTGGTCGCCGGCGGTCTGCCTCATGGCCTGAGTCTGGGGGAGAACTTGCGCAAGGAATGCCACGAAGAGGCCGGAATGCCGCTGGCGCTGGCCGACCGCGCACTTCCCGTCGGGGCGGTGACCTACTGCCGGGACTCCGAGCGCGGTCTCAAGCCGGACGTCATGTATTGCTACGATCTCGAGCTGCCGGAAGATTTCCAGCCCAGCTGCAATGACGGCGAGGTCGAGGCCTTCTACCGCATGCCGGTCGAGGAGGTGCGCGAGCTCGTGCGCGACACGGATGAATTCAAGCTGAACTGCAACCTCGTCATCATCGATTTTCTGATCAGGCATGGCCTGATCACTCAGACGGATCCGGACTATCTGGAGATCATCCGGGGCCTGCGTGCGCCGCTGCCCTGAAACCCGGCGAAGACCGTCTATTCACTCCTCATCAGCAACTGCGACAATAGCGCTTTAGCAGATCGTACCCGCGGACAAGGCATCATGAGCCAATCTCGACATCCCGTAGAAAGACGCAAGACCCTTCCCGTGGCCGTCGGCCCGGTCACCATCGGCGGACAGGCGCCGATCGTCGTCCAGTCCATGACCAATACAGACACGGGCGACATCGACGCCACAGTCCGGCAGGTCGCGGAGCTGGCGCGCGCGGGCTCCGAGCTGGTGCGCATTACCGTGAATCACGAGTCCGCCGCCAAGGCCGTGCCCGCTATCCGCGAGGCACTCGATGCCCAAGGCTGCAGCGTGCCTCTAGTTGGTGATTTCCACTTCAATGGGCACCGGCTGCTCACCGACTATCCGGAATGCGCGGAGGCGCTCGCCAAGTACCGCATCAATCCCGGAAACGTGGGGAAGGGCGAGAAGAAGGACAGCCAGTTCGCGACCATGGTCGAGCTGGCCTGTCGCTACGACCGCCCGGTGCGGATCGGCGTCAACTGGGGCAGCCTGGATCAGGACGTCGTCGCGCGCATGATGGATGCGAATGCGCACGCGGCTCAGCCTAAGGATGCCGAGCAGGTCATGCGTGAGGCCATGGTGGAATCGGCGATCTCGAGCGCCGAGCGCGCCGAGCAGCTTGGTCTGGCGAAGGACCATATCATCCTGTCGTGCAAGATGAGCAATGTGCAAGACCTGATCGCGGTCTATCGCATGCTCGCAGATCGTGGCGACTATGCGCTGCACCTGGGACTGACCGAGGCCGGCATGGGCTCGAAGGGCATCGTCGCGTCCACGGCGGCGCTCTCGGTGCTCCTGCAGGAAGGCATTGGCGATACCATCCGCGTGTCTCTGACGCCGGCTCCGGGCGAGGCACGCACGCGTGAGGTCGTGGTCGCGCAAGAGATCCTGCAGTCCATGGGATTCCGCTCGTTCGCCCCCATGGTCACCGCGTGCCCGGGCTGTGGGCGGACGACGAGCGATACCTTCCAGCACCTGGCGGAAGATATCCAGACATACCTGCGCGACCAGATGCCGGCTTGGCGGACGCAGTATCCCGGTGTCGAGGCCATGCAGGTAGCGGTGATGGGATGCGTCGTGAACGGTCCGGGCGAAAGCAAGCATGCAAACATCGGCATCAGTCTGCCTGGGACCGGCGAGCGGCCGTCGGCACCTGTCTTTGTGGACGGCGAGAAGGTCGCCACCTTGAAGGGCGAGGGCATTGCCGAGCAATTCAAGCGCATGGTCGACGAATACATCGATGCCCGCTACGGAGGTCCTGGTCAGGCCTGACCTGGGGGCGGGAGCCGCCGATCTGCGGTCGCGCCCTTTGCTCGAGAGGCAGGGGCATGCCGCGCCCGTGCCCCGACCGTTGCGCGCGTCGCGATTCCAATAAGCTCGATAAACGCGAGGAGGTGATGATGATGAATCGATGGTTGATGGGGGCTGCCGCCCTTTCTTTGGCCGTGCCTGCAGCCGCCGAAGACCCCATGGTCGTTCAGCTCAAGCGTCTGTCGCTCGACTCGGCCGTGAAGATCGCTCAGGGGGCGATTGCGGCCTGCCGTGAGAAGGGGATCCAGATTGGCGTGACCGTGGTCGACCGCGAGGGCAACGTGCAAGTCACCCTGCGTGACACCATTGCTGCGCCTATCACCGCGGAGATCAGCCGGATGAAGGCATTTACGGCGGCCAACTTCAACGCCGCCACCTCGGCCATGGCCGAGCGTGCCAACACGCCCGTGGGCCGCGTCGATGGTCTGGTGATGTCTGCGGGCGGCGTTCCTGTGCTCGTGGGCGGCTCGGCGCTGGTCGCTGGTGTCGGCGTGAGTGGCGCTCCGGCAGGCGAGACCGACGAGGAGTGCGCGCTGGCCGGTGTCGCCGAGATCCAGGACGACTTGGATATGGCAATGTAGACGGCGTGGGTTTTCTAGGCCATAAATGAGCTAGGACGGCGCCGGCCTCCGTCGGCGCCAAGTGGCTAGCGATCATTTGTCTGGAGAACAGCCATGCGTATGCTCGACGCCGAGCCTGACATCATCAAAGAGCTGAAGGAAGAGAGCGAGCTCATCGGGCAAAGAACCGTATCCGGGGTCACGGTCTTTACCACTCGTCACCCCACCTTGGGTAAGCTGGTGCTCGTAAAGGCGCCTGATGGGCGAGGGATCGTCGTCGAGGTCGACGAGTAGACCAAGGTGGCGCTTGCGGCACAGTCCCCCATGGCTCCGCGTTCGCCTGGCCCCGTCGAGTGCGGCCGCGATCCGGGCCGCCGATCGTCCCGACCTGGGGGCCGTCTCTGGAGATCCGGATGTCTTTTCGGGCTCCGCCGTGGGTCCAGATCCAAGCCCCAGCCTCCGCACGCTTCATCCTGAATGGACGCCCCGCCAGCTTTTTGCCATCAGGGGGCAGCTTCTTAGGGTCAGTCAGTCGGCCGATACAGAGCGCCCCCGGCTTAGCCAATGGATGAAGGCTTCGATAAAGGCTTCGATAGGCAAAAACCCGGAAAACCAAAAGCTGGAAGCTGTTTGCTGGAGGCTGCCAGCTCTTTCCAGACTCACCAGATATACTTCAGGATAGGAACTGCAAGTGATCGAGGTATGAGATGGCGACCGAAAACTATAAGCACTTGCTGCTCGCGGTCGACTTCGAGAAGTCGAGCGAGCCCGTGGTGGCCAAGGCGGCGCGGTTGGCTGAGTTGCTCGGGGCGCGACTGACCCTGCTGCACGTCGTCGAGCACATTCCACCCGCGATGGAGTCGATGTACCTAGGCTACTCAGGCGAGATGGCGCTGCCGGCCGAGACGCTCGAGCTGGAAGACGAGCTGATGGAGGCCGCGCAGCGCGAAATGCAGGCGCTCGCGGACCAGCTTGGGGTGCCCGCCGAAGACCGTATCGTCAGGGCCGGTGCGACGGCGCATGCCATTGACGAGGTCGCCGCCGAGCTCGGCGTTGATCTCGTGGTGGTCGGGACCCACAGCCGTCACGGTCTTCTCGGGATCTTCGGCTCGACGGCTCGCAGCGTGATGAAGGGCACCAGCTGCGACCTGCTCTGCGTGAGGATCTCCGAGCCGGGCGAGCAGTGATCTGGGCTTGGCGCTTCAGGCCGGCTCGACCACTGCCGCACGGCGTCTGGTGAGGGCCTCGCTGATGCGATCGAAGCGCTCGGACAAGGCTTGGTCCTGGGGCGCCGGGCCGCATGCGTACCACTCGTGCAGCAAGCTGGCCGCGCCCTGCAAGGGGTCGTCCTCACCTTCGGCCATCCGCTCCGCGAGTCTCGACACTTGGAACTCGAGCCGCTGCTGGGCAAGCTCGGCGGGCGAGTCGATTCCGGCAATGATCTCCAACTGAAGACAGAGCTGCGCCTTGCGCTCGGCATTCTCGTTGAGCTGAGCTGACAAGGCGGCTTTCTTGCCAGTGTTCTCCGCGGCGGCCAAGCCTTGCTGAAAGCGCCCCTCGATCGTCTGCTGCAGCTTTGCATCCTCTTGTGTCGGCAGCTGGGTCCAGGCTTCCCTGATGGCGGCGGTTTCGGCCTGACCGCTGGGATCGCTCAGGAGCATCTGCTCGATGCGCTCACAGAGTGTCGCTTGCTGTTTCAGCAGCGCAAGGGAGGCCGCGCGGGCGCGCTCCTCGGCGCTGCGGCGCTGTGCCTCGAGCTTGGCGTAGCTCTTTTGCCAAGTCTGAGCCAGCTTGGCTGCCGCCTGCCGGGGAACGGGAAGGGACTCCGCCGCGCGCCAGCGCTCGGCGAGCTTCCGCTGTGCGGCGGCCATCTGCTTGGCGTCCTGCTCGCGCGCGGCGATCTCGTGCGCCTCGCGGCATAGCGCCTCGCGCGCCTCGAGGTTCTGGTGGAGCTCGCTCGCATGGGCTTGCTGCAGGGCGGCGCGCCGCGCGAACACGGCATCGCAAGCGGCACGGAAACGCTGCCAGAGCTTGTTCTCGTCCTTCTGTCGAGCCGGGACCGTTGTGTGCCATTCGCGTTGAATGGCCTTGGTCTGCTCGATCGCGGCGTCGAGGTCAGGCAGGTCGACGAGGGCCTGGACGCGCTCCACGAGCTGCTGTTTGTGGGCTTGGTTGCGTTTGCGCTCCGCGTCGAGCCGCTGGTCGAGCTGGCGCAGTGACTGATAGAAACGACGCTCGAGCTGTTTGCGGTGGCGGCCTTCGGTCTGGCCGATGCCGGACCAGGTCTGCCGCATCTCGCGCTCGGCGCGCATCATCTTCTTCCAGTCCACGCGCTCCCAGTCCACTTTGGAGAGGAATTCCTCGAGCTGGGCGCAAAGCTGCTCGCGGGCGACCCTGTTGGCCTCGCGCTCGGCCGCCTGGCTCTCCATGTAGGGCTGACAGCGCGCGTAGACGGTCTCGGAGGTCTGATGAAAACGGTCCCAAAGCGCTTGGCTGGCGGGTGATCCCGTCTTGTCCAGACGCTTCCAGTCCGCCTGGAGTCCGCGCAGCGCCTCGGCCAAGGCCTCGAGCGGCGCCTCCTTCTCCGTCAGCGCTTCCATCTGGGCACAGAGCTCTTCGCGATGCTGATCCGCGCCCCAGCGGCGCCAGTTCTGCAGCTCGCGCAGCCTTGGTGCCAGCGCGCGCAGCCGATGGGAGAGCTTGGTCTCTTCGCCCTTGTGGATGCCGCTGACGCGAATCAGCTCCAGTGCCGATTGCAAGCTCTGGTAGATGGGGTCGGCCTTCTTCAGCTCACCGGCCGTGAGGTGGGTCTCCAGCTCCGCGAGGCGCTCCGGGAATTGCTTGAGCTTCTGCTCCGCCTGTTTGCGCTGCCGCTGCAGGCGGGATTCGAGCCGCTCGGCGAGGCTTTGGACGGTTGAGCTCTCGGGCTCGCTGGATAGCGCGCTAGCAAGCGCCCGCCCGTCACGCAGCAGCGCCTCGGTGCGCTTGCAGTCGAGTGCCTTGGAGTCGCCAGAGAGCTGCTCAAGCTTGGTCTGCAGCTTGACCAATCGCTCGGCCTGCTGACGGCGGTCAGCGAGCGCCTGGCGTGAGGACGAGAGCGCCTGCATGAGCCTTGCGTAGCGCTTGTCGAGCGCCGTCCGGGCGCTCGCGGGCAGCTTCGGCAGCGTTTCCCATGCCGTGGCGACCCGCTCGCAGGCGAGGTCGAGCCCCTCCGTCTCACCCTGATCGACGAGCGCCTGCAGCTCCTCGAGCAGCGCCTCCGCCTGCTTGCGAGCGGCCTCGGCCGCCGCCTGCTCGGCGAGCAGAGCGGCATTCTCCCGGCAATAGTCGTCGTAGGCGCGCAGGAAGCGATCGCGCTCCGACTCCAGGCGCGCTTGCCACTCGGGCTCCACTTCCTCGGCGATCTCTGCCCACTGGCGCTGGAGATGATCGAGGAGGGCGCGATCCTGGCTCCAGCTGCCGAGACGCCCGAGGCGCTCGAGCTTGGCGAGGATGTCCTCGCGCTGGGTGCGGATCAGGCGTGGGCGCTCTTCCTGCTGCGCGATCAGGCGCAGTTTTTCCCGCGCGATGCGGTAGACGTTCTTGTCGCGTTTGCCGATGCGGTGCTGGACGTCTTCGAGGGCGGCCTTGTCCTCGAGCCGCTCGACCGCGACACCGCGATTGGCCGCCAGGCGGTCTTCGATGGCGCACTCCGCAAGGACGCGAGGACTGTCCGTGCTCGCGATGGCGGCGCGCCTGGCCTGGGGTGTGTGCGCCTGGCGGGCGATCCGCTCCATCGCCTGGGCGTCGAGGCCGCTGGCAAGAATGTCTTGCAGCCGTTCCGCGCTGATGTCCGGCGCAAGGTCGTTACAGAGCGCCGTCACTAGCCGGGTCGATGCCGCCTGGCGGGCCGCCTCGTCCGTCGCTTGCTTCAGTGCCTGGGCGAGCGCTTCGAGCTCATTGAGTGCGGTGATCGCCTGGATGCGCGGCTCTGTGGCTGACCGGCGCGGCTCCTGATCTTTGGCGTGACCCTGGGGCTTGCCCTGTGCGGCGGCTCCGACAGTGTCCGAGGTCCCTTTGCGCTTTTGGAAGAATCGCTTGAGTAGCATCATCGCTTGAATCGCATGGTGGCTCTGTCACGTGTTGCTCAGTCGCGAACGAAGGGGTTGCTCCGGCGCTCCGCCCCGAAGGTCGACGTCGGACCATGGCCAGGAACGAAACGCACATCGTCTCCCAGCGGAAAGAGCCGCTGCTGGATGGAGGCGATGAGGTCGGAATGATTGCCGCGCGGAAAGTCGGTGCGGCCGATCGAGCCTTGGAAGAGCACGTCGCCGACCTGCGCGAGCTGTCCTTCTCGATCGAAGAAGACGACATGCCCGGGTGTATGACCGGGGCAATGGATAACGCTCAGGCGAGCCTCGCCGACCTCGATCCTGTCGCCATGCTGGAGCCATTGGTCAGGCTGGAAGGCCGTCACCTGGGGAAAGCCGAACATCTCGCTCTGAACGGCCAATCCGTCGATGAGAAAGGCGTCGTCCGCGTGCGGGCCAATGATGGGAATGGCGTAGCGCCGCGCGACCTCGGCACTCGCCCCGACGTGGTCGATGTGGCCATGGGTGAGCAGGATGCGCTGCGGCTCGAGCGCGAGCTCTCGAATCGCGCGATCGATCGTCTCCGGCTCGCCGCCAGGGTCGATGATCGCGGCATGCCGCGTGCTTGGACACCAGAACAGCGTGCAGTTTTGCTGAAACGGCGTTACGGGGAGGATGCGGAAGTCCACAGTGAATCCGGGTCCTTATGACGCTGTCTTTGGGCGGCGCTGTGTGTGGATGACGCCGCGGTGATGAGGTGCTCCACCCTGGTGCCAGGGAGGCGCGCCTTGGACCCGTCATCAGGTCCGCGCGGCAGTCGCTCGGCCTTCGAGGCTGGGCGCCAGTGTCTCGCCGTCGCGAGGCTTGGCGCAGGCGCGCTGCAAGCCTTGGGCGGCGGAGGCCGTCTCGACGCGGCCCTGCTGCCTGGCGAGCGGGATGCTACGCAGAGATCCGCGGGCCGCCGCACCGATGGAGCGACCCGCCGTGGGAGTGCTTCGGTGTGCTGCGGGTCAAGCCCTCAGCATGGCATAGAGTGAGTCCTTGAGCTGCAGGCGCTCTTTCTTGAGCTCTTCGATGGTCTCATCTGCGACAGGTGTGCCGAGCTCTTCGATATTGCGAACGCGCGCATCCAGGCCATCGTACTTGTCCATGAGCTTCGCGAACTCTGGATTTTCCGCTCGCAAGGCTGAGATCTTTTGCTCCAGGTCTGGAAACTCGTGTAGAAGGTCGTGGGATTCACCAAGCATTGGGTCCGCTCCTCTTGACGGAGGCCGCCACGCACCAGGCGCGCGGTCAAAAACGATAGGATCGACGCTTTTGGCGATGCCGGCTCGGCGGAGACGGCCGGGGCCGTCTCGTCCACACCTTCGCGGAGCGGCCGCCCCGCCAGCGTCTGGCGGGCTGCGTGCGGCTCCGGTGCGCTCGTCCGGGCAGTTGCCGCGAGCGGTGCCTCACCCCGAGTCCCGACCGTTTGCGCGCAATGCTCAGGCGCCGACATGCAGCCGCGACTCAGGGCGGCTCAGCCCGCATCCAGCGGCATAGCAGGACGCCCAAAGCGCGCAGAAGTATACCCCAGGGGCAGTACCTGAAACAGTCTCGTCATCGGGCCGCAACCGCTGCTCGATTGCGGCCTCGGGGTGCCCTTCCGAGCGGGTCAGTCGGTCGTCGAATCCAGCTGCTTGATGACGGCTCCCGTGATGTCGAGGGATTCGTCCATGTACATGAGTCCTGCCTGGCCGCGCTCGACGACCATGCCGATCTTCTGCTTCTTGGCGACCGCGTCGACCGCCTTGCGGGCGGGGCCGACGATCTCGCGTCCCTTCTCCTGCTGGACCTTCATCAGCTCTTGCTGCACGGGCATGGCCTTCTTCTGATAGGCCTCGATGCGGCTCTTGATCTCGCTCTCCTTCTTCTCGACTTGCTCCTCGCTCATCAGGGGCTTGTTGCCCGCGAGCTCCTGCTGCATCTGCTTGATGGCCATCTCTTCTTCGGCCAGCTCCTTGGCGCGCGGCTCGAAGTCCTTGCGCAGCTGCTCTTGCAGCCGTTGGCCGAGCTTGCTCTCCTCGAGCACCCGTTGCATATCGACGTAGCCGACACTGGTCTCCTTCGCCGCCTGGACCGGCAAGATGACGGACAGCAACAAGGCGACGAGCAGGTAAAGACGGATCATGAACGCACTCCGCGGTGATGAATCGACAGTGTTGAGGAAGCGTAAAATGCGCTCCCCGCGGTTCGGTGGTGCTTGCGCGTCCATCGGTACGCTACGAAAAGCCGTTCGACCAACCCCCGTGGGTGTGCGCCGGGCACTGGTTTAAAGAGGGGGCGAAGCGGCATCGGCGCGCGCGACCGCTCTGCGGCACCTACCGGCGCGGAATTTAACCACGCCGAGGCTTTGGGGACAAAGAGGCTCCGGGGCCGAAAGGATGCTCGACTGGCCGTGCCGCCCGATGGTGACGAGTCAACCCTGGTGTTCGAGGTGGGTCCGGGCATCGCTTTCGGCCTCGAGACAGTTACAATTCGCTGAAACCCCTTCAATCCGGAGAACAGGGCGTGGGAAACTCACTGCAAGACCAGCTGCTCAAGGCCGGCCTGGTCGATGAGCAGAAGCTGAAACAGGCGCGCTCCTCCAAGCGCAAGCAGACCAAGAAGAGCGGCAAGCGCGCGATGCCGGAGCAGCAGCAGGCGCGCCAGGCGGCGCAGCGCGCCCAGGCCGAGAAGGCCGCACGCGACCGCGAGCTCAATCGTCAGCGCCAGGAGGAGGCGGCGCGACGGGCCGCGGAGAACGAGATCCGCCAGCTCATTCACACCCATCGCGTGGTTCGCGATGGCGGCGATCTCGCGTACAACTTCACGGACGGCAATACGCTCAAGCGGATTTATGTGGACAAGGCGCAGCATGCGAAGCTGGTCGCCGGCGCGCTGGCGATCGTGCGCCAGGACGCCTTCTATGAGGTCGTCCCGCGCGAGATCGCGGAGCGGGTGCGCGAGCGCGATCCCGCGCTGGTGCTGGTGCTCAACCAGCCCTCCGAGCAGGATGACGGCGATGACCCCTATGCCGATTACAAGATCCCGGACGATCTGATGTGGTGAGGAGAAACGATGACAGAACGGGTCCGCTGCGGACGGGAATTGAACGGACGGCGCGCTGAAGGGAGCGACGACCATGTCTGAATCCGGCAATTTGAAGCTTGCCGTCTTGATCGATGCGGACAATGCCCAAGCGAGTATCGTGGAGGGGCTGTTGGCGGAGATCGCGAAATATGGCACGGCCCATGTGAAGCGCATCTACGGCGATTGGACCCTGCCGAACCTTGGGGCCTGGAAGGACACGCTGCTGCGGCATTCGATCCAGCCGATCCAGCAGTTTCGCTACACCAAGGGCAAGAACGCCACCGACGGCGCCATGATGATCGACGCCATGGACTTGCTCTATTCCCGCAACTTCGAGGGTTTCTGCATCGTTTCGAGCGACAGCGACTTCACCCGTCTCGCCTCTCGCCTGCGCGAGTCCGGGATGACCGTCTATGGGTTCGGCGAGCAAAAGACGCCCGAGCCCTTCGTGGCGGCTTGTGACAAGTTCGTCTTCACCGAGGTCTTGCGCGAGGATGCCAGCAATGACGCATCCAGACGCAAGAGCGGCAAGGAGCTCAAGCATGATGCCAAGCTCGTGGCCTTGCTTCGGCATGCGGTCGATAGCGCCGCCGACGATACCGGCTGGGCGTCGCTGGGCCCGGTCGGCTCGGCCATCGCCAAGCGCAGTCCCGAGTTCGACTCGCGCAACTATGGCTACGCCAAGCTGAGCGGGCTGCTCAAGGCGACTCAGCTGTTCGATCTCGAGGAGCGCGCCGTCGGGCGTGGTGCGCAGAAGGCCATCTATGTGCGCGATCCCAAGAGTGCGTCCGGGGCTTAGATAACGTCCGTCAACGAGCTCCCCTGTCTCAGGGGCTGTGGCACCGAGGTGCCTCCGCGCCAGGGTTGCTGGGTGTCGAAGGCGTCGCCCGCAAGCGGGCTCCTAGGGCGGCGGGTGCTCCCGAGCCGTCACCCTTGGCCGGCAAGACCCAGACGTTCGCGCTTCATCGCCACGACGCGTGCGACATAGGCCGACCCATGTGCCGGGTCGATGCGGGGCTGCGCATTGGTCTCCCAGTCGGGCTGGTAGCCGTAGTGGCGGATGTAGGCGTCGAAGTAAGGGCGAAAGAAGGCTTCGTCCGCCGCCGTGAGCCAATTCTTCCAGTCCCCGTAGGCGCAGGTGCGCGGCACATGGGCGTACTTGGAGTCGACCTCAGCGTCGCCAGCCAGGTCGATCTCGAGGTAGTGGCTCAGTCTTTCCAGCTTGCCGTCGACGAAATCCTCGTAGCCCAGCCTGATGGCGTTATCTCCCAGGCGCTGCTCGAACCCCATGCAGAGTGCTTGCAGGCCTTGGGTGCGCTGGGCGAAGAATTCCGCTGACATGGATGGCTCTGGCGCGAAGAGAAAGTCCAGCAGCTCCTTGAGCGGAGCGCATTCCGGGTCGGCCTCCTTGCGGCGCAGATAGTCCATCACCCAGCGCATCGCCCTGTCGTCGGTGAAGATGGATGGCTTCTCTTGGCAGAGGAAGAGCGCGAAGCTGACCAGCCAATCGCGCGGGTCGCGAACGAGATAGATGCGACGGTCGAAGCCGAGGAAGCTGTCGTAGTCGACGGGCTCGGGATGACCGGCGAATTTCAGAATGGTCTTGGCGATGACCCAGCGCTCGGCGTCGGAAGGCTCGGGCGTGTAGGCGAGCGGCTCGAAGAGCGTGCGCGGCTCTCCGGGCAGCGAGTTGCGAATTTTGGTAAAAACACCTGTCGTGCCGCTTTTGTACTGTCCGAAGATGACGATCTTGCCGGGGCTCGGTTTCATTCCGGGGGTCCTCGAGAGTGCGGATCGGCCGATGCGCAGGGCCTGGATGATGCCTGCCGCCGGGCCAATGCTTCCTGAGTCGCGGGCGCGACCTGCGGCGCGAGACTAGCACAGTCGGAGATTCACCGATGGAGCTGATCGACACGCATTGTCATCTCGATGTCGACGACTTCGACGCGGATCGGAGTCCTGTCCTCGCCGCCTGCCGCCAGGCGGGGCTGAGCGCCATCGTCGTCCCGGCGATTGAGGCAAGGGGCTGGAGCGGATTGCTCGAGACCTGCGCGGGCGTGGACAGTCCCAGGCTCTATCCGGCCCTGGGACTGCATCCGGTGTACTTGCGCCAGCATCGCGAGGCCGATCTGGCGGCACTGGAGGAGGCCGTGGCGCTGCATCGCCCCATTGCCATCGGCGAGATCGGCCTGGATTTCTACGTCCGCGACTTGGATCGGGGGCAGCAGGCGCGGCTGCTCGAGTCACAGCTCGGGATCGCCCGCGCCGCTGGGCTGCCCGTGCTCCTGCACGTGCGCAAGGCGCATGATGAGGTCTTGGCAATGCTGCGGCGCAATCCAGTGCCCGGCGGCATCGCGCACGCCTTCAACGGCAGTCTGCAGCAGGCGCGGGGCTACATCGACCTGGGGCTCAAGCTGGGCTTTGGCGGCATGCTGACCTTCGAGCGGTCCAGCAGGCTGCGGCGCCTGGCCGCCGAGCTGCCCTTGGAGGCTATCGTCCTGGAGACGGACGCGCCCGACATGACGGTCGCGGCGCATCAGGGCGCGCGCAACAGCCCGGAGTATCTGCCGGATGTCCTCGCCGCGCTCGCCGAGGTGCGCCATGCCGATGCCCTCGGCATCGCGGCGCAAACGACCACCAATGCCAGAGCTGTCTTGAATCTTCAATGAATCCGAGCCCAGCAAGCCCAGATGATCCGCTTTGGGACCGTACGCGCATCTTGGTCGGCGATGATGGCGTCGCTCGGCTGAGCCAGAGTCGCGTCTTGGTTGCCGGGCTTGGCGGCGTGGGCTCCTTTGCCGCGGAGGCGCTCGCCCGGGCTGGCGTCGGCGCCTTGACCCTGATCGATCACGACCAGGTGGATCCTTCCAACCTCAACCGTCAGCTCGTCGCGCTCAGATCGACCATCGGCCAGGACAAGACGGCGGTGATGGCGCGGCGCATCGCCGACATCAATCCGGGCTGTCGGCTGCGGCTCATGACGGAATTTCTCGCCGAGGACGGCATGGAGCAGGTCCTGTCCGAGCCCTTCGGTCAGGTCGTCGATGCGATCGATAGTCTTAGCAGCAAGGTGGCCTTGATCGAGACCGCCTGGCGGCTTGGCAGACCCATCCTGAGCAGCATGGGTGCTGGCGGGCGGATGGATCCAACGCGGATCCAGGTCGGTGATCTCATGGACACGCGCGTCTGTGCGCTGGCGCGGGAGGTTCGGACGCGGCTGCGCCGTCGTGGTGTCGGGCGTGGCATCACTGTGGTGTGGTCGGACGAGACGCCCATCCCGCCCTTGGCTCCGCAGGACACCGGACGCGGGCGTCCTCGGGCGGTGAACGGGACCCTGAGCTACATGCCCTCCCTCTTCGGGCTCACCCTGGCTGGTCTCGCCATTCGTCGGCTGCTGCAGGACACTCCGTCGACGCCTTCGATTAGCCCTTGATCTGCTCGTAAGCCGCCAGGGCCCGCTCCCTGGACTTTCCGAGGTCCACGAGGGGTGCTGGATAGTGCTCGCCGAGCTTGACGCCTGCCGTTCTCAGCACGGGCTGCGGTGCCGTCCAGGGCTGATGCAGGTGCTTGTCCGGGAGCTTGGCAAGCTCGGGACACCAGCGCCGGACGTAGCTGCCGTCCGGGTCGAAGCGCTCGCCCTGACGCACGGGATTGAAGACGCGAAAGTAGGGCGCGGCGTCCGCCCCGCAGCCGGCCGTCCACTGCCAGCCGAGCGTGTTGCTGGCGAGGTCGGCGTCGACCAGGGTGTCCCAGAACCAGCGCGCGCCTTCCTGCCAGGGGATTAGCAGATTCTTGGTCAGGAAAGACGCCACCACCATCCTGACGCGGTTGTGCATCCACCCGGTGTGCCAGAGCTCGCGCATTCCGGCATCGACCATGGGGATGCCCGTCTGTCCGTGCTGCCAGGCCTTGAGCTGGCTCGCGACGTCGCCGCTCGCCCAGGGGAAATCGGCGAACTGCGCATTCAGCGGCTCGGCGGGCGTCTGCGGAAAGTGATAGAGCAGGTGGTAGGCGAGCTCGCGCCAGCCGATTTCGCGGACGAAGGCCTCGACGGGCTTGGCGGTTGGGTCTCCGAAGCGGTCCATCACCATGCGCAGGATGCGCCTTGGACTGATCTCGCCGAAGTGGAGAAAGGGAGAGAGTCGGGACGTGCCTGGGATGCCAGGCTGGTCGCGTCGCTCGCCATAGTCCGCGACCTGTCCGTCGAGGAATGCCTGCACCCGCTGCTGCGCGCCTCGCTCGCCGGGAGCCCAGGTTGCTGTCAGGCCGGCGTCCCAGGGGATCGTCGGGAGGAGCTCTAGCGAGTCCAGATTGGCGCCTTCCGCGATCTCGGGTGCCGGCGGAAGTCGCTCCGGCGCGGAGAGCGGCTGCGGCTCCTTCAGCGCCTTGACGCAGGCGCGCCAGAAGGCGCTGAAGACGCGGTAGGGCTGCTGCTCGGCGTTGGCGATCTCCCAAGGCTCGAAGAGCAGGGTGGAGCAGTGGCTGTCACATCGGATCCCCTCGGCGCGCAGGGCCTGATTGATCTGCGTATCCCGCTCGCGCGTGGCCGGGTCGTAGAGACGACTCCAGTGGATCTCGGTCGCACCCGTCTCGGCGGCGAGCCGCTTGAGCACCTCGAGGCTGTCGCCTCGCGCAATGTGCAGCCGGCTGCCGCGCTCGCGCAGCGCGGCGTCGAGGGATTGGAGGCTGCCGTGCAGCCACCAGCGGCTCGCGCCCCCTGGCTGCCAGGGCGCTTCCTCGTCCGGGGCGTGAATATAGAGGGGCAGGAGCTTGCGCCCGTTGGCGATCGCGGCCTGCAGCGCGGGGTGGTCATCCAGGCGCAGATCGCGCCTCAGCCAGAGAATGGCGGTCATGTCTTGTCCTTGAGACCTGGAGCGGTCTTCGGCGGCTAGGGTTCTCTCCGTGGCCAATATTCGGTCTGATGGGCTTGGTGCCAATGCCCGAAGCCCATGGCTCCAGTTCGGAACGGGAGATTCGCGCCGAGCGGCGATTGCAACCAGGGGGGGCTAAGTCTATCCTGTGCTGCGATGCAGCATTGGCCTCGCGCGGCGAGCTGCGATCGCCCCGATGGACGGGGCGGCTCAGCGGCTCGAGACTGCCGCGCCGCTGGCGCCAGGAGCGGACCTAGAGATGGCCGATGAGCTCGTCGACGTGCGTGCTCACGCAGCGGCCTAGTGCCGAGAGGGTATAGCCACCCTCCAGGAAGGAGACGACGCGCTCATGACTATGCTTGCGCGCAAGATGATGGATCTCCCGTGTGATCCAGCCATAGTCCGCCTCGCGCAGATTGAAGTGCGCCATGTCGTCTTCCAGATGACCGTCGAAACCGGCCGAGATCATGATCAGCTGCGGCGCGAAGGCGTCGAGTCGCGGGAGCCAGGCCTTTTCGACCGCGGCCTTGAACGCCTGGCCGTCGGTCAGGCGCGGCAGGGGGAGATTGATGACATTGGCCGCGTTTGTGTCCGCGCCAGTGCCGGGATAGAAGGGGTGCTGGAAGCTCGAGCAGAAGAGCACGCGCTCATCGCCGATGAAGATCTCCTCGGTGCCATCGCCGTGATGGACGTCGAAGTCGACGATGGCGATCCGCTCCAGTCCGTAGCGCTCCATGGCGTAGGCGGCGCCGACGGCAACATTGTTGAAGATGCAGAAGCCGCTGGCGCGGGCGCGGCCCGCGTGATGTCCCGGCGGACGCACGCAGCAGAAGGCGGCGTGATGCTTGTCGCTCATCACCAGATCGACCCCCAGGAGGGCGGCCCCGGCCGAGTGCAGCGCGGCCTCCAGGGAATGGCTGTTCATCGCCGTGTCCCCGTCGATCCAGGCCAGGACATCGCTCGCGCTCGGTGATGCGTCGAAGATCCCTTGGATGTAGTCGCGATCATGAACCCGGGCGAGGTCCTCGACCCTGGCCTGGGGCGCGTCGTAATGGGTGACGAGCATCTCCATGCCGGATGCGATCATGCGGTCCTGGATGGCGTGGAGTCGCTCCGGGCACTCCGGGTGATGAGCGCCCATCTGATGCTCCCGGCAGGACTGGTGAGAGATAAAGGCGAGGTTCATGCTTTGTCCTCAAGGCTCGACCGCGATGGACATCCACTGAATGACTCGCCTTGGACGACTCGTCCTGGATGACTTGCGGCTCTCTTTCGTTCGTGTGTCGCGGCGTCGCGCGCCGGCTGCTCGCGCCAAATCCGCAGATTAACGCCTTTTTAGCCTCAGAGGGCAGACTCCATGCGCTTGACCGATATTGATCAACTCTTTACGCCCAGCGCGGTCGCTGTGTTCGGCGCCAGCGACAACGAGGGCTCGATCGGCGGCATGGTCTTCCGCAATGTCCTGGCCGGTGGCTTCAAAGGCCAGTGCTATCCGATCAACCCCAAATACGATCAGGTCGCCGGTCAGCCCTGCTTCAGCTCGCTGAACGAGCTCGACAAGCAGATCGATCTGGCCCTCATCGCGACCCCCGCGGAGTGCGTTCCCGCCATCCTGGATCAATGCGGCAGCTTCGGCGTCAAGGCGGCGGTCGTGCATTCCGCGGGCTTCGGCGAGCACGGCGAGCGCGGCAAGGCACTCCAGGAAAAGATGGTCGAGGCGGCGCGCCGCAACCGCATCCGTGTCCTGGGTCCGAACTGCCTAGGCGTGATGCGTCCGCAGCACGGGCTCAACGCCAGCGTCGGTCAGGATCTGCCGCGCCGGGGCAATGTGGCCCTGGTCTCGCAGTCCGGTGCCATCTGCACCGCCATGATCGACTGGTCGGAGCCGCGCCGCGTGGGCTTCTCGGCGGTTGTCTCGCTGGGGGCGGCGGCGGATGTGGACTTTGGCGACATCCTCGACTACCTGGCGCTGGACACCCAGACCCGATGCATCCTGCTCTACGTCGAGGGCGTGCGGAATGCGCGGCACTTCATGAGCGGCTTGCGGGCCGCCGCGCGGCTCAAGCCGGTGATCATCGTCAAGGCCGGACGGCATCCGGCCGGGACGCGCGCGATCAAGTCGCACACGGGCGGCTTCGTCGGCTCTCCGGACGTCTTCCGCGCGGTGACGGACCGCGCCGGCGTGGTGCAGGTCGCCAATCTCGATCAGCTCTTTGCGGCGGCCCAGGTGTTCGGGACACGCAGGCGGCTGTCGGGTGATCGGATCGCCATCATCACCAACGGCGGCGGGCCGGGCGTGCTGGCCGCCGACCGGACGGTTGAGCTCGGGCTCAGCCTCGCGCAGCTCAGCGACAGCACGCGCCAGACGCTGGAGCAGGCGCTTCCGGACTATTGGTCTCACGGCAATCCCATCGACATCATCGGCGACGCGCCGGCCGAGCGTTATCGTCAGGCCCTGGATGCCTGTATTGCGGATCCGGAAGTCGATGGCGTGCTCTGCATCCTCGCCCCGCTGATCTTTGGCGATCCGGTCGCGACCGCGCAGCAGGTCATCGAGGCGAGCAAGGGGAGCCGCAAGCCGGTGCTCGCCTGCTGGATGGGCGGCAATCACGTGGTCGAGGCGCAGTCCCTGCTGTCAGAGCACGACGTCCCGCACTTCGACAGTCCCGAGGCGGCGGTCGAGGCCTTTTCCTTCCTCGCGATCCACCAGCGCAACCAGAAACTGCTCATGCAGTCGCCGGCACCACTCTCGCACGAGGATCCGCCGGATGTGGAAGGGGCTAGGCTCATCATCGAGGGCGTCATGGCCGAGGGGCGCAAGGTCTTGGGGACCATCGAGGCCAAGGCCATCCTCTCGGCCTTCCGCATCCCGACCATGCAGGCGGTGCTGGCGCGCACGCCCAATGAGGCCTTGATGGCCGCCGAGGCCCTGGGCTTTCCGGTGGTGATGAAGATCAACTCGCCCGACTTGGAGCACAAGTCGGACGTCGATGGGGTCAAGCTCAACATCGACGACGCGCAGTCCGTGCGACGCACCTTCAGCGAGATCGTCGAGCGCGCACAGCGTTTGCGTCCGGAGGCCCGGCTGGAGGGGATCACCGTCGAGCACATGGTCTCGAGCCGCTCGGCGCGCGAGCTGATGATCGGCGTCTTTCGCGACAAGATCTTCGGTCCCGTGATCGTCTTCGGGGCGGGGGGAACCAAGGTCGAGGTGCTGGGCGACCGCGCCCTGGGGCTTCCGCCGCTCAACGCCTTCATCATCGAGACGATGATCGATCAAACCCGGGTTGCGCGGCTCATGGGGGCCTTCCAGCAGATGCCGCCGATGAATCGGGTGGCGCTTGCCAGGATTCTGCAGCGTGTCTCCGAGATGGTCTGCGAGCTTCCCGAGATCATCGCGATGGACATCAACCCGCTGATCGGCAACGACAAGGAGGTGATCGCCGTCGACGTGCGCATCAATGTCGACTATCGACCGCCGCAGCAGCCGACCTACGGCCACATGGCGATCCACCCCTATCCCGGTCATCTCATCGAACGGGTGCAGCTCCCGGATGGCAAGGACTTGGTGATCCGGCCGATCCGACCCGAAGACGCGGAAATGGAGCAGGAGTTCGTGCGCGGCCTCTCGGAGCAGACGAAGTATTTTCGCTTCATGCAAGCGATCAAAGAGCTCACACCCGAGATGCTGGTGCGCTTTACCCAGATCGACTACGACCGCGAGATGGCCCTCATCGGCGTGGTCGAGCACGATGGAGGGGAGGTCGAGGTCGGCGTGGCCCGTTACATGTCGCGCCCAGGCGGGGAGGCCTGTGAGTTTGCGATCGTGGTCTCCGACAGTTGGCGCAACCTCGGCATCGGCGCGCGGCTGATGCGCTCGCTCATGCAGAACGCGCGCCTACGCGGCTTTCGCCTCATGGAGGGCGAGGTGCTGACCGCCAACACCCGCATGCTCGCCCTGGTGAAGTCGCTCGGCTTCCGCATCGAGAGCGATCCACAGGACATGGCGGTCAAGCTGGTGACAAAGGTGCTCTAGCACGACTGGCGGCGCGCGGCTTCAGGCGCCTCAGCGTGTCTCCCCATCCCGCAGGGCCTGGCGGCGGTACTCGGCGACGTTGCCGAGGTAGACCATGGGGTCGTCGAGGATAGGGCTGCGCAGTCCCTCCAGAAAGGCCTCGTGCTCGGGATGATCCCGTCTCCAGACGGCGTGCTCCGCGAAGGCCTCAGGGGAGTAGGAGCCCCAATCCGAGATCAGGGCGAAGGTGACCTGGTCGACGTGTCGGAGGCGCTGGGCAAGCTCGACGAAGGCGGGAATTTCGCGAAAGTTCCTCTTCTGTACCACGAAGTCCAGCCGTAGCCAGTCGAAGGCGCCCTCCGCTCTACGCTCGGCGAGGAAGCGGGTGTTGTGATTCAGCCGCTCCCAATCGCCGCCGCGGCGCGTGTAGGCATAGGTCTCAGGCGTCGCCGCGTCGAAGGAGACGAGGATCTGCCCGAGGTTGTCGTGAATCTTGCCGAGGGCGCGCCAGTATTTCGGGGTCAGCAGGACGCCATTGGTTTGAAGATGGATGGTGACGTTCGGGAATCGCGCTCCATCGATCCCCAAGAGGAGATCGCGCATCAGCTTGGCGCCGAGCGGGTCGCCGGAGCCGGTTACGTTGACTTGAAAGCGCGCGGTGTGCGGCTCCGAGAACAGGCTCGAGGTAATCCTGCGCTGGATCGCGAGTCTCTCTTCGTAGGCCGGGCCCCGGGTATGGTGGATCGGCTGGGCTCGGCAGCTCGGGCACGCGAGGTTGCAGGATTCGTCGTAGCAGAGATTGAAGGTGCGCGGCGGCTCGTCGATCACGGTCAGGCCCTGCGCGAGGATGCGCTCGAGGCGGGCGTCTGGCAGGGCGTTGCGGCGCATCAAGCTGCCGTTCTGGATCACGGGGCACTCTTGCTGGCCGCAGTATGCGAAGGAGCCGTCTAGGATGCTGGCTCGAATGCGCTGGCTTGCCGCGGAATTCCAGATGTCCATGATGTCCGCTTCCCGGCAGTTGCCGATCGGCGTGCTCAGCCAGGCGGGGCAGCAGACCCAGGCGACACCGCCCGAGCTGACCTCGAAATGCTCCCAGGGGCGCGGGCAGAAGAAATCCTTCAGCGGCCCCGACCGGCCCAGTCCCCCTTGGCCCAGGTCCATGGTCCTCGCATGGGGCCTGCCTAGCTCGGGGGCTGCAGTCTCCCCTGGCTCGGCGCTGCTTGCTTGCTCTTGCATCGACTTACTCCTTTGCTCGCACCGTCCGATGTTGCGTTATCCGATCCCGTCACGCCATTCGATCCCGTCGCGCGATATGATCGAGTCTCTAGCGCCTGCAGCGGCACTCGGTAATGCACGCTAACTTTGTGGTTGTCGTTCTTGCCGCGAAGGTCACAATCGAGCCCTGCTCCCGAGCGGATGGGCGCCTGGCGAGCGCGCTCGCTCCTCCTTCATGCAAGCCCCCTAGAGAGCTGACACATGACCAAGACAACCAAGACTCCAGCGAGCTTCCTGACGCGGCTGCGGCTCAGCTTCGCGCGCTTTTGGGTGGATGCCGTCCCCGACGATCTCGCGGCTTGCGAGTTCGATTGCAGGAAGACCCGGTGCGTGGAGGGAGACTGGGAGGCTTGTGCGCATCGTCTCGGGCTCGATCGACCAAGCGGGTCTTCGAGCCGCTGCGAATAGGCGCCGAGGCGCGGCCTCACTGCGCCCACCGCTGCGGACTCATTCCTGGCGACTGGGCTGGTAGTCATCGGGGATGAGCACGGTTGGCAGGCGCTGGCTGGCATCCTTCAGCGGGTGGTCGAGGGTGTAGTGCAGCCCCCGGCTCTCGCGCCTCCTCAATGCGGACTGAATGATGAGGTCGGCGACTTCGAGCAGATTGCGCAGCTCGATCAGGTCGTTGCCGACGCGGAAGTTGCTGTAGTACTCGATGACCTCCTGGGCCAGCAGGTCCGCGCGCCGCTTGGCGCGTCGCAGCCGCTTATTGGTGCGGACGATGCCGACGTAGTCCCACATGAACCGGCGCAGCTCCTCCCAGTTGTGGGTGACGACCACCTCCTCGTCCGGCTCGGTCACGCGGCTTTCGTCCCAGGTCGGGACTTCCGGCGGCCGCTCGTAGCTTGGCAGCAGGGCCTGAATGTCCCTGGCGGCCGACTCGGAGTAGACCAGACACTCGAGCAGCGAGTTGCTCGCCATGCGGTTCGCCCCATGCAGCCCTGTGTAAGCCGTCTCGCCGCTGGCATAGAGGCCGGCGAGATCGGTGCGCGCGTTGCGGTCGACCATGACGCCGCCACAGGTGTAATGCGCCGCGGGCACCACGGGAATCGGCTCCTTGGTGATGTCGATGCCAAGCTCGAGGCAGCGTGCGTAAATGGTCGGGAAATGATCCGTGATGAAATCGGCCGGGCGGTGCGAGATGTCCAGGTAGAGGCAATCCGCGCCCAGTCGTTTCATCTCGTGGTCGATGGCGCGGGCGACGATGTCGCGCGGCGCTAGCTCGGCACGCGCGTCGAAGCGCGGCATGAAGCGGTCGCCATCGGGCAGGAGCAGCTTGGCGCCCTCGCCGCGCAGTGCCTCGGTGATCAGGAATGAGCGCGCCTCCGGGTGATAGAGGCAGGTCGGATGGAACTGCATGAACTCCATGTTGGCGACCCGGCATCCGGCGCGCCAGGCCATGGCAATGCCGTCGCCGGTGGAGACGTCGGGGTTGCTGGTGTAGAGGTAGACCTTGTTGGCGCCGCCGGTCGCCAGGACGACGAAGCGCGCCAGGAAGGTCTCCACGCGAGCGTTGCCGCGGTTGAGGATGTAGGCTCCCAGGCAGCGATGGTCCTTGCCGTCGGGAAGGTGCCGCGAGGTGATGAGGTCGACCGCGATGTGCTGCTCGTAGAGGGTGACGTTCTGCTTCTCGCGCACCCGTGCTTCTAGCGTTGTCGCGACGGCTTTGCCGGTGGCGTCGGCCGCGTGGACGACGCGGCGGTGAGTATGTCCCCCTTCTCGGGTAAGATGGTAGCCGCCCGCGGAGGTGTACTCCTCGTCTCGCGTGAATTGAACGCCTTGATCGAGCAGCCAGCGGATGTTGCCCGGCCCATGCTCGACGACGAATCTCACCACGCCCCGGTCGCAAAGGCCGGCCCCGGCCTTGAGCGTGTCCTGAACGTGGGACTCGATCGAGTCCTTCGCATCGAGCACGGCGGAAATGCCGCCCTGTGCGTAGAGCGTGCTGCCCTCGATCAGCTCTCGTTTCGAGACCACGCCAACCGAGAGGTCGTCGCCCAGGCGCAGGGCGAGGCTGAGGCCCGCGGCTCCGCTGCCGAGAATCAAAACATCGTGGCGGTAGCAGTTCTCGTGCATGACTCGATTCGTCTCTCAGTTTGCGTCCCGGGGGCAGGCGGTTGCGGCGGTAGGTCGACATCGCGCGCAGGTGCCCTCATCGTCTCGGGTAAACTCGTCGATTTGGCGACTAGGATCAAGATTTTGTGAACCAGGCTGGAAAACCTCCTGCTGACACGATGACGGTCAAGAACTTCCGAAGATGTCGATTGTCCATCCGAACTGGGTGCGTCGAAGAATGCGCGGCGGTGAGCTCGGATGTCTGAGCGCAGCGCCGACCGGGCACTCGTCGAGCGCGCTCAGGCCGGCGACAAACGCGCCTTCGACCTTCTGGTTCTGAAGTACCAGCAGAAAGTCTCGGCCCTCATCTCGCGCTATCTGCGAGACCCGAGCGAGGTGTTGGACGTCACCCAGGATGCCTTCTTGAAGGCCTATCGCGCGCTGCCAGGCTTTCGCGGGGAGAGCGCCTTCTACACCTGGCTGTACCGGATCGCGGTCAATACGGTCAAGAATCACCTGGTCGCGCAAGGTCGACGGCCGCCTGGCGAGGACGTGGAGGCTGAAGTCGCCGAGCAAATGGATATGGGTGGACGCTTGCGCGAAGGCGCGACGCCGGAGCGTCACCTGCTGCGCGACGAGATCGCGATGACCGTCCAGCGCGCGCTCGACGACTTGCCCGACGACCTGCGCACGGCGATCGTGCTCCGTGAGCTCGAGGGAATGACCTACGAAGAGATTGCGACGACGATGGAGTGCCCGATCGGCACCGTGCGATCACGAATCTTCAGGGCCCGCGAGGCCATCGACAAACGGCTGCGTCCGCTTCTCGATGACTGAGCGGCAATGCAGGGTGCAGAAAGTCCCGGCGGGCGTGGGCAGGCTGCACCGACCGTCGCACGGTTGGGCCGACGCCCTCGCGGGCCGGGACCGACTATCCGTTCAACACAGCTCAGGCATGCAATGATGACCGACGAGCATAGACAGCGACTTTCGCAGCTTCTCGATGGCGAGCTCGGCTCGAGATCGGCGCTGCGGGTCTTGGATGCAGTCAATGGGGACGGAGAACTGCGTGGGACTTGGGAGCGCTATGGCCTGATCGGGCAAGCGATCAGGGCCGAAGGCATCGACCCAGGCTGCCGCGGCATTGCGGATCAGGTGTGGGCGCGGCTGGAGCAAGAGCCGATACCCTTGCCAGTAAGCCGCGGTAGCGCTCGGAAGCGCCCAGGGGCGCGAAAGCTGGCGGCGCTGGCGATGGCTGCCTCGGCTGCCTTCGTCGCCTTTCTCGCCGCCCCGACCCTCTTGCAAGACTCGGGCTCGATTCCGCGCGAGGGCGACATGGCGCCTCGCTTCGTGGAGCGCGAGTCGATTCCCATCAGTCGATTGCAGCTCGAGCAGCCAGGCTTGGCGAGCAAGCTGGATCTCTACCTGGTGACCCATCAGGCCACGGCTCCGGCGACCGGAGCCAAGGGCATGCTTCCCTATGCGACATTGGTTGGCTATGAGTCTGGGCGATAGCCGTCGCGTCTGGGTCGCCGGGCTGCTGGTCATCCTCTGTTGGACCTGTGCGATCGCGTCTGCCGTCGCGAGCGAGGGCGAAGCTCCACATTCGGCTGGCGAAGACGCTCAGACCGGTCGTTCCGCCGAGCTGTTGGCCCGCATGGCCGAGGCCGTGCGCTCACTGGACTACGAAGGAACGCTCGTCTATCTCCACGAGAACCGTCTGGAGGCGATGGATCTGCGCCACCAGGTCGTGGACGGGGAAGTCCACGAGCGCCTCATCTCGCTGAGCGGCCCGATTCGGGCGGTCGTGCGGGCGCAGGAGCGCGTCATGTGCGTCATGCCCAATGGTCATCCGATCTCCGTCGAGCAGAATGGCCAGAGCCGCTTCCTCGAGACCGAGGGGATCGACCCCGATGCCCTGGTGGACAACTACGAGGTCCGGATGCTCGGCGCGGCCCGGATCGCCGGTCGCGATACGGATGTCGTCGGGATCATCCCGCGCGACGCCCTGCGCTATGGGTACCGCTTCCACATCGATCGCGAGACCGCGCTGCCGCTGAAGTCCGACTTGATCGATCAGGAGCAGCAGCCATTGGAGCAGCTGATGTTCACCTCGGTCGCCGTGCGCTCGCCCGAGGGGCCGGCTCCGGAATCCAGCGGGCAGCCAGTTCGCAGTGCGCCGGCGACCTCTGCCGAGGGCAGGTGGCGCTTTCTCGAGGTGCCGGCCGGTTTCGAGCTGGTCATGCACGATGAGATGAAGCAGCCGGGCGGATCGATCATCGAGCATTTCATGTTCACGGATCGTTTGTCCGCCTACTCCATCTACATCGATCAGGATATGGAGAATGGGCTCGAAGGTGCCGCCAGCATCGGAGCCGTCCATGCCGCGGGACGGAGCTTGCGGGGCTATCAGCTGATCGCCGTCGGCGAGGTCCCGATGCAGACGGTGCAGCAGGCCGTGGGCGGCGTGCGCCTCAAAGACGCGGCCGATTCGCAATGACCGGTGCCGGCACGCTGGAGGAGGAGGGGGTGGTTACCGCCCTGATTGACGCGCGTGCGCGCGTGCGCACCCAGCGCAAGAGTGCTTGCGGGCAATGCGCCGTCCATGGCGCCTGCGGGACCTCGCTGTTGGAGCGATTTTTCGGCCGCCGCCCCGTCGAGCTGCTCGCCCTGAATCAGGTCGGTGCGCGCGTGGGTGATCGCGTGACGGTCGGCGTCAAGGAGTCGAGCCTGCTCGCCGCCGCCGTCGCCGCCTATCTCGCTCCCCTGGCCGCGCTCATGGCGGGGGCAGCCCTCGGTCAGTCTTTCGGCGGTGCCCGGGCCGACTCGGCCAGCCTCTTGGGTGCCGTGCTCGGCTTCACACTGGCATTGCTCTGGCTTCGCGGCTACAGTGCCCGACTATCCGGTCGGCCCGAGCAGCAGCCACGCATCCTGAGGCGCCTCGGCTCGACGTCCGCAGGATGCGTGGCTGCCCCCTCGGCAGTCGCCGACGATCCTGCTTGATTCGAAGCAACCCTGGAGCATTCATGCGAGCCACACCGAAACTGTCGATCGCCTTGACCGCATTGCTCTGCTGCGCCTTGGCCCCGGGTCTGGCCCTGAGTCGTGAGCTGCCGGATTTCACCGGTTTGGTCTCCGAGAATGGCCCAGCAGTGGTGAACATCAGCACCAAACAGTCCGCATCCGTCTCTCAGAGCCTGCGTGGCTTTTCCGTGCCGGATCTGCCCGAGGACAGCCCGCTGAACGACTTCTTCCGGCACTTTTTCGGCGAAGAGGGCGAGATCCCGGACGACACCTTTCAGTCACGCTCGCTCGGGTCGGGCTTCTTCGTCTCGCAGGATGGCTATGTGCTGACGAACTCCCATGTCGTGGAGGGTGCTGACGAGATCATCGTCAGAACCAGCGACCGGCGCGAGTTCGTCGCATCCTTGATTGGTATCGACAAGCGCAGCGACATCGCCTTGCTCAAGGTCGATGGCGAGAATTTGCCGGCGGCGAAGATTGGCTCATCCAAGGACCTGCAGGTTGGAGAGTGGGTGCTGGCGATCGGATCGCCCTTTGGTTTCGAATCCTCGGCGACCGCAGGCATCGTCAGCGCCAAGGGGCGCAGCCTACCGTCCGAGAACTATGTGCCCTTCATTCAGACGGACGTGGCGATCAATCCGGGCAACTCCGGCGGCCCGCTCTTCAACCTGTCGGGCGAGGTGATCGGCGTCAACAGCCAAATCTACAGCCGGACGGGTGGCTTCATGGGGCTGTCGTTCGCGATTCCCATCGATGTGGCCATGGATGTGGTGAGCCAGCTCAAGACCAAGGGCCGTGTCAGCCGTGGCTGGCTCGGCGTGCTGATTCAGGACGTGACTCGAGAGCTCGCCGAATCCTTCGGAATGGATCAGCCGAAAGGCGCGCTGGTCGCCCAGGTCCTTCCGGACAGCCCAGCCGCAGCTGCGGACATGCGTCCTGGCGATGTGATCCTGCGCTATAACGGGACCGAGATCCTGGCATCCAGCTCGTTGCCTCCACTTGTCGGCGAGACCGCCGTGGGTGCGACCGCGAGCCTGGACGTCCTGCGTAGCGGAAAGCGCGTGCAGCTCAAGGTGCGCATCGGCGAGCTTCCGGAAGAGGAAGCGCTTGCAAGCAGCGGCGGTGCCCCGGAGCAAGAGGCCGCCAACCGCCTGGGGATCGTGGTGCGCGATTTGACGCCGGAGCAGCGCAAGCAGCTCGGGGCCGAAAAGGGTGGTGTGCTCGTCGAGTCCCTGGAGGCAGGTCCGGCAGACCAGGCCGGCCTGAACGTCGGCGACGTCATTCTGATGCTGGACAATCAGCCCGTGTCGAGCATTGCCGATTTCAATCGGATCTTGGCCGGGATCGATCCGGGCCGTTCAGTGGCTACCCTGGTCCAGCGTGGTGAGGGTCGCATGTTCTACGCCATCAAGGTGCCGAAGGAGTAAGGCGATCCCCGACCGGCCATCCTCCCGTCCCCGAGGATGGCCAAAGCCTGAGTGCCGATGCTTGCCAGATCGCGCAGGCACGCTGGGCTCGCCCAGCGGGGACGCAAGCTATCCTTCGAGCGCCCTGTCTGCGTCCTCGGTCGGCCTCGCGCTCGTTCCGGCTCCAAGGTTTTCGCGCATACGTTCATAGCGTCTCGGCACCTGCGCCGTCGGACCTGAGTCGCAGGCCTTTCTGCACAGGCTCGCCCCTCGGCCATCACCTCCAGGCTCGCCTGCTTGATGCGGCCGCTATCCCCGATCTGCTATGATTGCGGATTGACTTTCGTGCCTGGCGCGCTCCCGAGCCTCTCAGAGTCGGTGTCTCTAGTCACAGGCTCGGCGCGATTCGCCGCTCTCTGTCGAGTGCTGGCGATGTCCTGTCTCAACCTCCTTTGGCCATATCTAGGCACCCAATGACCGATCTCAGTCACATCCGCAACTTCTCGATCATCGCCCATATCGATCACGGTAAGTCGACGATTGCGGATCGCTTCATCCAGATCAGCGGTGCCCTGACGGATCGCGAGATGTCTACCCAGGTTCTGGATTCCATGGACCTGGAGCGCGAGCGCGGCATCACCATCAAGGCGCAGAGCGTGACGCTGGGCTATCAGGCGCGAAATGGCGAGACCTATCAGCTGAATTTCATCGATACGCCCGGCCACGTGGACTTTTCCTACGAGGTCTCGCGCTCCTTGGCTGCCTGCGAGGGCGCTCTGCTGGTCGTGGATGCCGCTCAGGGTGTCGAGGCCCAGAGCGTTGCCAACTGCTACACGGCGATCGAGCAGGGGCTCGAGGTGCTGCCCGTGCTCAACAAGATCGATTTGCCGTCGGCTGAGCCCGAGCGGGTGATCACCGAGATCGAGGAGATCATCGGGCTCGAGGCCAAGGACGCGCTGAGGGTGAGCGCCAAGACAGGTGTTGGCATCCCGGATCTGCTCGAGGCGCTCGTCGAGAAGATCCCGCCGCCGACCGGAGATCGTGAGGCCCCGCTGCAGGCGCTGATCATCGACTCCTGGTTCGATCCTTATGTCGGGGTGGTGTCTCTGGTCCGTGTCGTGAACGGTCAGATGCGCAAGCGCGACAAGATTCTCATCATGTCCACCGGACGGACGCAGCAGGTGACCAACGTGGGCGTCTTCACGCCCAAGAAGACCGAGCAGGACTCCCTCGGGGCGGGCGAGGTCGGCTACATGATCGCCGGCATCAAGGAGATCGACGGGGCGCCAGTCGGCGACACCATCACACTGCCGGACCAAAAGGCCGAGAAACTACCCGGCTTCAAGGAGATGCGTCCGCGCGTCTTCGCGGGGCTCTACACGGTCGTTTCCGACGACTATGAGGATCTGCGCGAGGCCCTCAGCAAGTTGAGGCTGAACGACGCCGCCTTGCACTATGAGCCCGAGGTCTCCCAGGCGCTCGGCTTCGGCTTCCGCTGCGGCTTCCTCGGGATGCTCCACATGGAGATCGTCCAAGAGCGGCTGGAGCGCGAGTACAACCTGGATCTGATCACCACGGCGCCGACCGTCGTCTACGAGGTGATGCGCACGGACGGCGAGCTGTTACGGATCGACAACCCGGCCGATCTGCCGGAGTCGGCCAAGGTCAGCGAGGTGCGCGAGCCCATCATTGAGGCCCATATCCTCGTCCCGCAGGACTACCTGGGCGCGGTCATCAACCTCTGCATCGAGAAGCGCGGCGTGCAGAAGCAGATCCAGTATCTGGGCGGGCAGGTCCAAGTCACCTACGAGCTGCCCATGAGCGAGGTCGTTCTGGACTTCTTCGACCGGCTCAAGTCATGCAGCCGAGGGTTCGCCTCCTTCGAGTATGAATTCAAGCGTTTCCAGTCCTCCGACCTGGTGAAGCTCGATGTGCTAATCAATGGTGACAAGGTGGATTCGCTGTCCTCCATCGTCCACCGCTCGGTCTCTCAGGGGCGCGGCCGCGAGGTGACGGAGCGCATGAAGGAGCTGATCCCGCGGCAGATGTTCGAGGTGGCCATCCAAGCGGCGATCGGCTCGAAGATCATCGCGCGCACCACGGTGAAGGCGCTGCGCAAGAATGTGACTGCTAAGTGCTACGGCGGCGACGCCACGCGAAAGCGCAAGCTCCTCGAAAAGCAGAAGGAAGGCAAGCGGCGCATGAAGCAGGTTGGCAAGGTGGATATCCCGCAGGAGGCCTTTCTTGCGGTGCTCCAGACCGGGAAAGATAATTGACGGTCAGCCGTTGCGGGAATTCTCGACGCTTGCAGACCTTTGGGGCGTATCTGAGCCGCCCTTCCTCGCAGGGGCGCTCTCGACATAGAGATGGCGTGGGCGGCCTCGCACCGACTTTTCGGCCCAAGGACTTTTCGGCCTACCAGATTAGGAGCCTAGACCTCAGACCATGACTTTCGACTTTCCGGCTTTTCTTGTCTTGGCGTCCGCGGTAACGGGCGGGATTTGGCTGGTCGATGCCGCCGTGCTGGCACCGCGCCGTCGGCGCGCAGCGGAGCTGGCGGGCGCGGGTGACGCCGAGGCCGAGGAGGCGGGCGCGTCCTACAAGGAGCCGGTGCTCGTGGAGTACGCGCGCTCCTTTTTTCCGGTGATCTTCGCGGTGCTCATCCTGCGCTCCTTTTTGGTGGAGCCCTTTCGGATCCCCTCGAACTCGATGATGCCGACCCTCTTGACGGGGGACTTCATCCTCGTCAACAAATTCTCCTACGGACTCAGGCTGCCCGTTCTCAACGCCAAGTTCGTCGAGATCGGCGAGCCGAGGCGCGGCGATGTTGTGGTGTTCAAGTTTCCGCTCGACCCACGCACCGATTACATCAAGCGTGTCGTGGGGCTGCCTGGCGACGAGATCGCCTACCGTGACAAGACGGTCTATGTGAACGGCGAGGCGATGCCGCAGCTCCCGATCGGGACCTATACGGGGGTTGGCTCCGGGCGGGAGATGACGGGGGCGCGACAGGCCCTGGAGAGTTTGGACGGTGTCGAGCACATGATCCTGACGCGCTCGGAGGCGCCCGATCTGCCGTTCGGCTGTCAGGTGCTCGCCTATGGCGCGGTGCGCGTTCCCGAAGGGCAATACTTCGTCATGGGGGACAACAGGGACAACAGCAACGACAGTCGTTGCTGGGGATTCGTGCCCGAGGAGAATCTGGTGGGTAAGGCGTTCGCGATCTGGATGCACTGGGACGGCGCGCGTGAGGGCTTCCCCATCGCCTGGTCGCGCCTGTGGGACGGAATCGATTGATCGGAGGCTCTAAGCATGTCTAGCAAGACTCGTCGTTTCCCGGCGCAGCGCGGGATGGGGATGCTCGGTTTCATCGTCATCATCGCCCTCGTGGCCTTTTTCGCGACCATCGTGCTCAAGGTCGGTCCGCTCTATCTGGACTATTGGACGCTTCGCACCATCATGGAGGAGGTCAAGGCCAATCCCCAGCAGATCCAAGGTGGGCCGCGTGGCATCACCTCGGCGATCGACAAGCGTCTCAATATCAACAGTGTGTACGGAAAGAAGGGCTCCGACTTCAAGGTCAAGAAGGTCGATGGGCGGACCTATCGCGTGACCCTGGATTACGAGGAGCGGGTGCACCTCTTCTTCAACGTCGATGCCGTGGCCGCCTTCAAGCATGAAGTCGAGATCACGCTGCGACAGTGACCGCGGACATTCGGCGTCTCGCCAAGGCTCTGGGCTATGAGCCCCAAGACGCGGAGCTCTTGGAGCAGGCGCTCACGCACCGTAGCGCCAGTGCGGTCAACAATGAGCGCCTGGAGTTTCTCGGCGATGCCCTCATCGGCTTCGTGATTGCGGAGGCCTTGTGGGACCGCTTTCCGGCGGCCGACGAAGGCAGGCTCAGCCGCATGCGCGCCTCCCTGGTCAAGCGCGAGTCACTGGCGAAGCTGGCGCGCGACCTGAGACTGGGCGATTACCTGAGGCTGGGCGCGGGCGAGCTGCGCAGCGGCGGGCATGCACGGGATTCCATCCTGGCGGATGCCCTAGAGGCCGTGCTTGGCGCCGTCTATCGCGATGCCGGCTTCGAGGTGGCGCGGCGGGTCGCCCTGAGTCTCTTTCATGCCAAGCTCGAGCAGACCGACGCGTCGCGGGCCGGCAAGGACCCCAAGACCCGTCTCCAAGAGCTGCTTCAAGCCCGCAAGCGTCCCTTGCCGGAGTATGTGGTGGTGGCCATCGACGGCGATCAGCACGACCAAACCTTTACCGTCAGCTGCGTGCTGCAGGATGACGACCTCAGTAGCCGCGGAATTGGCACCAGCCGCCGGCGCGCCGAGCAGGCCGCCGCCGAGCTGATGCTGGAGCAGATTCGAGATGTCTAGCAAAGCGCCGTCCCGCTGCGGCTATGTCGCCATCGTCGGCCGTCCGAACGTCGGCAAGTCGACCCTATTGAACCGGATCTTGGGGCAGAAGCTGGCGATCACCTCGCACAAGGCGCAGACCACGCGGCACTCCATCCTCGGCATCAAGACGTTGCCGGAGGGGCAGATCCTCTTCGTGGATACGCCCGGCATCCACCAGCGGGGCGGGAGCGCCCTCAATCGCTATCTCAACCGCACGGCGCGGTCGACGCTTGGGGACACCGACCTCGTCCTGCTGGTGGTCGAGGCCCTGAAGTGGACGGACGAGGACGCCCAGGCACTCGAGGCGGTGGCGCAATCCGGCGTCCCGGCGATTGCGGTGGTGAATAAGGTCGATCGCGTGCAGTCGAAGGAAGTCCTGCTGCCGTTTCTGCAAACCCTGGCCGCGCGTCATAACTTCCTCGAGCTCATCCCGATCTCCGCAACCAAGGGGGATCAGGTCGATCGGCTCGAGCACATGGTCGTGAAGGCCCTACCGGAAGGCGAGCCTGTCTTCCCGGAGGATCAGATTACCGATCGCTCCCAGCGCTTCTTCGCGGCCGAGCTGGTGCGCGAGCAGTTGATGCAAAGGTACGGACAGGAGCTTCCCTACCGGACGACCGTGGAGATCGAGCGGTTCGAGGAGCTGGATGGGCGTTACAAGATCCACGCCTTGGTCTGGGTCGAGCGGGCTAGCCAGAAGGGCATCATCATCGGCAAGGGCGGCGAGGCGCTGAAGGCCGTGGCCACCCAGGCGCGCATGGAGATGCAGAAGCTCTTCGACTGTCCGGTGCACCTTGAGGTTTGGGTCAAGGTCAAGAAGAGCTGGTCGAGCGACGAGGCCGCCATATCGAGCCTCGGGTACACGGACGAGCGCTGATGCGCGAAGCGCAATCATCGTCTGACAGTGGTCCGCTCGGAAGCGCTCTTCCTCGCCTTCGTTCTGCATCGGCGCGACTATAGCGACACCAGTCTGCTCCTGGAGGTCTTCGCCGCGGGGGAGGGCCGTTTTCCCGCCATCGCCAAAGGAGCGCGGCGCAAGAAGAGCACGGCGAGCGCCCTCTTGCAGCCCTTCCAGCCGCTGTGGCTTGGGGCGACTGGACGCGGCGAGGTGCGCACATTGACCTGCGTCGAAGGCGCCGGCCCGGCGATTTCCCTGCAGGCGCGCGCCATGCTCGGGGGCTTCTACCTGAACGAGCTGCTCATGCGGCTCCTCGCGCGCAATGATCCGCACGACGCCCTCTTCGCCTTCTATCAGGCCGCGCTTGCCGCGCTGGCCGAGGACCCTGACCTCGATACCCTGCTCAGGCAGTTCGAGCTGCGACTGCTCGACGAGATCGGCTATGGCATGACGCTGGACCGGGCGGCGTCCGATGGAATTCCGGTGCAGCCCGATCTGTCTTATGTTTACGACAGCGAGCTGGGCGTGCGGCTCGCTGGATCTGCCGAGCCCGGGCCGCTTCTATCGGGTGCAACGCTGCTGGCACTGGCCGCTGGCGGAAGGCTAGAAGCAGAGCAGCGGCGCGAGGCGCGCGCACTCTTGCGGACTGCGCTGGCCCCTCATCTCGGGGACAAGCCGCTTCAGAGTCGCGAGCTGTATCGACGGTGGTTTGGCGCGGACGGGTAGCATCAACCTAGAAAGAGCTGCCAGCCACCAGCGGCCAGCTGATAGCTTTGTTTCGGAGCTGCTTTCAGGTCTTCTCTGAGTCACCCAGCGGATAAGCGGCTGGCCGGCCAGAAAATCCGGCAACCGTATGATTTTCCTCCGCTGGTGGCTGGTGGCTGGTGGCTGGTAGCTGAAAGCTGACGGCTCCCATTGGCATCAAAGGCCGGCACGGGTAGCCCCGTGCCATGACGAGCGTGTTGAGGAATCCACGATGCAAACAGATCCAAGGGCTCGCAGCGAGATCCTGCTTGGAGTCAATATCGACCATGTCGCGACCTTGCGCCAGGCGCGCGGCACCCGCTATCCGGAGCCGATCCAAGCGGCGCTGGTCGCGGAGCATGCCGGTGCGGACGCCATCACGCTCCACCTGCGCGAGGATCGCCGGCACATTCAGGACCGTGACGTGCGTATGCTGCGGGAGATCCTGCAGACACGCATGAACCTCGAAATGGCCGCAACGCCGGAAATGGGCGCCATCGCCTGCGAGCTGAAGCCCGCCGACTGCTGCCTAGTGCCGGAGCGACGCGAGGAGCTGACCACGGAAGGCGGTCTGGACGTCGCCAGCCGGCGCGATGAGCTGAAGGCGTTCTGCGCGCGACTGGCCGACGCCGGAGTGCGCGTCTCGCTCTTCATCGATGCCGAGCCCCTGCAGCTGGAGGCCGCCAAGGCCGTGGGCGCGCCCGTCGTCGAGATCCATACCGGACACTATGCGGACGCAGCTTCGCCTGCCGAGCGCGCGGCGGCGCTGGAGCGGATTCGGCAAGCCGTTGCCCTCGGATTGGATCTCGGGCTGCAGGTCAACGCGGGTCACGGCCTCGACTACCACAACGTCAAGGCGGTCGCCGCCATTCCTGGTGTGCGCGAGCTCAACATCGGACATTCGATCATTGCGCGGGCCGTCTTCTGCGGGCTGGAGCAGGCGGTGCGGGACATGAAGCGCATCATCAACGCGCCGGCCTGAGCGCCGACGGATCCGGTCGCTCCGAGTCGTCCTGGATTTCCTCGATGCCCGGCGGCTAGACTGTCGAGCCTTCTCGATCTGCTATCGCCTGGGACTTTGCGTTATGTCTGCCGATACCCTGATTCTCATTCTCGCGATCGACCGCGGCGCGGGTCCGGATGTGCTCACGCAGCACAGGACCAAGGCGGCGGCTCCCTTCGGCGGCAAGTATCGAATCATCGATTTCACCCTGGCGAACTGTCTGCATTCCGGTCTGAGGCAGGTGCTCGTGCTGACGCAGTACAAGAGTCATTCGCTGCAGAAGCACCTGCGTGATGGCTGGTCCATCTTCAATCCGGAGCTGGGCGAGTTCATCACCTCGCTGCCGCCTCAGATGCGTCAGACCCAGGAATGGTATGCGGGACCATTCGATGCCCTGAGGCAGAATCGCTATCTGATCGAGCGCAATCGGGCCGATCAGATCCTGGTGCTGGATGGCGGTGTCGTCTACCGCATGGACTATGCGGAGCTGGTAAGAGCCCACAAGGAGGCCCAAGCCAAGGTCACGGTCGCGGTCAGACCGGTGTCGAGCGCGGGGCAGGGCACCCAGGCATCTGTAGGGCTCGGCGAGAACGACTGGATCCAAGCGCTCAGTCCGCCGACGCCGGTTGACGACGACGCGACGGGCGAGCAACTGCAGACCATGGGCGTCTACCTCTTCGACAAGGCGTTCCTGCTCCATGAGATCGACCGCATCGAGCGCGGTGAGCGGGAGGACAAGGATCTGGCAGTCGACGTCGTCGCGCCCTTGACCCGCACGCAGTCCGTGCTCGCCTATCGCTTCGGTCAGGCGCGCGGGCGCGTCACGCCCGACCGCTATTGGTGCGACCTGGCCACCATCGACGCCTACTATCGCGCCAACATGGAGCTGCTCTACGCCGAGCCGCCCATCGATCTCTATCAGCCCGACTGGAATATCCATACCTACCAGGGCCAATACCCGCCGGCTCGCACCGTGCCCGGGCCCATGAGCGGGAACGAGGGCGTCTTCGTCAATTCCATGCTGGCGGCGGGAACTGTCATCAGTGGTGGTGGGGTCAACCACTCCATTCTCTTCCCCTGCGTTCGCGTGAAGGATGGCGCCATCGTCGAGGAGTCCATCCTCTTCGACGGCGTCGAGGTCGGTGAAGGGGCGCACCTGCGCAACTGCATCGTCGAGAAGGAGGTGGTGATCCCGCCCAACGAGCAGATCGGTCATGATCTCAAGCTCGACCGCGAGCGTTTCACCGTCTCCGAGCAGGGGATCGTCGTGGTGACCCGGGGCATCTGGGGGTAGCGCGTGGAGCAGGAGGCGGCACGGCGCGTCTTCGAGACGCTCTTCAGCGCCTATGGTCCGCAGCACTGGTGGCCGGCGGACGGCCCTTTCGAGGTCATGGTCGGCGCGGTGCTGACCCAGAATACCGCCTGGACCAACGTGGAGCTTGCCCTGGAGCGGCTGCGTGACAACTGCGCCCTGGATGCCGAGGCGATCCTTGCCATCCCGGCGGAAAGGCTGGCCGAGGCCCTGCGGCCAGTCGGCTATTTCAACGTGAAGGCGCGGCGGTTGAGCGCCTTTTGCGAGCACTATATCGCCGCTGGCGGTTTCGAGGGCTTGAGTGCGCTCGAGACCGATGTGCTGCGGCATTCGTTGCTTGGGGTCAATGGCGTTGGGCCGGAGACCGCGGACGACATGCTGCTCTATGCCTTCGAGCGGCCTGTCTTCGTCGTCGACGCTTACACGCGGCGCATCTTCAGCCGCTTGGGGCTGTTGGACGGCGGCGAGGGCTATGAGGAGATTCGCGCCGCCTTCGAGATGGCGCTCGCTCCGGACGTGCCGCTCTACAACGAATACCACGCGCTCGTGGTGCGGCACGGAAAGGACGTCTGCAAGACGCGGCCTGGCTGTGCCGAATGTGTCTTGAGGGCCTGTTGCCCGGCAGCCTGAGCTGGTGACATGCAGCGCGCTCGCGCTCATCGAGAGAGGATGTGATACCCAATGCCGAAAGTCGACAACCAAGCCTTCTACCTCAGCGCGCTGCAGACCCACGGCGAGACTGCCGAAGGCGTGCATTGGGCCTCCACGGAGACGCAGGAGGTCCGGTTTCGCGTCCTCTGCTCCATGCTGCCGGACAACCTCGGCGAGCTGAGGGTCATCGACGCCGGTTGCGGCTTCGGCGACCTCTATTGCTACATGGAGCGCGAAGGCTACCTGCCGAAGCATTACCTCGGACTGGACGTCATGGAGCCCATGGTGGAGGCCGCGCGCCGGCGCACCAGCCAGGACATTCGCGTCTGCGACATCCTCGGCGAGCCCCTGCCGGAGGCGGACGTCTATGTTTGCAGCGGCGCCATGAACACCCTGACGCGCGAGGAGACTCGCCGCTTCATCGAGAAGTGCCTGGATGCTAGCCGCCTGGGCTTCGTCTTCAACCTGCTCAAGGGCTGGAATACCTCGCCGATCTACAATCTCTATCTGCCGCGCGAGATCCGTCGTCTGGGCCAGGAGCTGGACGTCGACTACCAGATCCACGAGGGCTATCTCTCCGGCGATTTTACCGCCGCGTTCTGGAAGACCACGGCTGAGGTGGCCTAGCCCCTCGCCCGACTTCCGGCGCGATCGAGCCGACTGACCGGGCAGCCGATGCTGCCGATTGTTTGCCAAGGAGCTTCAATGCTAGATCCACGTTTGCTGAGAACCGATCTCGATCTGGTCGCCGCGCAGCTCGCGCGTCGCGGCCTGACCCTGGACAAGGATCGCTTCGAGGCCCTGGAGGCCGAGCGCAAGGCGCTGCAGGTCCAGGTTCAGGACCTGCAGCAGGAGCGCAATACCAGATCCAAGGCGATCGGCAAGGCGAAGGCGGCGGGAGAGGACATCCAGCCCTTGCTCGCCGCCGTTGCCGACCTCGGCGATCGCCTGAAGGCGGCCGATGCCCGTCTCGGTGAGATCCAGCAGGAGGTGACGGACATCAGCATGGGACTGCCGAATCTGCCGGACGCGAGCGTCCCGGACGGCCAAGACGAGTCCCACAATCGGGAAGAGCGCCGCTGGGGCGAGCCGCCCAGCTTCGACTTCGCGCCCAAGGACCATGTCGACCTCGGCGCCATGAACGGCTGGATGGACTTCGATCTCGCCGCCAAGGTGACGGGCGCGCGCTTCGTCGTGCTCTCCGGTCCCATGGCGCGCCTGCATCGCGCGCTCATCCAGCTGATGCTGGACGTCCACACCACGGAGCACGGCTACACCGAGGCCTATGTCCCCTATCTGGTGAATGCCGACAGCCTGCGTGGGACCGGCCAGCTGCCCAAATTCGAGGCGGATCTCTTCAAGGTCCCCGGCGAGCGGGATTTCTATCTGATCCCGACGGCCGAGGTGCCGGTCACCAACCTGGCGCGCGATGTCATCGTCGAGGCCGATGCCATGCCGCGCAAATGGGTGGCGCACACCCCTTGCTTCCGCAGCGAGGCCGGCTCGCATGGCAAGGACACGCGCGGCATGATCCGTCAGCACCAGTTCGAGAAGGTCGAGCTGGTCCAGGTCGTGCGGCCGGACGAATCCATGCAGGCGCTGGAGGCCCTCACCGGGCATGCCGAGACCATCCTTCAAAAACTCGGCTTGGCCTATCGGGTCGTCACGCTCTGCACCGGGGATCTCGGCTTCTCCTCGCGCAAGACCTACGACCTGGAGGTCTGGCTGCCGGGCCAGCAGGCCTACCGCGAGATCTCCTCGTGCAGCAACTTCGGCGACTTCCAGACCAGGCGCCTGCAGGCCCGTTGGCGCAATCCGGAGACCGGCAAGCCCGAGCTGGCGCATACGCTGAACGGCTCGGGCCTTGCCGTCGGCCGCGCGCTGGTCGCCGTGCTGGAGAACTACCAGCGGGCCGATGGCAGTGTGGTGATCCCGGAAGCGCTGCGCCCCTATATGGGCGGTCTGGATCGCTTGACGGCCTGACCTCGGTCTCAGACGGCGACGCGCTTCCGGCGCGTCTTGCAATGCGGGCAGATCTCCGCGCTCTCCGGCAGCAGTCGCTCGCAAAAGGGATTGACGCAGGGCTGAACGTCCTCGCTTGCGACGCTGGAGCGCATCGCCGTGGAGATCGGGGTCGACGGGGTCTTGAGCCACTCGCTTTGGTTGCGTGTGCGCTCCGGCGGAGCGGGCGGTGTCGGCGGGGGAGGCGGGCGCGTGGCCCATTGCAGCGGGCCGGCTTGCAGCAAGAGCAGGATCCGGCGCGTGTGGATGGCGCTATCGACCGCCGCCCGAATCGTCTGGCCGACGACGATCAGGACAAGGCCTGACAGGCAGATGGTCGCGGCCATCACCAGGGTCTCGATATCCTTGCGCAGCCAGGCCGCGGCCAGGCCCGCCGCGACGCCGATCAGGGCGAGCAGCCATCCGGCGCCGGCGATCAGCCGGCCTCCGAGCCACGCGGCGCGATAACCCTTGCGGGCGCTCGCAGGCGCCTCTGTCTCCCAGCTCCCGTCCATTTCCTCTGTCTCAGTCTGCCGCAGGTGCGGATTATGGCGCGGGCGGCGGGGTCTTCTCAATCGACGCCAGCGCCTGGAATTGCAACTCCCAGGCGCGCGGTCTATGCTAATCGATTCTGTTTTTTGCACTGAGGTGGGGCCATGGTCGCCAAGACCCTCTACGACAAACTCTGGGACGAGCACGTCGTCCGTGTCGACGACAATGGCACGGCTTTACTCTACATCGATCGGCAGCTGATCCATGAGGTGACCTCGCCGCAGGCCTTCGAGGGGCTGCGGCTCGCGGGCCGCCAGCCATGGCGGACCAGCGCCAACCTGGCGGTGCCGGATCACAACGTCCCGACGACGGATCGCGCCAAGGGCATCGCGGACCCGGTGTCTCGGATCCAGGTCGAGGCGCTCGGCACCAACTGCCTGACCTTCGGCATCACCGAGCTCGGCATGGGCGACAAGCGCCAAGGCGTCGTCCATGTCATTGGTCCCGAGCAGGGCTTCACCCTGCCCGGAAGCACCGTGGTCTGCGGCGACTCCCATACCGCAACCCACGGCGCCTTCGGTGCGCTGGCCTTCGGCATCGGCACCTCAGAGGTCGAGCATGTGCTGGCGACCCAGACCCTGATCCAGCGCAAGTCCAAGTCCATGCTGATCAGCGTCGACGGCAAGCTGGGCGCCGGCGTGACCGCCAAGGACATCGTGCTCGCCATCATCGGCGAGATCGGCACGGCGGGCGGCACCGGCTATGTCATCGAGTTCGGTGGCGAGGCGATCCGCGACCTCAGCATGGAGGGCCGCATGACGGTCTGCAACATGGCGATCGAGGCCGGCGCGCGCGCCGGTCTGGTCGCCGTGGACGACAAGACCGTCGACTACATGCGCGGGCGTCCGCTCGCGCCCGAAGGCGAACTGTTCGAGCGTGCCGCCGCGCACTGGCGCACCCTGGTCAGCGACGAGGGCGCCCAGTTCGACCAGGTGATTCATCTCGACGCCGCTAGCATCAAGCCGCAGATCACCTGGGGCACCTCGCCCGAGATGGTTCTGCCGGTCGATGCTCGGGTTCCGAGCCCCGACGAGGCGGGCGACGAGGTCAAGGCGAGTGGCATCCGTCGCGCGCTCGACTACATGGGCCTGACCGCCGGGACGCCGCTGACCGAGATCCGTCCGGACAAGGTCTTCATTGGCTCCTGCACCAATTCCCGGATCGAGGACCTGCGCGCCGCGGCCGAGATCGCCAAGGGTCGCAAGGTCGCCGAGGGCATCAAGCTGGCGATGGTCGTCCCAGGCTCAGGTCTGGTGAAGGAGCAGGCCGAGGCCGAGGGGCTCGACAAGATCTTCGTCGAGGCCGGCTTCGAATGGCGCGAGCCAGGCTGCTCCATGTGTCTGGCCATGAACGCCGACCGGCTCGAGCCTGGCGAGCGCTGCGCTTCGACCTCGAACCGCAACTTCGAGGGGCGTCAGGGGCAGGGCGGCCGCACCCACCTGGTCAGCCCCGCGATGGCCGCCGCCGCCGCTGTGACCGGGCATTTCGTCGACGTGAGGGAGCTGTAATGGAAGCCTTCGAGAACTTTACCGGTGTGGTCGCCCCGCTCGATCGGGCGAATGTCGACACCGACGCCATCATTCCGAAGCAGTTCCTCAAGAGCATCAAGCGGACCGGATTCGGCCCCTTCCTGTTCGACGAGTGGCGCTATCTGGACCATGGCGAGCCGGACATGGACTGCACCCATCGCCCGCGCAAACAAGACTTCGTGCTGAACGACCCGCGCTACGCCCGGGCGCAGATCCTGCTGACGCGCGAGAACTTCGGCTGCGGCTCCTCGCGCGAGCATGCCCCCTGGGCACTCGCGGATTTCGGTTTCAAGGTGATCCTGGCGCCGAGCTTCGCCGACATCTTCTTCAACAACTGTTTCAAGAACGGCCTGCTGCCGATCGTGCTCGACAAGGCGACGATCGACAGCCTCTTCGCCAAGGCCACGGGCGAGACCCCGCTGAGCATCGGCGTGGATCTCGCCGCGCAGAGGCTGTCGCTGCCCGATGGCAGGGCTATCGGCTTCGATGTCGACTCGGGCAGCAAGCACCGTCTGCTCGAGGGACTGGACGACATCGGACTGACGCTCCAGGAGACAGATGCCATTCGCGCCTACGAGGAGCGTCGTCGCCAAGAGGCGCCCTGGCTGTTCATCTAGACCGCATCCGTCCGCGGCGGCCAACCGCGACAAACACGCATTTGGAGATCGAGATTTGAGCAAGAAGATTCTGGTCGTCGCCGGTGACGGCATCGGCCCCGAGATCGTCGCCGAGGCGATGAAGGTGCTGCAGGCCTTGCAGGCGGACGGCAGCATCGATGTCAGCATCGAGGACGCCCTCATCGGCGGCGCGGCCTATGATGCGGTTGGCGACCCGCTTCCCGCCGAGACCCTGGAGGCCGCCAAGGCGTCCGACGCGGTGCTGCTCGGCGCGGTCGGCGGTCCCAAATGGGAGCCGCTGCACATCTCCAAGCGTCCGGAAAAGGGCCTGCTCGGCATGCGCGCCGGTCTGGGTCTCTTCGCCAATCTGCGCCCGGCGATCCTCTATCCTCAGCTCGCCGACGCCTCGACGCTCAAGGCGGACGTCGTCTCCGGGCTCGACATCATGATCGTTCGGGAGCTGACCGGCGGTATCTATTTCGGTCAGCCGCGTGGGGTCGAGACGCTGCCTTCGGGCGAGCGCAAGGGCGTCAATACCCTGGTCTACACTGAGTCAGAGGTCGAGCGCATCTGCCGCGTCGCCTTCGATATCGCCATGAAGCGCGGCAAGAAGGTGTGCTCCGTCGACAAGGCGAACGTGCTCGAGTGCACCGAGATGTGGCGCGAGGTCGCCGTCAAGACCGCTGCCGACTATCCTGAGATCGACCTCAGCCACATGTATGTCGACAATGCCGCGATGCAGCTGGTGCGCGCGCCCAAGCAGTTCGACGTCATGGTGACCACCAATATGTTCGGCGACATCCTCTCGGACTGCGCCGCCATGCTCACCGGCTCCATCGGCATGCTGCCGTCCGCGTCGCTCAACGCCGACGGGCAGGGCATGTACGAGCCGATCCACGGCTCTGCGCCCGATATCGCCGGCAAGGGCGTCGCCAATCCCCTGGCGACCATCCTCTCGGTCGCCATGATGCTGCGCTACTCGCTGGATGCGCCGGCCGCGGCCGACCGCATCGAGAAGGCGGTCTCCCAGGTCCTGGATCAGGGGCTGCGCACTGCGGATATCATGTCCGAGGGCATGCGGCAGGTCGGCACCGCCGAAATGGGCGATGCCGTGGTCGCGGCACTGAGCTGAGATCCATAGGGCGTCATGCGCGCGGCCGAGCGATTCCCGCTACCCCTGATTCGGGTATGTGCGGAGAATCCCCTGGCCGAGCCGCGATCGGCGTCACTCACTAATCGAACGTGCGGGGCGAGATGATGAAGCGGGTAGGGTTCGTCGGTTGGCGTGGCATGGTGGGCTCCGTGCTCATGGAGCGGATGCGCGCGGAGCAGGATTTCGCGCGGATCGCCGAGCCCGTCTTCTTCTCGACCTCGCAGGCCGGTCAGCTGGGCCCGGATGTCGGGCGCGGAGGCAGCCCGCTGCTGGATGCCGAGTCGGTTGCGGCGCTGGGTGAGATGGACGCCATCGTCACCTGCCAGGGCGGAAGCTACACCAAGGCCGTCTATCCCAAGCTCCGCGCCGCCGGCTGGGATGGCTACTGGATCGACGCGGCCTCCGCGCTGCGCATGGAGCCGGAGGCGACCATCGTCCTGGATCCGGTCAATCGCTCGGTCATCGACGCCGCCCTGGATGCCGGCAAGCGCGATTTCGTCGGCGGAAACTGCACGGTCAGCCTCATGCTCATGGCCATCGGCGGGCTCTTCAACGCCGGGCTCGTCGAATGGGTCAGCGCCATGACCTATCAGGCGGCATCTGGTGCCGGCGCCAAGAACATGCGCGAGCTGCTGGCCCAGATGGGTGAGCTGCATGGATCGGTCGCGGGTCCGTTGGCGGATCCCTCCGCCGCGATTCTCGAGATCGATCGTCAAGTGACCGACTGCATGCGCGCGCCCGCCTTCCCGACCGAGAGCTTCGGTGCGCCGCTAGCCGGCAGCCTCATCCCTTGGATCGACACGCAGCTCGAGAATGGCCAGAGCCGCGAGGAATGGAAGGGCTATGTCGAGACCAATAAGATTCTCGGCTTGGGCGAGGCACCGATTCCAATCGACGGCATTTGCGTCCGCGTCGGGGCCATGCGCTGTCACAGCCAGGGCTTGACCATCAAGCTCAAGGACGACATCGCGATCTCGGAGGTCGAGCGGATGATCGCCGACGCCAATGACTGGGTGCGGCTGATCCCCAACGATCGCGAGCAGACGATCCGCGAGCTCTCGCCCGCGGCCGTGACCGGCAGGCTGCAGGTTCCGGTCGGCCGCGTGCGCAAGATGAATCTGGGCGGCGCCTACATTTCCGCCTTCACGGTGGGGGACCAGCTGCTCTGGGGCGCTGCGGAGCCGCTGAGACGCATGCTCGGAATTCTGCAGGATCGCGTGCTCTGACGGGCGTCGATCATCGATTGGCCCGGCCTCCCGCTGGGTGAGCAAGCGAAGCGCAGTCCACCAACGCCGGCGCGGGATTCGGTGGACTTCGCTCTCGCTCGTCCACCCTGCCGGTCCAACTGACGATCAAGGCCCTCTGACGGAGATGGCAGACCCTGCCTTGGTGAACGCGGGCCAATCCGATATAGTCGGGGCTGGCTCGCGGTTGTCCAAGGCTGGATTATGGTGACCCAGGGCTCAAAGTGGATGCTCCGAATCGAGTAGGATGCGCGCTGTGCCTGGCTCGATGATCGGTGCAGGTGGCCGGCTGAGGGGCGGAATTGCTCCTGCTCGCGTGTCGCCTTGAGGAACGAATCCCGTGGCTCCGCCTTTGGGGCGAAGCCCAATGTGAGAGGCGAGTGTCCACGCTCCTCGCGATTGCTTGAACGGCCTGAGGGAATAACGAGCTTGCCGTCTCGGCTTGCGCAAGCTCCCAGGAATTTGGTTGGAATCATGTCATTGCGTTGTGCACGAGGGAGGAGGATGTCTCGCAAGCTCATTTTAGCGTCGACCATCACCATGGTTTTGGCTGGCACCGATGTCTCCGCCCTGGGTCTGGGTGGCCTGCGTCCGCAATCCGCCCTCAATCAGCCGTTCGCCGGCGAGATCGAGCTGCGTGATGCGCGTCCGGACGAGCTGGACGCGGTAAGCGCCTCGCTCGCGACTCAGGCGGCCTTCTCCAAGGCGGGTATCGAGCGTTATTACTATCTCACCCGTCTCAACTTCACGCCCGACGTCAACGCGCAGGGCAAGCCCGTCATTCGAGTCTCCAGTAAGGATCCGATTCGCGAGCCCTACATGGATTTCTTGGTCGAGGTCGTGTGGCCCTCGGGCAAGCTCCTCAAGGAATACACGATTCTCCTCGATCCGCCGGCACTCTCTCAGCGCGCGTCCGCGCCCGCCGTGCGCACTGCGCGTGCAAGCAGCGCCGCGGCGGGATCCGCTGGCGCCTCAGTCGCCTCGGCGAGCGGTCGCTCGAGCTACATCCCAGCCCCGGGGGACGGCTTCCCGGTCTATGTCGGTCCCGTGGGCAACGGCAATGGCCTCTGGGTCGTCGCCCGTAACACTGCTCCCGCGGGTGCCACCGTCGCCCAGACCGCGATGGCGCTCTATCGCAACAACCAAGGCGCCTTCATCCGCGGCAACATCAATCGGCTGATTGCCGGGAAGACGCTGGTCATTCCGAGCAGGGCCGAGCTCTTCGCCCTGGATCCGGCCGAGGCCGAGCGCGAATACACCGCCGCCCTGCGCGGTCGGGCGCAGTACCGCGCGCCTCTGACGGACGTTTCTCAGGCCATGGCCGCGTCGCAATTGCGGGTGACTGGTGCGGCCCAGCCCGCGCGGGCGCCTGCCCCGACCGCATCGGCTCCGGCTGTCCAGGCTTCGACCGCGGCGACCTCGCCCAGGGTCCAGCAGGATGTGATGCTGGCGTTGGAGACATCGGAAAGCACCCGTCAGGAGACGTTGGAGCTGCGCGACCGCATTCGCGAGCTCGAGACGCAGCTGGCGGATATCCAGACGCTGCTGCAGCTGCGCAATGCGGAGCTCGCGCGGATGCAGGAGCTCAAGACCGCGCCTGGCATCATTGGCGAGCCGAGGCCCGAAACCGCACAGGCCGATGTGGTGCCGGAGTCGGTCGAAGCGGCCTTGGAGTCCTTGGAGGAGGCCGCGACCGCCGAGGCTGAGGCCGCGGCCGAAGAGACGGCCGTCGCAGCCGCTCAGGAAGAATCCCTGGATGTGACCGAGGCGGCCGAGCAAGCACTCGATGCCGCGCTCGCCGAAGAAGAGACGGCTGTCGAGGAGGAGGCTGCCTCAGAGGAGGTCGGGCTGATTCCGGTGCCGACGCCGACCGAGCCGCCTGTCGTCGAGGAGGTGGTCGAGGTGGCGGAAGCACCCGTCGAGCCGGCCACGCCGCCGACGTCGACTCAACCGCCAACGCCCGCCGTCGAGCCGCAAGAGGAGACCTCGACTTGGCACTCCTTGCTGCTGCCGCTCGCTGGGCTCGCCGGGCTCACGGCCGTCGGCATCATGGTGTTTTCTTGGATCACCATGCGCCGTCGCCGCGAGGAAGAAGGCGACGACGACGAGCTGGCCGCTGAGGACGAGCGCTACGACACCTTGGACGTCACGACGGAGCCGCGCTCCGCCTTGACTGGCGACGCCGAGACCGTCGCCGCGACCTCAGGGGCCGACGACGAGCCCATGTCCGAGCCGGAGTCGCTGCAGACGAACGAGGGTGATGGCGACTCGGGCGTCACCATGATGTCCTCGCTCAGCAATTTCGACGCGGAGACGGACGAGGCCGACGTCCTTTCGGAGGCCGACATCTACATCGCCTATGGGCGCTACAGCGAGGCTCAGGATCTCCTCAAGACCGAGCTGGGGCGCTTCCCCGAGCGCCTGGACATCAAGTACAAGCTCGCGGAGTCCTTCGCCGCCTCGCGCGATCTCAACTCGCTGTCGGCGATCATGGATGAGATTCAGTCGTCGGGCGGTGACCAGCAGGATCCGGAGCAGTGGGGCAAGCTGCAAAGTCAGCTCGAGCAGCTGCAATCCAGCGGCGGTGCGGTCCCGGTCGCGCCCTCGCCAGGAACCGAGCTGTCGGCCGGGTCCGAGGATTCGCTCGATCTGGGCGTCGAGGATTCGCTGTCGCTGGATCTCAGCGACGTGCAGCGCTCCTCGGATGGGCAGGACAGCTCAGATCTGCTCGGGGATTTCGACATCGATGAGGAAGAGCCGCCGCGCGAGAAGCCAGAGCAGGCTGCAGCCAACAAGCCCCCCATCATCGACTTGGGAATCGGCGACTCCGAGCTGGGCAACGACTCCTTCGGCGACGCCATGACCGTTGCCGTGGATCAGGCCGAAAATGACCAGCGCTACTCGAGCGCAGATACGCAAGATTCGGAGATCGAGCTCACGCTGGAGGAGCACAAGATCGAGGACGTCGACGAGCTGGACTCCATGTTCGATACGGATGCGATCGACGAGCCGACGCTTGCGCGCGATGAGATGGAAGGCGGGCGTCCGAAGGACGGCGATCTTGGTATCCTCGGTCAGACGACGAGCGGGGCGTCCGAATCCTCCGATGGCGGATTGCCGCCGGATCAGGAAAGCGTTCCGAGCGATCTCCTGTCCTCGCAATGGCAGATCGATTCGGGCATTTGGGACGAGACCGCGACCAAGCTCGATCTGGCCCGCGCCTATATCGAGATGGACGACAAGGAGGCCGCGCGCGAGATCCTGGAAGAGGTCATGTCCGAGGGTCGCGACGAGCAGAAGAGCGAGGCGAAGTCCATGCTCGATGGCTTGGGGTGACTGGGCTCACCCGATGAATGGGGTGGGGCGAGGTCGAGTCACCTTCAACCTAGGTGGCTCAAGCCGACTGAAGCCGGGCCGCGATGCGGCCCGGCTGCGTTTATTGGGGCGGTACGCGCTTGAGGCCAGGTAGGATCGCCATGGGGGTCGAGTACGACGGGACCGACTTCCACGGCTGGCAACGACAGGTGGAGACGCGCACGGTTCAGGCCAGTCTTGAGGCGGCCGTGGGCCGTGTCGCCAATCACCCGGTGACCTTGCATTGCGCGGGACGCACCGACAGCGGCGTTCACGCGCTCGAGCAGGTCGTCCATTTCGACACGGTGGCGACGCGCAGCGAGCGCTCCTGGGTGCTGGGTGCCAACGTCAATCTGCCGCCGGATGTGGCCGTGCGCTGGGCGCACCCGGTCGACGAGCGCTTTCACGCCCGTTTCAGCGCCTTTGCGCGGCACTACCGCTATCAGATCATGGTGCGCCGAACGCGCTCGCCCTTGCAGCGTCACCGCGCGGTCTGGGCGCATGAAGCGCTGGAGCTGGAGCAGATGCGCATCGCGGCCCGGCACCTCGTCGGGGAGCACGACTTCTCCAGCTTTCGGGCCATCGGCTGTCAGGCCAAGAGTCCGGTTCGCCGGATTCACTATCTGGACGTCACCGAGCGGGATGGGCTCATCTCCCTCAGCATCGGCGCCAACGGCTTTCTCCATCACATGGTCCGCAACATCGCGGGTGTCCTCATGACCATCGGTCGCCGCGAGGCCGAGCCCGACTGGACCCTGGAGCTGCTCGAGGTGCGGGACCGTACCCTCGGGGGCGTTACGGCGCCGCCTCATGGGCTCTTCTTCGTGCGTGCCGACTATCCCGAGGACTTCCAGCTTCCGCAGCTTGCCCATGCCGATCCCTTGCAGCGATTGGCCGCCGACTGATCGCGCTCAGCCTCAAGTATCCTCGCCTATGATTCGAACCCGGGTTAAGATTTGCGGTCTGACACGTGCGTCCGACGTCCAGGCCGCCGTGGCGGCTGGGGCCGACGCGGTTGGCTTCGTGCTTTATCCGCCGAGCCCGCGCGCCGTCACCGCGGAGCAGGCCGCCGCGCTCTGCAAGCTGCTACCTCCTTTCGTGACGGCCGTGGGCCTCTTCGTCGATGAGGACCCTGAAGTCGTCGCGGCCGTGATCGAGCAGGTCCCGCTCGATCTGCTGCAGTTCCACGGGGATGAGGGTCCGCGCGATTGCGCCGGCTTCGGCAGGCGCTGGATCAAGGCGCTGCGAATGCGGCCCGAGATCGATCTGCATGCGGAGCGCGAGCGCTATGCCGACGCCGATGGCCTGCTATTGGATACCTTTCAGCCCGGTCGCGCCGGAGGCACGGGTGCCAGCTTCGACTGGGATCGCGTTCCGGCCGATCTGGCGCCGAAGATCATCTTGGCTGGCGGGCTCGATGCGGGGAGCGTCGCGCGTGCGATCGAGCAGGTCAGGCCCTATGGCGTCGATGTCAGCGGCGGTGTCGAGGCAGCCAAGGGCGTCAAGGACGCCGAGCGTATTTTTGGCTTCATGCAAGGGGTAAGAGATGGCGACAAGCGCCGATAACAGCCATGCGGAAGGCATGGCGTCGGGTCGCGAGGCGGCCTACAGTCTGCCGGACGCCGTTGGGCACTTCGGGCCTTATGGAGGCATGTTCGTCCCCGAGACGCTCATGCATCCGCTCGACGAGCTCAAACAGGCCTACGAGCGCTGCAAATCCGATCCTGAGTTTCTCGCCGAGCTGGACGCCGATCTGCGCGACTATGTCGGCCGTCCCTCGCCCATCTATCACGCCGAGCGCTGGAGCCGCGAGGTGGGTGGGGCACAGATCTTCCTCAAGCGCGAGGATCTCAACCATACGGGCGCGCACAAGGTCAACAACACCATCGGCCAGGCGCTGCTCGCGCGCCGCATGGGCAAGACCCGGATCATCGCCGAGACGGGCGCCGGTCAGCACGGCGTGGCCTCGGCCACCGTGGCCGCCAGACTGGGGCTGGAGTGCATCGTCTACATGGGCGAGGTGGACGTTGCGCGGCAGGAGGCAAACGTCTACCGCATGCGCCTGCTGGGCGCCGAGGTGGTGTCGGTCAAGTCGGGCTCGCGCACCCTCAAGGATGCCCTCAACGAGGCGATGCGCGACTGGGTCACCAATATCGACAACACCTTCTACATCATCGGCACGGTGGCGGGTCCGCATCCCTATCCCATGATGGTGCGCGACTTCCAGGCGGTGATCGGTCGCGAGGCGCGTGCGCAGATGCTGGAGCGCACCGGGCGTCTGCCGGACGCGCTGGTCGCCTGCGTCGGCGGCGGCTCCAATGCCATCGGGCTCTTCTATCCCTTCATCGATGACCCGGACGTTGCCATCTACGGGGTCGAGGCGGGCGGCGAGGGTCTGCAGACCGGCCATCACGCCGCGCCGCTGTGCGCCGGCAAGCCGGGTGTCCTGCATGGCAATCGCACCTATCTGATGGAGGACGCGAACGGCCAGATCATCGAGACCCATTCCATCTCGGCCGGTCTCGACTACCCGGGCGTCGGCCCAGAGCACGCCTGGCTGAAGGACAGCAAGCGCGCGCACTATGATTCGGTTACGGACGACGAGGCGCTGACCGCCTTCCACCACCTCACCCGCACCGAAGGCATCATCCCGGCGCTCGAGTCGAGCCACGCCCTGGCCTATGCCCACAAGCTCGCGGCGACGATGCGCAAGGATCAGAGCATCCTGATCAATCTTTCTGGTCGTGGCGACAAGGACATGCACACGGTCGCGCGTCACGACGGGCTGGTGCTATGAGCCGTATCGCCAAGAGATTCGAACAGCTGAAGGCGCAGGGTCGGACCGCGCTGGTCCCCTTTGTGACGGCGGGAGATCCGGAGCCTACGACGACGGTCCCCCTGATGCACGCCATGGTGGCCGCGGGCGCGGACATCATCGAGCTCGGCGTGCCCTTCTCCGATCCCATGGCCGACGGTCCGGTGATTCAGCGCGCGACCGAGCGCGCACTCGCCAAGGGTGTGCGGCTCGCCGATGTCCTCGCCATGGTTCGCGCGTTTCGCGCGCAGGATGCGGACACGCCCGTCGTGCTCATGGGCTATCTCAATCCCATCGAGGTCATGGGCTATGCCGCCTTCTCCGAGCAGGCCCGAGAAGCCGGGGTGGATGGCGCCCTGATCGTCGACGTCCCGCCAGAGGAAGGTCACGACCTGGTCGCGACCATGAAGGCGCAGGGCCTGGATCTCGTCTATCTGCTCGCACCGACCTCCACGCAGGATCGCATCGCGCGGATCGGTGAAGTGGCCTCGGGCTTCGTTTATTACGTCTCGGTCAAGGGCGTGACCGGAGCCGCCAATCTGGACGCAGGGGACGTGGCCGAGCACGTCGAGGCGATCCGGCGGACCATCCCCTTGCCGGTCGGCGTGGGCTTCGGGATCAAGGATCCCGAGACGGCTGGCAAGGTGTCGAAGGTGGCTGACGCGGTGATCGTCGGCAGTGCGATCGTGAGTCGTATCGAAGCGCTTGCGGACACGCCCGCCGAGATCCCCGCGACCATCGGCGACTTTCTTTCCAGTCTGCGGGCGGCGATCGACGCCGACTGATTGCGCTGCCTCGGCAGCTAGGACGAGGAGCGGGCGCCGGACCGGCCGCGGTCTCCTCGCCACGCGAATCGGGCCGTGTTCCCAGGCGCGCAGAGCTTAGACATGACGAGACCAGATCCAGGCAGGTGGCACAGTGAAACAGGCGATGGACAAGGGCAAGAGTTGGTTCGAGAAGCTCATTCCGAGCCGCATTCGAATCGAGGCCAGCACCAAACGTGCGGTTCCGGAGGGCGTTTGGGCGAAATGCCCCGGTTGTCACGCCATCCTCTATCGCGCCGAGCTCGAGCGAAATCTCGAGGTCTGCCCCAAGTGTGGTCACCATAGCCGGCTGACGGCACGCAAGCGTCTCGAGGCCTTCCTGGATCCCGAGGGGCGGGAGGAGATCGGCGAGGGCCTGGAGTCCTTGGACCCGCTCAAGTTCAAGGACCTCAAGAAGTACAAGGACCGCATCAGCCAGGCGCAGAAGCAGTCCTCCGAGAAGGAGGCCATGGTGGTGATGCGCGGCCAGCTCAAGGAAACGCCCATCGTGGCCGCGGCCTTCGAGTTCAGCTTCATGGGCGGCTCCATGGGGTCCGTGGTCGGCGAGCGCTTCGTGCGCGGCGTCGAGGCCGCGCTGGAGCAGAATTCCGCCTACGTCTGCTTTTCGGCCAGCGGCGGTGCGCGCATGCAGGAGAGCCTCTTCTCCCTCATGCAGATGGCCAAGACCAGCGCGGCGCTCGGCAAGATGCGCGAGCGCGCGCTGCCCTTCATCTCGGTCATGACGGATCCGACCATGGGTGGCGTTTCGGCAAGTCTCGCCATGCTGGGGGACATCAACATCGCCGAGCCCAATGCGCTGATCGGCTTCGCGGGTCCGCGCGTGATCGAGCAGACGGTGCGCGAAAAGCTGCCGGAAGGCTTCCAGCGCAGCGAGTTTCTCGTGGAGAAGGGCGCGCTCGACATGATCATCGATCGCCGCGATCTCCGTGAGCGCATCGCCGATCTGCTGGCGATCCTCGGCGCGCGTCCGCGCTATTGCCGCACCGTCGTCCCGGTCTGACCGCGAGGAATGGCCACTGCCGGTCGGGCTGATCCCGAGGGCCCAAGCTCGGGATCTCAGGGCGATGCGGAATCGGTGCCCGTGAAGGCCTGTCCTGACACTGTGCAGGCATGGCTCGAGTGGCAGCTCTCCATCCACCCGAAACAGATCGAGCTCGGGCTCGCGCGTGTCGATCAGGTCTGGCGACGGCTCCGGTCGGAGCGGCTGGGGTGTCCGGTCATCACCGTTGCGGGCACCAATGGCAAGGGCTCCTGCGTGGCGATGCTCGAGGCCATGGCGCTCGCCGCTGGCTACAGCTGCGGCAGCTACACCTCGCCCCACTTGGTCGACTACAACGAGCGCGTCAAGCGCGATGGTCGGCCGGTCTCTGACGCCACCCTGTGCCGGGCCTTCGAGCGTGTGGAGGCCGCCCGCGAGCATGTGGCTCTGACCTACTTCGAGTTTGGCACGCTTGCGGCCTTGGAGATCTTCGCGCGCGAGGAGCCCGACCTCCTGGTGCTCGAGGTGGGGCTCGGAGGGCGGTTGGACGCGGTCAACATCATCGACCCGGACGTCTCTGTGGTCACCAGCATCGGACGTGATCACACGGCCTGGCTCGGCGACAGCTTAGATGCGATCGCGCGCGAGAAGGCCGGAATCTTCCGCGCCGGCCGCCCGGCGATCATCGGGCAGTGGGATGCCCCCGCAGCATTGCGAGGAGCGGCTGAGGAGCGCGCCGCCCAGCCGATTCAGCTCGGGCGCGAGATCGCCATCGAGCCGGCCGAATCCGGGTGGATGCTGCGCGGGATGGGTGAGCGGCGCCTGGCGTTGCCTCTCCCGGCCATGCGTGGCCGATTTCAGCTGGATAATGCGGCCAGCGCCATCACCGCGCTGCAGTGTCTGGCCGAGCGCCTGCCCATCTCTGCGGCGGCGCTGCGCAAAGGCCTCGGGCGGGCCTTGGTGCCAGGGCGCTTCCAGGTCGTCCCGGGCGAGGTCACCTGGATCCTGGATGTCGCCCACAATGGCGAGGCGGCGCGCGCACTGGCGGCCAACTTGGAGGACTTCCACTGCAGTGGGCGGGTGCGCGCTGTCCTGGCGGTCCTCGCCGACAAACGGCCGGAGGCGATCGTCGGGCCGCTGCGGCCATGGGTCGGCGACTGGTTTCTCGCGCAGAGCGACGATGCGCGCGCGATGTCGGTCGACGCCCTTGGGCAACGTCTCGACCCTGTCCTGGGAGAGGCGATCGCGGGCCTCTATCAGGATGTCGGCTCAGCCATCGAGACTGCTCTGGCGGCGTCCCGGCCGGGGGACTGTCTGCTGGTCGTGGGGTCCTTCACCACCGTGGGGCAGGGCCTGCGCCGTCTGGACGGTATCTGAAGCCGCCGCTCGCGGGGTATACTCCCCGGCACCCGACGACCGGGCTTGACGTGAACGCGTGGGTGTTGAAAGTGCCCTCGGAAATCGAGTGAAGATCTATGCGAGAAGGAGCTAAGAGACGTTTGGTGGGTGCGGTCGTCATCGTCGCTCTGGCGGTGATCTTCGTGCCCATGCTGTTCGAGGACGATTCGTTGGCGCCGCCGGTGGATACCGCGCTGCTTCCGGATGAGCCAGGTTTCGGCAGCGATTTCGATCCGGGACTCGATATCCCCTTGCCCGATCAGCCGGACGATGGCTCGGCACTGGGATCGACGGACGACAGCGTCCAGCTCGACGTGCCGCCGCCCGAGTCGTTCGGTGAGCCTGAGGCGGACTTGAGCGGTCTGCAGCCCGGTCAGATCACCGGCGCCGATCTCCCGCCGCCCGCCAGGCCGGCCGATCTGCCCGCGCCGACGCCGCCCCAGGCGGCGCCGAGCCCATCCTCGCGGCCGAGCACGGCGGCGCGTCCGGCCGCCGAGCCCAAGCCGGCGCCGCGGACGGCCGCGCCACCGCCTCCGCCGCCACCCAGGGCGGATGCTGTCCCCTCCTGGGTGGTGCAGGTCGCGAGTCTGGGCTCCTCCGCCTCGGCGAGCGCCCTTGCGGACAAGTTGAAGGGCGCGGGATTCACCGCCTTCGTCGAGAGGGCGGAGGTTCGCGGCAAGACCTTCTACCGGGTGCGCGTGGGCCCGGAGGTCGACCGTGATGCCGCCGAGCGCGCCGCTGCCATGCTGCGCCAGCAGCAGAAGCTCGACACCTTGATCCAGCGCTATCCCTAGTCGTATGGCTGCCACCCTGCCTTTCGCTCACGATGGCCGCGGCTGGGCACGCGCTCTGCCCTGGGCGCGACCGCCGTTCTCAGGCGCCCTTAGCCTTCAGGAGTCCGAATGAACTGGGTCGACTACAGCATCATCGCCATCATCGTGCTGTCAGCCTTGGTCGGGCTCGCCCGTGGCTTGGTCAGGGAAGTGGTCTCCCTGGGCGTCTGGATCCTCGCGCTGGTCGTGGCTTGGGTGTTTCATCGCGATGCCGCAGATCTGCTGACCGCTCAGCTCTCGCAGCCGGAGGTGCGCGTCGCGGTCGCCTTTGTCGGGCTCGTGCTCTTGACCCTTGTGGCTGGCGCCATCCTTGGCGCGCTGCTCACGGCGCTGGTCGACAAGGCCGGCCTCACCGGCACCGATCGTTTGCTGGGGCTCTTCTTCGGTGGCGCGCGCGGTGCCGTCATGGTTGCCATGGCGGTCTTTCTGGTGGCGCTCACGCCTCTGCCGTCGGAGCCTTGGTGGGGCGAGTCCGGTCTCATCGATGATTTTCAGGGCATGGCCGGCTGGATGCTGAGCATGGTTCCTCAGGAGCTGCAGGTCAGGCTCAAGGAGATTTGAGCCAGCCACGCGCTACCTCTGGTCCGATCGAGTTGAAGCATGGGTCTCCCTGAGCTACTCTGCGCGGCTCTCGATCAATTGTGTCTGACCGCCGGGTGAGGCGCAGGCGAGGGCTCTCTTCATGTGCGGTATCGTCGGAATCGTCGGCAAAAGTCCGGTCAACCAATCCCTCTACGACGCGCTCCTGGTGCTCCAGCACCGCGGGCAGGATGCGGCTGGCATCGTCACCTGCCACCGCGACAAGCTCCATTTGCGCAAGGACAATGGTCTCGCGCGGGACGTCTTCCAGACCCGTCATATGATCCGACTGCTCGGCGCCATGGGCGTCGGGCACGTCCGCTATCCCACCGCGGGCGCCTCCAGCTCGGCGGAGGCGCAGCCCTTCTACGTCAATTCGCCCTACGGGATCGTGCTGGCGCACAACGGCAATCTGACCAACGCCGAAGACCTCAAGCGCGATCTCCTCGTGGACGATTTGCGCCACCTGAACACTGAGTCCGACTCCGAGATCCTGCTCAACATCTTCGCCCACGAGCTGCAGATCCAGGGCAAGCTGCGCATCGACGAGCAGGATGTCTTCCGCGCCGTCGCCGGGGTGCATCGGCGCTGTCGCGGCGGCTATGCGGCGGTGGGCATGATTCCGGGCTTCGGCGTCTTCGGCTTCCGCGATCCGAACGCGATCCGTCCCTTGGTCTACGGGCGGCGCGAGACGCCCGAGGGCACGGAGTACATGATCGCCTCCGAGAGCGTCGCCCTGGACACCATCGGCTTTCAGCTCATCGGCGACGTGGCCCCGGGCGAGGCGGTGTTCATCTCCGTCGACGGCGATCTCCACACGCGTCAATGCGTGGCACAGGCGCAGCTCTCGCCCTGCATCTTCGAGTTCGTCTACTTCGCCCGGCCAGACTCCATCATCGATAACATCTCGGTGCACAAGTCGCGCTCGCGCATGGGCAAGAAGCTGGCGGCGAAGATCAGGCGCGAGTGGTCGAATCACGACATCGACGTCGTCATCCCGGTGCCGGACACCAGTCGGACCGCCGCCTTGCAGCTCGCCAATCAGCTCGGCATCAGCTACGCCGAGGGCTTCATCAAGAACCGCTACATTGGGCGGACCTTCATCATGCCGGGACAGAAGGTGCGCAAGAAGTCCGTGCGCCAGAAGCTCAACGCCATCGATCTCGAGTTCCGCAAGAAGAACGTACTCTTGGTCGACGACTCCATCGTGCGCGGCACGACCTCCCAGCAGATCATCCAAATGGCACGTGACGCCGGGGCGCACCGGGTCTATTTCGCATCGGCCGCGCCCCCAGTTCGCTTCCCCAATGTCTACGGGATCGACATGCCCGCGGCGAGCGAGCTGATCGCCTTCGGTCGCTCCGAGGAGGAGGTCGGGCGCGAGCTGGGCACGGATGGTCTCATCTTCCAGGATCTGGGAGACCTCATCGAGGCCGTTCAGAAGAGGGGCAAGTCGCACGTCGACCGCTTCGATACCTCGGTGTTCGACGGCGACTATGTGACCGGAGACGTGACGCCCGAGTATCTTCAGGCACTCGAGGCCCGCCGCAACGACTGCGCCAAGCAGGGCCAGAAGTATGCGGACGAGGCTGCGATCGACCTCTACAACTCAGAGTGACGACGCCGACTTGAGCGCACCCGAGGATCTCGACCCGACGCCCGGCTTCGCCACCCGGGCCATTCGCACCGGACATCTGCGCACGCCCGAGGGCGAGCACAGCGAGCCCATCTTCGCGACCTCCAGCTTCGTCTTCGCCAGCGCAGCCGAGGCCGCGGCACGTTTTTCCGGCGAGGCCGAAGGCAACATCTATTCGCGCTTCACCAATCCCACGGTGCGCGCCTTCGAGCAGCGGCTCGCGAGCCTTGAGGGCGCGGACTGCTGTGTCGCCACTGCCTCCGGCATGGGGGCGATCCTGGCGACCTGCATGGGGCTGCTCAAGACGGGAGACCGCATCCTCTCCTCGCGCAGTCTCTTCGGCAGCACCACCATGCTGTTCAACAAGTATCTGACGCGCTTCGGCATCCAGACCAGCTATGTGCCTCTGAGCGACCTGGATGCCTGGGAGGCCGCCATCGATGCCGACACGCGCCTCCTCTTTTGCGAAACGCCCTCGAACCCGCTGACCGAGATGGTCGATCTTCGCCAGCTCGCCGAGATCGCGCATCGGCACGCCTGTCTGCTCGTCGTCGACAACTGCTTTTGCACCCCGGCCCTGCAGCGGCCCCTGGAGCTGGGTGCGGACATCGTCATCCACTCGGCGACCAAGTACCTGGACGGCCAGGGGCGCTGCGTCGGCGGGGCCGTGGTGGGCGACGCCAAGCTGGTCGGTGAAGAGGTCTTCGGCGTGCTGCGCACGGCCGGTCCGACCATGAGCTCCTTCAATGCCTGGGTCTTCCTCAAGGGGCTCGAGACCTTGGAGCTGCGCATGCTGGCGCACTCCCAAGGCGCGGCGCAGCTGGCCGATTGGCTCACCGTCCAGCCTGCGGTCGAGCGCGTCTACTACCCCGGGCGCTCGGATCATCCGCAGCACGCCTTGGTCGGCCAGCAGCAGCGCAGTGGCGGCGGTATCCTGGCCTTCGAGGTGCGGGGCGGACAGGCTGGCGCCTGGCAGGTGGTCGATTCCACGCGCATGATCTCCATCACGGCCAATCTGGGCGACACCAAGACGACCATCACGCATCCGGCGACCACGACGCATGGCCGGCTGTCGCCGGAGGAGCGCGCCAGCGCGGGGATCGCGGACGGACTCCTGCGCGTCGCCGTCGGACTGGAGGATGTCGGCGACATCCAGAAAGACCTCGCCCGCGGGCTGTCCGGACTCTGATCGACGCCATGTCCGACCGCGCGAGCAGCGTCAGGCTCATCTGTCCCGGTCTGCTCGGGCCCTTGCCCCTCATCCCTGAGCCAATGCCGCGCACACCTGTTCTGGATCTTTGGCTTGCCAGGGGAGAGGTCTCGGAAGGCCGAGCACTTGGCCCTCATCATGCCGTCCTGACCGCCTTCGGGCTCGAGCTGGCGTCCGATCAAGATCCGCCGACCGCACCCATCTGCCTCCTCGGCGACGACCCGGGGGCCGATCTCGACGGGTTCTGGATGCATGCGGATCCGGTGCACCTTCGTCCGGACCGTGACCAGCTCCTCGTCTTTGGGGCCGACCGGCTCGAGCCTTCCCAAGAGGAGGCGCTGACGCTGGTCCAGGCCTTCAACGCGCACTTCCGGAACGAGGGGCTCGTATTGGCGGCACCCCTGCCTGGACGCTGGTATCTGCGGGTGCCGCAAGATCCGCGCGTGCGCACGGCCTCGCTCAATGAGGTGATCGGTCGGCCCATGTCCGAATATCTGCCGGAGGGGCCTGGGGCCTCCGAATGGATGCGACTCATGAATGAGGCGCAGATGCTGTTCTACGCGCATCCCGTCAACGCGCGGCGCGAAGCGCGCGGTCGCCCGATGCTCAACGGCATTTGGACTTGGGGAGGAGGTCGGCTGCCAGCACCTCCTGTGGATCCGCCGTCCGTTCTGATTGGCGACGATCCGCTGATGCCTGGCCTCTCGAAGCTAGGTGGTCGCCGACAGCCGCTGGCGAGCGGAGACTTGCATGCCTGGAGCCCGCGTGACGGAGGACTACTCCTGTTCGAGGACAGGCTTTGGCGGGCGCTGGTCGATCGCGACCTTGCAGCCTGGCGGGATGCTCTGCAGTCCTTCCAAGCCCGTTGTGCGGCGCTCCAGACCCAGCTCCGCGGAGTGAGCGGGTGGCGGATCTCGCTGGATCCCTGCGATGGCAGATGCTGGGGCATGACGTCCAGCCGACTGCGCCGCTTCTGGCGGCGTGGCGGGCTGAGCGATTTCCTGAGCCTAGTAAAGAGCGCCAGCCACCAGCAGCCAGCTTAGGCGAATTCCTAGAACCTAGAAAGAGCAGTCAGCCGCCAGCGGCCAGCCTCCAGCCGTTGGTTTGCCTAGCTCCTCCGCCTGGCGAAGCGTTCACCCTAGATTCGGCAGTTGGAACCGCAAAGGCGCGAAGGACACGAAGAAAAACAGAGGCTTGCATTGCTGCGTCGCTTCACCCTCTGGGTGAGCATCGCTTCGCAGGCAAGGTGTTGAAAGCCTTTGCGCTCTTCGGTGTGCCAGGAGAAACCTGGCCAGTCTAGCAGCCTGCGAGGTGGCTGCCATGTGAACTGCTGATGAGACATGTAGCTGCG
>NZ_JAAIJQ010000279.1 GCF_010820565.1 Thiorhodococcus minor | reverse complement strand
CGCCGAAACTTCGACCATGGGGTCATATTTTAAGCCATTGTCCCGTAAGATGAAACAGACTTTTCGGCCAGGCACTAAGTACATGGACCTGGTGGCCAACGCTGTCATGCTAAACAACGTTGCCGACATGACTGAGGTGATCTCGGGGATGATCGATGAGGGCTTGCCGGTAACCCCGGAGCTGGTTTCGCGTCTTAGCCCATGCACGCGCGATCATATTCGCCGCTTCGGTCAATACGCGCTTGACATGGACGAACATCCAGCGGCTCTGCGCCCGCGAGCACTGCCGATCTTCGCTGCGACGGAGAAGTGATAAAGAATTGCACGTATCCCGAGCAGACCCCACGTTGGCGCAACTCGTCGAGGACCGCGCCGACGAGCGGGTTACCACTGGGACTGTCGACGGCGATCGGCACCAGCCAACGGACCAGTTCCCGAATATGGTGGCCTTTGAATGTCGTCAGCGCGAAGCGCTCGAGCAGCAGCAAGGCATGCTCGCGGCGGGTCTCGGCGCGTTTCGCATAGGTACCGAAGGCGCCCGCATCGGCACCCACCTGATCGGCGATGAACCTGATCAGGGGCAGCGGCGGATTCTCGCCGACACGCAGGAGACGTCCTGGAAATCGGCTCAGACAGAGCTGAACAGCGAACCCGAGTCGATTCTCCTGACGGCGCCGTTCCCGCACCAACGCCAAGTCTTCATCGCTCAGCAAGTAATGCTTGGCAAGTTCCACAGACTCCGTTGGCAATGCCTCGAAGAAGCTGCGTTGGGCTGCGGAGAGAACGGCGCGGCGGGGCATCGGGCAAACCGTGACATAATCTGTCTGAATAACCCTAACCCGGCAAAGCCGGAACCAAAGAGGGGCGGATCGTCTATCGTTTGAGTAAGCCCGCACACGGGAGTCAGACGATGAACCCCTTTGTTGAACAGCATCACGATGAGAT
>NZ_JAAIJQ010000278.1 GCF_010820565.1 Thiorhodococcus minor | reverse complement strand
CTGCAGCACGATGCTAAGCACATCTATAAGGCATTGGCGCGGATGCTTCTCTCGGGCGTGGCCGAGCCGCCGATCGTCATCGATTGGAGCGATCTGAAGGAGGACCAGTCGCTGCATCTGCTGCGCGCTTCGGTGCCGGTGGGTGGGCGCAGCCTGACATTGTACGAAGAGGTTCACACCCAACGGAATTTGGGCAACCGCCAAGTGCAGCATCGGTTCCTGCGGCAGATCAAGGCGCTGCTGCCGGCGACGGCGCAGCCGATCATCGTCGCGGACTCCGGCTTCAAGGTGCCGTTCTACCGCGAGGTCGAGCGTCTGGGTTGGCGCTGGGTCGGGCGGGTGCGCGGGCGCGACTACATCAAGCTCAAGCACCGCTGGCGCAGCTGCAAGAACATCTTTAAGGAGGCCACCACCACGCCGACGGCGCTCGGCATCGGTGAGTGGGTGCGTAGCAATCCGCTGCGCGCCGCCTTCGTGCTGGTACGCAAGCCCAAGCTCGGACGCCGGGCGAAGACCGCCTCGGGTAAGCGCTCGCGCTCGAAGAAAAGTCAGCAGGCCGCCCGCAATGCCCGTGAGCCGTGGCTGCTAGTGGCCTCCACACGCCTCGCCGACTGGCCGGCGAAGCGTCTGGTCAAGGTCTATCGTCAGAGAATGCAAATTGAGCCGAGCTTCAGAGATATGAAAAGTCAGCACTTCGGCGAGGGGCTGGAATGCAGCGCCTCGCGCGGCGCCGGGCGCTTCACGGTACTGGTGCTGATCGCATCAATGGCGGCGATCCTGCTGTGGCTGATCGGCACGACCGCTGAGCACCGCGGTCTGCATGAGCGCCTGCGACCCGGTAGCCGCAAGCGCCGCGCCTATTCGCGGCTGTTCCTGGCCCGGCTGCTGCTGACGTTGGAGAATTGCCGCGCGAGCGTCGCCGAGCTGGTCGACGCCATCGGACAGCTGGATCAATGGGTC
>NZ_JAAIJQ010000277.1 GCF_010820565.1 Thiorhodococcus minor | reverse complement strand
TGCTCCTCGCATCAGCGTCATGAGGTTGCTTTCAGTGATCGGGAGATCGGTGACCCAAGAGAAGTGCTTCACCGTGCCGTCGGGGGCATGCTCCCAGTACTCGAGGAAATTGACCTCGAGATCGAAGTGGGTGTCGTTCAGGGGGGCGCCATTGAGGTAGCGGAAGCGGTGACGCCAGCCGCGCTCATCGGTGAGCGTGACCTCCAGGGTGTGCTCACTGGCCGCAACCCAGTCGAACAGAGCGGTGTGGTCGCTGGGCTTGGCGCCGAGGATGAAGCGCAGATCCAACGCCTGGAGGTGGCGGATATGCGGGCCGTTGGAGGCGAGCGCGTCTTCGACGACGATGAGCTTGAGGTGAGGATGCTCGCGGCGCACGTCGCTGAGCAGGCGCTTGGCGGCGTTACGCTCGCAGTCGTTCTTCTTCGAGCCATCGGGCTTGAGAATCGGCTCCGGGGCGAGCGGAAACACCTCCTGACAGTCCGGGTGTACCAAGACGGCGCCAAGCATCTGATGGGAGTAGGTCGTGGTGCCGTTGCGATGGTGCGTCTCGGCGCACTGGGAGCAATGCACGCGGTTGGAGGAGAAATACCCCGTGCCATCGACCGAGAGCAGGTAATGCCCATCGAGGAAATCAAACCCCTCCAGCCCCTTGCCGCGCTGCAGCTGGCGAAACAGCGCCGTATACAGCGGGCGCAGCGCAGCGGGATCCACCTCGTCGAGACGCTCACGCAGGCGGGTGTCGCAAGGGGCGCGCTCAATGCCGTAGAGCGTGCGCAGATTCGCCCGCGCCGTCTCCTCGCGGCGGTCCTGATCGAACTGCAGCAGCGAGGGATACTTCAGCCCGAACACGGCCAATCCCGACATCAGATAATCCGTCAGGGGAATCGTGTTGGCGGGAGCATCGGGGATCTTCGCGGCGACGCGCCGCACCTCGCGCAGCAGTCCCGCGATGCTGAGGTGCTGGCGTGAGAACGGAGCACTCATC
>NZ_JAAIJQ010000276.1 GCF_010820565.1 Thiorhodococcus minor | reverse complement strand
GCTCGCCAATCGATGTCATCGATGTCGAGGGTGACGACCTCACTGGCGCGCAATCCCAGGCGAGCGAGGAGCATCAGGACCGCATAGTCACGTTGGCCCGTGGCGTGCGCGCGATCACAGCCATCGAGCAGGCGCTGGACCTCCTCCTCGGTCAGGAATTTGGGCACCGACGACAAGCGCCAGTCCGCGATGCTTGGCACACACGCGGCCAGATCGACCTCGATCTTCGCCTCCTGAAATAGGAATCGCAGGAATGAGCGCAGTGCCGAGACCATCAGCTGCGCCCGCTTGACGCCTTGGCCGCGCGCCTGGGCAAGGACGAAGGGGGCGATGTCTGCTCCGCGCAGCTGCTCGAGGCGCAAGGGTCCGTCGCCGAAATGCTGGACCAGAAACCGATGGGCAACGGGCAGGTAGTTCACCACCGTCGCGGTGGTCAGACCGCGCTCGGTTCTGAGATAGCGCTCGTAGTGGCGCTCAAGCTCGGAGAGCGGGGAGGTGTCACACACCGGCTCAGGACGGGGAATGATCCCCTGCCCCTGTAGATAGCCGACAAAACTGAGGAGGGTCGAGGCCTGGCCGCGTCGCAGCCGTCCCCGGCGCCGCAACTCCTTCAGGTACCGATCGACCGTGTGCTCGCTGAGCTGCGCCGCCGGGAGCGGCTCTTCTTGCAGCCACCAGCCCAGCTCGGCAACCCAGAGCAGCTTCGATCGCACCGTCGATGCCGCATAGGCATCCTCGACCAGTGCCGTCGCAAACGCCTCGAGATAGGCGTGCAGCGGGTTGCTTTGTAACCGCTCCAGGACATCGTCTTGTTCTTTGAAGAACGCTTTCAGCATGTCTCTTCTCCGTTCCGACCCGATTGGCCGTCCGGAAAGAGGACAGGATTATGCCGCGTCTGAGAACCAGGCTACGGCCGTAAGTCTCAAGAAATACGGAAGAAAGGCAAAGGCAGCCGCTGACGACTCGGCATAATTCGGTTGTCGGCATGATG
>NZ_JAAIJQ010000275.1 GCF_010820565.1 Thiorhodococcus minor | reverse complement strand
GGCGCCATCGATCACCCGCAAAGCAACCTCGCGGATTTCTACCGCGAGCTCGGCGAGCTGTTCGCCGTGCCGCTGCGCCCGCACAACCGCTGGGCCGGCTTCAAGGCGCTGCGCGCGACTTGGCTCGGCCATCTGCAGACCACCCGCCGGCGCGCGGTGCTGCTCGTCGACGAGGCGCAGGAGATGAGCCCCGCGGTGCTCAATGAGCTGCGCCTGCTGGCCAGCGCGCGCTTTGACTCCCAACCGCTGCTGTGCGTGGTCCTCGCCGGGGATACGCGACTCACCGATCACCTGCGCCGCGCCGAGCTGCTGCCCCTGGGCTCGCGCATCCGCACCCGCCTGGCCACCGAGCACGCCTCCCGCGAGGAGCTCCTCGCCTGCCTACAGCAGCTGTGCGCCAGCGCCGGCAACGCCGCGCTCATGAGCGAGCCCCTGCAGCACACCCTCTGCGATCACGCCGCCGGCAATTACCGCATCCTCACCACCCTGGCCGCCGAGCTGCTCGCCGTCGCCGCTCAACATGAGCGCGCTCAGCTCGACGAGGCGCTCTTCCTCGAGGTCTTCACCCCGCCGGCCACCGCCACCCCGCGGCGCGCCGCCACCACGCCACGCTGATCGCATCGGAGCCTGCCATGACACAACCACACTCCCAACCGTCCCTGCCACCGCTCGACCTGCCGCCGCTGCCCGATGAGGCCGTCGCCGCCCTCATGGACTTCCTCCACGACATCGTCTTCCAGTTCGAAGGCCGCTACTTCGGCCAGCTGCAACGCTATTACGCCGACCACACCCCCGAGGACCGAGACCCCCCCAATCTGTCCGACGCCGCTGTCGACTTCGACGATCCCCTCCCGTTCTAAGCCGAACGACACTCCGTCACCCACCTGGCACGGCCGCCGCTCTGAACGCCGGTCGTGCCAGACCCGCCGACCAACACGCCGCTCAGCGCTGACTTCCATCAGCTAGCCCGATCGTGTAACCATCAAATTCGCTGACCGCACTCA
>NZ_JAAIJQ010000274.1 GCF_010820565.1 Thiorhodococcus minor | reverse complement strand
GGCATGCCCGCATCCGCGCGGTCGGCGGCGTCGTGCCAGGATCGGATTAGTCCAACAGACATTTATCCATCGGGCGCGCCAGCGTCGGAGCGAGACCACGCTCACTGCCATGCGCCCGATGGATAAATGCTTAATAGTTATGTTTCAAAATGAAGGTTGAAGCGAACCGCATAAACTTCGCTAAACATCAAATCTTCTGCTACGTAGAAGACATTTTCACCTGCATGAGTGATTTGCTTGATCCATGCATTGAAGAATTAATGAATATTCCTTCACATGGCCTTGAAAAGAAGGAGCTGATTGTTGTTCTAAACGAATTGTTCTCAAATCATATGCTTGTCGCTTTGCATGGACGCAGGGGCTTGTTCACACCAACATTGCAGGAAATTGAGGATGCACTTGAGGAAGAAAAAGACTTTTTGTATGAATCTCAAAATACATTTTACGGTCTCACTTCGGGTGCTGTTGAGCTGTTCCGTGAGCTTAAAGCTCAGTATAAAGATGAAACATAACAATCACATCCAGCCGACCCATTCGTCGCTACCGCTCCTCATGGCCGGCTGATGTGAAACGTTCCGGGGACAGTTTACTTAACTCGACTTTGGCCATTTTCTCCGGCTGGCAATCTCTTTTTTATCAAGAGCTTATGATGAGTGAAAAAATTAACGAGGGGTCCAGTTTCGGCGTTCGAGTTCCGGGGACAGTTCACTTAACTCCGAAAGCCCGCGCGGGGGCGTCGATCATGGTTTCGCCCGCGTCAATGCGGAGGTTGGACAAGCGCAACGTGCTGCACCAGCGTCGGCGCGGGATTCGGTGGACTTCGCGCTTGCTCGTCCACCCTACTGGTCCGACCGATGATCGAGGCCCGCGCGGGTGACTAAAGAGAAGAGATCACCTAACGAATAAGGTTAGATCGTCCGAGCGAAGCGAGCGACGATCTGAACCGGTTGTTGGACAAGCCCGGGATCGAGGAGGTACGCAGGGGGTATAGAAAATAGCTTTTCGAGGCCGAGGGCTC
>NZ_JAAIJQ010000273.1 GCF_010820565.1 Thiorhodococcus minor | reverse complement strand
GCCGCAACCCTCGGTGGTGCCGACGGCTGGGTCGGCGTTGAGACGTTCGCCACGGGCAAGGAGGCCTGGCTGCGCACTTTTCTGGAACTGCCCCATGGGATTCCCTCGCACGACTGCTTCGGACGTGTGTTTGCGCTGATCAATCCCGAGCAGTTCGCCGCCTGCTTTCGCCAGTGGAGCGCGTCGGTAGCCGAGCTCATTCCCGATGAGATCATCGCCGTGGACGGCAAGACCCTGCGCCGCTCGCACAACCGTGGCAAGGGCTTGGCGGCGTTGCACCTGGTCAGCGCCTGGGCGACGGCCAACCGTGTGGTGCTCGGGCAAGTCGCCACGGACGCCAAGTCGAATGAGATCACGGCGATTCCACGGCTGCTGCAGTGGCTGAAGCTGCAAGGCTGCATCGTTACCATCGATGCCATGGGCTGCCAGACCAAGATTGCCGAGCAGATCATCGCGCAGGGCGGTGATTACGTCCTCGCCCTCAAAGGCAACCAGGAAACGCTGGCCGGCGAAGTCGAGGAGGCTTTCATCAACGCCGACGCGAGCGACTATGCCGGCCTCGACTCGGAGTACCTCGAAACCGTCGAGCGGGGTCATGGCCGTCTCGAAACCCGTCGCTATCGCACCCTGGGCGATCTCTCCGGGGTTCCGCGCAGTGCCCTCTGGAAGGCCATGAACATGATCGGCATGGTCGAATCGCGTCGCGAAGTCGCCGGCAAGGTCTCGATCGAAACCCGTTACTTCATCGGCAGCATCGGCACCAGTGCCGCGCGCTTTGCCCGCGCTACGCGCGGACACTGGGGCATCGAAAACGGGCTGCACTGGAACCTCGACATCTCCTTTCGTGAGGACGAGTGCCGCGTCCGCGATCCGGTGGCGCGCGAGAATCTCGCCGTCCTGCGTCACCTCGCCCTCTCACGCCTCAAGAATGACGACACCAAACTCGGTCTCCAGAACAAGCGCTTGAAAGCGGCATCCGACGAGGACTACCTGACGAAATTGTTCTTCGAGCCGCCCAAGAGC
>NZ_JAAIJQ010000272.1 GCF_010820565.1 Thiorhodococcus minor | reverse complement strand
CGATCCTTGGCGCCCTTGCCCTGCTCCACGCGCAACAGCTGGCGCTCCCCGTCGATGTCGGCGACCCGCACCGCCAGCACCTCGCTCAGGCGCAGCCCGCAGCCGTAGCAGAGCGTCAGCATCATGCGCTGGCGCGCATCGCGACAGGCTCGCAGAATGGCCGCGACCTCTTCGCGCGTGAGCAGCTCCGGGATGCGCTGCGGGCGCTTGGGCAGCGTCACCTCCAGATTCACCGCGGGCCAGTCCAGGACCTCCAAATAGAAAAAGCGGATGCCGTTGTAGAACAGCCGCACGCTGGCCGGAGCCAGTGCACGCTCGCGCACCAGGTGCTCGAAGTACGCGCGCAAGTCCTCCGGTGCAAGGCAATCGGGCGCGCGGTGGGTGAACTTCGCCAGATCCCGCACGGCGGCGAGATCGCTCTCATGGGTGCGCGGGGAGAAACCATGCATCTGCATGGCCACGATCATGCGTTGACGCAACGCTGTCATCGTCCGGTCCTCTGGCAACGACCCCGATTGGGTCATGGCGAGTGTGGACGACGAGGCGTGGAAGCGCTGTCAGGCGCGGGTGAGCGACGAGGCTCTTCAAAGGCCCGCGGAGCGGATTAGTTCAACGCCAATTTCAGCCGGCCGCTGGCACGACGCAGCAGGTTGACCTGAGACAAGTCTGCGGCTCGGCTGGAAATTCTTGTTATGCGCTTTTGCGCGGAGGTTGATATGTATCTCTATATTTTTGAAGATGGAGAAGTTCGAAAAGGTGCAGAAATCACTGATGATGACGTTGCGTCAGTGGACGCAGGAATTCTAACTATCATCGACTGTGAGACGCAACAAGAGCTTTGCGACGGGCAATGGTGCGATTTGAAACTCACATCTGATCCGTGGTGACGCATAACTATTAAGCATTTATCCATCGGGCGCATGGCTGTGAGCGTGGTCTCGCTCCGACGCTGGCGCGCCCGATGGATAAATGTCTGTTGGACTAATCCGATCCTGGCACGACGCCGCCGACCGCGCGGATGCGGGCATGCC
>NZ_JAAIJQ010000271.1 GCF_010820565.1 Thiorhodococcus minor | reverse complement strand
CACCTGGAGCTGGTCCGGCTGCCGCTTGGGATGGCCCTCTACGAGTCTGGCGAGGGATTGAGCCATGTCTACTTCCCCACCGACGCCATCGTGTCCTTGCTCTATGTGATGGAGGATGGCGCCTCCGCCGAGATCGCCGTGGTCGGCAACGAAGGCATCGTCGGCATCGCCCTCTTCATGGGCGGCGAAACCGTGCCGAATCGGGCCGTCGTGCAGAGCGCTGGCTATGCCTATCGCTTGAAGGGGCAGGTGCTCAAGCGTGAATTCGCCCGCTTTGGGGGACGCCGCCACGGGACCTTGCAGCCACTGCTGCTGCGCTACACCATGGCGCTGCTGACCCAGATGGCACAGACCGCCGTCTGTAATCGCCACCATACGATCGACCAGCAGCTCTGCCGTTGGCTGCTCCTCAGCCTGGACCGGTTGCCCTCCAACGAGCTGCAGATGACTCAGGAGCTGATCGCCAACATGCTCGGGGTGAGGCGCGAGGGCGTGACCGAGGCCGCCAGACGGCTGCAGCGTGCGGGGCTGATCCGATATAGCCGGGGGCACATCACCGTGCTGGACCGGCCGGGGCTGGAGGCACGGGTCTGTGAGTGCTACGAGGTCGTGCGCCGGGAGTTTCTTCGGCTACTCCCCGATCGGCCGATTCCTTGATGTCCGAAGGAACCGCAGGTGATTCGGTACCGAGCCAGCGGCCGGCCGACCCAATGCGTGGACGGGAGGCGGTATGCAACCAATCGAGCGCTTCAACAGCATCAGTCACCTGGTCGGCGCGGCCCTGGCGCTCGCGGGCGGCGCCGTGCTCATCATCCTGGCCGCGCTGAAGGGCGATGTCCGCGCGATCGTCAGCACCGGCATCTACGTCTTCACGCTCGTTCTGCTCTATCTGATCTCCACCCTCTACCATGGCCTGAGTGGCCGAGCGAAACGGGTCTTCCGGGTGCTGGACCATCAGGCCATCTATCTGCTGATCGCCGGGACCTATACGCCCTTCACGCTCGTCGGACTCAAGGGCACCCTGGGCTGGCTGATGTTCGGAGCC
>NZ_JAAIJQ010000270.1 GCF_010820565.1 Thiorhodococcus minor | reverse complement strand
GGGCCTGAGCGTCGCGCAGGTCGAGGCGCTGCGCGCGTCCGACCCGGACTGAGACGCCGAAAACGCAACAACCCCGAGGCTCAGGGAGCACTCGGGGTTGAAGATCAGACCAGCAAGGTAGGATGGGTAGAGTGACCACGCTACGACGCTGACCCTTGGCACGGACGCCGATTAGTCACGAAACCCATCGATCCACTGACCCGGATGTCAGACTGAAACGCCCTCGGGAAACCGGGGGCGTTTTTGTTTGGGTGCGCGCCTGGCAGATCGGCGCGGGGGATGATGGGTTTCGCTGCGCTCTACCCATCCTACGTGGCTAACCTGTGATTTTCAGCGCGGTAGGATGGGTAGAGTGACCACGCTATGACGCTGCCCCTTGGCACGGACGCCGACTGGTCACGAAACCCATCGAGCCACTGACCCGGATGTCAGACGGAAACGCCCTCGGGAAACCGGGGGCGTTTTTGTTTGGGTGCGGGCCTGGCAGATCGGCGCGGGGAATGATGGGTTTCGCTGCGCTCTACCCATCCTACGTCCTTCTGATGCCTCGCTGGAGGCGTCCGCCGCGTGAGCCGGCGGCGCGAAGCCGCGCGGGATTGTCCCGGCGCGTGCAGGGCGCTACAGTTCTCGGCCATCTGGACAGGGGAGATGGGGATGGCCAAGCACCACGACACCGGCTACAAGGAGCTGTTCAGCCACCCGGAATTGGTCCAGCAGCTCATGGAGGGTTTCGCCCCGCCCGAGATCGCGGCGCTGATGGATTTCGCCACGTTGAAGAACCACAGCGGCAATTACATCACCCCACTGTTCGAGGAACGCTTCGAGGACGTCGTCTGGTCGGTGGAGGTGCACTGGCGGGGGATCACCGAGCGACTCTTTCTTTATCTGCTGATCGAGTTTCAGTCCAGGGTCGATCCCAGCATGCCGCTGCGGATGCTGCACTACGTGGCCTGCTTCTACCAGCACCTGATCAAGACCAAGGTTGAGCCTGGCCACCGTCCCTGATGGATTTTCCCCTTTAAATAGTCATTTTGCATGAGGGAGAGGGGTGGGCCTCCCT
>NZ_JAAIJQ010000026.1 GCF_010820565.1 Thiorhodococcus minor | reverse complement strand
CGACCGCGCCCGGCGAGGCAGCCGCACCTCGTCCCTGTGGCAGCTTAGCAACAGTGGACCAAACGATGATCAAGGCCTCACGGCTGAAGGCTTGACGCCCCTGCGTATAGCGGTCGAAGTCGAAGCGGGACAATTGGATCGGGCGCAGATCCTCGATGTAGAAGGCGTAGTCGTCCTCCTCGATATCATTGTGTGCGACCGTCACCTCGGCCCAGATGCCACCCTCCAGCAGCCGATCATTGTCGCGGTAGAACTTTTCGCCGATCGCAATGCGCCGCGAGTTGAAATTCTCCAGCGCCGCCCAGTGGCGTTTCTCCTTCTCGACATAGCTGACATGCACCTTGTCGATGAAACGATGCTTACCCTTGGTCGCCACCTTCGACTGCGCCGCATTGGCCTCGTCCGGACGCACATAGTTGTCCTGCAAGGTCGCCAGGACCGCCTCCATTCCGGCGTCGATCTCGGCCTGGTCGTCGCTCGCACAGAAGCGCGCGAGCAGGAACTCCAGCACGAAGGTCGGCACGTTGGTGCCCTTCTTGATCCGATGCAGCAAATCCTTGCGCACGATCTTGCCGTCGAACGCGCTGATCAGCTTCTGGTCGAGTGAATCGGCGTTCATACCGTGTAATCGGTCTCCAATTTCAACATGCCATAGCTGGCCAGGGTCACCGGGTTGAGTACTCGCACCGTAAACTTGCCCTCAAAGTCCGGATCCATACCCAGCGCGATCTGCTGGCGTTGTCCCGGCATCAGTATCACCGAGCGGGTCGCGGGATCGACCTGGGCACCCGGCCTCGGCTCGCCGACCACGTTGCCCTTGGTGTCCTGCGCCTCCAGCAGCACCTCCACACCGACCATCTCCAGACTGGTATCACCCGCGAACAGATCCTCGGTGTGGACGTCCTTGGCCAAGAGCGCGATGTCGATGACCGGAATCCGCGTGGTGATCCGCGTGGCGCCGCTCTTATAGGTCAGTGCGATCTTGATCTTGGGCGCATCGGCCTGACCCGCGGGATCCAGGCGGGCGATCACAACCGGCACGACGGCCTCGGCCAGTGACGCCCCGCCATGGAAATACAGATGGCCCGCGCGATAGGGTGCCATGCTGCGCGGCAGGGCCACCTGCGCAAACTCGCCCTGGATCCCGAGCTTGTCGGCGCTCACGATCAGGTTGTGCCCATCCGAGACACCGACGCCGCCGCCAGTACCCAGCAACATTCGATCGTGGGCATTGACCGGCCAGTCACCTGGCGGCTTGACGCAGACATCGCCAGCCTCGGCCTGGGCGTTGAGGAAAAAGCCGTGATCGGTGACGATGACCGCCTCGTTGAAGCCCAGACCGCGAAGCTTGTGCAGCGCCACTCGGATCAGCTTCAGGATTCCGGGGATCAAGCCGAGCGTGGTCTCCGGGTTATTCTCCAGCTGACTGTCGATCTCGGTGGAGCGCAGCACCAGGAGGTCGACGGTGTCGGGGATTTGTGGCTTGGCCCGCACGAAATCATTCAAGGACAGCTCGGCGAACCGGTCGCCGAAACGGGCGCGCAGCACCTCCATCCGCTGACCGACGGTGCCAACAGCGACGCCATCGAGTCTCGGCAGGAGCCCATCATTGTGCAGATCCAGGGTCAGCCGGGCACGTGCCCCAGGCAGGAGGCCGGCCATGCCGACCGGCGTAATGCTGGGCAGTTGTGCATAGGCCGCTCGCAGCTCGACCGGGCCGTCCTCGCTGAGCTGCTTCTCCAAGGCAATGCCCAGCTCGTAGCGCAGGGCATCCACCATCAGATAGGCCACGCGCCGACCACGCTCTTTGAGCCGGTCCGACAACAACTGATCGAAGACGTCCGCATTCGCCAGCCGCCCAGTCGGCGGCCAACCGCTGCCCTCCAGGTGCTTGACGAAGATGCCCTGCACCTTCTCCGTCAGACGACGATAGCGGGCGCGCGCCTGCTCGACCACTTCCTGCATCAGGCCATGGGGGTCGAGCACGTCCCCCACCGCCTGCTCGAGCTCACGCTGCAATCGGTCGACCTCGCGAAGGCTTCCCAGGTAGAAGTCCAGCAGCGCCTCCTGCGAGCGTGCATGCTCGGGCAGCTGGCGCTCGTGGTCCTCGCAGGCCTCGACCAAATGGAGCCCGGCACGGACCAGCTCCCATTGTGCTTGGCTCTCGCCCTTCCCGACCCACACGGAGCACGCCTGACGCACCAGCATCCGACGCGTCGCGTCCACATCGTTGGCGGTGATGCCGGCGATCGCCACGCGCAGAAAGGTCCGCTCCTCGAATGGGAAGGTATCGCGCTCGCCCAGATCCTCGATGCCGCCACACAGCTCGACCAGATTCAGCTCGGTCTCAATGGCCTCGGCACGCTCGATGTAGACCGTGCGCAAGCGGGGATCGGTACGCAGCCGCTCACAGACGTCGTCCACGATCGGCCGCGCCTCGGCCGGCGCATGGGGCACGCCCTTCAGGGCCTCCGGCAAGGCGCCAGGAAGATCGAAGACGAATTCGCTGAACAAGAGATAGCGCCACAGCTCGTCAGCCACCGGCGCCCACGTCTTGCCCCGTGTCTTCAGCGACAGGCCCAGGGTTGCGCGCAACAAATCCCGCGCCTCCTGCGCCCAGCCCTCGTGCGTCTTCAGCGCCGCGCGCTGTCCCTCGCTCGGGACCAGCAGGGCGGCCAGGATCTCGCGACTCGACTCCATCCCGAGCGCGGCGCGCAATTGCGGCCAGCTCAGACCGCCGCCGACGGCATCGATCACCTCGAAGCCCGGCCCGTCCGGCGTGCTGGCGAAGAGCTGACGGATCTGGGTGGCGTGATCCGGCTTGGCACGCAGACAAAGGCTGAGATAGTCGTCGCCGTCGTCCTGGGGGAAGCAGGCCCCGCATTCGGCATAGAGCGCAAAGGGATCGACCTGCTTCTGCTCATCGGTCTCGGGACGCTTGGCAGGAACATAGATCAGCACCCCGTCGAGGGTCTGCCCTCCCTCCTGATGCGGCTGACCGAGCGCGCGCAATGCCATGACGGCCGCCTCCCGGCTTTCGATGCTACTGTGAGAGGCATCCACCACGCGCAGATTCTCGGCCGCGAGCGCCATGCAGAGGTCGCGATAGCGCCGATCGGCGTCATAAACCACCAGACAGCCAGCGGCCTCCAGGCGCGGACGTAGGACGGTCTCACGGATGAATTCGGCGATGCTCATAGGCTCTATCGTCAATGCTGATGCAATCGGTCACGGCGCGACCAGAGCGGCGGTGACCGCTCCGCTGAATGCCTGAAAACTCTTGGAGGTGTTGCGCCCAGGGTCCATTTCCTGTCCGACGGCACGGGCACACTCGAGCTTGCGCAATCCGCTCTTGAAGTAGCCCGCGTTCTGGAGTGTCCTTTCCAGCGCCTCCCAGGTCCCGCCACGGATGGCGTCGGGATCCCGAAAGGCCGCCTTCTTCGGAACCCTTGCCGAGACGCGCGGGTAAGCCGCCAGCACGGCCTCCCAGTCGCCAAAGAACCAGGCTTCCAGCTCCTCGATCGCGATCCGGTTGGCGACCTGAAACCGACGCCCCTCCCCCGCAAGCGTCTTGGTCGTGAGTCCCGCCTCGGTCGCCATGGCCTCCAAGATCTGCTTCAGTTCCAGGCAATCATCGTCATCCCGATCCACCAGCACCAGGATGGCCCAGCTCTCAGGCAGCCAGGCACTGTACCCGCGCAAGCGACTCGGAAGGTTCTTGAGCAGATCGTCCTTACACTGGAAACGACGGATCTCGAAATCCGTCTCCGGCAGCATCTTGGGAAGCAGTTGATCCAGCACGGCCTCCATCGAGAGCTCTTCCACGAGCACGATCAACCGCTCCAGCATCAACCGTCACTCCTCTTTCCGGTCCGGGGAAGGCCTTGGTTGGTCAGAGGATCCCCCAGGCCGAAATGTCCCTCCATCCAGAGATAGCCAAGGGACGCACCCGCATCCATGAACTCGGGCACCCCCTGGATGTCGCTCGCGCGGACCGCTTGGGTGAAGCCCTGCTCGTCACGGTAGAGCACGCGCACCTCATCGGCGCGCATTGCGTTCAGTAGGAAGGGCGAGTGGCTGGTGATGAGCAGCTGGGAGCGCTCGGCCGCGGCGCGGCACTCCTCCGCCAGCTCCGGCAGCAGGCGCGGATGCAGGAAGTTCTCCGGCTCCTCGATCCCGATGAAGCGCGGCGGCTCGGGATCGTACAGCAGGGTCAGATAGGCCAGCATCTTCATGGTGCCGTCGGAGGCGAACTTGGACAGGACCGGCTGCTCGAACGGGGCATCCTTGATCTGCAGCAGCAGCCGGCCATCCGGCATGGGATCGGCCTCGACCCGCTCCAGTCGCGGGATCCGTTGACGCAGGACCGCGAAGATCTCCTCCAGCCGCTCCGGGTGCTGCTCCTTGAGGTACTGGATGACGTTGGGCAGGTTGTCGCCGCTCTTGCTCAGACGCTCCTGAGGGCCGGCCTCCGGCTGGCTGCGCGTCTGATCGATCGAGAGATAGGACACATACCAATCGGTGATGAACTCGCGCAGGGCGGCGACGCGCGGATGCTCCGCCAACTGCCCCAAGGTATTCACCGCGATCAGATCCGGCGAACGGAGTGTCGTCTCCTTGCGCTCGTCCTCGGCATCCGGCAGCTCGCCACTCACGGCCTGGCCCGCGCCGCGTCGAAACGCGAGAAATCGGAACGGCTGTCCGTGCTTGCCGCGTCGCCATTGCAGCCACTCCTCGACCACCTCCGGGCCCTTGCTGCCTTCTTCGATGGCAAGGTGATAGGTGATGATCGGCGTGCCAGGGGTCTCGCGGTACTTGAGGTCGAAGACGATCGGACCCTCGGCTCCACGGCTCTTGAGCTCGCGGGCGCGACCGCGCCGATCCCAGGCGTGGCGCAGACCGAACTGGAAGCACTCGGACAGAAAATTGAAGACGTCGAAGATGGTGGACTTGCCGCTGCCGTTCGGCCCGAGCAGCACCGTCATGCCCGTCAGCCGATCGAGCTCCACCTTGCGCAAGGCGCGGTAGTTCTCGACATGCAACGACTCGATACGCGGAATATTCGGCTTGGGTCCGCGACGGCTCAGGCTCATGTCGCTCCTCCTAATCGTCGGCCCCGGGTCTTCTTCGGCTTCGCCGCCGGCTCGACGCAGAGCGACTCCAGCCCGTGGGCGATGGCGAGCGACTTGTCCGTCTTGCATGCCTCGCGGACGCGCTCGGGCCAGTAGGCCATGGCCAGGTGGGACCAGTCGTAGTCGCCCTTTTGCAGCTTGTTCCAGGTGTCCTTCAGGACCTTCTGCCAGGGCTTGTGACGGAACAGCGGCCAGAGCGGCGCGGCGGTGATTTGCACACCGTCGTCCTGGTTGGGTCGGTAACCGGGCGCGAGCTTGAGCAGGGTGTCGCGCAGCTCGGTCAGCTCCAGCTCGAAGCCCTGGAGGGCCTCGAAGCGCTTCTCCTCCTCGCGCGAGCGTGCCGTGCCCTTGTTGCGCAGCACCGCCACGTCTTCGCCGACCTGCTCGAGCTTGGGGTCGAGGAAGTCGTTGACCGCCGTATAGAGGGTCTGGCTGGTGAGATCGGGGTAGTAGACCCAGAGGCAGTAGCTCCCCGAGCCGGTGGCGAGCGGCCAGTAGATGGGGGCCTTGCGGCGGCTCTTGGAATACTGCTTCAGGTGGAGGGGGAAGAAGTCGCGGCGCAGCCAGGAGCGGGGGTCGGGAATAGAAGGCAGTAGGCAGTTGGCAGAAGGCAGGTCTGAGCTCTCACTGCCTTCTGACTTCTGCCTTCTGCCTTCGAACTTCCCCATTCCGCCCACTCGCTCCAACACATCCTCGATCAGACGCGCCAGGTCGTGCGGATGGCCGGGGTCGTCCACCAGGATGCCGGGATGGGCGTGGAAGGGCTCGGCATCGTCCGGGAGCATGCCGGGGCTCTTGGGCGGCAGCGGATCGAAGGGGTCTGGCTCGGGCGGCGCGGCGCGCTCGCCGGTGGCCAGACGCCAGTCGAAGCGGCCGAAGGCGACGCCGACGGACCAGGAGAGTAAGGTGTCAGTTGTCAGTGGACAGGTGTCAGTGGCGGTTTGCTCGTCCTCGTCGTCGTCCTGGCTCGGATCGGTTTCCGTCGACTGATTGCCGAGCGCGGCTGCGCGGTCTGCTTCGCTGAAGCCGTAGAGGTCAAAGGCGATGCTGTCGATCTCGGCTTGGATCTGCTCTAGCTCGGCTTGGATGGCTGGCGGGTCGTAGTCGCCGAGTCGTGGGCGTAGGGTGGCTGGAAGCAGGAAGGCGTGGGAGGTCTCGTTGACGGTGTCGAGGGTGCGTTTGAGGGACCAGGCTCGCTTTGCGAGCGTGGTCAGTGGTCGGTGGTCAGTGGTCAGTTGGGGGATGGGAGTCTGCTGGATGAGTCCAACTTCATAGGACTGCGCCAACTCGGTACGTGCCAATTGAACAGAGACCAGCAAGTCAAAGGCGCGGCTATTGAGTACCGCGCAAAGTCCAAAGATTTCATCTGGATCATCATCAACAACAAACGCCGCTGGACCCTTATCAGCGAAGATGCAGCCGGCTGGCATGACTCGAAAACTGAGACCATTCGTCCGCCTTGGCCATGTGAGACCTGGCCGAAAGTAGAAGTCTTGAGCCTGAATCTTCCTGCTCGCGCTTCCTACCTTATCCTGGACAAATTGCTTTAGCTCCTTTCCACTTTCTTGCCACGAGAGAAGCAGATGAATGTCCGAATACCACGGAGAAAAATTCCCTCCCTTTGCAAAATCAATCCAATGTTCGCCGGGAGCCTCCCACCACAACCTCAGAAAACGGAAATCATCTAACGTGCCTAATCCACATTTTGCCCCCCCTCCAATGCCAGACATTGATGGAAGAGAAACAAACGTCTCACGCACAGCCTCGCTCACCCAATAGGCAAAGGGCTTCCCCGGCACCGCATCGAAGGCATCCGGCGTCACCTCGAAATGTCGCGAATCATCCTCGCCCGCGCGCAGTCGGGTGCAGGTCTCCAGAAGGGCTTGGGCCTTGTCGTCTTCCGCCAGCAGGCGCAGGAATTGGGTCATGATGCGGACTCCCGCAGCGATGTCATCGGGATCTCGCTCGCGCGAAACATGGGCTTGGTTGGTTTTTCGGCGGAAAGGAGATTGTCGACCTGGGCCTCGAGCGCCGCCTCGCTCTCCCCCTGCCGCGCTGCCATCAGGCCGTTGGCGTCGATGTCGGTTCGGTTAGGCATTCGCGACTCCACCACGCCGCTCGCGCGCTTCCGCTTCGATCTCATCCCAGTCGAGCAGCTTCCCGCCACCGAGAAGATGGGCACGCCGCAGCTCCACGAGCCGGCGGCCCAATTCCGTGCGTGGCTGGTAGACATTGACCACAGCATCGCCCACGATGAACCCATCGTCGGTTGCCGGCTCGGACGGCTCCGGCAAGATGGACTCGATCAACGGCTCCTGACGCGGACGTTTGGGAATCTGGCGCTTCATCGTTCTATCCGCATCCTTCCGAAATGCCGATTGCCCCTTCGCGCATTATCCATATGGCTCCGACTGCTCGCCCCCATGCTCCAACGTCGTCGCCAATCTGAGCGTCCGCGATCCTCTTGCCGACCACCGCTGATGCTCTCGAAGGGAATCGACATCCGGAGCGTCCTCACATCTGGCTCCAGTCTTCTAGGCGGAGACCCAGCCCCTCGAAGTGGGCGGAGTTGTTCGTGATCAGCGCGGCATCCTGACGCAGTGCCGTCACGGCGATGAGTAGATCAGCATCAGCGATCGGCTTGCCGATACGATGACGCTCACTCCAAAGGGTGATCGCATGCTCCCAATGCGCGGTGTCGAACGTTGGTGTTAGCCAAGTCGACGTCAGTGCTTGGTACTGAGCCAAGTTGCGAGTCGCGCCTTTGAGCAACAGATAGCGGCGGATCTCGTAGTCGACCACCGGACTCAGGACGAACTGGCTTCCAGCGGATTCGGCCGTCCGATCGAAATTTGCCCGTACGGTAGAGGAGCCGCGCATTAGGTAGCTCAGGATGTTGGTATCGAGCAGGTATTTCACGGCTTATCGTCCAGCGCATCCAACGTAATCGGATGCATTTCTCGAAAGTCAGGCAGATCCTCCCAAATCTGGCGCTCTTCCTCACTCAACGACCAGTCGAGTGGCGAGCCATCCTGGGACGGCAAGGGAGACATGGTTTCCGGAAGAACGGTAATAACGACCCGCGCTCGCGCCACGCCCGGCAGCGACTCCAGCAAATGGATCTGACCGTTCTCGTAGATACCTTCAACAGTCGTCAACATGCATTACCTCCGCACTTTGCCTATCGGCCGATGGGGCAGACACGCCGTTCCTCCAAGCCGGTAGAACGCAGGGTATCCTGCTACTGCCCACTGCCCACTGCCCACTGCCCACTGCCTTCACCGTTTGACCAAACAATAGGCCGCCGCTTCCACCATGGCATCGTCCATGACGCCATGTCCCAGATCGGCCATGACCTCCGGCTCGGCGACGCCCAGCACGATACCCTCACGCCACTTCTGGAAGCTCGACAGGAAGAAACAAGTGCGCGAGGTGATGGCGCCGAGTCGCCCGCCCGGCCGCAGCAGATCCAGCCCGCGCTCGACGAAGATCGCCAGGAGGTCGTTCTTGCTACGCGGATAGGCCTTGGCCAGCCGTTCCTTGACGCCGCTGGAGAGCGCACCGAAGGGTGGATTCATGACGACCACGTCGAACGGCTCGCGCACCAAGTCGATCAGCCGCAGCCCTTGGAGCGCGTCCTGGGCGAAGAGCCGGCCCTGATAGGTCGACTGGGCCGCCTGAGCGAACGCGGTCAGCGCCTCCCGCAGACGGGCCTCGGCCTTGTGCCACTGGGCCATGTCCGTTTCCTCGAAAAGCGGGCCATGCTCACCAAAGACCTCGCGGATCAGGGCCGGCAGCTCGCGCTCGATGTGCAACAGCACGCCCAGCTCGGGCAGCCCGCGCAGCAGCTTGAGGGTGCGCTCGAACAGCTCGGCATCGAGATGATCGAGCTGACCCGCGAGCTGACGGCGCAGCTCCGGCTCGGCGGGCGGCGCAACGGCCGCGACCACGTGACCCCGACCGACCGCGGGACGCTCCTGGGCCTTGACGCCAGCCTCGTGCCAGGCGCGCTGCGCCCGTAGCCAGAGCGCCAGGGAGGCGATCTGCGCGGCGCGCGGGTCGATATCGACCCCGTGGATATTGTGCTCGATGATGAGACGCGGGACATCGCGCAGGAAGGACTCCTTCGTCGAGTAGGCAGAATGCAGAGGGCAGTAAGCAGATGGAGGGCTCAGCGCTGTTTCAGTTTGTTGATCAGTCCTTGGATCAGTCGGCCTGCTTCCGCTGACATTTCGAGTGTCCGTTTCTCCTCCGCTGGCATGATGTAGGCCTGCCGACATGCAATCATAATCTGCGTCTCGACTTCCCTCAGCGAGCCATGCGCGATCTGTAGAAAACGGATCAGCTCCGCCTGACTCTGTCGTCCCTGGCCTTCTGCGATGTTGGAGGGAATCGAAACCGCCGCCCGACGCAATTGATTGCTGAGCCCAAACTTCTCCTCCGGCGGAAACTGGCGAGTCAGTCGATAGATCTCGTCCACGAGATCCATCGATTTCTGCCACGCAATCAAGTCCCGATAATTCATTCCGCCCATCAACCGTTCCTCTACCCTCTACATCCTGCTTTCCGCCCTCCGCTGGCTGCCTAAGGCATTCTTCCCAATCCCAGGCCTCGCGGTAAATCTCCAAAAAAAGGTCGAAGGCATAGAGTCCGAAGTGCATCGACCCACAAGCAGGGTCGAGCAACCTGATGGCTCTCGGGTCGCGCAGAGCGAAGTCGGCAGAGCGTGCATCGCCCTCTACCTCCTGTCTACTGCCTACCCCATTCTGCCTACTGCCTACCCCATTCTGCCTACTGCCTACTGCATTCTGCCTACTGCCTACTGCATTCTGCCTACTACCCCCCAACAGATACCGGCACCGGTCGCGCAGGACGGTCTGACCGCCGGTGGCGTTGAGCCAAAGCCGCCCCAGCGTGTTGTCGATCAGAAACTCCACCACATAGCGCGGCGTGAAGAACTGGTTGCGCACGGCCAGCTCGCGGCTGTTGCGCGGCGCCTGGCTGGCGTCACGCATCGCCTTGCGCTCTTCCTTGGAGTTGAAGTACTGGTAGATCCAGCCGATGGTCTCGTCCTCGGCCCAGAGGGGTGCGATCTCGGGGTCGTTGATCAGGGCGAGTAGCGGCAGCAGCGCCGATTCGCGCGGAAACAACCGCCCCTGGGGAGAGAAGCGGTCGAACAGGAACGGCAGGTCGAGCGCCTGCTCGTCGAAGACGCTGAACAGGAAGGCTCGGTAGACGTCGCCGGTCTCACCCAGCCCGGCGCCCGCCAGACGGGCATAGAGCTGAAAGCCCTGGGACTGGTAACCGTTGCCGACCGATTCGATCAGCAGCCCCCGGGCCTCCGCCATCCGCAGGGCGGCCAGCCGGTTGAGCACGGTGAACGCCTGCTCGCGGACGATCCGCTGGAGCACGGGCTTGGCCTCCGCGCCGCCGCTGGCTTGGTAGTGCGCCAGGGTGTCGCGCAGGATGCGGGCGGTCTCGCGCTGGGCATCGCTCAGATGCCCCAGGTTGCCGAGATCCGTGACGGAGCCTGAGCCGGGATCCATCCCATAGTCGTTCTGAAGCTGCCGCGTCAGCTCTTCTTCCAAGAGACTGCGCGCCTCGTTGACGAAGCGCTGCAGGCGATTTCTGGTCGTTTGGTCAAAGGCCATTCTGGGCTCCGATCACGAACGACACCTCGATCTCGGCATAGAGGCTGAGTTGCGCCTTGATGTCGCGGAGTTGCTGGATCAGTCCGTCGATGTCTTCCGCTGAGGTTAGCTTCGCCGGGACCGCAATGGACTTGCTGAGCTTGAGCGGAGCGTCATCGCCGTACTGCGAGTGCCCCTCCTCGATGCGCTGTTGTGCGCGTCGCCGGCCTTGACGTTGGATGAAACCCTTGAGGTCGTCCAAGGTGCTGTTGAGGTCGTAGTCGCGCGCCAACAGCTTCTTCAAGCCGTTCAGATCCTCGGACACAGTCAGGGCCAGCCCATCGAGTCGGCTCAGCGCGTTGCCACGCTCCTCCTGCGTCAGCTCCGTCCATTCGGGAAGCCGTTGCAAGTCCTCGGCACCCTCCTTGCGCCGCTGCGACTGCTGATCGGCGAGCTTGCGCACCGCCTCGCGCATGCGGGACTGAATGTGCGTGAGCTGGGAGTTGAGATCGGCGCTGTGCTGATGGAAATCCTCACGGGCCAAACGCTCGCCCACGGTGCCGAGATCGTCCGACAGCTCATCGCGCAGCTCGCCCGGGACACCGGTATCCGGTAGCTCGGCGATCTCGCGGCGATGGGCCTGCAGCTCGCGAACCGTAGCATCCAATCCGTGGTCGAGGACACGCTTCACCTCCTGAGCCCACTTCAGGTTGTCATAAATGGTCGAGGACTCGGCACCCAAACGCTGCGGGGCGTCGGAGGCGTCGGTGAAAAGGACGTCAGCGATGTCTTGAGTCAACGCGGCGATTCGGTCATTTCCCATCAGACCCAGTCCACTGAGCCGTTCCGCGAGAGAGCCATAGTCATGCTGGAATCGCGGAAAGTGCTTCGCGGCCGCCTTGCTGATCTCCTGCTCGAGCGGGATGACCATGTCACCGACCAGCTCGGTGAGGCGCTCCGCGGCGCGGCCCAAGGTCTCGATGGAGGGACGCTCGTCGCGCAGCGCGACGCCAATGGGCTTGAAGGCGTTGTTGGTCTTGAGTGCATCGATCGCTTGCTGCCCGGCCGCCGTCACCTCCCGGCCCGAGACCTTGAGCTTGATCTCGCCGGCCATCAGCATGACCGCCACGATGTAGCGCGTCGTATCGGGCGACCAACCGAAGGGGTCACTGCCAAAGTGCTCCAGCAGCCGCTTGCCATCCATGGTGCCATGCTTGTCGATGGTATCGCGGATGCTGATCATCGCCTTGTGATCGGTCTTGAAGGTCGCTCGACCGGCGACGGTCTGGACCAGTCCGAGCGGATCCAGGGTGCTTCCGATGGCTGCCGGATTAGCGACTTTCAGCAGTTTCTCGGCGGTATCCGTGCTGACGCGCACGGGTGCCTCCGCATAACGGTCGAAGACCTGCTCCGCGACCTCGGTGAGTAGCTTCTTGGCCGCCTCCAGCAGGTCGGTGGCCAAGGCTGACACGGCCGTGACCTGGCCGCGGAAGACGAAGGAGCCGGCTTGCAGGGTCTGCTTGAGCTTGCTCTGCAGTCGGACGGCGAGCTTGGCGGCACGGTCGAGCTGCCCCGTACAGTAGTCCTTGATCTCCTGGTCCGGCTCGTTGCGATGCAGCTCACTGATGCGCTGACAACGATAGATCTCACCCGCGAGATCGTCGAGATCCGGGTTCGCACGGGCCAACAAGCCAATGGTGTTGCGCCCCGAACGGCTGCGCGATTCGTCGAGCACACGATTCTTGGCCGACTCGTAGTCACTGGCCGCGACCAGCTCGACGACGGTCTGAACGGTATGCTGCTCTCCGGCGAGACCGGTGATGCCGCCGCCGCTCTGAACCTTCAGACCGCTTGTCACGGCCATGCTACCCAGCAGGCTGATCCGTGGCAGTGGATCGAAGACCTCCCGCAGAGACTCGTTGAAGATGCGTCGGACATCGACGCTGCGCAGTGCGATCGCGCCACGCTCCTGCTCGATATCTCTCAGCTTCTCACTCAGGAAGACGAGATTGCCGTCCTTCTCGCCCAGCGGCACGTGAACATCGGCCAACATCTCGGCCACGGCCTGGCGCACAGCCTCGAGCTGAGATGGCGCGTCGATCGCGGGATGCATCAGACTGGCGACATTCTGTACGGTCACTGGCAGGTTGCCGAGGATCTGCAAGACCGCAACGGACTTGGCGACGTTCTGGTGCAGTGGTGAGTCGGGGAAGCGGATCGCCACCCTGCCAACGGCCTGATGGACCGAGGCGAAGGCGCGGCCGATATCCTTGCTCAGCTCGTCGTAGAGCGTCACGGTGGTTGCGAGCCAGCCGACCGGCTGATCCGCCATGGCCGCGGTACCGCCCTCCCCTTTGAGCACGTCCTGGACGACCTTGATGGCGGAGCGCAGACCAATCCCCCCGGTGGACTTGGCGAGCGCCCCCAGGAGGTGCAGAAGGATGTCGAAATGCGCTGGCAGAAAGGGATAGAGATTGATGAAGCTGTCGCGACTGAAATCGGCGTCGTAGTACTTGGCATCCTGCAGCTTGGTGTGATGCCGAAGGGCCTGACCGTGCGTGTCGAACAACTTGCCGAGCGCGTCTTGTCCGGCCGGCGACTTGCCCAGGAGACGACGGTAGCAAATCTCCTTGATGTCGCTCGACTCCAGGTCGATTCGAATCGGGAAACGGTCCTTGAGCTTGTAGAGCTTGTCGGAGTTGAGCGCGGCGCGAGGATCGTCCTCGGTCAGGGTCTGCTGCGCGGTGGCCATGATCCAGACCCGGCCGCCGCCGATGCGCTTGAGGTTCTTCGCCAGGCCATCCAGATTGAGGATGAGATTGTCGCGCGAGGCGACGTACTGTCCGACTTCGTCGACGATGAAGATGATGTTCTGCTTGCCGCTCTTCGCGCGGACGATGTCGATCATCTCCTGAACGCGCTGGTCCTCGAATTGGAAGAAACCGTCCGTGCTGGAGGAGAAAGACTGCGCATCGGGGAACAGGGATGGGTACATTTCATGGGCGATCGCGGGGATGAGGCCATCGATTGCCAGCATGTTGTTCTGTATACGGTCCCAGGTCACACCTGGCAGGGCTTGGGCGACGCGCTCATGCAGCTCGTCGGTCCGCCCGTCTTGCTCGATCATCCGCTCGAGCGCGGCCACCTTGAGGTTGTGCGAATACCCGGCCCAGTGCAGAACCTTGTAGTAGAGGACCGTGGAGACGTCTTCCATGGTGGCCCCGGAGAGCATCTCGCTGGCGAGATCGAGCATGACGACCGCGGCCGGAAAGCGCTTGGCGACAGTCCCGAGCAGGGCCTTCGTCTGGGAGCGATGCAGCCGGTCCTGCAAGTGCTTGAGGAACGGTATGCCGTCGATGGTGCACTGGTCATCGAAGGCAAGACCGAGATATTTGCTGAACGAGCTCTTGCCGGACCCATAGAATCCGGACAGCCAGACGGCAATGTCGCTTAGCACGTCCTTGCTGTCCCCCGCATCCATGGCGGCTTGCATGGACTCGAGCAGGGCGTAGAGCTGCTCCTCGATGCTCTCGGTAACGATGTATTCGGAGATCTCGGCCTTGAGTCGGCTCTCTTCGGAGGCATCGTAGGTAATGACCTTCTCGATGGTCCTCGAAATATCTTTGCTGGGGTCGAAGAGCGTGCGGATCGTCATGGCTTGGGTCCTGTTGAGAGGCTCCTTGGAATCGGAATGTGCTTCAGCCCCCGACATGGACGGAGCGGTAGTTTCCGTCCTCGGGGTAGAAGCCGAGAAACTTTAGCCGGGTCCTACCGGTGCGAATGCCTGGATAGAGGAAGATCGTCGGCACTTGGATCTTGCCCAGGAGCTGGCTCTCGATCGCGCCGATGCGCAGAAAAGGGTGCAATGCCTCGAGGTCGCTGACCAGCAACAAGGCGTTTTGCCGCCCCTCCAAAGCCTGCAGGGCGTCTTTCAGGCGCTTGAGCAGTCCGCCTTGAGCCATGAGGATGTCGGCCAACGATTTGTTGGTGCGCGGCCAATCCATTGGGGCCGTCTTGTCTTGCATCACGCATAGCGACCACAGCGGGTCTTCCTTGAGCAGCGCCCAAAGGTGCTCGGCAATCGAGAAGGCGTGGACACTCCAGCCATCCTGGCGCAGCTTCGCGATCCATGCCGGCGTCTGACGCTTCACCGCCAAGATCTGGTCGGGGGCGAAGACGAGGTAGTAGATCGGCTCGAAGCTCGCGTGGCCGATCTCGCGGCCATGCCTGATGCGCTCGCGCAGCTCATTGAAGTCAGCCTTGAGTGAGGACATCGCAGAGCGCCTCCTGAGTCGGGTGAGTCCAACTGATCCGAATGACATCGCCCGCGGCTTGGACGATCAGCAGCCCTTGCAGCGAGAGCCGCTTCAGCTCGGCGAGTACGTCCTCGCGTCCCAATCCGAAGAGGGCCCAGTCAGCGTGCGACAACAGTGTATTGTCGCCAATGCCGGCCAGATGTAGGTCGTAGGCCAAATAGGCCGCGACCGGAGCAGCGATTCGAAACGGCAGGATGCGTCGGCTGCGCTTTGCCCCAGGCTCCAACAGGCCATAGTCGGCACAACAGCCAGTGAGATAACCGGAGACACGGCTGACGGTTTTCTCCGACCAGCGCTTGAGCATCTTGCCATCGTCGATCGCACGCTCGACGAAGGCTCGCGCATCTTCATTTGTCAGGGATGTATCCCCTGCGCCATAGCGCACCCAGTAGACCTGGCGGATGAAGTCACCGAGGATCGGGTTCGCACGGCTGGTGAAAATAAGCATGAGCTGGGACAGATCTGCCGTCGGCAGCACTCGGGACAGCGTCTTGAGATGTCGAGCAGGCGCTCCGTCTGAGACGAGATAACGCGGGGCAAAACTCTCGACGATGATGTTGCGCAGCCGCCGCGCACTGACCGTTGGAAAGTCACCCGATTCCAATGCGGCCTGGTGGAGGCGACTCGGAGACATTCCCGGTGTCCAGAGATCAAGCAGAGTCTTCGTCTCATCCACCAGACCGAGCCCGGCCCCCAGCTGGGTCGTATAGCGCATCGTGGCAGCCATAGCCGTCGACATGCGCTATGGCACCAGGTAGGGATAGGTTTTTGCGCCCTGCGAAAAGGCCGACCAGTAGGCAGCGGCAATCTGCTGCAAGGTGTCCGTTTGGTTGAGTGTTGCGATAGGGCCAACGGCGATCGGCCCAACCGAGCCGGGCGCGTCTGCCGCGGTCAAGCGCTGGAGCGCATCCAGCGCAGCCGCTCGACTCTGCAGCATCTCGGCAATCGAGCCATCGCCTTCCGTGCCCTGCACCAAACAGTGGAGATCCTGCTCAACCTCTTCCGGCAACCGAAACAGATGGAAGCTGCCCAGATTGAGATGCTCATCGTGCAGTCGCCGCGCCGCCTCGACGACGCCATGGTACTGAGCGAGTCGGAGCGTCTTCGGGAGCACGGGCGCCAAGAAGAGCTTGCTCGAGGATTCGAAAAAGGCCGTCGGCCACCATCCGAACTGGGCCTGCTCGCCGAGGAAGCCGATGACAAGGCGCATCTGTAGGAGAAAATTCAAGTTGGAATCCACCAGGGGGTCTCTTTCGTGATCGTTAGGTTCAGAGTTCGATAGCCTAATGGCTGACGACTCAGTTTCCCTTCGAGTAGTAGCCGCCCAAGGTCGGGGCCTGGGTAACGTCCCCGGCCGTGATCCTAGCGGTTGGACCGCGCTGGATGAGACGCCTGCGTGCCCCGCCCAAAGAGACCGCGATACGTGGATAGTCCGCCTCGAGTCCCTCGTCCAGATCGCGCAGCCAGTTGGGGAAGGCCAGCGCCCTTACCAGTGGGATACTGAGTCCGTCGACTTGGATGAAACCCTCGGCCAACTCCTTGACCATCGGCAGCTCCGATCCACCACCGGTCAGGGCGACGACGAGTCGGCGATTTGGGTGAGCGGTAACCCACTTGACCCAACTTTCGTCGATGGATTCCAGGATCTCGACCATCGTGGCTCGCAGATCTCGTCCGAATCGGCGGACAGGATCAAGCTGCATGAACTCGTCGAGCTCGATGATGACCTCGGTTCCATTCAGTAGCGGGACGAATACAGAGCCATCGTTGAAGAGCGACTCCTTCAGGTCCCGAATCTGGAGCTCGAGCGCACTGCGCACGTTGAGCCACATTGGCTCTTCCGAGGTAACGCCGCTCTTCTTGACGAGCAGCTCGATCAGCATGCGGTCGAGATGATTACCCGCGACCTGGATGCCACGCGAGGCATCCTCGACCTCAAGGGCAACATTCTTTCCCGTGTTGGGATTGAAGTGGATGCGAAAGAGGCTGAGATCGCTGGTTCCCGCGCCGACATCAACCACCATGATGAGCATGTCGACCGGCGCCTGCCAGCTCATGAGCGAGCCGGCCACGCCGAGCGGCTCGGTGATATCTTCGGCGACGAACGGGTACTCGCGCGGCTTCTCGCGCAGAAGCCTGACCGCCGCAACGAACTCTTCCAATGGAATGCCGTCCTTCAACGTCCGGTAGAAGGTGTCCGCCAGAACCTGCGCCTCGCCCACCGCGCGGCTCAGCCGATGCACCGTCTCTCGTCCCTTCTCGCCCGACAGGCACGGCATTGCGAATCGGCGGGGCAGGTTCCACGGGTAGCCCAATTCCTCGAGGCAACCGTTGACAGTCCAGGTCAGATACATCAGATAGGCGAGCACCATGTCACCGTGGGTCACCCGGATCCCGGTCGGGTTGTAGCGCTCGCCAACATCCTCATCCCAGCCGTCTTCCGAGAGACGCCGCTTGATGTTGTCCAGCCGCTGACGGGAGCCGTCCTGCCCCTCGATCATGGACCGATCGACGGCGGCCTTGCCAAACCAGAGCACACCGTCATTGTCGATATAGACCGAGGAGATCAGCATGGTCTCGCTGACCTCCTCCTGATCCCCCGGCTTCCCAAGCGATAGGACCTCGATCACTTCCTCGTCCAGGTCGGGATCCTCGCCGTCCTCGACCAGAGTCACCTTGGACATGGCCGTACCGAAGTCCAGGCAGAGCCGGACGTTTGCGGGTGGCTTGGGAGCCGTCAAGGCGCTCAGATCGAGCTCGATGGTGCGCTTGGGCTCAACGGACTTGGCGGGCTTTGCAGACTCCCGCGGTGGCGGTGGCACGTCATCGCTCTTCGGCTCCGGCGGGACAAACTCTGTAATCGGCGCCATTGGCTTCGGCGGCGACGGCTCCGTGACTGCCGGTGTCACGCCGGTCGAAGTGGGCATGACGCTAGAGCTGGGCGCAGGACCATCGAGCAGGGTGAGCGCGAACTGGAGCGCCTCCAGCTCGTCATCCGTCAGTACGCCGGTCAACTGCTTGCTGCCATCCTCCTGAGCTCTGACCCGCTTCAGCAAGTTCTTGATCAGGATCTTGGCCTCAACCAATTCCATCTTGCTCTCCTTATTCCGATTCCGGCTCGACCCAAGGCTTGACCAGCGTCTTGATCTTGCCGCCGAACTCTTTCTGGATACCGTCGCGCACCACTTTGATGCGGCTGATTCCTGGTCTGTGGCCACCGAGCATTTCGTGCTCGAGCGGGTTGTAAGGCATGCATCCGCCTTTCAGATCGGTCTTGGTCAACTTGCGCATACGCGCCAGACGGCGGGCTATCTGCGCGATCCCCTGGTAGCCATCCACGGCCTTCTTGACGGTCGAGGCCAGCACCGGCTCTGAAATCTCCAGGTAGCCCACCACGGTGCGACCGAGCTTCTCCATCGCCTCTCGGTTGCTCTCGACCTCGATCAGGAGTGCGCCAATCTGCTGATCTTCCGTATTGCCAACCTTGTGCTCCACGTGACGCCGATCGCCGGACGCCTCGCCGGCGCTGCGCCACCATTCGGCAACATCCGGGTCTAGATCCTGGGCGTCCTCGAAATGCCGTTTCACGGCGGCGGCGAGTTGAGATCGTGAGCTATAGGCTGCGCCCAATGCGCCCATGATCTGCTTGTCGGTGCGAGTCTGCCGTGCGATCACCAGTGCCGCTTCCAGCAGGGCGATACGCAGCTCCGGGAGAATGGCGGACTGCGAGACGAAGCGACTCCAAAGGACTTGGCCGAATAGGCGCTTACCCTGATCCAGAAGGACGTAGGTCGGCGCCGTAAGCGCGTTGGAAAAGCGCAGCTCGATCACGCGAACCAGGATGGCAAGCAGGTGATCCAGCGTCTCGAAGAGAACGGCCTGATCCAGGTCCGCGAGCTTGCCGGTGAGAAAGGCCTTCAAGCAGTCGGCGAGCCGGAGGCCAGCTTCGGCACCGACATCATTCCGCCAACTGTCAGCGACGTCGCGCATGACGCTGAAGAGGCGTCGAATCCGCTTGAGACGGGCCTCGGCGTTGCTGATGCCGCTCAGCTCTCCGGCGTGCTGGCTGATGGCCGCAAGCCAATCAGCCATGTTCCCTTCATGGATCAGATTGGCGCTCAGCAGCTCGCGACGGGCGTTGTCGGCCGTGTCGATGGCGAGCGCCTCGCGATATCGGTAGCTGGACACCCAAGCTGCACTCACGCGGCTCAACACCTGAGCGGCATAGTGCTTCTGCTTGCCGTCGCCGTCGGCGAGGGTTGCGAGCGATGGCGGCTCTTTCGTCAGAACCTGATCCGCTCGGTCATAGATGCTGTCCGCGCGTGCCGCTTGGCGGGCGACGGCCGCCAGGCGGCCGAGCATGGCGGCCGCAAGCAAGGGCTGCGCCTCATCACCGGAACGCTCGATGATAGTGTCGACGACCGTTTGCAGGTCCTCGTCCTTGATGAGCGCCTGAATCGTCCGCCCGGCCATGGCCCGGGTCAGCAGGTCGTTCAGAGCGGTCAGATTGGGCGCGGCTTGCAGGTCAGCGATCGAGATGTTAGAGGAATTCTTCGGTCCTGCACCGGGCTTAGATGACTGTTTCAGCAGGCATAGCTGCTGCTCGTTGGTAACGAGATCGTCTTCACTGCTGATATCAAAATCGAGGAATTGCAGTTGATCTATTAGATCGCCGACAGGCCGATTAAGGTCGCGAGCGAGTTTTTTGACGGTTATTCCAGGCATTCTTGTCTCTGTCCTGCTACAGATGTCCTGCAGACGCCCTATCAGGCCGTTGAAAAAGTCCCCCGCCCCACCACATGCAGTGCGTTGATCATTTGTTATGGCACAATTTGTAGTAGGAGGCCGTCCTTTTTAAAGACCCTGCTACGCGGTGCCCTGATCAGGTTTCCACGCGATAGCAAAAGAGCTTGGTCTCTTTGCTCGGATCCAGCAGAAAATCGATCCCTCCCGTTAGATCGTACCGGTACTCCACCTCACAGCCGTCCTGACCGACCAGCGCGATGTCGATGGTCCGATCGTGGAAGTGGCGGCTCTTCTGGAACTCCTGAACGTGGACCAGAAGGCTCTTGCCCGGATAGATCTTGCGCAGCGATTCCGTCAGCTCCCGAGTGGCGACGTGCCGCGGCCGATAGTTCGGATCCTTGGTCCTCAGCTCCCGACCATGGACCACCAACCGGCTCACACTAGCAGCGGTGGCGACAAAGAATCCCACGAGGTCGACCAACGCCGCCATCTGATCCGGTCCCGCCGCGCAATAAGGATCCCTGATTGTGATGCTCGAGATGCTCTGTCCCGCGATGTCCGTGAACCATTCCGTTGGGGATCGCGGATCACCGACTTTCAGCTCCCAGCGCTGGATCGGAAGCGACGGAACAAATGCATCCGGCGCCAGTGCATGCGCGGACGCGAATCGCTCGCGCAGCCTCTCAGCCAGCTCCTGGCCAAGTGCACCCCGATAGACGGGCTGGGGCAGGAGCTCCTGTAAGAGAGGCTGTGTTGGCAGGAGCGAGAACCAGGCTCGGGCGCCTTCGTCGATGCCACTCATCACGCGGGGAAGCTGCATCAAGTCGATGGGATCGAGCCCCTCGACATAGTCGATCCGCAGCCGCGAGTCCTGCAAGTAAGGCGCGAGGTAGCGCACCGCTTGGCGCTGGGCGACTGTCGCTGCGGCCGCACTCGTGAGCGGACTTTCGAGCAGGTGGAGATGGAGCTTGATTCCTGCGTTCAGCAGGTCCAGCAGCCAATGCAGCGAGGTCTGCTCTTCCTCCGTCTCCCCGACCAGGCGTGGCGCCAGCAGGTGCACCTCGGGCAATGATTTCAGCGCCCGCGCCAACTGCTCCAGGCTGGGATCCTGCCAACGCTGGAGCCCCATTCCGGGATAGAGGTCCTCGGAGACCTCGTCACGCAGCTCGGCGAGCCAAGCCTGGACCGGCTTGCGATCGAGCTGGTCCCAATGGGCTTGGTTGGAATAATCGCAGAGACAGAGGGTGCAGGCGCTCGCGCAATCGGCCTCGCACTCCAGACGCCCGACCGCGTCTGCGAGCAGGGCCTTCATCGAGCCGTCCTCATGGAGACGAACACAGTAACCTGCACCGCCAGCCACGGCGTCGTAGAGCACGATCTCGATGGTGCGCGCACGCAATCGAAAGGTAGAGCGCAGCTCGCCCGCCTGGATCTCCAGCCGGTTGGCGGCCGTGAAGCGCAAGGTTTCTGCCAGGGTCCGCGCGAAGCCTTCCGCCCACTGGCGCGGATTGGCCTCCAAGGCATCCGGTGCTGGGATCGGCGCCGCGAAGCGCCATAGGAGAACGTCGGTATCGAACTCGTGGGCAAGATCCTGCGTCCAGAGCGGATCCTTATTCACGCAGGGCTTTCCGGTCAAAGGCTCGCGATGGGTGATCGGCACTGCCTTGGGCTGGTAGGCCGGCGTGGCGAAGTTGCAGCGGGGGCACACATGGTATCCGTTGCGGGCCGGCCCGCGATTGACGATGAACATGCGCCCAGCCGGCCCGTCATCCGCTGGCCTTGCACGCAGTAGGGCACCTCGAATCCGCGGGTGATCGGAGTCCCGGAAGCAGCCCTCTCCTGGGATGGTGATGAGGCGCGCCTCATCAGCGGGACGCTCGCGCCGCCGCGTGGTGCCGGGATCCTTGCCAGTGCGCTCCTCGTAGCTGGTGACGAAACCGCGTGGACGCAGGTGGGCACGACGCTGCCTGCCCGCGGTCGCGCCGCAGTTGCTGCACGCCGGCGGCAGATCGGTGCGCTCGAGACCGATGTCGACGTGATGGCATTCGGGGCAGGCCGCATACCATTCCGTTGGGACGAAGGCGCGCGGGTAGAAGGCCAAGCCGGCACTGGTCCAGATGCGGCCGTTGGCGACCACTTCCGCGCCAGGTGCATACTCGCTGATGCCGAGCATGGCATCGCGTGAGAGCGAGATGTCCCCCTCCTTGCCCCAGAATCCCTGTTGCCCGAAGTCGCGCGTCACCTCCAGGGTCAGGCTGTGCACCGGGAAGCTGTAGGTCGGTATCAGACTGCGCTGCGAGAACTGATCGACCAGGAATTGCTGCATATAGCGGTCACGCATGCCGCTCCAGCGCGCACGCTGTTGCAGCGTGCGCGTGTCGTCACCCGCCTGGGCCAACTCGTTCACCTTGTCCGCATAGCGTTGCCAGCGCTCGTGAATCTCTCTGGCAAACTGCTCGATCTGCTCACGCACATGCGAAATCAGGCCTGCTCCGCGCAGCGCGATGGCATCGCGAATCGCCTCGGGCAGACGCTCGGCGAGCCCCTCGGCTTCGGCAATGGCCGCAACTCCAGCGGGCTCCGAGAGCCAGTGGTCGAGCCAGTCGACGAACTCCTGAAGGGCCTCGGCATCGAACTTGGCCCCGAACAGATCGACCAACCCGGGGGCGTTCACGGCAAGGTTGGCAATGCGCTCACGCAGCAGACGGGACAGGACAATGCCGACCTGATGGCGCTGGAACAGCTGGGCATTGTCGAGCAGCAGGAACGGCACCGGCGCCGTACCCGCCAGATAGTCGCGGAAGCCGCGGAACATCGCCTGGTCGTACTGTGCATTGCGGGCGACGGTGACGCAAAAGGGCGCGGCTTGCGCGCGCCGCCCGGCGCGTCCGGTACGCTGCTGATAGTTGGCGATGCCCGGTGGGATGTTGAGGTTGACCACCGCCTCCAGGTCGCCTAGGTCGACGCCCATCTCCATCGTTGTGGTGCAGCTCAGCAGATTGATCCGACCACGGGCGAAGTCCCGCTCGACATTCTCGCGGAGATCGGTCGAGAGCGAGGCGGTATGCTCGTGAGCGCGCGCCGTCATGGGGCGTCCCTGACGGTAGAGGTAGATGTAATGGCTTTCCTCCGCCATCCGCGAGCGCTCGGCCGCGTCGAGCTCCTGGACCTGCCCCGTGCAGCGGAAGGCCGTACAGCAGCCATCCACCACATCCGTCTGAAGCAGACCGCAGGTTGGACAGACGAAGAGCGGATGGTCGGCGGCACGCTCGAAGCGGAGCGCCTTGCCGTCCAAGGCGTATCCGGGCTGATGCCGGATGCGCAATTTCGCCCTCTCCATGGCGTCCCAAACGAACGCGAGAAAATCGCGCGCCCCGTCCCAGGACCAACCAAGCCGTTCGACCAGATAGAAGGTCCGGCGATTGTGGCGCTTGGTGCCTTCCGGAGGCAGCCAGGCATGGCTGGCGTCACCGCCCGAGTGCAGGGCGAAGGCGCGATGTCCGGCGTAGGGAGCTCCCCAGACGTACTCGGAGCGCAGGTCGACGTCCCAGAGGTTGGCGATCGCCTTTTCACGGCGCATGGTTTCCAGCAGGAAACGCAGCAGCGGCTCGGCCTGGCTGCGTTGCGGCTCCGGGATGCGGGGCGTGATCTCCTTGAGCAGTCGGCGATAACCCGTCTTGTCCCAAGAAACGCGAACCAGGCCCAGCGCCTCCAGTGAATTGCGTCGTCCGCCGGGCGTGCAGAACTCGGCGGCGATGCGTCCCATCAGGCGATCGCGCATCCCTTGCATGCTGGTTCGGAGCTCGCCGTTCTCGTCAATCAGGACCGGCTGACCGCGGCGTTTCCAGGTCTTGAAGACCTCCTCGAACAACAGCTGCAGATCCAGTGGCTCATCGTCATTGGCGAGCGCGTGATAGATGGCGCTCCGCAGGGCCAGCTCGCCCGCTGTTCGCTCGAAATAGGGGGCGAAGAAGGCGGCATTCTGGCGGTTGTCGGAGAAGGTCAGGAGCGAACGTCCGTCCATTGGAAGCGGATCGCCATCGGGATCCTTGCGCGCCGGCAGGGCCTCAAGCACCTGCTGCACCACCACCGAGGCCAACGCCTCGTTGCCCGGGTGCATGCGGGTGATGATCTCGGCCTCGGACCCCGAGCTGCGCCCACCGCAGGCGGGACAGCGCGTCACATAGTGGGTGCGCTCCTCGGTATCCTCCACGGTGTCGATCTCGTAGAGCGTAATACCGGTCGCGCCGCCCGTGGGAGAACCACCGGTGCGCGGGTCGATGGAGCGCCGCCGGAACTGTCCCTTCGTGCTCTCGGCCTCGCCCTCCTCCAGGTCCTCCTCGTCGACCGTGAGCACGCTTGGCGGCTTGCCAAGCCAGAAGACCTGGCGGCGGACCTGTCCCTCGTCGACCGAGGGCCGGCGATTGTGCAGCCGTCCAGCGTGCTCGAACCCTTCCAGGTAGGGCTGACCACACTTGCGGCACACCAGCAAGGGGTAGTAGTGCCCCGTGTCATCGCTGTAGACGCGCAGGGGCTTCAGGGCACGCCAGCCCTCGGAGGCCGTGGCGTCGAGTGCGACGGAGACGCCCTCGATCCCACTGACGGCCAGATGATAGCGGGCCGGCAGCAAGGGATAGGCCTCCGCATGCGCACGCGCGAGCATTCCCAAATGCACCAACGCGCTCAGGGCAGCGGTGCGCTCCTCCGGGGTAGAGCCGGTCTCTGGCGCGAACAAGCGCTCGGCCACCTCAGTGAAGGCCACGACGCCGCCTTCTGAGAGGAGCTCAGACGCGCCGCGAACCTCGCGATTGTGGGCAAAGACGTGCTCCAGCGCTGGGCCGAGGCGTGTGTGTCCTTGTGGAAGCGGGGGGACCCGGTCGAGCACTCCTTGAGCCTCAATTGCATCCTCCCACTGGATAACCTCGGGCTCCGCCTCGGCGGCCAAGGATTCGAGGGCCTTGCCGACTCCGATCCAGGTGGCGACATCGAGACTGAAAGAGGCGTTGCTGGGCTGGGTCAGTCCCTGGTGTGGAATCCGCTCACCGCGAATCACCCGCTCGACCGGCTCGCCGAACAGGTCCGACGCGAACTTCAGGATGCGTCGATCGTTCTCGTCGCCGGATGGCAAGCTGGCACTGGTGCCGAAGACTTGAAGCCGGCGCGTCAGGCCCAAGCGGTTCTTGAGCTTGCGCAGGAGATAGGCGACCTCGGTCGCTTGCGCACCCGTGTAGGTGTGGATCTCGTCGAGGACGATGCATTCCAGGGTATCCTGGGCGAACAGCGGCGCGTTGCGCGGCAGGAGCAGGAGGTGCTCCAGCATGGCGTAGTTGGTGATAAGAATCCGTGGCGGCTGCTCCAGCATCTCCTCGCGGGTTAGACGCCAATGATCTGGAACCTGGCCGCCGAGGGCGTCCATCAGTTTGTCGTTCTCGCGCAGACGCGACACCTCCTCGTCACGCCGAGTATTGGCCCGGATCTGAGAGGTGAAACGCCCGAAACTGATCCGCGCCTCGGCCAACTGTTGGCCGAACAGCGGCGCGATCCGATAGTAGAGCTGGTCGTTCGCGAGCGCGTTCATCGGGTAGATCAAGAGACAGCGCACGCCGGGTCGCTCGGGCTCGGGATCGTCCAAGAGTCGATGCGCGATCGGGAGCAAGAAGGTCTCCGTCTTACCAGAGCCAGTGCCCGTGGCGGAAAGAATGCTTTCCTGGCGCTCGCATGCCACGCGCAGGGCGTCTTCCTGATGCCGATGGAGCGGACGATCCAGGAGCGAGTCGGGCAGAGCTCCGAGACCGTCATTCAGAAAGCCACCTTGGTCGCGCAACAGACTGCGCAGCGTCTCGCCCTTCTCGAAGTCGGGCAGTGCTTCCAAATACGGTCCCTTGACCAGCTCCTTGCCCTCGAGCAACTGGCGGAACTCGCGCCGCAGGATTGGATAGCGACGGCTGATCGGTAGCGTGGTCGGGATGTAGCGGCGCAGAGTGTCGCGCAGGGTCCGATAAAGGACCAGTGGATTGTGCTCAGACATGTCAGGCTCCTTAACCCATGGTGTCCGCATCTGCGGCGAACACCAGCTCCCAAAGCAGCAGGTAGAATTCGAAAACGTCTCGGCCGACGTAGAGGAGATAGCCGAGGGCTTGCGAAATGGCTGCATCATCCGGAAGCCCTGCTTCTTGAAGGCTGTCGTTCCAGGCGGCGAGCGCCGGGCCCCGACTCTCCCAGCGGCAGACCGCTGCAAATACGCAGAGCAGCCGATCGATCAGTTGCAGATTCAGCTGCTCCTGACTCCCCCCGTGGTCGGGCCTTGAGCTCAGCACCCCTAGTCCGCTTGCGTCGTCCAGATGCGCCGGTAGTCCCTGCGTGAGATCCCCGAGTCTCAGATGGTGAAGCGCCTGCACCAGATGCATGGCCCACCCGCGGCGGACGGCATTTCCTTGCAAAGTCGCGTGATACCGGTGCTCCAAGCTTCCCAAGGCAAAGCGCCAATGCACGGGGCCTAGATAATCACCGGCCGCAGGACGCCAGTCCTCCCGACTGAGCTGAGACCACGCATCGTCGATGTTGCGTGCCGCAAGCGCTTGGCGGTACCGCGTCAGTGAGAACCCATGCGGCGGTATGCCGCACTGCATCTCCATGACGTTGCGGAAACCAAACGCCAGTGTCTGCTCGAGATGGTGCTGCAGGAAGAGCTCACAGAGCGGTTGACGGATCTGGCTGACCTCCCCGATCAAACCGGCGCGCAAACCGACACCGCGGTAGGCCATGGCCTCGGCACTATAGATCCAGGACAGGGCGACGCCAGGCATCAGCAGCGGAAACCAGCTCGCCTGGCTCGTCTCCGGCGGAGTCAGGGCATCGAGCGCCAAGAGCTCGGTGAGGAGCTGACCGCCTGCGGGTGCAAAGGTCCGCGCCAGATGCTGCCAACCATCGGCGAGCCAACGAATCCCGTTCCAAACATCAGGGGCATAGCAGGGCAGCAGTGCCTGATGGATGCGCTTGAAGACGCGGATGGCCGTGTCCTGCTCGAGGTTTTCGAGCTGCCCCACGAGCCAAGCGCGAGATGTCGGAACCCCCACGTCGTCCAGCAGAATGCCCCAGGCGTAAACGTCTTCGCGCTCATTGACCAGCGATCCCCAATGACCGTTGAGGCGCGCCTCCACTTGGAGCAGCCAAGCGCCCGTGTCCCAACGCTCCAGAGGGAATTCCAGGGTGTGTCGGAATTGACCGCTGACCTGACGCTCACCGCAGGTCAGCCACCCACGCGCAGACCGATCCAGTCGAGCCGACGTATCGTTGCAAACGAGGTCCAGAGCCAATTCCTGGCCCGTCAGGATATCGTGCGCCGCGCACCGGAGCGCGTCGGCCGTGGTCGGCAGGTCCAGCTGAATGCGGAAAGTGCCGCCCTCCTCCCGGCTGCTCATGGCGAGGACACGATGCGGCGTGACCAGTTGCAGCAAGGGCTCGAGGAAACCCGACGGGTGCTCGATCGAGAGCCTGTTGATGCCAGGCTCGAGGTACTCGGCAAGCGTCGACAGATGCAGGCGGCGCAGGCCGGCACGCGGTGATATCTCCTGGTGCATGCGCCCAAGCCGCAGACAACCGCCTTGCGTTGAGTAGACCTCCAGCACCTCCCGCGAATCGCTCCGCAAAGCCAGCACTCCGCCCTTGCGCAACGCCTGCTCCTCGACCTTTCCTTCGCGGAATCGCTTCAGGACCATGAAGGCGCCCGGTACGGCGGCGGTGAACTGCACCACACGCTCCGACCCAACAGCGAAGACCAAGCGGAAGAAGCGCTTGGCGTCGCTGCGATAGGTCAGGATGCACCGTCCTTCATCCCGCGCGAGGTTATCGGACGCCTCGGCGTCAAGATTCCTTGGTAGCGCAGTGCAATAGAAGTGGCTTCTATCCTCGATGCGGGTCAGGCCAACCCATAGCCAGGTCGCCAGTCTCGCCATCGCGCGACGCAAGCCAGAGCGACGAAGCTCGACACGCAAACGGACCAGCCCTGGCGTCCAGCTCTCAAAGACGGGCTCGAGGTCAAGCTTCAGCTCACCTCCGGGACTGGGCTCAATCGGCAATTCCAGCGTTTCCTCGCGACCAGGAGCAGAAAGTGCCACCACCAGCGCAGCTGGGTCGTCAGCAAAAAGCTCGAGCGGAACCTGGCCGCGCAGCGTGATTCCAGTCGTTGCATACAGTTCATTTCCACCGATTCCGCGAAAGGCTTGCCCCTTCAGCGCGAGTGTTGGGCGCGAGCGGGCCAAGATCGTCACCTGAGCCGGGCCGCGCTGGAACTTCAGCTGCTCACCTGGGGCAAGCTCACACGACATGGCATACAGCCTAGGGTCAAGAGAAAGCTCAGTGAGTGCGGCCTCATCTCCATCCGGTCGAAAGCGCAGCACCAAGGTCACTGGCCCCGGCTCGACCTGCAAAGGCTCACCGGCGTTGAGGCAAGTGCCCCCCGCTAGTGCTCCAGTGCCATCGAAGGCGAGCAAGCGGTTATTGCGACCATCAGCCCAGACCTCGATCGCCTTGGGTGTGTGGCCATTTCCACGCGAGATCCGCACTTCGCCGGGCAATGATTGCTCGAAGGGTACGAAGCGCGCTTCACTCGCCCCGAGGTAGTTGTGCCCCTGACCATCCACCTCGATCTGCCACTCCGTCGAGCCACCAGCTGGCAGCTCCACCCCGAGCAAGTCGTCACGCCAGACAACGCGAGGAATCGACAGCCCCTTCTGAAGCAGTTGCCGCTGGTCGGTTTGCGCGCTGGCAACCACCTCGGCCATACGCGCACGTGTGGAGCGATCCGAGCCGGTCGGGTCGGCGTCGTCACCTGACAGCACACTCAGGAAGAGACGCGCATAGAAGCCGCCCCGGTCGGCCTCGATGGCCCGCGCCACGGTGATCGGAACCGGAGGCACAAGCCGCTCGATCAATGCGTCACACCAAAGCGCTAGATCCCTGGGATCGTCAGCCTCCGGCGTCCCGCTGAGCTTCGCGTGGTGCAACATGCGCTCGGCTAGGAGATCGATATACCGAGCCGGGACGCCTGCCTGATGCAAGAGCTCCGCAACCCTGTAGTTAGACACCGATCCCGCTGGAAGCACCTCCAAGCCAAGGCGGATACAAGCGCGACGATAAGCCTGCCAAAGCACGTCCTGCTCCTGCAAAGACAGTTGGCGCTTTCCGTCGAACAAGGCGTCGGCGACGTAGGGCCAGACGGCCGAATTTCCCGAGGCGCCATAACCATCGACGACATAGGCTGTCAGGTAGGCCGCGAAGACCGCGGGCCAACGCTCAAGGCCATGCTGATACACGCGAAAAGGATCTCGAACCGCATCCAGTGCGTTCCTTATGGGCTTCCGAAGCGACGCCGTGAGCTGATCCGAGTAGAGACCCAGCAAAGGGGTCTCACTGGAACGCAGCCACTCTGTTAAGCGCTGCTCCATTCGCAGCAGCCAAATCTCAACGGCGGTCGGAAAGAGAGGTGCTCGGCTCGTCATCCGTGGGACTCCTGTCTCTTGGCCAATTCAAAGGGCGACGTGTAATCGCCCTCGACACACATTCAGTAGGATTCTTCCCTCAGTGCATGCGTCCCCGTCGGCGTATCACAGCGCTCGACATCCGTGACGCGTTTTGACGTCTGGCGCTCTGCTGTGTCACCCCAGGAAGCCAGAACGCGCAGAGATGAACCACGCGGTCCTGCAACAGAAGTGCTCCGCCAGAGATTGCCGACGCGCTGAGCCTCACATCCGTGCCCTCGCCGACCGACGGATGCGTCGAGGATTCGGCCACGCGGATCTGCCGCAGAAAGTCGTCCACGCCGGGACGAGCGCAGTTTGCCGCCTCTCGACCGGACTCGATTGCATCCAGGGCGTAGCTAACAACGAGCTTGGGCAAGAGCTTGCGCAACGTCGCAGCACAGTCGAATAAGTCCAGTCCCCGGATAGCCCCATTGATCGCGAAGACGGCGCCGACCTGATTCGGTTGAGGCGGCATGGCCTGGACGTACTGCGCGATCAACGCGTCGAAGTCCTCATAGAGACAGGCCATAGCATCCGTATCCGAGCGGCTACCCATCCGTGCCGATTTGGCAGCGATGTCTTGCCAAATTTCGCCTTGATGGGATTCCCGCTGCCCTCGAGCACGGAGCGACTCAGTGACGTGACGCGCTTTGCGGGCGCGCCCATTGGCGTAGAAAGCACGTCCCTTGCTGCTGAAGGCCGGACTCATCGAGGACCAGCGTCCGGCCTCTACGCATGAGACCGGAATCGTGAGCGTAGCAGCTGCGGGCGCCAGCAAACTGAGATTCAGAACCCGATTTTGCTTGGCGCCAACCAGCTCCTCACCATCCAGGAGGAAGACCGCCTGCCTGGCCCGATTGATCAGCCGCAGCTCGGGCACCGAGCCGCTCTCGGAGAGCTCGGTGATCTGCAGCTCGCCACGCGCGAGCGCTTCGTCCAAGGTGAGGTAGTCGGGCTCACGCCGATCAGCCGCCAGCAAGGGCGTCATGCTCAATGTCTGATGGTGAAGTGCCTCGCCGAATGTCAGCTGGCTCAGACGGTCGCGGATGATGTGCATGGCAGGTCTCCTTGATGGCACACCTGCATAAAGCACTCGCTATGCCAGCAGAAACCACACACATATCTCAACCATTAAAAACTTATAACTCAGCCACTTAATGATTTATGCGTCAATCTTAGAGTGAGCGGCACATATTTTTTTACAGCATTCCTTGTGTGACGACAACTTTTCTTGTACCCATAAGCGAGTGGTTCTCGCTGAGACGAAACATGCGCATCCTCGTGAGCTGGGTCGGACAGACGGATCTGAAGGCGGCGGCAGGAGTGGAGGCCGTGGGGCTTGGCCCGATTGGTCAGGCGGTGACAGAGCGTGCTTTCGAGCGCGTCGTGCTGCTCTGCAACTATCCGAAGGCCGACAGCGCGGGCTTCTTGCCGTGGATCGAGCGCCAGACCACAGCCACGGTCGAGCTCACACTGGTCAGCCTCTCCCGCCCGACTCATTTCGGGGAGATTTACCAGGCGGTGACCGAGACCCTGGCGCGCCTGCTCCAGCGCTTCGGTGACGCGACGCGCCTCACCTTCCATCTGAGCCCCGGCACCCCGGCGATGGCGGCGGTCTGGATCTTGGTGTCCAAGACCCGCTATGGCGCCGAGCTGATCGAGTCCTCCCCCCAGGAAGGCGTGCGCACGGCGGAGGTCCCCTTCGACATCTCGGCCGAGTTCATCCCCGAGGTGTACCGACAGGCCGACCGCGAGCTGGTGCGAGTCGGCTCCGGCCTCGCGGAGATGGCGCCCGAATTCTCGGACATCGTCCATCAAGGCCCCACGATGCGGCGGGTGATCGAGCGTGCCCGGCGGGTGGCCGCGCGCACGGTCCCCGTGCTGATCGAAGGCGAGAGCGGCACCGGCAAGGAGCTGCTGGCCCGCGCCATCCATCGGTCAAGCCCCCGGCGCGACCGACCGTTCGTTGCCGTCAACTGCGGTGCGGTTTCGCGCGAGCTGGCCGAATCGGAGTTTTTCGGCCATCGCAAGGGGGCCTTCACCGGCGCAACCTCTGAGCGTATCGGCTATTTCGAGGCCGCCGACGGCGGCACGCTCTTCCTCGATGAGATCGGCGAGCTGCCGCTGGACCTGCAGGTAAAGCTGTTACGAGTGCTGCAGGAGGGACAGGTGACGCGTGTTGGGACCACGCAGCCACGGACCATCGACGTCCGCCTGATCGCCGCCACCAATCGCGCCCTGGCCACGGAGGTCGTGGCCGGCCGCTTCCGCAGTGATCTTTTCTTTCGAATCGCCGTGGCCCTGATCCAGGTACCTTCCATCAGCGAGCGTCCGGGCGATCTCACTCCGCTGGTCGAGCACCTCCTAACGCAGATCAACCGTGACGGCGCCACTGACCCCGGCTGGCAGACCAAGCGCCTGGCGCCGACCGCGCTCAACCGACTGGCGCGTCATGCCTGGCCAGGGAACGTTCGTGAGCTGTCCAATACCTTGGCACGCGCGGCGCTCTGGTCGAAGGGCGATACCGTCAGTGAGCGGGACATCGAAGAGGCCTTGCTGGAGCTGCCACCGCCCAAGGCAGAGGACGATGGCCTGTTGGGCCACCCGGTCGAGCAAGGCGTCGATCTGCCTGACCTGATGCGCCAGTTGGCCAGCCACTACTTGGCCGCGGCGATGCAAGTGACGGGGGGCAACAAGACCCGCGCGGCAGAGCTGCTCGGACTGTCGAGCTACATGACGCTGACGAACTGGCTGAAGAAATACGGCGCGACCCCGGAAACCTGAGGCCCAACCCGTCACGTCAGGGGCTCGGCGATCCGCACTGTTTGGCCAGTCACCGGCAGGAGGTATTCCAATTGTTTCGGAGTCCAGCGATTGATGAGCCCCTGCGTCTCGGCACCGGCCCCGGTAGCCTCATCTTGCGTGGTCTCGAATTGCCTCAGCCAGGGCTCAAGTCCCTCAACGGCAGGACTCCCAACGTCCTGGCGCAGCTGGCTCCAGGTCTCCTGATCAACGAAACCGCGTAGATCGGCTTCGATCGCACCCGGCGTGCGGAACTGCTGGCCGTGAGCCAGGTGATTGCGGTCCTGATTGAGACGAAACAAGCGGTGCGGGAGATGCGCGTCGGCAAGCACCAGGGCTCGCAGATGCTGCGTCCAGGGATCGAGGCTCGCGGTGTGCCTGAGTTGCAAGGCAAGGGTCTGGGTCTCGCGCCGAATCATCCCGAACGACAGGCTTTGGCCGATCGGGATGAGCTGGTGCACCGCTCCATCCGGCCCGGCCGCGATCGCCAGCCGCGCGAGCAGATAGGTCGCCAAGAGCTCGGCATAACGCAGCAGCATCCACGCCAGAAAACGGGGGTCGGCGCTACGCACATGCAGGCTGTTGAAGCGGTCCAGATAGCCGATCCCCAGCCGCAAATCCTCGATCGGCGATGCACCCAGGTGATGATCGATGAGCCCTTGGATCAACGGATCGACAATTTGGTTGTAGGTCTCCAGCCGCACGGCCAGCCAGACTGCACGCCTCGGCCCTCCCCGGAGACCGGCAGCGAGAATTTCGCGGGCGAACTCATAGGCCACCAACCCCGGACTCAGGCCGAACAGGCCAGTACCGAGCAGAGGAAACGCGATTGACTCAGGCAGACCCGGATCGCTCAGGATGGTGCGCACACAGCGCATGACAGTGCTCAGCGCATCCGCCTCGTAGTCAACATCCTCCGACTCGAGCCACTCTTCCGGCTGATGAAAGCCGGCGTGGTAGATACGCTCATAGCGCGCCCCACCTCCCGTCGACAAGACAGTGCCAGTTGGGAGAATCGTCTTCTGGGTGAGCGCATCCAGCTCGTCCTGAATGACTGAGCCCAAACGGCGGCGAATCTGGCCACTGATGGTTTTGGGATTGCCTGCCAAAAAGAAATCCGTCTGCTCACTGTTGACGATGGCCGCGACGTCCAAGTCGAAGAGATTCGCGACCGCCAGATGCAGGTCGATCGAGCCGATTCGCCAAAGGTGAGATCGCATGTTGTCCCCCGTCCCAAGTGCGCCGTTGATCCCCAACCAGCGCATCGACGCATTACGTTGGATGGTAGCGTACCGGGTTCTGGGATGCCGACGACGGAACGAAGGCAATCTGGGTCCGGCCTACGACTTCCCGTGCGTCCCAAATGAATACGCCACTAGCCCCCGTGGGGCCAGCGGCGCGCAACTGCAGAGAGGTCGACTGGAGAGGTACTCCAAACGCGCCCCCTCGGGCTTCTGCGGCTAGAGCATCCCTCGCTCCGCCAAGGAGGTACAGGTCTCTCCGACGATGAGGTGATCCAGCACCCGAACGTCGATCAGACTCAGGGCGTCCTGAAGACGCTGGGTGAGGGTCCGATCGCTCGGACTGGGCTCGCTGATACCACTCGGATGGTTGTGAAATATGAGGCACGCGCCGGCATTGACCGTTAGGGCCTGCTTGACGACTTCACGGGGATGGACCGTCGCCCCGTCGATGGTGCCGCGGAACAGCTCCTCGATAGCGAGCACCCGGTGTCTGTGGTCGAGCCAGATCACGCCGAAAACCTCATGCTCGAGCGTGCCGAGGCGCAACTGCAGATAGCGCTGCGCCAACGCCGGCGAGGTCAGCGCCTGAGGGTCCTGGACGCGGCGCATCCGGCGCTCCAGGATGGCCATCGCCTGACGGATGAGCACGTCTTCATCCGCGCGGGCGCGGTCGATCGGGATGGTGCCTCGGGCGACGAGGTGCAGGGCGGGTGTCGTTGTTGCGGTAGGCATGCTTTTCTCCAGAGCACAGGGGAAGACGCATGCCCCCACGTGAGGAGTCGATACGCTCCCCAGGGGATGATGGATGGCTGGATGGCCAGCCGGTGGTGCGCGGACGCTTGATGGATCGCCTCCGCAGGCGATAGATGCCAGCCCAGGACAACCATTGAAGCCTGTCCGCTCGACCGCTCGGGCTTGGACGACCGAGTGGACAGGCTCCGGGGCGAGGCCCCGGAGTCGTGTGATCACCTCCGATCGCGTTAGAACAAGCTGAGCTGCTCACCCCAGCACGCGGCTGGGGCCGGGCTGGAGGACGCCGTGGGCGACTCGGGCGGGCGGATCGGGGCGACCGGCACTAACTCGGAGTCATCCCTTTGGGGCGCGCTCCGGACGGCCACCAGCGTCTCGAACAACTCACCGGTCAAGGCATTGCCATGGTCGACCCGCAGCTCGCCCAGTGGACCATGCACGACGGCGTTGGCGAGCAGTTGGGTCGCCGTCATGGCCGCGCAGAGCGGGTCCAGATCGACGGCGGTGAGCGAGAGCCGACTGAGCGCAGTGCGGCCGTGCCGCTTAAGCACGACCTGGCAGAGTGCGAGCAGCATCACACCCGAGCCGGCTGCGGGCTCCAATACCCGGATCAGGGTGTCGCCGGCGCTCAGCCGGTCATTCAGATCAGCCAGCTGAAGCTCAGCCATACAGGTCGCCACCGCAGGCGGGGTGAAGAACTGCCCGAGCCAGCGTTGCTGACCCCGGGAGCTCAGCTCCATGTAGACGGACCCCAAAAGGTCCGTCCAGGGATGCTCGGCCACCAGGGAGGCGTAGGTGCGGCTGAGCTGAAAGAGCCGCTCGCGGCGCTCCTCGTCCCAGGGCTGATCGAGCCGCCGGCCGAAGCCGGCGAGCACGTCCTGGCAGAGAAATGTCAGCCACTCATCGGGCCGATAGCGGCGCCCGCGGTTGGCGAAGGTTTCGAGCTCGCGCGCAAGGGCACGGGCAGGAGAGTCGTGGAGCATGGAGCGTTCCTCGTCGAAGAGGGACGCCCCCATGGGGAAGCGTCCCCATGGGGTGAATCCGGCGGGTGCCAGAATGGTTGGTGGGATTTGGAAGAGCGCGCCGAGGCGCCTAGACCAGCAGCCGCTCGGCCAGGCCGAACAGGGCCGGCTTGAGGTCGTCGACCGCCTCGATCACCCGGCTGTGCCGGAACAGCGCCGAGACGTCGTGCTGGATGCCAAGCGCCGGCATCTCCAGGCCCGCCTGCTCGCACTGGGCGATGACCGACAGGGCCAGCGCCGGGTCATCGGGCTCGCCGTCGGTCAGGGTCAGGATGAGCCGTCGAGGCTCCGGGCGCAGCAGCAGATCCGCCGCCGCGAACCACAGCCCCTGAGCCAGGGGCGTATTGCCACTGGGCGATTGGCCGAAGGCCCCCGCCCGTCCCGCCGGAGACTGCCCATGCCGGAGCAGACGGGTGACCGTCGTCTCATCCCCCGACTCGCCCGGAAAGGCGGTCACCGCCACTGAGACACCGGGGAGACGCTCCAACGCAACGGCCAGAGCCAGTGCAGCATCCAAGGCCACCCGATAGGCCCGCAGACCGGACGTCACCGAACGCGACATGGAGCCGGACAGGTCGACCAGCAGATGCACGGCGGTGTTGGGCGTCCTGCGCAAGGTCTTCCGTGCGAACAGCCGCCCCTCCCCGACCCCGGCGTGATGCAGCCGGTTGGCGATGAGCTTGCGGCCTCGATCGGCCGGTAAGGGCCGGTCGAGCCGGCTCGCCTGCACGAGACCCTGGAGCCGGGCGATGAGCGTGCGCGAGGTCGCCTGAGCCTCGGCGAGTAGGCGCTGACCCTGCAGCGAATCGGCTTGCGCCTCCTCGGCCGCTGGCAGCAGCAAGGGACCGGAGTCTTCAGCCACCGCCTCTCTCAAGAGGCGCCGGGCGGCCTCGAACAGGTCGCCGTCCAGGTCGTCCGCCGTCGCCGCGAGGGCTTGGCGGACTGGCTCGATCGGGTGCTCAGTCTCGGACTGGCCCGAAGCGCTGCTGGCGTCCGTGCCGCCATCGGCGGTGTCACGCCTCGACACATCATCCGGACCGGGCTCGGCATCTTCCGGCGCTGGACAACCTTCTTCGGTCGTCGGATCTTCCCTGGCACCATCGATTGGGCTGGCCTGGGCTTCGTTCGCGGCGTCCGTCTCTGCGGTCTCTGGATCGGCTCCAGCAACACCCTGCCCGGCCGCCGCATCCTCAGTCTCGTCCGAGTGCGGCGAAGCGCCCTCACTGGCTTGCGTCGGCGGTGGTGGCGTCTCGGCCTCTTCTTCGAGCAGCGCCTCGATCTGCGCGGCCAGCGCCGCGGCCTCAGCGGTGCTCACGAGCCCGCCGACCCGGCTCATCAGGCCCAACAGACGATGGACCAACGACGCCGGGAAGGTCTGACGCAAGACGCGCTCGGCCTCCGCGGCCTGCGGGATCAGCGCTTGCTGGCCCAGCTCCCGGGCCCGCAGAGCGAGCAGCAGAAAGCCGGTCAGAATCCGCGCCGGATGCGCCTCGGCCTCGGGGACCTGAAGCTGCCCCTCGGCCAGCATCCAGTCGATGACCTGCTCCAGGGTGGCGCGGGTGCCGGGATAGGATTGCCGAATGGCCCGCTCGATGCGGCTGTCCTCCAGGATGTTGAGTAGATGTTGACGCAGCGGTGAGGCCGCGCCCGCGCTCTGGAAGACCGCCATATCGGTATGGCGGACATGACTCGCCTCGTGGGCCAGCAGACCCCAGGCAACCGGGCGCAGGGCCGAGGTCGCCGGCAGGTCCGGCAGCCAGATGGTCTGCCCGTCAGTCTGGGCCTGGCTGCCGCCCACGATCACCGCAACGCCGAACTTGCGCGCGAGCGCCGTGGCGACGATGGGCATGGCTTGATGCAGGGTCTTGGTGTGCATGCTGTCTCTCCGGTGGGGAGCACAGCCGCCCCCACCGGGGCGCGCTGCACCCCGATGGGTTGAAGACCACCGGCCGTGGCCGGCGGCGGTTGGATCGCCCCTCGTGGGACGGATTGGGTTAGAAGAAGCAGTCGATTGGCACGTCTTCGGTCAGGTTCGGGATCGCGACGTCCTGAGGCCCCGATGGTCCCCGGCTGGCAACGGCGTCCGCGTCTTCGTGGCGCTCCGCAGACAGGTCAGGGTCATCGTTCACGTCCAGCCTTGCGGTCGGCTCAGGACCGGCATCAGCCTCAGTATCAGAGGGGTCAGCATCGGGATCGACATCGCCCGCGAGACGCCCCGCGCCATGCCGGCTCAGCCGTTCCTCATCACAGAGCAACAGCCAAAGGCCGAAGCCCTCCTGGAACAGCGCGCCGCTGATAGGTCCGCGTCTGGGCACCCGGCTCAGAAAGCCCTCGACCAGCGCCAGGATCGGCCCGATCCGTGCGTCGACGAAGGACAGCACGGCGAGCTTCTCCTGAATGCGCCGGAAGGTGCCGAGCGCGCGCTGGGTCATGCTGTCCTTGCCGACCAGGCTCTTTTCCAATGACACGGCGATCTGGGCGACCTCGTGGAAGAGGGTGTGCCCGATCTCGGCAACATCCTCCGCCAGGGTTTCCCGGTGTCCCTTGGCGGGCTGGATGACCAGCGGGCGGTAGCGAAAGGCGAAGCGCTTGCCGATCGCCTCTGCAGGATCCACAGCCGCACGCAGCTGCCGCTCCCAGGCGGGGTGCCGGCCGATCCAGTCGGCGATCTCGCGGTCGTACTCGGCCAGAAAGGACGCAACTTCGCACTCGAACTCTCGCTTGAGCCCGTCGAGCACGCCGCTCAGGCCGTCCACCTGGTCATTGGGGACCAGATAGCCGCCGAGGAAGCGGGTGCCGACCTTGAGGCAGGCCCGCTCGGCCTGGCCCTTGAGGGTGTGGAAGACGCGCAGGGCGTCCGGGTTACAGAGGCGCTTACTGCCGAGCGAGACCAGCTCCGCGGACGGGATGTCTCCGGCGTTGAGCCCGAGGTCATCGGCGCGCAGCTTCTTGCGCCCGGACCAGATGCTCGCGGTCAGGACGATGAGCGACAGGCGCTCGGTCAAGGTGATGAGGGTGTCATCCAGGGTAGTCGTCATGGTGGTCTCCCGCCGAGCAGGCGCACCACTGGCCCCGATGGGTCTGTGGTCGCCCATCGGCTTGGTTGGTTGGCGATCAGAACCAGTCGTCGTCGATGTCGCTGTCGAGCGCGGACAGATCGATGTCCGGGCTCGGCGGCGTCGGGACGCTGGGGGTGGGTGGTGGCTCGGCTGGCTCGATCAGGCGTCCCTGCGCATCCAGCTCCCGGATGCCGAGCTCGACATAGCCCTTGGCGAGCTTGGCCTGGACCGTCCGCAGCAGCCGCTCGTAGCGGCTGGCGGGATAGATCCGGCTCTGCGAGAGCTGCCCGGCACGCCCCCAGCGCACTTCGCTGGAGCCGTCCTGACGCCTTCGCCAGGCCCAATCCTTGGCCGAGCCGTCGGCGTGGGTGTAGCGATAGCGCTGAAAGGGCTCGCTCATGGCGCGCTCCCTCCGCTCCAGAGGTCGCCCATCACATCGGCGGCGAGCCGGTGGATGGCCTCGCGCTGCTCGAGCTCGGCCCGCGCGGTCAGCGCCTGCTCCAGGGCATAGGCGATCGGCTGCGGCGCCCCGCGGAAGGTCAGCGCCAGGCGGGCCCAGCGCACCAGGGTGCGGGTGGAGAGCGTCACGGTCAGCTCGGCCCCCTGCTCGCCTTCGCCCAAGAAGAGGCGGCGGATCTCGTTGGCGACGGTGATCATCAGGCTCGCCACCTCGCGCGGCAGGCCTGGGGCACTGGTCTCCAGCACCCCCAGCTCGACGTCCGGGGGCAGATAGCCGACCTGCAGGACGCGGAAGCGGTCAAGCAGGGCCAGGTTCTGGCGCAGCACGCCCTGATAGAGCCCGGTGGGATCACCGGCCCCGGCCGAGTTGCCGGTGGCAAAGACCCGGAACCTCGGGTTGGGTCGGATGACCTCGCCACCGTTCTGGGCGATCACCAGGGGCTGGCCCTCGATCACATCGTTGAGCCCGGCCAGCTCGGCCGGGTCCATGAGGTCGATCTCGTTCACGATCAGCAGATGCCCCTCGCGCATCGCAATGGCCAGCGGGCCATGAACGAAACGGGTCGAGCCCTCGCAGAGCACGAACTGCCCGACCAGGTCGGACAGCTCCATGCGCCCATGACAGGCGACGGATTGGACCGGCCAGTTGAGCCGGGCCGCCACCTGGCAGATCAAGGACGTCTTGCCGCTGCCGGTCGGACCGGTGAGCAGGAAGGCATCGCCCCCGGTCTGGCGCAGAAAGGCCAGCACCGAGGAGAGTCCCTGGCGGAAGACATACGGAGTCAGGACGGGGATCTGCGGATGCCCGTCGTCGGCGAAGCCCTCGATGGTCAGACCCGCGGGGGCGCCAACCTTGAAGGTCTGGGCGATGTTGAAGCTCTGGGTGGTGCGCATGCGTCTCTCCTGCGAAGGGGAGACGCCGCCCCGGTGGGGAGACGAATCTCCCCGTGGGGTGGAGCCAGCACAAGCTGGCAGATGGTGGTCGGCTCGAGGCCGGGCGGGTGGTGCGCGGGGTCTTGGTGGATCGCCCCCGCAGGCGATGGACGGGCTCTCTAAAGAGTGAGCGCGTCGGAAAGGGCTGGCCGCTCAGGCTCGGGGGAGGCTGAGGGGCGAGACCTCTCAAGTCAGTGGTCAGTGGTCAGTGGTCAGTGGTCAGTGGTCAGTGGTCAGTGGTCAGTGGTCAGACCCGAGCGTGGTCCGAGGAGTTCGTCACTGGAGATGCTCGCAATCTCTGAACTCCAGGATGAGCCCTGCCCCCGATGGGGACAGGGTGTATGGTGGTCAGAAGTAGCCGATGGGATCGTGCTCGGGGTGGGGCTCAGTGGTCGGTCCGTCGACGGGGTCCGCCGCCGGCTCAGAGGTCGGGACTGACGAAGTCCACCGACGGCGTCGCGGCTTCTCAGTCGGCGCAACCGCCGGCTCCGTGCCTTCGTCCGCGTGCTTCAGCGTCACCCGCACCCGCGCGCTGGCGGGGCGGCGGTGGGTCTCCAGGACAGCCGGATCCAGGTCCGGCACCAGTGCCTCGAGGGCGGCGGCGTAGTCGACCGATCCCTGCTGGCGATAGCGCAGCACCCGCAGGTCGGCCTGGTCGGCGAGCAGGAAGTCGCCCATCAGTCCGACGAGTCCGCGCTGGGCCTCGGTCATCTCGGCCTTGAGGCCCTTGAGCTCGGCCTTGAGGACCTTGGCGCGGCGCTCGGCCGCGCGGTATTGCGCCGCTAGGCGCTCCCACTGGAGCTGTTCGTCACCGGTTGGGATGAAGCAGTCGCGCTGCGGATCCGGGGTCGGCTCCTGGCGTTTCCGCACCGCTTCGTGGAACGCGAGACAGGCCGGAATCAGGGTCTGCTCGATGAAGGCTGTGTCGCGCTCGATGACGAATTCCAGCGCCCGGGCGTTGGACCGGACCGGATCGAAGACCAGCCAGCCGCGCGCGGCCTCGGCGACGGCGAGCTGAAACTGCACCTGGACCCAGTAGAGCCCATAGGCCAGGCTCGCCTCGCCCCCGCGGGCCACGGCGTCCCAGGTCTTCTGCGCCGGCACCTTGAGTTCGACCGGCTCGTCGCGCTCGGTGAGCCCGTCGAAGGAGCAGCGCAACGCCGGATGGTCGGTATGCTCGGCACAGACCGGCAGCAGCAGGGTGTCGTGCCGCTCTTCGAAGCCCTGGCGGGCCGTATCTTCCAGGGCGATGCCGCGCTGGACGAAGGGGTTGTTGGACAGGTCGTCCGGGAGACAGAGTCCGGTCTTCTCGGCCCACAGGCGCCAGGGCGTCCGGTAGGGCGAGCGACCGAGGATGACTGCCGCCTCGGAGGCGGTGACGCCCTGGGCACGCCAGGCGAGCCAGTCGGGCGTGCGCTGGGAGAGGTTGACGATCTTCATGAGAGGCTCCAGTCGGTGGGCGCACCACTCCCCACGGGAGCGGTGTGCCGTGGGGGAAGTGCGACCGGACGGACCGGTCGGTTGAAGGGCTCAGGCGGCCTCGGCCGGCGGGTAGCTCTCGCGCTCGGCGCGGGCCAGCTCGGCCAGGGCATAGGCGAGGACGTCGCCTTGATAGCGGCCTTTGAAGTAGTCCTGGGCCGAGGCCCAGGCCCGGCTCTTGGCCGCGCGGAGCACCAGGCCCTCGATCTGGCTGAGGATGGCCTCGTCGACGTCCGGGACCACCGGCTCGGTGGCCTCAGGGGCGGCATCGGCGACGGCTGTGCCGGTCACCTCGGTGGGCGCCGTCGCCACCGTCATGCCGACCAGATCGCCGTCGATGGACTTTCCAGCCATCTCCTCGGCGGTGTAGCCCGCCTCCTCGGGAAAGGCGGCGCGCAGGCTGGCAGCCTTGGCGCACTTCAGCAGCTGACCGCGCGGGCGCTTGACCCACATGGCCGTCGGCAGCTCACCTCCGCCCATGCGGGCATAGGTCTCCTCCCAGAACACCGTCTCGGTGAAGGGGCAGCGTGCCCCGCCGATCAGACGGTAGACGGTCACCTCGCACCAGGCGGGAAAGGTCACCGTGACCTGCTGCTCCTGCCAGCTGCCATTGACCTTGGCGCTGCCGCTGAAGGTCCGGGTGGTCTCGGGGCCGAAGCGCGCGGGATCCATCCCGGCCCATTGGCCGGTGCGCGCGGCGGTGGTCTGGACCTCGGCGATGCCGGGCCAGACGGTCTCGACCTCGCGCCCGAGGCTGCGATTCCACATGGGCACGATATGCACCGGGCGCTTCATGACGTCGAGTCCGCGGGCCTGGCAGTAGCGCACCGCAAGTTGCACGCCCTCGACCGTGTTGGCCGAGGGGAAGATGGAGTCGACCAGGACCTGCCAGGTGGCGGGATCCAGTCCGAGCTCGGTGAGTGCCTGGGGCGGGATCGCCAGCCGACAGGCGGGGAGTGTGGTCAGCGTTGAGTTGGACTTGCTCATGGTGCCTCCGGATCAAAGGGGCACCGCTCCCCAGGGGGCACGGATGCCCCGGTGGGGTGAAGGGCCGACGCCGTGGCGTGGCCGGATGGGAAATCCCTTAGAAGGGGATGGGATCGTCGAAGTCGGGCGCACGCGAGCGCGGCGGTTGTCCGGCTGTTCTTCCGCGTCCGCGTGAGGGTGCCGGCGTACGCCGCCCGGATCCGGCCGTGGCCGGAGCGGAGGGCGAAGGGGCGCCAGCTGTGCTGGAGCGCTCCGCCGCGCCGGAGGGTTGGCTATCGAGCATCTGCAGGGTGCCGGTGACGTCGACCACCACTTCGGTCACGGACCGCTCACCGCCGTCCTGCGCCTGATACTGGCGCGTGCGCAGCTTGCCTTCGACATAGACCTTGGAGCCCGAGTGCAGGTACTGCGCGGCGATCTCGGCGACACCGCCGAAGAGCACCACGCGGTGCCAGTCGGTGCGCTCGCGGCGCTCGCCGCTTGCCTTGTCGGTCCAGGTCTCGCTGGTGGCTAATGAGAGATTGGCGACGGAGTCGCCGCTCGGGAGCGTTCGGACCTCGGGGTCCGTGCCCAGGTTGCCGATGAGGATCACTTTGTTGATGCCGCGTGACATGGTGTTGTCTCCGGTTGGGATGATCAGGACCGCAGGGGCGCGGGGCGCCGCTGCAGCGGCGTTTCCGCAGCGGGCGTGCGCGACCGCGCGAGCCGCTGCGCGGCACGCAGGAGGCGTGGCCAGCCGGGGAGCTGGGCGAAGGCCGAAGCGTGGCCATAGGTCGCCGCGCCGGTCGCGAACAAGGCGACCGTGCGCAAGGCACGGATGGGAGCCGCAGTGGTGTGCATGGGTCGTCTCCAAAAGGCCGGGAGACGCCCGCCCGGTGGGGAGGTGTCTCCCCTGGGGGTGGAAGGCCAGCCTGAGCTGGCGGATGGTGCGCGCGGTGGTGCGAATCGCCCGCGCAGGCGATGTCACGATCCCCGGTTCAGGCGATCGCGAAAACCACTGTCGTCTCGGCGGCGCGGATCAGGCGCGGCGAGACGGAGGCGACAGGGGTTTGGCGCGATCGATCAGGGAGTGAGTGCTGCGTGCGGGCGCACGTCGCTTGGAGAATCCCGACAGCCTGGCCGGGATCAGACGCCATCGATCGGCGCGTGCAAGACGCCATGAGATGGCGCAGGTGGTGCGCGGACTTGGACCTCCGCGGGTCGGTCACTGGCGCCAGAGACGCTGAGCAACTTCCTGGTTTCTAGCACGCGTATCGCGGTCGCGCAAGCTCAGCGATCGGCGGTCATCGTCATCACGCCGAGCCCGGGCAATGACCGTCGCCTTCGAGCGGCTGGGCATCCCGGTTACCATGGGCGGCCTGATTGACTCAGCCCTCCCCGCCCCAGGACAGCCCATGGCCCTCAAGGCAACCGTCTTCAAAGCCCAGGTGCAGATCAGCGATCTGGACCGGCACTACTACGAGAGCCACGCGCTCACCCTCGCCCGCCATCCCTCGGAGACGGACGCACGGATGATGGTCCGGCTCCTCGCCTTCTGTCTCTTCGCCGATCCGCAGCTCGCCTTCACCAAGGGACTCTCCACCGACGCGGAGCCGGATCTGTGGCAGCACAGCCTGAGCGGGGAGATCGAGCGCTGGATCGAGCTGGGCCAGCCGGAGGAGCGACGGCTGCGTCAGGCCTGCGGACGGGCGCGGGAGGTGGTGGTGATCAACTATGCGGGCCGGTCGGCCGAGCTTTGGTGGCAGCAGAACGCGGCCAATCTCGCGCGGCTGCGCAACCTGCGGGTGCTGAATCTCGACGCGGATGCGGTCGCGGCGCTGACCGGGCTGGTTGCGCGCAGCATGGACCTGCAATGCACGCTCGATGGTGGCCAGGTCTGGATCGGCAATGGCCAGTCTACGGTCGAGCTGACGCCGAGCGTTCGGCAGGCCCCTGACCATGCGTGAGCGCGTCCGACTCTTCCTGCGGCTGAGCAGGCTGTGCGATGCGCAGGTGCTAACGCCGGTCGGTATCGGCAACTCAATGCCCCAAGAGCCCCTCGCCTTTCGACTGCCCTGCCCTCACTGTCGGGCCGTTGATGTCCTCGACGGCAAACAGGAGACCCTCGCATGCACATCGCCCTCTTCGGCGCGACCGGCGGCACCGGCCGGCAGGTCCTGGCCCAGGCACTGGAGCAGGGTCACCGCGTCACCGCCCTTGCGCGCGATCCCTCAAAGCTCGCACCCCGCAGCGGACTGATGACGCTCGGCGGGGATGTGCTCGACCCGGCGGCGGTGGCCAGGTGCGTCGAGGGTGCGGACGCGGTCATCTGCGTGCTCGGCTCACATGGCCGGCAGACGCCCATCGAGGCGCGCGGGACCGAGCGCATTCTGGCCGCGATGCAGGATGCCGACGTGCGCCGACTGGTGGTCGTGAGCTCCCTCGGTGTCGGCGACAGCCGCGCGCAGATCGCCTGGCCCTTGCGTCTAGTGATGGACCTCATGCTGAAGCGGATCCTCGCAGCCAAGGCGGAGCAGGAGCAGCTGGTCATGGCGAGCGGGCTCGATTGGGTCATCGTGCGCCCCGGCGGACTGACCGATGGTCCCCGCACTGGGGCCTATCGCTTCGGTGTCGATCCGGCCCTCAAATCGGGGCGCATTGCGCGTGCGGATGTGGCGGAGCTCGTACTCCGCCAGCTGACGGACGACACCTTTCTGCATCAAGCCCCGGCGGTCACCTGACCGCGACGCGTACCTCCACACTGGCAATCGTGCTCCGACGGCGGCGCGGTGACTCATGGGGCGCCTTGCCGAGCCACTGGTCAGCCATTGACCGGCACACGATTTTCTCAATGCGGGTGGCGCGTTACCGTCGAATGACACAGGTTATCCACAGAGACACGCACGGGGGCTGGGGACAATCCCTTCCCAGGCGGCGGCCGGGTCCGCTCAAGTCTCGATTGACGAAGCCGGTTTCGGCGCTTGGGGACCGGAGTTTCCGGACAGGCTCAACCTCGGCTGTAGCAGCGTGATCCGGCGCCGATCCTACACCTACGCCGAGCTGAAGCCCCAGAACGCCCGGTTCTATTTTCCCGGCACCTGGGCGTCGGGCATCTAGTTGGTCGCAAGCTCACGCGGGCCGTCGGGCGGTCTTGGAAGGCGAGCGTGTTTGCAGCGGTGTCTGCTGCCAGGCTGCTTGGCTTAGGCGAGGTACCATCCTGATCAGCGGCGAACCGAGGGCGCGTGTCGCGCACAACGGCGCCGCGAGTCCGGGCGCTCGGAGAATGATCCTGTCTTCCATCCGCTCAACAACCGACGTCTTCGGCAACACTGCACGGGCAAGACACCGAATCGATGCATCAAGACGAGAAACGTCCCATGTCGATGCGCGACAAGATGCGCCTCACCTGGTTCGACCGCGGATCAGCCATGTTCGACGGAATCCTTGACGATCCCGATGGCTTCCCGCCACTCAACGACCGCGAATCGCAACGTGCCTGGCTCGCGGGATTCGGGGGCGCCTGGGCGGAGCTGCCTGAGGATCCTGAACGCGCTGATGATCCCCGCAACACCCCTCTACTTGATGTTCTCTCCCACAGATTGGCTGACCGCCCCGAGCTCTTGGCGCAATTGCTGGCAATCGGCCGGACGGCGACGGTCGAGTTTGTGGCTTGAGCGCGTCCTCCTAGTCGGCGGGGGAACGGAGGAAGCGGCCACTCGACCTGTCGACGCGAGCGGCCGGAACAAATGCAGACTGGTCGCTCGTCAAGAAATCCGGACTTCGCTACCCGCGTGCAGCCGACGCACCCATCAGCGTGATGAGTGTCAGCGATGGATGTCTTCAACCAGACCGCCGACGAAAACTGTATTCGGTCGAGAGTACCGCGGTAGCGAGATTTGGCCGATCCAGCGCGGATCATTCTGAGAATTCTTGACGGAATAACGCGAGCGCCAACAGCGGTGCTGCTGCCAATGGCTTGCGGGTGTAACCATCGGCGACCGCGCAGCGAATCTACAAGCCGATAGCCCGGCTGTGCCTGAAGCATCATCGCATTGGCGCGGGTCCTAGGTTTGAGCCCAACAAACCAGTGAAAGGTGCCACATGCAAAGACTCACGCGTTTCGTTTTCTTGAGCCTACTGCTCGCCGCGCCGCTTCCGGCGCTGGCAAAGACCGACTCCATCGTCCTCGGCATGGGCTGCTTCTGGGGCGCCGAGAAGCGCATGGCGGCCGTCCCGGGCGTCGTCGATGTCGAGTCCGGCTACGCGGGTGGAGACAACCCGCGCGTCGGTTATCAGGACGTGCTCGACCTGGAGAAACGCATCCGCCAGGGGCGCAGCGATGAGCGCAACCACGCCGAGGTGGTCAAGGTGCGCTTCGACCCCGATCAGGTGTCGCTCGACACCGTCCTGATCGCCTTCTGGGAGAATCACAATCCCACCCAAGGCGACCGCCAAGGCAACGACGTGGGCAGCAACTACCGGAGCGCCGTTTACTACAACAGCCCGGCGCAGCGCGCCTTGGCCGTCGGGACCCGTGACAGTTACCAGCGGGCGCTGACGGCCGCTGGATACGGACCCGTCACCACGGAGATCGCACCGCTGCGCAATTACAACCGCGCCGAGCGCTATCACCAGGACTACCTCAAGAAGAACCCGGACGGCTACTGCGGCCTGGGCGGCACCAAGGTCGCCTATCCGGGCCAGCCGCAACAGGTCGAGCCCACGGCGCTGGAGGCCGCGGACCTCAGCCGGGAGCGCCAGCTCATTGTCTTCGAGGCCGAGGACTGTCCGTTCTGCCAGCTATTCCACGAGGAGGTCCTGGACGGCTGGTCGTCGGAGGTGCCCATCGTAGCCACCTTTGCCACCAAGCCGCCCCAGCGCTGGACGCTGGAAAAGGCCCTGTTTGCCACCCCGACCATCGTCCTGTTCGAGGACGGTCGGGAGGTCTCGCGCTTCACCGGCTACAACGGCGAACGGGAGCGCTTCTGGCAATGGCTCGGCTACCGCATCCTCACCCCCGAGCAGCGGCGCATCGCCTTCGAGCAGGGCACCGAGCGCCCCTTCACCGGCTCGCATCTGGACGAGAAGCGCCCGGGTGCCTTCGTCGACCCGATCACCGGCGCTCCGATTTTCCGCACCGACGCCAAGTTTGACAGCGGCACCGGTTGGCCGAGCTTCTTCCAGCCGATCGAAGGCTCGGTCACGCTCCATGAGGACAGCTCCCACGGCATGCGCCGCACCGAGGTCCGCAGCGCAAGCTCAGGCATTCACCTGGGGCACATCTTCGATGATGGGCCTCCGCCCACCGGCGAGCGCTACTGCATCAACGGCAACGTACTGGTGTTCGTACCCGACTGAGCGGCGGTCCGACGGCCTTGGCGTTGGGAAAGGGGGGTGTTTCCAAGCCTCATGTGTCCCGGATTTTGAGGATCCACCCACCTGGCGGCGGGCAATCTTGCTCGTACTGCGACACCTGAGCGGAAGGTGGCGAAGGGCTATTGGACCCAGACCCGTCACTAAGCCAGTATTCGTCGCTGACAGTTCCGTCCCATCAGCGGAAACTCACCCACGTCGGCTGAGCGGAAGGACTCGGCCAGGAGCGGTCACTGAGCCACACCGCCCCAGCAGGCGGTAAGCACTGAAGAGCTGTCAATAGCTGCAGTGACCTCGGTGGTCCACCCAGGAGCGGATATCGGTGCTTTGACTGCGATCGGCGGCAATGTCGGGCAGATCGGAGATTGGGTAGCCCAGGCACTGCCGCGTCCAACGAGAATCCGCGATGGGGGTCCCAGCCGAGCATTTCACCGGCCTACTTAGCCTGAGCAAGCCGTTTCGGGAGGAACGGTTGCAGCACCCAGTGGCACTCTCGGACCGAATTGATCATGGCTCTGCACGACGGCGATCCCGGACCGCTCCCGCCTCGGGAGTCTGCGCTTTCACAACCCATAGTCAGGGCGAGCGCGTTGCTCCCGTACGGGTGCCAGCGGTTCCCGCGACTGGACGGCGCGCTCATTGCCGAAGCCAGAGCCGGAAGGCATCGCGCCTTGTGATGTCGATGGCCTTCAATAATGGCGAAGGTGACTCGCACCAACTATCAGTCCGATATCACAGGTACGTACAGCCAACGATGACCGAGGGTTACGAAGCCCTGCAGCTCCCGATCGATCCGCGCCAGACGAAAATGGCTATCGCGCAGCTCCCAGCGACAACCGCAATCGCACTGGGCAAAGAAACCGGAAGGTTGGGGTTCGAAGGTCGAGGCACGCCGCGAGCAGTCCGACTCGGGACATTGCGCTAGGCGGTCCAGCTGCGTCTTTCGGTTGGCAATTCGATCGCGCAGTTGCGGGCGAGCATGCTGCTCAAGCACCTCGCTCAGACGCTGCCAGTCGGCATCGCTGACTGGCCGGCACAAGGCGTGCCCATCGCGTGGGGCCGGAGCGATTTCCGGCCAAGCATCGGCCACGGGTGTCGGCAGCTGCGGAAACACCTCGCCATAGCCGGCCAGCCGCCGCTGCCAGAGCCAAGCGGCGACGAGCGCGTGGGCCTTCTCCTGCGCGTACAGGTCAAGCGGGTACAGCTGCAAGGCTGGATGGCCGGCGACTAGGTGCTCCGGTGGCGACGGTGAATCCGTGCGCTCTGGGGCATGCAAGAGGGAAGGCACGCGGATCTCGCGGCCTTCGTCCAGCGTGCGCGTGGTCCACTCGGCCGCCGCGTTTGCATCGACGGGGGCTGCGGAAGGCACGAGCACCAGACGATGGCCATCCATACCGATGATCCAGGTGTGGTCGCAGTTCTCCAAGCTCGCCGCATCGCCCCAACGATCGCAGGCGGCCCGCGCCGATGCCTCGCCTGACCAGCTGACCTGAAAGTCCAGTGCGCGGAGCACGCGCAGCAACAGCAGCCCGATATAGCGCTCGTAGCGGTCCTCGTCCGCGCGTCGGCGCGCGAGCACCTGCACGGGCCGCTCGCGCTCGGCGGCGGTCGCCGCCAGCCAGGCGTCCCAGAGTCGGCGCAGCTGGCGATAGTGCGCGTCGTGCTGCAATAGGTTGGTCGGCACCAGGCTCAGGCCGATTTGGGCACCGCGAGGGATGGCCTGATACAGGGAGCTGCCGTTGAAGCCTTTGATCCTTCGTCCCTTGAGCGCTCGGATGCGCTTCAGCAAACATGCCAGATGATCCAGCTGCTCGCGGTTTTGTTTCAGCAGCTCGCCCGCTTCGCCGGCGCTGACCGCCTCTCCCCAGACCGCGCAGATGTCCCGCCGCAACTGCCAGTCCACATCTTCGCTGTTGTTGAACTCGAGCCCTTCCTGGTAACGTGCGGCAATACTACTGAGCTTGCCGATGCGCCCCTGCAGATAGCGCTCCAGATGATCAAGCAGGCGTGCGTAGACGCGGTGCTCGTAAATGTCGGCATCATCGTCGCTGATACGCGCGAGAACGGTCTTTGGCACGACGCCGCTCAGCGTGCGGGCGGCCCAACATTCCGAGTGGGCAGCCAGATGGCGCTGAAAGCCGGTGTCCAGACGCCGGGCGCGGTCCACCGGCAGCAGTTCGGTCTCGTAGCGCATGCTGAGTCGTGGGCGGATCGCGATGGCATCCAGATGCCCTCGCTCGAAGACCTCGTCCAGCAGCGCGTCCAGCCGGTTCGGCTCGCATTGCCGTCCGAGCTCGGCCGGCAGCAGCGGGCTCGGCCAACGCCCTGTGGTCAGGTCCGTCCTGTTCTTGATCGCGGCGATGGCGTCCAGTGCCAACTGGTAGTCGCTGCGGTCGTCGTCCGGCATCCTGGGGCGCCGAAATCCGCTATCAACAGTGCCAAGACGCAGGCGGGGCGCGCCGTCATCGACCAGCAGGTCCCCGCCCGCAAGCTCTGTATGGCCGTTCTGGCGGGCCGGCTGCTCCAACACCCAGCGGCCTTCGAGTAGCGGCGCGTCGTCGTTGACCTGCCTCCGCCGGTCATCAAGTCGGTCCCTGAGCCTCAGGGCCGTCATCCCTGCTGCTCCTTGCGCTTGATTTCGCGCGCCAATCGGTCGAGGCAGGTCTCCGGATCATTCTTCGAATCAACCTGCGGCCAGGCCTCGACCAAAGCCGTCTCCAGGTCCCGCAGCGTATCCAGACCCACATCGAAGCGCTCGGTGATCTTGCCCGCGCGGAACAGGCGGGTGGCCAGCAGATGGTCCATGCCTTCGCCAAGGCTGCCACCGGCGGCGATGACCACGGGTATGAAGCGCATGGCCTGGCGCTCCAGCCGGTTGCCCCAACCGAGATCGAAATCGTCCTTGAGCCGGTTCGTGAACGCGCTCTTCTGCAGCGCGGCGAGGCCCGACTCGACCGCCTGGCGGTGCTTTTTCCGCGCCTTGTCGAACTGGCGCTGCAACGAGGAGAAGCTGTACGGCAGCGAGCCTGGGTGCTGCTCGACCTCGAACGGGGCGTCCTTTTCGCGCAGCTCCATCACGTGTGCCCGGTCGAAGGTCTTGTCGGCAAAGCCCTTGGTGGTCTCATCCTCATTCGCGGTGCCGATGAACCAAAGATTGTCGGGTAGCCCCAGCTTGCGGCCATCGCAACCGTCCGCGCGCATCAGCAGCGGCGGGTCCGGCAGCGCACTCTCGGTCAGAACCAGCCTGCGTTGCGCTGCTGGCATCTCCAGCGCGGAAAGCAGCTCGGCAAAGTATTGCTCGGGATGAGAGAGGTTCATCTCGTCGAGCAGCACGATGTTGACGTGGTCCTTGAACGGCTCGGTACCCGCACGGTAGATGGCCTGGAGACATTCGCGCTCGTAGAACCGCCGCTCGAAGGCGTTGAAATGCCCGAGCAGATCGTCGCGGTCGCGCCAGCCGGCCTGGACCGGCACCTCGGTGCAGTGGCCGCCGACAGCCTTTGCAAAGGCCAGCGCCAGGCTGGTTTTGCCGGTGCCGGAGATGCCCTGAAGGATGTGCAGCTGGCTCATGGCCAGGCCACCTAAGAAGAGCCGAATGACCTGCTCCGGATAATAGAGTGGTGCATCCAGCGCACCGGCGATGCGCTGACGGAGCTCCTGGGCGAGCACATCGAGTGCCGGCACTTCATCGACGGGAGCGCTGCCGACCAAGTCCTTATCCATCTTCGTCAGCGCCTCGAAGGCAGAACGGCCCTGCTGGCGTGTCGTCAGGTCGTCGAGCCGTTGCTCTAGGTCGGTGACAGCGCTGTCCAGAGCACGCTTATGCTGCTCCAGCACACGCTTTTCCTGTTCTAGGGTCTGCTTTTCCAAGACGCCGAGGCGGCGCGTCCCGACCTCGTTCTTCAGAGCGTTAATCTGCTGAGCTTGGTTTTCCAGCCGTTGCTCGTAGTCATCGCAGCGCTCGCGTAAGGCCTCGTTCTCGGCTTCTAGGTCGTCCTGGGAGCGATGCCGCTGGCCTTCGCGCAGCTGGCGATTCTCGGTGCGCAAGGCCTCGAACTGTTGCAAGAGCGCCTCCGCATCGGCAAAGCCATGGTGTTCCAGCAGCCGATTGAGATCGGCGACTGCCTCCAGCGCCTGGCGCTGCTCTTGGATTGTCTTTGCGTCCGCGCCCGCGTTCCGTCGGGCCTGGTCGATGCGGCGTTTCAGCTCGACGATCTCGCGCTGATGCTCGTCTTCGAGGACCTGACGGATCTGGCGTTCGATGCCTTCTTGATTGCGTCGCGCCTGCTCCAGACGTTTGCGCTCCAGCGCTAGCTCCTGCCGCTCCTCTTCCAACGCCTGGCGGTCCTGTGCGAGCGCGTCATTATCTGCCTGCTGCGCGTCCCGCTGGGCCGCGTGCATGGCATCGATGCGCTCGCGCGCCTCCCGCTCCTCCTGCTCGGTCCTAGCGATGACCTGGTCGCGCTCGGTCTCCAGCCGGCGAATCTCGTCGCGGAGCGTCTTGAGCGCGTCGCGCTGTTGCTCAAGGAAACCGTTGCGGGCATTCAGCTCGCGCAGCTCGATGGCCTGCTCGCGCTCGTTCAGCTGGCGTTCCTGCTCGGCCAACTGCGTCTGTTTCTGCTCATGATTGGCACGTTCTGCAGCGAGATCGGTCTCTTTCTGCTCGGCTTCGGCGAGCCTGCGGTTGAGGTCCTCACGCTTCGAGCCGAGCTCGCTGAGCGCCTCATCAAGCGCCGTAAGCCGCTCGGCGAATTGCCTCTTCGTGTCATCCGGCATGGCGTCCAGTTCTTCTTTGCTGGGCACGGCCGCGGCTGCCGTCTCCGGCATCTCCGGATTGCCGTCAAGACGCCCGATTTGCTCCGGCAGCTTGTTGTGATTCGGTTGGTTGCCTCCGTTCCGAACGCGTCTCTTCTTGGCCATCTTCCAGTATTCCTTCGATCAGTCGTTCAACAATGTCCAGGGCGGTGTCGGCATGCCGCAGGGCGAGCTGGCGGTCCGGTGGATCGGTGTGCTGGTTACCGCCATGGCCAGCGGCATCGCGGTCTTGCGATAGGACCAACAGTCGCAGCATGAGGTCCTCATCCGGTGCGACCTGGCCAAACGGATGCCGTGGATGGTCGAGCAGCGACAGCAGCACCCCAGCCAAGTACTGGCGCAGCGAGCCTGTGCCATGTCTTAGCGCTCCGTAGACCTTGCTCGGCTGCACGCGCATGCCCTCGATGAAGCGCTTTGATAACGCAGGCACCGCACAGCCCAGCGCCTGTTGCAGATCCGCGGCCCGCATCTGCCGACTGAGACGGTCACCCGGCCGCCCCAGGGGCCAGCGCTTCAACAGCCAGAGAAAACACTGCTCCAACGTGCGCTGGGACTGGATGATCAGGTTGCCGACCTCCTCGGCGCGCTTGTAGCTGCCGGCCGCCGCGACGGTGGCGCGCACCCGCAACAGTTCGACGAGCCGGTCCTCTAGGCCCGGTATCCGATCGGCCGCGGGAAAGCGCTCGAAGACCTCGAAACGGACCTGCTCGTCCTCACGCCGGCGGTAGGTCTCCCAGTCTTCCTTCTCCTCCGTCTCACCCAGCAGTCCGCCGAGGCGCCTGGCCAAGGCCGGCACACGCCGGCTCGCCTCGAAGACCTCTTTGCGCATCCAATTGGCAGCCCGCGCCTGACCGAGGGGGTCGCTGACCAGCCAGGGATGCTCGTCGGTCGGGCCTTTGTAGACCCGGCACAGCACCCAGGCGGGGCGTGGGCGCAGGTCGATCAGCTCGATGCCGTCGCTCGGCAGGTCATCGGGATCGCGGCCACCGCTAGCGCGCAGCCGCTGATGACGGCGCGCGATGCGGTCCTTGCGCAGTGCGTCGCGGAACTCGGCGATGCTCGGTCGCGGCGGTAAGTCGCGGTTTGCAGGAGACAATACGAAAGGTGACAGTGTCTGGCCTGAGTCACGATCGGCGAGGAAGCTCGGATAGCGGGCGCCGAGGTCGATGGGCTCGATCTCCCGCAGCGCGCCTTGCTGGCGTGGCCACAGAGTGCTGCTCTCGGCGCTCTGGAACAGTAGCGCGGCGCGCTGTTGCAAGCTGCCTTCACCGGAGCGCTTCAATTGCTTGGTGCCCAGCTCGGTGAGGCGCCTTTTCTGATCCAGCAGGCCGTTGGCGATCAGCTCGGCACCGACGATGTAACGGATCAGCTCTCCGTCGACGCCTAGGTGATCGGCGATCCAGCCTGGGTCATCGCAGCCTGCGGCGTGCAACCGCAGCACGGTAAAGGCGAGCACATTGAGACCGTCGCGACGGCGCTCGGGCACATGGAGTGTCCAGACCCAGACGGGCCAGAGCAACTGGGTGTCCCAGTGCTCTTGCTGATAGTCCAAATACAGATCAGAGAACACGGCCATGCGCCCCCTCGCAAAGATCTAGGAATGCAGCCAGGCCCGGGGCGGCCTCGGCGGTCTCAGGTGCGCGGGCCAGCGCGATGTCGCCGATGGCGATTAGCAGCCGCCGCTGGCGACTCATGGCCACGTTCATCCGGTTCGGCACGCGCAGGAAGCCGTACTTGCGGGTTAGGGCCAGCTCCCGATCCTCACCCCGCAGCGGGGCGTCGGTGCGCACGATGGACAACAGCACGATGTCGAACTCCTTGCCCTGGAAGGCGTCGACGGTGCCGACCAGCAGCCGTTCGGCACCGCGATCGTCGCGCGCCCACTCGGGCCGGACCCGCCAGCGACCCTCATGCCGTTCGGCGAGCGCGTGGTCACCCATGTGCTCCAGGATCAGGTCGCGCTGGGCGGCGTAGAAGGTGATGACGCCGAGGCTCAAGTCCGGACAGGCGTCGAGGATGCGACTGGCCTCGCGGGCGGCGCGCTGCGCCTCGGCGGCGCGGATGCGGCTGCCGGCAGGCAGGCGACGGTCGCGGTCATCGCGGCCGTGGGCGGGCACATCGATCCAGGCACAGACACGGCCCTCGAGGTCCGGCATCGGATGGCCGAAGTCCGTTGCCGGGCGACCCGATCGGATCGCCGGCTCGCCCACCGCCTCATAGAAGGTGCGGCTGACGAAGTCTCCGAGGACCGGGTGCATGCGGAACTGGGTGTCGAGCATGACCACCCGCTTGGGCTGTCCGGGATGCTCCTCCGCCAGGCGGCGCAGCCGCAGGACCAGCCGTTCGAACAGGCTATCTTCCAAGGCCTTCGTTTCAGCTTGTGTCAGTTCACCGGCCTCTTCCAGGGACTTTTCGGTGTCCGGGTCGAGCAGGTGCGGCAGCTGGCGGTGGTCGCCGACCAGCACGATGCGGCGGCGGCCCATGGCCATCGGGATCAGTAGGTCGAGCGGCGTCGCCCGGGCGGCCTCGTCGATGACCACAGTGTCGAAGCTGATGCCATCCTTGGGATCCAGGCTGAGCAGACCGCGCATGGGCTCGGCCGCCGCTTGCTGGCAGGTGGCGCCGAGCACCGTCGTATAGGCGCGCACGGCTTGCTCAATGCGCGTCGGGTCGAGCCTGAGGTCGTCGAGATAATCGCTGATGATCGCGAGTCGAGCCCACTCCGGGCGCCGCTTCAGGTGCGCGTCCAGCTCGCCGAGCAGGATGTCAAGCAAACGGCAGCCCTCCGTGTCCAGGACATTGCGAAGCACGGGGGGCCGTAGATCCGGGCGGCTCGCAGTCAGCAGGCGCTCGCGCAGCGCCGCGAGATCCGCCAGCTGTCGGTCGGACGGAACGGGCGTCATCGCCAGCGCCTCAAGCAAAGTGCGGTCCCCATCGGGTAGGTCCTGGTCGCGGCGGTCGGCCAGGTCCAGCAGTCTCAAACACTGTGCGGCACCGTCGTCGGCGAAGGCGCTGGTGCTCGTGCGCAGCGACCAGATGGCTTGCCGCCACAGTCGGCGCGTCGGTCCGCGCGTGCTGGCGATCGCAGGCTCCGGCTGGCGAGCGGTCAGCCAATCGCGCCAATGCTGCTCGGTGGCGGTGGTCGGCCGGAGGCGATGCGTTTCGGCGAGGTCTTGCAGCCTGGCGTCGATCTCGCGCGCCAGTTCGGCGCGCTCCTCGGGCGTCAGCGGCTGGATACGTAGCCGGGTCGTCGCATCGCGCAAGCCCTGCAATGCGGCGAAAACCGGTTCCGCAGCGATGGCGGCGTCTAGCCTTGGGGCAAGCTCCGCGAGCCGCGTCTCGCGCCAACCCGAGAGCCGATCGTTGTCGGGGCTCTCGGCGTCGCGGCGGCGACCGCCCACGCGTAACCCCGGCAGGCCGAAAACCTCAATGCGGCCCAGTGCGTTGTCCACGGCGTCGTGCTGAAAGCTCGTGATCAGCAGTTGGTATTGGATGGAGCGCGGATCGGGGTAGACCTCGGCGAGGCGCCGCTGCAGGGCGGAGATGACTTGGGTCTTGCCGGTCCCGGGCGGACCGATGATGACCGCAATGTCCGGCGTGTTCAGCGCTAAGTCCAAGGCGCGCGTCTGCATGTCGGTGGGCTCGCCATGAAAGGCGGCGCGGGCCTGTCGGCTCAGGGCCTTCTCTCGGCGCCAGTCGGTACGGGTGGGCACCGGCTGGCCTTCCAGCAGAAGGCGTAGCTGCGGCATGGGGTTAGCGCTGCTGCGGATCCGCTCTAGGGCCTGTTGGCGACGTTCGTGGGCCTTGCGCTGGCCATGAATCGACAGGCACAGAAGACCGCTCGGTGGCGGAGCCTCGTGCTCGCGGTTGGGGTCATAGCTGAGGATGAGCCAACCGTCTTGCAGCACCGGGCGCTCGCCCACGACTGGACGGCCGCTATCGATGCCCTTGGTTTGCTCGGCGTCCAGCATCCAGGCGGGCGGTTCGGCGCAGGCTTCGATGGCCAGGTCCGGCAACTTGCTATCGCGGGCCAGCGCCTCCCAGCGCTCCATAAAGGCGCGGGCCTGTTCCGGGTCAACCGCGTAGCGCCACCGCAGCTGTTCTTCCCCGCAAGGCTCGCGGTCTTGGTAGCGCAGCACGCTGAGCATTCGTCCCGCTTCCGTGGCCTGACCCCATTCGATGACGGCGTAGCGGCGCCACAGCTCCACGTAGTCGCCATGGGCATCGAGATACTCCTGGAACTGCTGACGCTGGGCCGGCGAGCGCAGGACCGCGGCGGTACTGGCATCGACGATCGCAAGGGCACCGTGCAGCAGCGTCAGCTCACTATCATGCTGTCGCGCCGGAGCGAGGCGCACGATGATCCAGCGCCCGTCGCGCTCGCGCAGATCGGCCTCGTGGCGACGGCCTACCAACGTCAGGCGGGTACCGGTGTTGTCGGCGCGGGCCAAGGCCCGCGTGCCGGCGAGTCCGACCGTGGACACCAGCAGCAGTTCGTCCTCCACCCAGGCGCGGGCAGCGTCGGCCGTCGGCTCCTTTATCCGCCGCTGCTTGTGCAGCTGATCCACCAGGCGATCGTCGACACCGACCTGCAGGTCCAGCGCCAAGGCGCCCCGGCAGCGCAGCACGCGTAGGCGCAGCCGGTCGTCCGTGCTGTCGATCAGGCACCAAAGGCAGTGGCCGGCGTCATAGCGCAGCACATCGCCGCGGTCGACATACTCGACCGGCACAACGCGATCGTCTTGACACAGTAGACGCTGGGCGTTGTCGGTGATGAGCTGGGCCTCGCGGTTGGTGCGCCAGGGACTCGGCGGCGCCTCCAGCGCCCGCAGCGTGACGATCTCCGGCTCCAGGGCCTTGCAGTCGATCAATTCCATTGCGTGCCCCTCTACCAAGTGAAACGCCAGAACGGACGTAGTCGCGGCTCGTCGGGATGCGCTAGTAGCAGACCCGCCGCGGCACCGCGGCGCCTGTCGGCCTTGGCGGACAGGGTCTGGGGTTGGGTAATAGGAAAGGTCTTGCCGTCCTCGATGCGCACCAAAGTCAGTTCTCCCTCACCCTTCGGCGTCAGGTGGAGACCCGCCTTGTCCAGCCGGACTTCGCAGACCAGCGGCGCCTCGCTGTAGCCACGCATGCCCACCGGGGCGAGGTGCAGTGCGACGGGCCGCTCGAGCGCCAACGCCAGGCGGTCGCCGGTATCCAGATGCGGCTCCTCGGGGGACGCGTCGCTGTACCAGGCGTGGGCTAGCAGCAGTCCGTCGGCAGCCGCCTGGTCGCAGAACGGACACTGGCGCGCCTCGTTCCAATAGAAGCTGCTGCGGCAGTCCGCCGCGGTGCAGTCGAGCATCAGCGCCCAGGCCGCCTCCAGGGCGTCGGCCCACGCCGCCAGGCTGGGCCGGGCCAGCGGGTTGTCGCGGCCGGCATTGAAGCAGTCCTCGAACAGCGCCTGGAGCCTCGGCGTCGCGACCAGCTCCAGCGGCAGGCCTTCGCAAGCCTGGTTCGAGGTGTCATCCGGGTGATGCACCCAGGGCAGCTCGCCACGCAGTGCATGCGCTTCCTCTTCGGGCTCGGCGTCGAGGACGGCCTCTCCCTTGAGAGGATGGCCATGAGTCAGCATTTCGAACGCCAACACGGCGAAGGACCAGGCATCGGTGAGGCTGTTGACACCGCGCTCGCCACGGACGACTTCGGGCGCGCCATAGTCTGGCGTGTACAGATGGCCGTGCCCGAGCCGCTCGGTCGCGCACAGGTTGTCGCAGTCGATGAGCCAGACCTGACAGTGCTCGATGCTCTTGGACACGAACACATTCGCGGGCGACAGATCCCCGTAGGCAAGACCGCGCGCGTGCAGCCCGGCGAGCGTCGTTGCCAGCTCGCGCAACAGTGCCAGACGCCGACGCAGGCCTCCAGTGGCGAGGTAGCCGGAAAGGCCCGTGCCGTCCTGCAGTGCCGCGCGGCTGCTGTCCAGGCTCGCTTGCAGGCTTTCCAGGCCATCCATCAGCTCCATGACATAGCCTGGATAGGGGCGCTCGATCAGCGCCCGGGGCCGGGCGATGCGCAGTCCATCGAGCTCTTGATTGAGCACCCAGTTCAGGCGATTGACCCAGTGTCGACGCTGCTCCGCATCTCGGCCCGTGAACAGCTTGATCAGCACGTTGTCGCGGTCCGTCGTGCAGACGACGCCTTGTCCGCCCTCTCCGAGCTTGTCCCTCAGCTGATACTCGATCCCCTGCTGATCCTGAACGACGCGCCGTTTGGGCGGTGTTTTCGATCTCCCTGCGTTGTCCGTCATCGCTCCCTTTCCCTCAGACTCGATAGATGATGGCGACGGTCTTGTCATCGCTGTGGTGCGCCGTGGGCCAGTCGGTCAGGTCCCGGGTCAGTGCAGCACGCGCGGATCGAGCGCCGCGATTGCGCAGCTCCCGAGCCAGCATGCTCACTAGTCCGTCCGTGCTGCCGAGGTCATCGGCGATGCCATCGGTCATCAGGACCAATGCGTCGCCGGGGGCGAGGAGCTGACCGCTGTCGAAGCGCCAGTCCTCGAGACGCCAGGACAGCCCGAGCCCTCGTGTCAGGTTTCCAAAAGAGCCGCCGTCCCGACTGAGTAGTCCGCGGGCCGGCGCCGGATGGCCCAGGATCAGCCCGTCGCCCAGCTGCGCCAGCCGGAAGCGGCTATCCGGCAGGCCCCAGGCCAGAAGACAGGTAGCGACGGCATCCTTGGCCGCGATCCGCAGCACGCCCAGTCGCTCGAGCCAATTGCACTCGAGCGTTTCGACCCAGGCCCGGTCGGTGCAGTCGAAATGCAGTTCTCGCACGCTGTCGAGCGCTGCTTTGCACAGGGTGCGCGCGCCGATGTCTGCACGGGGGCGCGAGCCCATACCATCGCTGACCGCCGCCAGCCAGCCCCAGCGGCCCTGCCGGATCAGAACAGCGTCCTGGTTCGGCACACCGGTCTCGGTGTGCGCAGGACCGCGCACCGAGGCGGCACGCAGGCGAACTCCCATCAGTTGAAGAAATCGGCGAGCGGATCGTCCTCATCGTCAGCGACACGACGGTAGTCAAGCTTCAGCGGCTGCGTGTCGCCGCCACTCTGCGAGCGCGCGGCCACGCTCATCGTGACGGCGCGGAAGAAGCGCACGATCTCGGCCGCGTTGTCGGCGTGAAACAGCGGCGCCTCCAAGTCGTTGGCGAACTCGGTGAGCATGGCCTCGTCGGCGTCGTTGCCGATGGCAAGCGCGATCCGGGTCGCCTTTGCCGCTCGCTCACTGGCGAGCAGTGCCTGGAACGGGCCCTCCCAGTCGTCGGTCGGATGGCCGTCAGAGACCAGGACCAGGACCGGGCGATAAGCGCGCGAGGGTATCAGCTCGCGGTCTTCCACCAGCTCGCGGGCAATCTCCATGGCCGCTCCCATTGGTGTGCCGCCGCCGGCGACGAATTCCTGGATCTCCTGGATCTGGTGCGCCGGCGTCAGCGGCAGGTGGGCGGCCGCTTTGCCGCCGAAGGTGATCACGCCGAGGTGGATCTCGCCGCGTAGACGGCTCTCGGCACCAAAGCTCTTGACCATGTCGCGCAGGGACTGGTTCAGGGCCTCGATCTTGCCGTCGACGCCCATGCTGCCGCTGGTATCGGCGAGGATGATCACGGGCAGCGGGCGGGCGGCCTTTACGGCGAAGTCTTTGATGGGCATGCCAATAGCTCCTTGAATGTTGGCGTCTTGCAGATAACCGGGCGGACCGGTCGCGACTCAGTTACGCGGCGGGCGCGCGTTCCGATAGACGGTGATAACGGCATCGCTGCGCGGGGCCATCAGCACCTGCAGATTTTCCAGCGGACGCAGGTCGAGACCCTGACCTGCATAGCGACGGATCTCCTTGCGCCCGACGAAGAAATACCGGGCGCCGCGCGTATGCCGGCAGCGGCCGAAACGGAGTACCGCGGCAAGTTGATCCCGGCGGATACCGCGCTGGCTCATGCGCAGGCTGGCGTGATCGGTCAGCACGAAAGGGGTGGCTTGATCGGGGGACGCGTCGTTCTGTGCGGGGTTGTGCATCGCGGCTGCTCCATGTTGGCTGTCGCCGCTGATAATCCATCTTTCATGCCAACCATTATGTCATTTTAAATCAGGCACTTAATCATCTTAGCGCCTGCGCCGAAGGTAATGCACCTTACCTCAAAGGTAAGCATTATTACCGATCGCGCGAGGATTTTCTGGGACTCTCGTCAAGTCCTTGGCGACGCAGCCGCGTGGTAAGAACCTGGTGGCTGCCTAGCCCCAGTAGCCTGCTCGCCTTCGTCTTAGAGCCCTCCGCGGCCCGCATAGCGCGCTCGAGATAATGACGTTCGACATCGTGCAGAAGCGCATCAAGGTCGAAACCATTGCCAAGGGAGCGGTTGAGGATATCGTTCGAAGCTGCGGTACGAACCAGAAGTGCCCCGTCGATATCAGGGGCGTCGATTCGGCCATCCGTTGTCCACAGCGCCGCGCGGAGCAGCGCCGCGCGCAGCTCCCGAACATTGCCGGGCCAGGCGTGCAGAAGCAGCCGGTTGCGCGCAGTCGGCGTCAGCAACAGGGCATGTTGGAAACCTAGCTGCTCGCCGATCTCGATGAGAAAGTGCTCGGTCAGGCGATGGACGTCGCCTTGGCGCTCCCGCAGTGGAGGCAGTTCCAGCACGCCAACCGCTACGCGGTAGTAGAGGTCTTCGCGAAACCGCCGCTCGGCGATGTCCGCCTGCAGATCGCGGTGCGTGGCGCAGATGAGCCGAACGTCCACTTCCCGTTCCTTGTCGGCCCCGACCGGAACGACGCGCCCCTCCTGCAAGACGCGCAGAAGACGCACCTGCGCCGGGGCTGCCAGCTCGCCGAGCTCATCCAGAAACAAGGTGCCGCCGTCGGCTTGCTCGAAAACGCCGGCAGCATCGCGGAGGGCCCCAGTGAAGGCGCCCTTGGCGTGGCCGAACAGGATCGAGTCGATCAGCTCAGGCGGAATGGCGCCGCAGTTCACGGCGACGAAAGGCCTCTCTGAACGAGCGCTGGAATTGTGAATGGCTCGCGCGAACAGCTCCTTGCCGGTTCCGCTTTCGCCGAGGACGAGCACGGGAACCTCGAAGCGGGCGAGGGCGGCAGCGCGCCGTTTGAGGTCCTGCAGACGCGGATGTCCGGTGACGACACGCTCAAAGCCTGCCGTCTCGGGCACATCCGCCGCGACCAGCTCCCGCAGTTGCCGACTTGCTTGGGCGGCATCAGCAGGCTGAAACTCAGCGGAGATGGCAAAGGGAAGCTGGACTGGCTGCACACCCTGTTGCGGGGAGGCTTGGAGGAACTCTGCTGGAAAGCGCGTCTTTCCCAGCAGGATCCAGATCGCCTGCATCGCCGGTGTCCCTGGACTGATTAGGATGCTTCGATGTGCTCTGGGATGCAGGCCCCAGATCTCCTGGAGCAGCGCTTCCGCAGCCTGATAAATGTCGGTGTAGTCAACGGGCGAGCGGAGTAGCGCGTGACGCGCGTCGATATTCGCCAACGCTGGCGCCTTGCGCCGCAGCCATTCGAGATACGGCTGAACCTTTTCCGGTGCATAGTTGAAAAGCAGGTACGTCTGATCCGGCTGCTGGTGCCTCATGGTGGCCAGGACGGGGCCGTCGCCATCATCCCCCACCGCATCCAAGTCGCGCTGACCGATCCAGCTAATCAGTACTCTTCTCAAGAAGAATCACGCTCTTGTCGCCTGCGGGATACCAACGATACTACCAGGCGGCACGCCGATCGAGTTGGAGAGCAGGCTTGGGGTGATTAACGAGTTCTCAGTCGGGTACCGGCTCAGGCGCTTCGTCACAGGCGCACGGGATAGATGCGGGAGGTATGGCAACGCACCGATGTGGTTGGAGGTCCGCTCCACAGGGGGCAGCATCGGTGGCCAACCCACCGCACGTCTTAGCGTCCGCTATCGTTCGCGATCCAAACAGTACTGCTCGGAGGGCCAATGTCGCTTCTGGGTCGTGACTTGTCACTCCCGAAACAGGTCAAACTTCCCGCTTTCCGCGTATCGCTGCCCTACGACAGCGAAATCCGAGTGACCGCTTGGCCGTCGGGCAGACCCGAGCGACATGGACGGGCCCCAGTGTCCGATCGCGGGCCGCTGTCATCGGAGCCGATGGCTAGCTCGACAGCTTGGGCACGGCCGGGTCGCGCCGGCCGGCTCCTGCTGAGGTCCGAGGCGGGAACCTGGCTGCCCGTGGCGGGCGTGCCTTGCCCACTGCGCCGATGTCCTGTGTGGCAATCCCAGCAATCGCGTTCCAGAGAGGTGACATGACTAACCAAACCGACGCGGGCGCTGGCCACCAGCGGGGCGATGCCTCCGACTGGGACGCCACGACTTACGACCGCATCGCGGATCCCATGACCCGCTGGGGTGTCGCCGTGCTCGACCGTCTTCATCTGGACGGGCACGAGCGCGTGCTCGATGCCGGGTGCGGCTCGGGCCGAGTCACCGAGCATCTGTGCCAACGCGTTCCGCGCGGGGCGGTCATCGCCCTCGACCGCTCCGCAGCGATGCTGGTCGAGGCCCGGCGCAGACTCGCCTCCTCTGCAGATCGCGTGAGCTTCGCGCGTGCCAACCTGGCCCAACCGCTCCCGTTCTCGCCCGTGGATGCCGTCTTCTCCACGGCCACCTTCCATTGGATTCATGACCACGGGGCCTTGTTCAGCAACCTCGCCGCGGTGCTGCGCCCTGGGGGGCAGCTGGTCGCCCAGTGCGGCGGTGCGGGCAATATCGCGCGGGTCCATGCCGCCGCCAAGGCCGCGGGCGTCGACCTGGATCCGACCCACTTCGCCACGCCGGCCGAGACGCAGCAACGCCTCAAGGCAGCCGGTTTCATCGACGTGCAGTGCTGGCTGCAGCCGGAGCCCACAACGCTCGCGCCGGGCGAGCCACTTGAGACCTACCTGCGCACCGTCTGTCTGCGCCAACATCTGGACCAGCTGCCCGAGCAGGACCGCACGCCCTTCCTGCACGCGGTGATGCAGCAGCTCGGCGAGCCCGTGATCGATTATGTGCGACTCAACATCCTCGCGCGCCGGGGAGCGGTCTCCTGATGGTGACCAGATCGACGGCGCTGCACCTCTGCCCGTCGCGCGGTAACGAATGCAGGACACACGAACGAACATACCCGAAGCCACCGGCTGGCCTGAATCGACTCCCCCCGTGTCGCATTGGCTGCCGCACTCAGTCAGTTGTTCCGCCTGACGCTCCCGGCAAGCGATGAGCGGGCTCCAGCCCACGGCGGGATCGCTGGTGACTGCTCCGCGCTTGGCGAGCGTCTGCTGTTGCGTGCCTCAAGGTGTCGTCGACTCCGTCGCCCGCGGCAAGGTCTCCAGCGTCTCCTCCCACCCCTGCGCCTCGGCCGCCCGATTCGCCCCACCGACGGTCTGGACATCGCTCAGATCCTCAAGCCGGTCGGCCGTGCGGTTGCCCTGCCCTTCGGTCAGGGTCTCCAGATCGAGACCGGTCGTGGTCAGGATCAGATCGGACGCGGTGAGCATCGCGAGCCATTCCGAGAGGTCGATCCGACTCCAGTCGACCTGAGCCAGCGTCTCGACGGCAATCCCAGAGCAATTGGGGTGCTTGGCGCTGCCGTAGCCACCGATCCCGGCCTGTCCGCGGATCTGCTCATTGAGAATGCGCGAGAGCGGTGAGTTGAAGCAACAGAAGCTGTCGCGGCTCTCGATGCAGGCCCCGAAGACGTTCTTCTTGCAGTAGGAGCCGACCCGGTGACAGGCCTTCAGCTCGCGCTGCACGCCGAGGGTGAACTCGTCCTCGGTGCACTCCCAGATCAGCCGGATCAGGATCATCACGATGGTGTAGATGAGATAGGCCCACATCACCCAGTAGAGCACGACCGAAATGGCGGGATTGAGCGCCAAAGTCGAGGCCACCGAGCCGTCGGCCGCCACGGCGGCCCCGCCGGTCGCGGCATTGACGAAGAGCGCATTGGCCGCCTGCGCGCCGAAGACCTCGGCGGTCCACTGCACGGTCTGCCGCAGGAGCTGTTGCTTGAAGGTCGCGATCAGCCCCTGCTTGGCCGCCTCCGTGGTCACCGCCGTGGTGTTGCCGGTGATGTTGTTGACGGCCGAGGTGAAGGCGTCCTTGACCGCCGACCAGGTGTCGACCAGGGGTGAGCGCAGGGTCTCCCAGGCACCGAAGGCGGGGTTGGAGACGCCCGCCTTCACCAAAGACATGGTGACACTGTCGAGCTTGGCGACGGAGAACATCAGCTGCAGATAGAGCCCGAGCGAAATCCCGCTCGGGCGCTCGCAGCAGTTGACGATCCCGCCGACGGCCCGCTTGCACTCGAGCGCCTCGCCCTTGAAGACTTGGCAGCTCCCCGTGGTGCAGTCGGCATCGAGCGCGACCATCTCCGCGGCGTTGAGTGCCGCCACGGCCTCATCGAAGTCGTCCGAGGCCTCGGGCTCGATGGAGAGGCAGTCGTCGCCTAGACAGCGGATCTCCCCACCGCAGTCGAGCTCGGAGGTGCGCTCAATGCCGGCGATCTCCTGATCGGTGCCGCAGTCGTAGACCACCTGATCGACGTAGCAGACACCGGAGCGGCCGGTGGCTTCCTCCGCACACTGGCGGCTGACCTGGCGACACTGGGGATTGGCGTCGAGGGCCGCGCAGTTGTCCAGATCGCCGGGGTTCTCGGGGCAGTGCGTCACCCCATCGGGATCGGTCCAACAATCCATCTGACCTTCGTTGAAGCTGGTGCAGTCGAGGGCGACGCTGACCTGCATGCAGGCGGCGCCGATGCCGGAGAACGCCTCCCAGGGCTCGTTGCCCGTCTCGCCGAGGTATGGTGGCGTCACCAGCTCGCTCCCGCACAGCTCCCCGCCGGTGACCCCGACGCAGTCGGCATCCGGGTTGCCGGTGCAGGTCGTGGTGCTGCGACAGAAGCCGTCCATGAGGCGCTCCTCGAGCGTCGCCAGACAGCTCGCCGATGCCCAGCTCCAGACGTCCACCCGCTTTTCGACCCGGCGCACGTAGTCGATGATCGGCTCCCCTGTCTCCGGATCGGTGCCGACCTCAATCGGGTCCCAGTAGACCGTCGCATCCAGGGTGCGCGTCGCCGTGCAGCCGAGCTTGGGTTGATCCTTGTCCGGGACCAGGCAGGCGGCGTACTCCGGAACATGCACCGTGCGCGGACGGCTCAGAAAGGTGTTGTCCCAGGTGCAGTCGGCATAGGTCGCGGTGAAGTCGTCGAGCGCGCCGACGGTCGCGTCGGTGAAGTCCCAGAGGGGATCGCCGCTCAGATCGCTGCGCGTGCGGTCGACCGGCTCGAGGAGGGTCTGGTAGGCCTGGCCGGTCGCGGAAGCCTCGGCATAGGGCGTGTCGACTAGGTCCTGCTGCGTCTGGAGCCCGGCCGCCTCAAGCGCGGTGGGATTGCCGTAGAGCGTGCTCCAGTCGGTGACGTCACCTTCCTCAGCCCCTGGGAAATAGATCCGATAGCCATCGGGCTGATCGAAAGGGTCAAGAATTCTCGGATCGCTCCCGAGCGTCCCTCCCAAAGTCTGCCCATCCGTAGCCGCCTCATCGAAGTCGAGCGCCCGGCGCAGGTCGTCACCCCAGACCAATGCCCACGGGGTCCAGGCGATCGCGGTGGTCAGAAGCCAGACGAGCGCGCTCGCACCAAGACGCCTCGGCGCCAAAGGGTCAGAGCCAGGTTGCGCAGCAATCATGCCAGCGCCAGATCAGATAGAGGTGGTCCTCGCCGACCCCGGGGATGTTGCGCCACATCCCCCAGCGCAGCTCGCTCTCGCCGATGACGTGGTTGGAATTGGCCTCCGGGAGCGGATAGAACTGGGAGAGGCGGTACTGGGTCTTGGGCAGCATCAAGGCGAAGGGCGCCTCGCAGAGGGCGGCATCCCCGACGGTCTGACGGGCGAGGCCCCGCCGATGTAGGGCGGCGAGCACCCGGGCACTGGCTAGGCTCATCTCCGCGGGACGGCCGTTGAGGGTCGGGATGCGTCCGGTGAAGGGGTAGAGCCCGCCCCAGGCACCGGCGCACCAGAAGAGGGTGTCCAGGGGCTTCTGCACCGTGGTCGCTGAAGCGGCATCGATGAGACAGGCCGCTTGGGCAATGGGATTGGCGACGAACGCCGCCTCCGGATTGGTGAAGAAGGCCAGCTCGTCGTTGTTCCAGGTCGGGTCCAGCTCGGAGAGATAGAGGACATCGAAGTCGGTCAGGTGATCGACGTTGCAGCGATCCGGGAAGAACAGGTCGAGCATCACCAAGACCGGAAAGGCGTAGTAATGGTAGTTGTAGAACGCCTTGTCGGAGCCGTCGTAGTCAGCCTGCCCCGGTGTGCCGAGGGTGCGCCAGGACCCCAGATCGAGCCGGGCGCCGCCCAAGGAGGGCATGCAGCCCGGAAGACGCACCAACTCGACGATCCGCGCCGGCTCCCACATCCCGATCACCACACCCGGGCTCGGCAGTCCGGCGGGGTCGGTGCAGGCGCACAGCGCCTGGTCACTCGCATCGCTGGGGACCGCCCCGCCCCCAATCGGCGCCCCGGCGATGCGCAGCGGAAAGAGACAGCTCCAACAGATGTCGGTGATGAGCTTGGGGCCGAGCAGCTCGGCATCGGGGCAGACGGCGTTGCCCAGACCGGTTGCGGTGTCCTCTTGGGCGCGCACCGAGAGGATCACCAACAGCGCCAACCCGACCAGCGCCGCGGACGGAAGGAAGCCCAGAGGGAATCGCTTGAGCATCCTCAGCCCTCCGGTGGCCATTCGGCCACCACCAGGGTGCCGTCGCGCGACTCGACCACAGCAGGCACCCGCTCGATCTGGAAGCGATGCTGGACATCCGGGGTGAGGAGATAGAGCGGATCGCGCAGGGTCGCCTGAACGGCGCGGTAGCCGTCCCAGCCCGCAGCACGATTCAGCCGCGTCGCCAGATAGAGCGGCAGCCGTCCTTCGGCACGACTCGCCGCGCCACGCCGCGCAACCTCGGCGACCTGACGCGGATCGGTGGCATCGAAGACGAAGAGCCTTTGCCGGAAGGGCATGCCGGCGAGCGGGTCGACGCGCTCGCCGGCATGAACCAGGGTGGTCCCGTCCGGAAGCGTGACATCGGCCTGAGCCACCAGCGTCAGGTCCAGGCGCCGCTCGCGGACCTTCTCGGCGGCCGGGAGCTCGGTCAGCTCGGCCCGCTCCCAGTACCGAGCAAGGGCCGCTTCGCGTCGGGCACCCCAGTCGACCCCGGCCAGACGCCGTTGCAGTTCCACGATCAGATCGGGCTCCACAATCGCAACCGTCGGGCCACGCACGCCCAGATCGCCCCGTCTCCCCTGCCCGACCTGCTCGAGCAGCCAGTCTGGACGGCTGATGCCGCTGACGCGGGCGATCTCGGTCCCTGCCCCATCGATGACGATCAGGGTCGGGGCCGCCTCGACCAAGGGGGTCTGGAAGGGACGCGGATCGATCTCGATGCGGGGAATGGCATCGCTGGCGATCTCTCCCTGTGTGTCAGGCAGAAGGGCGTGGGTCGCGCGGATAAATGCCCCAAGCGATTCCTCGGGCGCGACGCCGCGAAAGATGACGCGGACCTCGGGACGTCCGGCCGCCTGGACGAAGAGCTCGCGCAGTTGCGGCTCACCCAAGGCCCGCGAGGCGAGAACGGTGACGGTGAGCCCACGCCCCTGGATCACCGCCGAAGTCTCGGGGGATGTTGCGGAGGGGAGCAACGGCCGAAGACCCTCGCCGTCGACCCGGAGCCAAGCCGTCCAGTCAGCCACCCCCTCCTGCGGCCGTGTCAGCCAACCCGGAAGCGGTGCCGTGAGCGCCTGCTCTTGGAGGCGCACGGCCTCATCCCGAAGCGTGATCTCGGGAAGCGGGGACTGCGCGAGCGCCAACGGCGCCCCGCCGTGGCCGAGGAGCCCCAGCATCGCGGCCAGCCACCAGCGCTCAGAACAGCGCATACGCCTTCCCGACCATGCGCGTCGCGGGCAGGAAGCCCCAGTAGCGCGAGTCGAAGCTGTCGTCGGTCTCGCCGAGCATCCAGAAGTGCCCGACCGGGACCCGCTCGTGGCGCTCCAGGCTCGCCGGATTGCGCTGCAACGCCGGGGCGAGTGCGAGTCCCTCAGCCATCGGCATGCCATTGATGGCGGTCGCGGTGGGCGTGACCGTCACCCAGTCCCCCGGCACCCCGGCAGCGTGCTTGACGAACAATTGCCCCTCGAAGGCCGGCACCCCAAGGCCCCGCGCGCGGAAGGCGATCAGGTCACCCTGGATCACGTCCTCGGGACCGGCGAAGGTGTCGATTAGGAAGACGCGCGCAGACTCCAGGCAGCTGTGGGCTTGAAGATCGATCCCGAGGCGGTAGCGGATCGCCCCGTAGGTGCCGAGGCCCAGCGTCAGGCAGAGCGCCATGAGGGCCAGAACTGCCCAACGCCAGCGGAGCAGTCGGATGCGCTCCCGCCAGCGTTTCGCCGGACGTGGGCTTCGAGCGCTTGCCTCCGCCTCACTCGGGCGCATGCGGCACCTCCGTCTCCCCAAGCGTCAGCGCCGCCGGAGCGGCCATCACCGCATGACGATCGAGGACGAGCACGCCCCGCGCCGCCAGACGCTCGGCGGCCTGGGTGTAGTCGCGCAGGATCGCCGTCATCTGGTCCGGGCTCGCCCCACGGGCGGCTTCCGAGAGGTCCAGCAGCAGCACCGGCGGACGCACCTCCAGCGCCAGGGCGAGCTCACGCCGCCACCAGAGGCTGAGCAGGACACCCGTTGCAAGGCAAAGAAGCCCGGCGACCACGATGACACCCACCAGCGCTGGACGCCCCTCAGCCATGCCCGCGCTCCACGAGCAGCCGCCGGATCGCCGCATCGATCGACAGCCCCTGCCGGCGCAGCGCACTCAGGGCCGCCACATCGCGCGGGTGGGTCGAATAGAGCAGCTGGCGGAAGGGATCGACGATGAGGCGCCCGATCCCGGCCCCATAGTCGCCGATGGCCAGGATTTCGGAATAGACGCCCGGGACCGTGTGCACGGTCTTCAGCAGCTCCGCCCCGCCCTCGGTCAGCGGCAGGCGCTTGGCCGCGCGCAACTGGTCGATCGCCTGCGCCGGTTGGGCGAGCAGGAAGGTGTGCGCCGAGTTCTCGGCGATCGCCCGCCCGGTCGGATGGGCATAGAGGTCGTTGAGCGATTGCGTAACGGTGACCGCCGCACCGCGGTACTTGCGAAAGCGCCGGTAGCCGGTCTCGATGAAGCGGGCGACATCGCCCTGGGTCAGCAGGTCCCAGGCCTCGTCGAGGATGACCAGCTTGGCCTGCTCGCGCTCGCCCAGGTACATCGCCTGTTGGATCTGATAGATGAGCTGCAGCAGCACGACTTGCTGGAGGTGCTTGCGGCCCTTCAGCTCTTCCAACTCCAGGACCACGAAGGGCGCGGAAAACTCAATACTGTTGGGCCCGTTGAAGAAGCGTCCGTACTCGCCCTGGGTGGTGAAGGGATAGAGCTGGGTCCCCAAATCCTGGAGCCGCGGATCGCTCTCGGCGCTCAGAGCGGCAGCGATCCCGTCGATGGTCATCGCCCGCCCCTCGGCGTCCCACAGCGTTTTGAGCACCCGCTTGAGCCCCGAGCGCGCATAGTCGTCGAGCCCGCCGGAGGGTGCGATCATGGCCCCGACCAGGGCCGCGATCATGTCGGCCTCCTCGTCCCAGTGCACCACCAGCTCGAAGGGATTGAGACAGATCCGCGCCTCCCGGGTGAAGGCCAGGAACTGGCCGTCGAGCGCTTCGCAAAGCTTCTCATAGGAGCGCCCGACGTCGATCACCCAGCAGCGCCCGCCGACGGACAGGGTCGTGGAGATCAGCTCATTGGTCAGAAAGGACTTGCCGGCACCCGACTGCGCGGCGATGCAGGCGTTGTAGTTGGA
>NZ_JAAIJQ010000269.1 GCF_010820565.1 Thiorhodococcus minor | reverse complement strand
TGCTGATCGCCGGGACCTATACGCCCTTCACGCTCGTCGGACTCAAGGGCACCCTGGGCTGGCTGATGTTCGGAGCCGATTCACGGTGCATCGCCTGCATCTGTGCAGCCGCTTTGCCGAGCTGGGCCGAGCGGCGGGCTGGCAGGCGTTCTGGTCGCTGTGCTTGCAGAGCCTGCGCTTGAGCGAGGCGATGGGGTGGGTCGAGCGGATGGGGGTCGCTGTCCCGTGATGGCCTGAAGCGAGCCGCGCGCGGGACAGCGCCCGGCGCGGTGCTGTCGCGTCCCACAGCACTTGCCCCTGCCCCTGGGGCGGCGTCCAGGGTCTCCTGTGCTCTCCTTTCAGACATGAGGAGATCGCGATGCACGATATCCATCCCGTGGCCCTGTTCCGTTACTCGGTGCTGGGTCCGCTGGTCAGCCGCGCCCAGTTGCCACGCGGCGAGCCCAAGGCGACGCTGCGTGAGCTCGCTGAACGTCACTACGCCATCCCCGGCTCGCACCACACGCGCCTGAGCGAGAAGACGATTGAGGCCTGGTACTACGCCTGGCAGCGCGGCGGGATCGAGGCGCTCGCGCCCAAGGCACGCGCGGACCGGGGGCAGTCGAAGATCGCGCCTGAGGTCCAAGAGGCGATCCTGGCGGCCAAGCGCGAGCATCCGCGCCGCTGCATCGACCGTCTCTGCCGCCTGCTCGAGCGTCGGGGGCAGGTCGCGGCCGGAGCGCTCAAGCGCTCGGCCGTGCACCGCCTGTTACAGGCCCACGGGCTCTCACGCCCGAGTGGAGCGGCGTGAGAGCCAGAGGAGCGACGCACGTTCGTCACCGAGCACGCCGGTGACATCTGGTATGGCGATGTGATGCACGGCCCGCGCGTACCCATGGCGGGGACTCTGCGCAAGGCGTATTTGGTCTCGCTGATGGACGATGCCTCACGCCTGATCGCCCATTCGGCCTTCCGTCCCGGCGAGACGGCGCTCGACATCGAGGCGGTGCTCAAGCAAGCGGTGCTCAAACGCGGCCTGCCGGTGAAGCTCGTGATCGACAACGGCCCGGCCTATCGCGCCAAGACGCTGCAGGGGATCTGCGCCCGACTGGGCATCCACTTGGTCGA
>NZ_JAAIJQ010000268.1 GCF_010820565.1 Thiorhodococcus minor | reverse complement strand
GCGCGCGTCACCGCGCGAGGTGATGTGATAGAGAGCGCCGAGAAATTCGAGTCTGAGCGGGCGAGCCATGGATCAAGACCTGACACCGTTCTTCTTTTGGGTCGGCGCTGAGGCAAGTGTTATGCGATCTTCGCCACCCGGTCTGCTACCTCTTCAGGAAGCGGAATTCTCAGAAAGATTTCGAGAGGAAACAAATAATCTTCACCCGACTCATCAATCACTCGGATTTGATTATGCCTTTCGGCCTCAAGGTCTGGTATAACCTCATAGAGTTTCTTTGTTTCTAATGAGGTTGGGTAGTCGCTATTGTCAGTGCAAATTGCGAATGCATGCATTTTCTTACTCTGTGCTGAGGTACCGCTTGATTTTGAACTCTCGCCTGCCGATCCCCGACGCTTCGTACCAATGTATCTCTGCTTCGAGTATTGTTCCGTCCCCGAGTTTCACCGTTGCGAAACCCTTTCTTTTTCTCCAGTGTCCCCTGCCGTGAGTCTTTCTTAGCCTTGCGATCTCTCGAATCCCCGAACCTTGCGCGAAAGTCTCAGGATCGCGAACTAGGCCGAGGATCTCGAAATCCATGGGCTATTCTCCCTGTTTGTGCTTTTTTGCATAACCAAGAACAGTGTCAGGTCTAACCAAGAACAGTGTCAGGTCTTGCCTTTTGCCTTTTCGGCTGCGCGAACGATCCGGCTGATCCGCGCGTAATGCAGACCAAAATGGTCGCCGATTTGCTTCAGGGTGTACCCGCCGCTGGCGTAAGCCGCTGCAATGGCCTGGTCTCGATCGGAGTACAGGTTGACATACTCGGCCAGCGGCTTGGCGGGTGGCCGACGCTGCGCGAGGGGGACTTCACTTAAGTCCCGATCCTTCGGCACGCGGCGGCAGCGCTCGCCAACGAAGGCGTCCGATCCGAGAAAGACCTGTTGCTTCAACTGCCCCCAAGGGCCGGGCTGGCCGATGCCCTCGGCGACGAAGAAGAACAGTGTCAGGTCTTGCCTTTTGCCTTTTCGGCTGCGCGAACGATCCGGCTGATCCGCGCGTAATGCAGACCAAAATAGTCGCCGATTTGCTTCAGGGTGTACCCGCCGCTGGCGTAAGCCGCTGCAATGGCCTGGTCTC
>NZ_JAAIJQ010000267.1 GCF_010820565.1 Thiorhodococcus minor | reverse complement strand
CACCCTGCTGACACAGGCCGTCCTCGCGCTTTCCGATGCCGTCGAGGCGGTACGGCCAGACCGACAATTTCCACGCCGCAATCCCGGCAAGCTCAAGCCTGGATTCCACCCGGCGTACTGCCGGACGGCTTAAGTCCATGGCATTGGACGGCATCCTTGTCGGGCAATCCGCCCCAGGCCGAGGCCGTGCCGATCATGAAATGCACCGGATTGACCTCGTCTTTCGAGCCAAAGGTATGAATGTAGCGCTTCAGTCCCTTTGCGAGATCGAGAATGGGCTCGAGCGTTGCCTCGTAGCTCGCCTTGTCATAATCGGGCATCGCGAAGGCCGTGTTGGACCCGGCGGCGATTTCGATTTGGTCCTGCAACGCGTGCGCCGCGGCCAAATCGGCTGCATCCTCCGGGTCTGCAAGGGTGCGGACGACCAGCCCGACGACTGGGGTGTCGAACTTTCCCAGGGTCAGCTCATGCGCACCACTGCCGTAGAAGACCTCGTTCACGTAGCCGTCGTTATTGATGACCATCAACGACATGTAGCGCTTGCCGGACTCGGGTAGGGTGACGGTCGCGCCATTGGAGATATCAACAACGGCGAGGCTGTAGAGCGTGTCACGGTTCATCCGAATGACGTTCTGCTTGTCGATCGGCGTTGGCATGCGATTGTGATGCAGCTTGTTGATGCCACCCGCCAGTTTGATGATGCCTGCAAACTCCATATCGGTCTGCGCCCGATCGAAGTTGTCGACATTGACGGTGATGGCATCGGCGGCCGCCGCGAACGGAACGGGCGCGACAGCCATCACGACAGCCAGTGAAAGAGACGAGAGATGTTTCATGGCGCTCGGGTCGTCCTGTAAATGGGCAGTGCGTCGGTGCGATCGCTGATTGTTTTCGGCGACCTATTGCACGAGCTCGATCTCACCCGGACGCCAGGTCTTGTTGATCCAGGGCTCGAGCGGGCCATACATCCGCAGGATGGTGAACCAACTCTTGCCAGGGACGGTTTGTAGCCCAATGCCATGGACTTAGCGCCTAAAGCTATGATTATGTTACAATAATGCGTCTTCACAGGAACCTTGTAGGAGCATGCCGATGAAGCGTTGCAACGCTATCAGTCTCAACACCGAAGA
>NZ_JAAIJQ010000266.1 GCF_010820565.1 Thiorhodococcus minor | reverse complement strand
TATACCCAGCGAATACAGGATTTCGGCTTTTTAATTTCCGATAATCTGAAAGTTTTCAGCCAGCAGCGTTCGTAATCGTGACTCATGAGGAGTCAGATCGGACAAAAACGCCCTGCTAGCATCACGGAATTCGGCAAACCGTTCGTAATATCGGTTGTAGAGGACTTGCTTTTTGAAGAATTTCCAAAAACGCTCGATCAGATTGAGATTCGGGCTATACGGCGGTAATGGCTCGAGCTGAATGCGCGAGTGCTCCAAGTACTCGGCAACAGCTTTGGACTTGTAGTAGCGAGCGTTGTCGCAGAAGACGATGATTCGGGGTGCGGTTGGATAAGCTGCTTGCAGCTGATCGAACAGCGCTATCGTCGAGGCAGCATCAATGGTGTCGTCGAAGCGATACTCCAGCTGCAAGGCCTCGATGTTGATCGCGCCGTTGATGTTGAGCCGCTGCCGACCGGTGTTGCTCTGGATCGGGTGGGTCTTGCCACGCTTGATCCAGCCGCTGCCGAGGACGGGGTTGTGCTGCGGATGCATGGCATCCATGAACAGGATCACGTCACCCTCGGCCTTGTTTTCCTTGAGGGAGTTGTACTTGGCGACAAAGGCTTCCTGGGTCTCGACGGGCGGATGCTTGCCCGGCTGCAGCTTGGGCTTCTTGTAGACGTAGCCCAGACGGTGCAGCACGGCGGTCATGCCGCTGGGGGTATAGCACACGCGCCATCGGTCCTTGACGTAACGCGCCACCTCCGCGGCCGTCTGATACACCGTGTCACGGAGGTGCTCATCGAGCGCACGCAACTGCCCGGCATCAAGCAGTGCCTCACTGCCGACATAGCTCATCCGCAGCAGCTCATCAACACCGCCCTTCTGATAACGCTTGAAGTACGTCCGCACGGTCTCGGGGTCCATCAGCAGCGCATCGGCAACGTCCTTCACTGCACGCCCCTGACCCAGCAGGATGACCGCATTGATGCGGTACGCCTCGCGGATCTCGCGCACCGCGCGGTGCGCCGAGCGCAGCTCGGTCAGTTGTTCATCGCTGAGACGGTAGTCGTGCATGCCCTGAAGCGTATCATGGTTCTCAGGATGTTACCCCAGGAACCTCAACCGAAAACTCGTATGAGACGGGTATA
>NZ_JAAIJQ010000265.1 GCF_010820565.1 Thiorhodococcus minor | reverse complement strand
GAGCCCTCGGCCTCGAAAAGCTATTTTCTATACCCCCTGCGTACCTCCTCGATCCCGGGCTTGTCCAACAACCGGTTCAGATCGTCGCTCGCTTCGCTCGGACGATCTAACCTTATTCGTTGGCGTTGGTCCAGAAGCTCGAGTGATGCCATGGCCACCTTATCCATCCTTAGAAGCTGTCCAGGTTTTGTGTCCCGATTTGGGTCTCTGGTGACGCAGCTCCAGCTGCGTCACCCGCGAGACGAAGCTCGGCTTCGCGAGTCTGGGGGTAAGCCCTGCTTTCGGCCTGGCGCAGGGGGCGGAAGTGCTCGGCCTCGTGAAGCAGCGCTTCGTCGCCGAGGTCACGAAGCAGGAGCTTCGTGACCAGAACAGCGGGAGGCAGTTGACGGACACTTCCTTAGCCTTGCCTCCGGCCGCCCTCAACTGCTTGCCCGCCGAGTTTCGCGATGGTCGGTCCGAACCTTGGCCTCCGCCATTTGCGAGCAGCCGCTCGGTCTCAATTCTAGGAACACTAGGAACAGCAGCAATTCCGTAAACTGTCCCCGGATTTGTCTTGTCCATTGTCATTGCTGCGGTACATTGCCTCGATCGACAGAGCGCGACCCGCGTCCGTCCCTCTTGGACGCAGAAGGTAGCGCACATCCGATCATCTCGCTCACGGCCATGATCTGAAGCGCAAAGCCGTCATCCACATGTCACCGCCCAATCTCAGTAGCGAAGAATGCCAAGCAGCACGGCCCTTGCCGGTGACCGTCTACACGCCCGAGTCCTCGGATGGGGTTCGTGCTCGTGAACGTCTGCACGGCGGGACTGCTGCTGGTGGTCTGGATCGTCTTCCGGCTCGCCATGCGGATTCTCATCGAGCGGATGAGCGCATGACATGACGACCCCCACGCCCCACGATTGCTTCTTCCGCGAGAACTTCGCGCGCCCCGCCATCGCGCGCGATTTCCTGCGTCATCAGCTGCCTCCAGCCCTGCTCGCCGAGCTCGACCTGGGGCGGCTGAGGATCTCGCCCGACACCTTCGTCACCGAGGCACTGCGCAAGGTCTACTCCGACCCTGAGGTATCCCCACTAAATTCCAAATCAGAACATAAGCTTAGAGAGAGGATTTCCAGCAGAAAGGAACATGCATGG
>NZ_JAAIJQ010000264.1 GCF_010820565.1 Thiorhodococcus minor | reverse complement strand
ATGGCCAAGCGACCGCCAATGCCGACTCATACCATGCGCTCGCGGCTTGATGCGCCCGCGCTCGGCAGGTTGCACCCGCTCGCGAGCCAGGCCCAGGAACGGGGCCCTCTTCCCCCGCCCGCTGACTTGCCATAGCGAGTGCTTATCGGACTTGGAGCCCGGGACGGGGCTTGAATCGCCTACCCACGAAGATAATCGATCAGGACATCGGCACCATCACGAAGGCCTTCTCGCTGACCCGCTTGGCCAGGCCAGGAAGATAATCGCCAAATGAAATGCAGCCTGACCGGGTGCCAGAGTCTCGATACCGGACGAAAGGAGTATCGCCGTTTCGGTTACCCGGCCGCACGCGCCGAGTCCGGCACCGGTCGCTTTTTTCCGGCTTCATCCACCGCCACGTAGGTGAAGATGGCCTCGGTCACCTGGAACCTCGGCTTCTGGGGATCGCCCGTTGGTGTGCGCGGCTTGACCCAAACCTCCAGCTTCAGGGTCACGGACGTGGTTCCAATCCGAATCACCCGCCCATGGCAACCCACCGCATCCCCCACCTTGACCGGTTGTTGAAACTTGAATGCGTCCACCGCCACGGTGACACAGCGTCCGCGGGTGAGCTCCCGCACCAGCATGGCCCCGGCCATGTCCATCTGCGACATCAGCCAGCCCCCAAAAATATCACCACTCGGATTGGTATCCGCGGGCATGGCCAACGTGCGCAAGAGCAATTCGCCGTGTGGTCCGGCACTTCCGGAAGCATGCTCCTCGTCATTATTCATTGATTGGTTCATTGCATCCGTGTGCATCAAATCTCTTAGTGCCGGTGCGTCGGTAAGTGCGGTTAACGTGCTGGACAGACCGCAGGGCAATCGCATCAATATATTAGCGGATACTGTTAGGCAATCCAGGCGACTGCTCTGATGATCCGCCCCTTTTGAATATGGGGAGATCTTCACGGTGTGCGACTTGAGTGTAGAGCGATCGATCGGGCGTCATTTTGCCGCGCTGCACGACCCGCGCAGCCCGACCCAAAGCCGCCACGACCTGGTCGAGATGATCATCATCGCCATCGCCGCAACCCTCGGTGGTGCCGACGGCTGGGTCGGCGTTGAGACGTTCGCCACGGGCAAGGAGACCTGGCTGCGCAC
>NZ_JAAIJQ010000263.1 GCF_010820565.1 Thiorhodococcus minor | reverse complement strand
GAGCCCTCGGCCTCGAAAAGCTATTTTCTATACCCCCTGCGTACCTCCTCGATCCCGGGCTTGTCCAACAACCGGTTCAGATCGTCGCTCGCTGCGCTCGGACGATCTAACCTTATTCGTTGGGCGTGTTGATGCTTTGGCGATGCGTATCAGGGACAACAACGCCTCGTTGACGGCTTCCTCCGTCGGGAATGCCTGCGCGACTTCGGGCCTTAGAAGCACGAGGTTATTCGACTCCGTATATGCCTGGTAGTGCTTGCCTCGAACACCGGTACCGAGATCCTCGCGTCGATACTCGGGGCGCATTTCGTCGTCGTCGTGGGCGTTATCCGTTTTCATATATGTCACGCTCTTGGCGGCTCATCTTCCGAGCGCTGATGATTCTGGTCTCATCGCCCCGCTCGGTGTAGGAGACGATCAGAAACCTTTGCGCTCGGGATACGCCGAAGGTTAAGAAGCGCGCCTCCCCCAAGGAGTGGTCGGGATCATCGAAGGTCAAAGCCATCGGGTCTCCGAAGACCGTGCCAGCCTCGTGAAACGACACGCCGTGCTTCCGAAGATTAGCTGCGGCTTTGCTTGAATCCCAGTCGAGTTTCACGTCACTTCATCAGAGCGTGGTCTTCCTCGCCCAACGTTAACCGCAGCCCGCGCCAAACTGCGGCGACGCGCGAAGCGCTAGCCGCAGTTTGGCGTCGGGCTGGCGGGCTAGTTGGACGAAGCCGCTGCGCGGAGAAAGCCCATGCGGCGGCGTGGCGCTTAGAATGTAACCTCATGCCCTCGGTTGCGAGGGGCCGTTTGTTCAACATCATGAGGTTACACCACCATGCCAGCATCCTGCGAAGCGCAGTTCAAGCGCCACTACGCGGCGCATCTCAAGCACCTTCGGCTCAAGGGTCTGCAGCCCAAGACCATCGAAGCCTACGCGCGCGCCGTGCGCACCATTGGCGCCTATTTTGACGGCGACATTGATGAGCTGTCCGAGCCGCAGTTGCTCGAGTACTTTAGCGACCGGCTCGAGACCCACTCCTGGAGTGCCGTCAAGCTCGACTTGTACGGGCTGAAGTTCTTCTGAGCCTGGCCACCGTCCCTGATGGATTTTCCCCTTTAAATAGTCATTTTGCATGAGGGAGAGGGGTGGGCCTCCC
>NZ_JAAIJQ010000262.1 GCF_010820565.1 Thiorhodococcus minor | reverse complement strand
AGAAAGAACTCGATTCATTGCTCACGTTGAATTTTCAGGCATTCAAGAAATGTGATCTTGTGCCTATATGAAGTATAAACTGTCACCGGAATTCCGGAATTCGAGAATTCCAAAGGCAAAAGGCAAGACCTGACACCGTCCTTCTTGATCAGATCGAACTCCCTAGCACCGAGATAATAAAGAAATTACCTGTCTTTTTCGAAGCAGCAAAAAAAGCACGAAAACAAGCTCTGCCACCGTGGCAATCATTGATGCCTTATATTCAAGACTAAGTTCCAATGGAACACCTTGCCTCTTCGCCATGAGGGCAAGTACAGAAAAATACATTACTAGATCAGAAACAACATTAAACAGCAAGTAGATAGTCAATATGGAAATAGATGCCAATTGAACCTGTTTTATATCAGCAAAAATCTTAAGGTTCTCTAAATCATTACCTGGATAAGAACCAATCAGTTTTCGAGCAACAATTGATGGAAAACTCCACAATAAAAACGAAATCGCCATCATCGATAGCGCTGTTACCAAATAAATAAAAGAAACGCCATCTAAAGCCCTAAGATGAGAAGCCATGCTTGCAATAAACTGCAGAGAGTAAATTGCCAAAAATATCGAGAAAAGACGTACAGCAAAGGCAACAATAATTTCTGGATACATAAAATTTTTCAACAATTTCGTTATTGCATAATTTCGCGCACACAATTGCAGCGAGAATCCGTTCCAGGATCAAATCCGCCTGGTTTTGACATCACAGGGCTACCTGGAAATCTTATTTTCGTTTCTGGACGAGGATCCTTGAAGCATTGAGGGTAAAGGTCGGGCTCAGCCCAATCGCACTCCCACTCAACACAAACGATTCTTAGACTACACCCGATGAGACCAAAAGAACAAGGATCCGTCCTAGGGTCCCCGAGATTCTCTAGCTCTACCTCGTATAGGCACAGATTGCGCCCTCTTAACCTAGCTCTGAGTAAGCCTCGTTAACCTGCTGTATTTATTTTATGCTTATCGCTACCGTAAAGCCGCCGTGTACCTTGATGTGCCGATGATCAGTATCGAGTTTACTGAGCAAGACTTGAAAAGAATTATACCCAGCGAATACAGGATTTCGGCTTTTTAATTTCCGATAATCTGAAAGTTTTCAGCCAGCAGCGTTCGTAATC
>NZ_JAAIJQ010000261.1 GCF_010820565.1 Thiorhodococcus minor | reverse complement strand
CCGCCATTGGCAAGCGTCTGTCTGCCGAGGTCGTTTCCGCCTAGCACAGCGGGACTTGTGCTTCGAGGCTTCGCGGTGGAACCCGTTGAGGCCTTCAACGTCAGGGTTGATGGGAGGTTTTCCGCGGTTGTCCGGAGTCGGTTTGACTTGAGGAGTCAAGGGGAAGCGTGCTAGACAGAATCTACCCGGATCCAGTTGGGCTACTGAAGAGATTCACGTCGCGTAAATGAAGCCCACTGTCGGACAAATCAGGGAATGCGTGCGCACGAATCACTATGTCGTTACTGTGCATGCGGCCGAAGAGATGGACGACGACAGTTTGACTATCTTCGATGTAGAGCGGTTGATCCTCGCTGGAGAACTAGTTGAAAGGCAGAAAGATAAGGACCCGCCCGAAACCAAAGTGCTTATTCGTGGACCCACACTGGACGGAGATAACGCTTTTGCCGTTGTCAAACTCGGCCCAACGGGCAAGCTCGTAATCGTCACTGTCTTCAGAGATATTTATGGCTAGTCAAATTTGCGATATTTGCGGAGCCGCCGAAGCGGTGGTCCGAAAAGTGACTCGAAGCTTCGGGAAGGGTAGCGACCTCTTGGTAATAGAGGATATTCCCGTTGTAAGTTGCTCACACTGCGGCGAGAGTTACATGACCGCCGAAACGATGCACGAAATCGAAAGAATCAAACTCCACCGTGCAGCGTTCTCTGTTTCCAAACCCGTCCGGGTCGCCCACTTCGCTTAAAGGTAACGCGATTGAAGCCCAACAAGCCCACCAGCTCCGACGCCGAACTGCGGCCTTTGCTCTCGCTCAGGCCGCAGTTCGGCGCGGGCTGTGGTTGACGTTGAACTAATCCGCTCCGCGGGGCTTTGCGGACGCTCGTCACTCGCCCGCGCCTGACAGCGCTTCCACGCCTCGTCGTCCACACTCGCCATGACCCAATCGGGGTCGTTGACAGAGGACCGGACGATGACAGCGTTGCGCCAACGCATGATCGTGGCCATGCATCAGCTGGCCGCGGGGCTGCCGGTGCAGCGGCTGCAACGCCTGCTCGGCCATCAGAGCATCCACACCACGCTGCGCTACGTCCATTGGCTGCCCAGTGCCCGTGAGGGCGAAGGGGCGCTGGACATCATCGCCCAGTTGGAGGTGACCCATGACTAAGC
>NZ_JAAIJQ010000260.1 GCF_010820565.1 Thiorhodococcus minor | reverse complement strand
TAGTGCCTGAACGAAAACCCCGTTCAATTCAGTGGCACACTCTGCCCTGGAATTAAACGAGGCAGGATCGACTTCGATGTCGGGCACTGATTCGGGGCAGAAGACGTGTGAACGGGAGCGATTCGTGGACAGGGGCGTTTTTTGGACAGACCACTCCCTTGGGTCCGTTCGGATTGCCTCAGTCATTGCGTCAGGCGGCGCGTTTGCGCCCGCGCCGTCGCTCGGCTTCGGCCTCCTGCGCGAGCAGGATGGCGCCGAGGCGATGGACGTTGCGTCCCACGACGGCCAGCGCAACATAGCGGCGGAAGCCGTCGATCCCGTGATCGGGACAGCGGTCGAGTCCATGCGCTTCAAGGGCATTGATGGCCGACTCGACGGCCGAGTGCTGGTGGCGTCGCGCGATGAAGCGCGGGTCGTGCTCGCGCTCAAGCTCGGCGACCGAGCGTTTGCCCTTCTTCGGCAGCACCGGGAAATCCACCAGCTCGGCGAGACGCTGCTGGTTGGCCGGGCTGTGAAAGCCCTTGTCGAAGCTCACGCTCGCCAAGGGCGAGAAGTCGCTCACGAGCCCTTCGACCAGGGGCACGGCCACCTGGTCATCGGTCTCGTGCTGCATGACACGCTGCGAGAGGATGAAGCCATATTGATCTTCCGTGATGGCCACCCGCAGCCCCAGTTCGACGGGGACGCCAGCCTTGCCCTTGCTGATCCACTCGGTGTGCGGTTCGAAGATCGAGAAGACCTTCTCGGCATGGGGAATGCGCTCGCCGCAGAGCACACGGCGGCGGATCTGATCGATCTGGCGCTCGCTGTGAGCGATGTAGTCATCCAGGGCGCTGAAGGCCGCCAGTGGCAGTGCGCAGCCGATGTGCAGGCGGCGGCGCGTCTCGCGGGCCCGGGCGAGAAAGGACTCGGCAAGCTCCAGATAGTCGCGGTGTGCCTGCTTGATCTCCTCGGCGCGCACGGCGCGCTTGTCCTCGTCCTTGGCGTTGGAGCGCTTGAGGGTCTGCACGCGCCGGTAGGCCTGCTTCAGGCAGCGCACGTTGTAGGCGCTCTGGCGCCAGTCGCTCAAGTCCTCGGCCTCACACAACCCGGCGCTGGTCTCGATGACCTTGCGCACCGCGTCGCAGAGCAGGTTGATGTCGGTGGGAAAGTGCACGTCGGTCTCGACGACGAAGGAGTCA
>NZ_JAAIJQ010000025.1 GCF_010820565.1 Thiorhodococcus minor | reverse complement strand
TGAACAAACGGCCCCTCGCAACCGAGGGCATGAGGTTACATTCTAAGCGCCACGCCGCCGCATGGGCTTTCTCCGCGCAGCGGCTTCGTCCAACAATAGGCTCAAAGCGAGCCGCGAAGACACGCCGTAGCTCAATCTGCGGCCGTCTTCCGCGCGGCCGCTTTAGCCTCGCCGTTGATCGTCAGTTGGGCCGGTAGGGTGGACGAGCGAGTGAAGTCCACCGAATCCCGCGCCGGCCCTGGTGGACTGCGCTGCGCTTGTCAACCCTACAGCGGGAGGTCGGGCCAATCGATGATCGACGCCCGTCGGGTGATCCGGGGCGAGTCGCCATGACCGAGAGCGGCCCGCCGAGCGGCGGGCCGCCAGGCAGGCGCGATGGGCAGCAAAGACCGGACGGGCTTCCCTGCCGGGCAGTGCCTAGACCCGCAGCAGCAGCCTGGCCGGCTCTTCCAGGGCCTCCTTGATGGTGACGAGGAACTGCACAGCCTCGCGGCCGTCGACGATGCGGTGGTCGTAGGTGAGGGCGAGGTACATCATTGGGGCGGCGACGATCTGACCATCCTCCACGATGGGGCGCTCCTGGATCTTGTGCATGCCGAGGATGGCGCTCTGCGGCGGGTTGAGAATCGGCGTGGACACCAGTGAGCCGAAGACGCCGCCGTTGGTGATGGAGAAGGTGCCTCCGGTGAGCTCTTCGTAGCTGAGGCTGCCGTCCTTCGACTTCTTGCCGAAGTCGGAGATGCCCTGCTCGATGTCCGCCATGCTGAGCTGATCGCAATTGCGCAGGATGGGGACGACCAGACCGCGCGGCGAGCTGACGGCGATGCCGATATCGTAGTAGCCGTGGTAGATGATGTCGCTCCCGTCCACGGAGGCGTTGACCACGGGGAAGCGCTGCAGGGCCTCGACCGCGGCCTTGACGAAGAAGGACATGAAGCCGAGGCGCACGCCGTGGCGCTGCTCGAACTCGTCCTTGTACTTGGTGCGCAGCTCCATCACCGCCTTGAGGTTGACCTCGTTGAAGGTGGTGAGCATGGCCGCGTGCTGCTGGGCCTGGACGAGCCGCTCGGCGATGCGGGCGCGCAGGCGCGTCATGGGGACGCGCTGCTCGGGCCGGCCGGCCTCGCCGCTGAGCCTCGGGATGGGCTGGGCGGGGAGCATGGTCTCGACATCGGCGGGCACGGCGTACTCGGGCGCGCTCTCGCGGTTGTCGAGGAAGGCGAGCACGTCGCTCTTCTGAATGCGCCCGTCGCGGCCGGTGCCCGGGATCTCGTGCGGGTCCAGCTCCATCTCGCTGACCAGGCGACGCGCGGAGGGGGTGACGAGCGGCTCGGCGGACTTGGGCTTGTCCTTCTTGCCGCTTGGTGACGGAGGCTTGGGCTCGGCCTTGGGCTCTGGCGCAGGCTCAGGGCTCTTCTTGGCGGGCGTCTGCTTCTTCGATTTGCCGGGTGCCTTCGCACTGCCGGCCTCGATCAGGGCCAGGATGTCCTCGGCCTGGACGACCTCGCCCTCGCTCGACTTGATCTCGCCCATGACGCCGTCCTTGGGTGCGGGCACCTCCAGCACGACCTTGTCGGTCTCGAGCTCGACCAGGCTCTCGCCTTCCTTGACGGCATCGCCGGACTGTTTGTGCCAAGTGAGGACCGTTGCGTCGGAGACGGATTCTGGGAGTGCGGGTACGCGGACTTCGGTGCTCATTGGGCCGGGATCCTTTTATTCATGCTGGGGTTGTAGTGGCCGCTGAGGGCCTCGTCGATGAGTCGCTCGTGCTGCTCGACATGGGCAGCGCGATGGCCGACCGCGGGCGCGGCGGAGGCGGGGCGCCCGACGTAGTAGGCGCGCTTCCCACTGAGAACCAGATTGTGGAAGCGGTGCTTGATCTGGTCCCAGGCGCCTTGATTCTGCGGCTCCTCCTGGCACCAGACGATCTCTTCGGTATTGCCGTATTGCTCGATGATGCGTGCGAACTGGTCCTTGGGGAAGGGGTAGAGCTGCTCGATGCGGACCAGGGCCAGGTTGGTCTGGCCGCGCGCGCGGCGCGCCTCGAGCAAGTCGTAGTAGACCTTGCCGCTGCAGAAGACCACGCGCTCGACCTCGGCGGGATCGATGGCATCGACCTCGGGGAGGACGGTCTGGTATTGGCCCTTTGCCAGCTCTTCCAGGGAAGACACGGCGAGCCTGTGCCGCAGCAGGCTCTTGGGTGTCATGACGACCAAGGGGGTGCGGTATTCGCGGACGATCTGACGGCGCAGCAGATGGAACATCTGGGCCGGCGTGGTCGGCACGCAGACCTGGATGTTGTGTCCGGCGCAGAGCTGGAGGAAGCGCTCGAGGCGCGCCGAGGAATGCTCGGCGCCTTGTCCTTCGAGGCCGTGCGGCAGCAGCATCACCAGGCCGCAGCACAGGCCCCATTTGGTCCCGGCGGAGGTGATGAACTGGTCGATGACGACCTGGGCGCCGTTGGCGAAGTCGCCGAACTGTGCCTCCCAGAGCGTGAGGGCATGCGGCTCGGCGGTGGCGAAGCCATACTCATAGCCCAGGACGGCCTCTTCGGAGAGGATGGAGTCGATGGCGATGAAGGGGCCTTGATGGTCGCCGAGCTGCTGCAGTGGGGTGTAGGCGGCGCCGGTCTTCTGGTCATGGATCTTGGCGTGGCGATGGAAGAAGGTGCCGCGCCCGGCATCCTGTCCGGAGAGACGGATGGGCACGCCGTCGTCGAGCAGGCTGGCGTAGGCCATGTTCTCGGCGTAGCCCCAGTTGATCTGCTGGTCGCCGAGGGCCATCTTGCGGCGCTCGTCCCAGATCTTCTCGACGCGCGGGTGCAGCTCGAAGCCCTCCGGAAGCGCCAGTAGCCTGTCCGTGAGCGCGCGCAGCCGTTCGACCGGGACGCCGGTGTCGACATCCTGATCCCAGGTCTTGCCGTGGCAGAATGTCCAATCGACGCGCGATTCGTTGCCGAGTCCGCAGAGCACCGGGCGCGCGATCACCACGCCTTGCTCGATGGAGTCGCGATAGTCGGAGACCATGCGATTGGCGTCGTCCTGTGAGATGAGGCCTTGCGCGATGAGCTTGTCCGCATAGACGGCGCGGGGCGTCGGGTGCTTGCGGATCTTCTTGTACATCATCGGCTGTGTGACCGCGGGCTCGTCCGCTTCGTTGTGGCCGAGGCGGCGATAGCAGATGAGATCGATGATGACGTCCTTGTGGAACTGGTTGCGGAAATCCAGCGCCAGCCGGGTGGCGAAGATGACGGCCTCGGGGTCGTCGCCGTTCACGTGGAGGACCGGCGCCTGGACCATCTTGGAGACGTCGGTGCAGTAGGGCGTCGAGCGGGTATCGAGCGGGTGGCTGGTGGTGAAGCCGATCTGGTTGTTGATGACGACGTGAATGGTTCCGCCGGTGGAGTAGCTGCGGGTCTGTGATAGCTGCAGGGTTTCCGTCACCACGCCTTGCCCGGCGAAGGCGGCGTCGCCGTGGATGAGGATGGGCAGGACCTGGTCGCCGGTGTGGTCGCCGCGGCGGCGCTGGCGGGCGCGCACCGAGCCTTCGATCACTGGATTGATGATCTCGAGGTGCGATGGGTTGAAGCCGAGCGCCAGGTGGACGATGCCGCCGGGCGTCTCGACGTCCGTCGCGAAGCCCATGTGATACTTGACGTCGCCGGCCTGCTGGCGCCAATCCATCTTCACGCGTCCCTCGAACTCGTCGAAGATGTCTTGCGGGGGCTTGCCGAAGATGTTGGTGAGCACGTTGAGGCGGCCGCGATGCGCCATGCCGATGACCACCTCTTGGTGCCCCTTGCGGCCGGCGCGCTGGATCAGCTCGTCGAGCAGCGGGATGAGGGCGTCGCCGCCCTCGAGCGAGAAGCGCTTCTGGCCGACGTAGCGCTGATGGAGATACTTCTCGATCCCTTCCGCGGCGGTCAGCAGGGCCAGCAGCCAGCGCCGGTCGGCGTCCTCCAGCTCGGGGCGGGCGCGATAGCCCTCCAGCCGCTTCTGGATCCAGCGCTTTTCCTGGGTGTTGGTGATGTGCATGTACTCGGAGCCGACCCTGCCGCAATAGGTCTCTTCCACGACGGCGATGATCTCGCGCAGCGGCATGCGGTCCGGCGCATAGAGCGAGCCGGTGTGAAAGACTTGGTCCATGTCTTCCGGCCCCAGGTTGTGATAGGCCAGGTCGATATCGGCGATCTTGGGCGGCTCGCGCAGTTGGATGGTGTCGATGTCCGCGACCTGGTGCCCGCGGTAGCGATAGCCGTTGATCAGGCTCAGCACCGCGGCCTGCTTCTCCGCGGCGACGGGCTCGAGCTGGCCGATGTGGCGGCTGTGCGCGCGCTGGCGGCTCTCCTGGGCCAGCCGCAGGAAGTTCTGCCGGACGGGGCCGTGCGGGGACTCGCTGACGCTCGGCTCGTTGGCTGCGTCCTGGCGCATGTTGTCGAAGCGTGCACGCCAGGCGACGTCGATACTGTCTGGGTCGATGAGGTAACGCTCGTAGAGATCCTCGATGAAATCCGCGTTGCCACCGTAAAGGGCGCCGGAGCTTCGGAACAAGTCTAGGATTGTGCTCATGCTTTGTATTGATAACCCTTGGTGGTTTTTTGTTTTTTAGAATCAGGGTTTATAACATATTCGTCAGAGAGCTCAACAAGGCTGCTGGTGGGTGCTTTGGCGGGCTCGCGCGGCCGAATGACCGCCGCCGACGCCATGGTTGAGGCGTCCTCGGAGCGGTCCGACCGATCGCATGGCAAAGACTGATAGAATCGCCGCGCTTCCATGCGAAGCGTCGCCTTGGTCCACGCGCAGCAGGAGACGCGCCTCGGCCGAGACGGGCTCCTGCAGCTGCAACGAGTGTTAGCCGAATGAGCGAAGAGAATAGGAGCAAGTCTTCCGACTCGAGCGAGCGCAAGCGCCAGCGCATTCGGCTTGCGCGCCTGGAGGCCGACATGGCCTATTTCCAGGCGCGTCTCGAGCTGATCGGGAGCCCGAATTCGAGCAACCGAGCCGCGCAGCGCAAGGTCTTCAACCTGCTGCACAAGACCGTAGCGAGCAAGATTCTCAAGCTCAAGCGGCGTTTCGCGGAGCTGAACTGACCAGGCGACAGCCTGCGCGAGTCTGACCCCTATGTGTACCCTCGTCCTTCTTGTGCGCCCCGGGCATGACTGGCCCGTGCTGATCGCCGCCAATCGCGACGAGATGGCCGGGCGCGCGTCACTGCCGCCCGCGCGGCATTGGGACGACCGGCCCGAGGTGGTTGCGGGCCTGGATGTCGAGGCCGGCGGGAGCTGGCTCGGCGTCAACGACCACGGCGTGGTCGCCGCCGTCCTCAATCGCGAGGGGGCCTTGGGGCCCATGGCGGGCAAGCGCAGTCGCGGCGAGCTGGTCCTGGAGGCCCTGGACCACGCCGAGGCCGGCGAGGCCGCGCGCGCCCTCACCGACCTGGAGCCGCGCGCCTATCGTCCCTTCAACCTCGTGGTCGCGGATCCGAGCGGCGCCTATTGGCTGCGGCACGCGGGGGAGGGCGACATCGACGTCGTCGCCATCGCAGCTGGGCTGCATCTGCTCAGCGCCACGGATCTGGATGATCCCGCGCATCCGCGGATCGCGGCCTTCGCGCCCAGATTCGCGGCCGCTCCCGAGCCCGATCCGGAGCGCGGCGACTGGGAGGCGTGGTCGAGCCTGCTCGCGGACCCTGGTGATCCCGTCGCGGCCGGGCCTGATGCCGCCATGCTGGTCGAGCGCCCGGATGGATTCCGTACCCGCTCGAGCGCGCTCATCGCCATCCCCGCCTACCCGGGGTTTCAACATCGGCCCATCTGGCTCCATGCCGAGCGCGGTGCGGATGATGAGGCCTTCCGGGCAGTCATGTGACAAAATGCGAGTTTCGCCGTTGTGACCCGGTCACAAGCGGGCGTTCCCCACCGAGCTAGTCCCTAGGATCGAACATGTCGAACATTATCCGAATCGCCACCCGTAAATCACCCTTGGCCATGTGGCAGGCCGAGCATACCGCCGCGCGCCTCAAGGCCCTTCACCCCGGACTCGAGGTCGAGATCATCGGCATGACGACCAAGGGCGACAAGATCCTCGATGCGCCGCTGGCGAAGGTTGGCGGCAAGGGTCTGTTCGTCAAGGAGCTGGAGCAGGGCATGCTGGCCAACGAGGCCGATATCGCTGTGCACTCCATGAAGGACGTTCCGGTCGAGTTCCCCGAGGGGCTCTACCTGGCGGTCATCATGGAGCGCGAGGATCCGCGCGACGCCTTCGTGTCCAACAAGTTCGAGAGCTTCGACCAGCTTCCCCAGGGTGCCTGCGTCGGCACCTCGAGCCTGCGGCGCCAGTGCCAGATCGCCCAATCGCGTCCGGACCTGCGCATCGAGCCGCTGCGCGGCAATGTCAACACCCGCCTGTCCAAGCTCGACAATGGCGACTATGACGCCATCATCCTCGCCGCCGCCGGCCTGGTTCGCCTGGGCTTCGGCGAGCGCATCCGCAGCCGGATAGAGCCGGCCGCCAGTCTGCCCGCCATCGGACAGGGTGCCATCGGCATCGAGTGCCGGGTCGACGACCCGCGCGTCAACGACCTGATCGCGCCGCTGAACCACCCGGATACCGCCGACCGTGTCCGCGCCGAGCGTGCCATGAACGCCCGCCTGCAGGGCGGCTGTCAGGTGCCGATCGCGGGCTTCGCGACGCTCGACGGCGATCGTCTCCAGCTCAAGGGCCTGGTCGGCAGCCCGGACGGCGCGCGCATCCTGCGTGCCGAGTCCGAGGGATCGCGCAGCGACGCGGAGGCGATCGGCACGCGCGTCGCCGACGACCTGCTCGGCCAGGGCGCCGACGAGATCCTGCGCGCCCTCATGGATCACTGAATGAGCACGCCCTGTGATCTCGGCGGCCGCGGGGTCCTGGTGACCCGCCCGGCCGTTCAGGCAGAGGGGCTGTGCCAGCTCATCGAGGCGGCCGGCGGGCGGGCGATCCGCTTTCCGACCATCGCCATCGCGTCCCTGGACACACCGCAGACTCGGGCGCTGCTCGCCGAGCCCTGGGACCTGATGTACTTCGTCAGCCCGAACGCCGTGGAGCAGGCGCTGGCGCAGTGCGCCGATCCCAGCTGGCCCCAGGCCGGCTGGGTCGCGGCGGTCGGGCGTGGGACGGCTCGGGTCCTCAAGGCGGCCGGGCGCGCGCCGGATCTGGTGCCGAGCGATCGCTACGAGAGCGAGGCCTTGCTGGAGATGCCCGAGCTCGCGGACATGCGGGGCCGCCGCGTGCTGATCGTCCGCGGCGAGGGCGGGCGCGGTCTCTTCGCGGCCGCCATGCGCGAGCGCGGCGCCGAGGTGCATTTCGCCGAGGTCTATCGGCGGGTCATGCCGAGCGTGGATGTGGGGCCGTTGCTCGCGCGCTGGTCGGCAGACGTCGACTACACCATGGCGACCAGTGACGAGGTGCTGCTGAATCTGGCAGAGATGCTCGGTCCTGAGGGGCGATCCAGGCTGCTCGCAACCCCCTTGGTGGTCATCGCGGAGCGCACGGCAAAGACCGCGCGGGACCTGGGTTTCGAGCAGGTCCGCGTCGCCGAGCGGGCCGAAGACGCGGCGATCCTGCGCTCATTCTGCGAGCTCGCGGCGTCCGGCTGAGGACCAGGGCAGGTAGCCGTCGAGCGCTATCTGCGCGATGGTGTCGTCGATCACATCGCTGATGGTGGTCTGCTCCGAGCTTGGGTCGAGCTGCACGGAGCGGCCCGACCACACGAGGCGCTCGCCCTTGGCATCATAGAGATTGGTCTCCAGGCGCAAGGCCTCGAGATCCGCGTAGTAGCTGGGCCCGCAGACGTCGATGTAGACCTGGCTGAAGTAGGGCACCAGGTTGCGGTAGTGGTCCGGCACACGCGCCAGGCGCGGCAGGGGCGACTTGGCATCCGGCTCGTCTGTGACCAGGTGGGTGATGATGATGGCATCTGCATCCGACTTGGAGACGGCCTCGGTCATGCGCACGACGCGACTCAGCGCCGCGTCAGGCACATAGGCGTGCCCCGGCTCTGCCTTGACGCCGATCTCGCGCAGCCGCGAGACGAAGTTGTCTTCGTAGGCGCGGCGCACCTTGGGACTGTTGGTGACGCCGAAGACGATGAGCTTGTGGTAGCGCGTCGGCTGGCTCCCCGTGTCCGTCCAGACCGATGCCACGCGTCCGGTGGTGCAGGCCGTCGTCAACATGGCGATGAGGCCGATGGTGACGGCGCGGGTGGCAGGTCGCATTGGCGGGGCTCCTCGATCTCTAGACGCGGCGCCGGCTGCCGAGGTGGGGTCGTCTTCCCGGTGCACCCGGCGGCTTGGGCGGAGAGGCGGCTAGTTTGCCTGCATGGGGTCAGAGCGGCAAGGTCGTCGGATGACCGGTCGGCTCGGGCGGCGCTTCAGGCCTCGTCTCCGGCCTCGCCGGTAGGCGATCGGGAGTAGGTGAAGGCATCCGCGAACAGCAGGTTGCGATCCAGCCCATGGGCCAGGAAGGCCGTTTCCGCCGCCGCGATCATCGCGGGCGGCCCAGCCATGTAGACCTCGTGCGCGTCGAGGGATCCGGCGTCCTGGAGCACGGCCTCATGCACCCAGCCCGTCCGGCCGGTCCAATCCGCGTCAGGCTCCGAGAGCACGGGCGTGAAGGCGAAGCTCGGCAGCTTCTCGGCCCACTGCCCGGGGAGGTCCGGGAAATAGAGGTCGCGCCGGGAGCGCGCGCCCCAGTAGAGATGGATCGGGCGTTTCAGACCGACCTCGATCGCATGCTCGATCATGCCTTTCAGGGGCGCGAATCCTGTTCCTCCAGCCACCATGATGATGGGGCGCTGCGACTCCTCACGCAGATAGAAGTCACCCAAGGGGCCCCGGATCCGCAGGATGCTCTTCTCCGCCAGCTCCTCGAAGATGTGCCGCGTGACCTCACCGCCCGCGATCTGGCGGATGTGAAGCTCGAGAAAGGCGTCGTCGTGCGGGGCGTTGGCGATCGAGAAGGCGCGCGTCCGACCGTCTCTCAGGCTGAGCTCGACATACTGCCCGGCCAGGAATTGGAGGCGCTGCTGCTCGGGCAGCTTCAGCAGGAGTCTGACCACGTCGTGATTGAGGTGCTCCTTGCGCTCGACGCGGCCGGGGAGGGTGCGGATCTCGATCTCCGCCGGGACCCGACGCTGGGCGACCTCGAGCACCAGATCTGAGGTCGGAACGGCCTGACAGGTCAGGCAGGTGCCCGCCTTCTTGCCCTCGAGCGCTGTGATGAGTCCGCTCGGATACTGGATCCAGCCGGACACCAGGTGGCCAGCGCAAGACCCGCACTGCCCGTTGCGGCAGCCGTAGGGCAGCCCTATCCCCTGTCGCAGGGCCGCGTCGAGGATGGTCTCGCCGGGCTCGGCCTCGAATGTCGTTCCTTCTGGAAGGAGCTGGATCTTGACGGTCATCTCGTCCCTTGCAAAGTTGCCACTCAGCCCCTGATAGTGTCCCGAGCGGTGTTGGCGCCGCAAGCATGGTGGACGGTGGGGCCGGCATGAATCGGATTGGATTGGAGTGGATCGGATCAATGAGCGAAGTCATCGTGTTGGGCTGCGGATATGTGGGCACTCGGGTCGCGCGCCAATATCTCGACCGTGGCGAGCAGGTGTCCGGCATCGTGCGCAGTGCGGAAGGCTGCGCGCGGCTGGAGGCCGCTGGAATCTCCTGCACGCGGCTCGATCTGGCGGCAGAGGAGGCCCCAGGAGGGGCGTTCGAAGGCGCGCGCTTGCTCCACTTGGCGCCGCCGGCTGCTCAGGGCGTCGAGGACGTGCACACGCGTCGGCTGGTCGCCTCCTTCGAGCGGGCTGGTCAGCCGCGGCGCCTCCTCTACATCAGCACCACAGGGGTCTATGGCGATTGCGATGGGCGTTGGGTCGACGAGAGCTGGCCGACGCGTCCGACGGCCGATCGCTCGCGCCGGCGCCTGGACGCCGAGGAGACCCTGCGGCATTGGAGCCGAGAGACAGGCGGCGAGCTGGTGATCTTGCGGGTCTCCGGCATCTATGGCCCAGGTCGGCTGCCCTTGGAGCGGCTGAAGCAAGGCGCCCCAATGGTCGCCGCCGAAGAAGCCCCCTACAGCAACCGCATCCACGTGGACGATCTGGTGACCATCTGCATCGCCGCGATGGACAGGGCTGCGGATGGCGCCATCTTCAACGTGAGCGACGGCAATCCCAGCACCATGACCGAGTACTTCCTGCAGATTGCGGACGCGACCGGGCTGCCGCGCCCGCCGCTCATTCCCATGTCCGAAGCCGCGGGTCGGCTGTCGGCCGGCATGATGAGCTATATGCGGGAGTCGCGGCGCCTCTCCAATCGCAAGGTCTGCGAGGCGCTCGGGATCTCGCTGAGATACCCCTCCTTGGCCGAGGGGCTGCAGGCCTCGCTGTAAATCTGGTGCGAGACCTGCCTCGGTCGCGCCTGTGCGGGCTAGACTGAACAGGTGGCTTTCACCGCCGCCGTGCCTGGGTCCCTCCGTGCTCGAGCGTCGCACCTTGGCGATTTCGTCCCAGTCTGCTCGGCCGATCACTGCTTAGGAGCAGGCGCGGTGGCTGAAGCCCGCACCCCGGACACTACCCAAAATCAAGAGGGAGATTCGTATGAAGAAAACGCCTTCGCTCGTGCTCGTCTGCGGCGCGGCCTGCCTGTGGGGATTGTCGACGCAAATGGCCGGTGCCGTGGAGGATACGGCCTTCCGATTCGATACGACGAGCAATCTCTACGAGGTTTGCTCGGTTCCGGCAGAGGCCGCTGAGTACGTGGTCGCCAATCAGGCCTGTCGGGCCTTCATCGAGGCCTCGGTGCAGTATCACGACGCGATTGCCGACCGTAAGCGTATGAAGCGACTGATCTGCTATCCGAAGACGGCGACCATTGCCGATGGCAAGCAGGCCTTTCTGACCTGGGCTAGCGCCCATTCCGGAGACAAGCGGCTGATGGCGGAGCAACCTGTCGTCGGGCTGGTGCGCGCGCTGGCGGCCAAGTATCCCTGCGCGAACTGAGTGGGCTTGTTCTGGCTCTAGGCGTGTGGATTTGGACGCGCGAGCCGCGGGTCTAGGCCGGTCGATACGATTGGGAGAATTGCGATGAAAGCGATGATGGTTGGCTTGATGCTTGTGGCTCTGCTGATGCTGGCGGGCTGCGGAACGACGACGGGTAGCCGTGCGGGCAGCGGAGCCGCGATGGGAGCGGCCGGCGGGGCCTTGATCGGCTCGCTGAGTGCGGATGCCGGGAAGGGTGCGCTCATTGGCGCCGGTGTCGGCGCCCTGGGTGGATATCTCGTCGATCAGCACGAAAAAGGAAATATCGACTGATCGCGGTCGATGGGCGCGTCTCGATCGCTTCGGCAGTGGGCTGGTCGAGGCGTCGCCCATTCTGGCGCCGCCAGCTTGCGGGGCTTGCCTGCCGTCGCGTCAGAGGTCGGTGAGTCATGCAGCCCGGCTGAGGGTGGTTTGCCGGGCTGAGGCTGGTTTGTCGGGTCGGTTTGTCGTGAGGTTCGGTCATGTTGGCGCAATCCTTTTTCGAGGCCGTTTGGCAGGTGCTGATCGAGCTGTCGCCTTCCCTGCTCTTGGGGCTCCTGATCGCCGGGATGATGCGCGTCTACCTGCCGTCCGGCTTTGTCCACCGCGGTCTCAGCCGGCCGGACCTCAAGAGCGTGATGCGTGCTTCCGTGGTGGGCGTGCCCCTGCCGCTTTGCTCTTGCGGCGTCATCCCGACGGCCCTTGGATTGAGGAACGAGGGTGCCTCCAAGGGTGCGACGACCGCCTTCATGATCAGCACACCGCAGACGGGTGTCGACTCCATCTTGGTGAGTGCGGCTTTCCTCGGCTGGCCATTCGCGCTCTTCAAAGTGGCTGCCGCCTTTGTCACGGGCATCGTCGGCGGCACCCTGGTCAATCGCTTGACGGCGCCCGAGGCCGCGCGCCAGCCCGAGCCGTCCTGCGTCGATGAGCGGCGAGAGCGCGGCCTGATGCCTGTCCTGCGCTATGCCGTCATCGATCTCCTGGGGGCGATCGATCTCTGGATTCTCGCTGGCGTTCTGCTTGCGGCCTTCCTCGCCCTGGTGCTGCCGAGCGACTACTTCGCCTCGCAGACATGGTCCCAGGGTCTGTTGGGGATGCTTGTGGTGCTGGCGATCTCGCTGCCGCTCTACGTCTGCACCACGGGCTCCGTGCCCATCGCGGCCTCCCTCATTGCGGCCGGTTTGCCCGCCGGCTCGGCGCTGGTCTTCCTCATGGCGGGGCCGGCAACCAATGTCGCCACCTTCGGTGCCGTCTACCGGACGCTCGGACGATCGATCCTCCTGATCTACTTGGGGACGGTCATTGTGATGAGCGTGCTGTTCGGGCTCCTGTTCGACGGCCTGCTCGCCACTCCGGCGATGCCGATGACCTCGCACGAGCACTCCTCCGGCCTGGACTGGCTCGGGGCATCCTCGGCCGTGGTCCTTCTCGGGCTCATGGCATTCCTTTCGTTCCGAAGGCTCAAGGCGCGGGTGCGGGCGGATGCGCTCGCTGAGGAAGGCGACCTCGTCCTACAGGTTCAGGGGATGAGCTGTCAGCATTGCGTGTCAAGCGTCAAGAAGGCGCTGGAAGGCCTGGATGCCGTCGAGGAAGCCAATCCCGATCTGCGCGCCGGTCTGGTCCGGGTGCGCGGGGAGCGGCTGGACGCCTCTCAGCTCGTGGCGGCCATCGAGCATGCCGGCTATCAGGCACAGCGCAAGTCATCGTAGAAGGCCATGCCGCCCATAAGGTTTTTTTATGGCGGCGCTGTTGACGCAAGACCATCTATAAACTAGCTTTTCTCACACTCAACCGCGGCGACCGCCAGGATCTCTACCGCTCAGCCAAGAACCAAGCACCATCGCCACCTCGGAGCTTCCTGGTGCGCGGCTTTGGGATCCGAGCCCCTCATGCGCCACCGCAAGGACCTGCCCAAGCGCCGATCGTCCGCTGGCAAAGCATGATCCTTGATCTCCCCGAGCCCAACCTCCTGAGATGGTCGAATGGCTTCACGGTTCGTGTAGATTGGGCGTGCGTGTATCCGAACGGCTCGTCAGGCTTGGGTGAGCTTCGCCCGCTGCCGGTCCGGCTTGTGTGTTGGCCATCGGCGGCATCCGTTCGGTCAACGCACATGATGAGCGCGAGAAAAGAGAGATGAGGATCTACGTAGGCAATCTGCCCTATAGCGTCACAGACGATGATCTGCGTGACATGTTCTCCGAGTTCGGTGAGCTTGCCAGTGCAGAGGTGATTAAGGACAAGTTTTCAGGTCAGTCGAAGGGATTCGGCTTTGTCGATATGCCGAGCAACTCCGACGCGGACGCGGCCATCAAGGCGTTGAACGAGGCCGACATGAAAGGGCGCAAGCTGACCGTCAACGAGGCGCGTCCGCGCGCCGAGAGGCCGCGTGGGGGCTCGGCCAGGTACTGATGCACACTGCATAAGCCCGGCCCCGATCCAGGGGCGCTGACGCCGAGGCGATCTTGCCTCGGCGTTCGTCTTTGGGATGTCTGTTTTCCGCTCGACGCGGCTCAGGGGCGATCGGTCAGCCGAATCCCAAGCTCATCCCAAATGCGGTCGACCCGCTCCGTCACGGCCTCGTCCATGCGGATCGGCTGACCCCACTCCCGCTGAGTCTCGCCCGGCCATTTGTTGGTGGCGTCGAAGCCGATCTTGGAGCCAAGCCCGGACACGGGCGAGGCGAAGTCCAGATAGTCGATCGGCGTATTCTCGACCATCACCGTATCTCTGACCGGGTCCATGCGCGTCGTCATGGCCCAGATGACATCCTTCCAGTCGCGAGTACAGACATCCTCGTCCACGACGATGACGAACTTGGTGTACATGAACTGGCGCAGGAAGGACCAGACGCCCATCATCACCCGCTTGGCGTGTCCAGGATACTGCTTCTTGATGCTCACGACCGCGAGTCGGTAAGAGCAGCCCTCGGGCGGCAGGTAGAAGTCGAGGATCTCGGGAAACTGCTTCTGCAGGATGGGGACGAAGACCTCGTTCAGCGCGACCCCGAGCACCGCCGGCTCGTCCGGCGGACGGCCCGTGTAGGTGCTGTGGTAGATGGGATTGCTGCGCTGGGTCATGCGGTCGATGGTGAAGACCGGGAAGCGGTCGACCTCGTTGTAGTAGCCGGTGTGGTCGCCGAAAGGGCCTTCCGGGGCCATGTCGTCCGGGTGGATATGGCCCTCGAGCACGATCTCGGCGCTCGCCGGGACTTGGAGGTCGGACTCCAGACAGGCCGCCAGCTCGGTGCGGCTGCCGCGCAGCAGGCCCGCGAAGGCATACTCGGAGAGGCTGTCCGGCACAGGCGTCACGGCGCCGAGAATGGTGGCCGGGTCCGCGCCCAGGGCGACGGTGACGGGGAAGGGCTTGCCCGGGTGGGCGCGCTGCCAGTCGCGGAAGTCCTGTGCGCCGCCGCGATGCGCGAGCCAGCGCATGATGACGCGATTGCGCCCGAGCACCTGCATGCGATAGATGCCGAGGTTCTGCCGCGCCTTCTCCGGGCCGCGCGTGATCACCAGGCCCCAGGTGATGAGGGGGGCGGCGTCGCCCGGCCAGCAGTGCTGGATCGGCAGGCGCCCGAGATCGACCTGCTCGCCTGCCAGAGAGACCTCCTGACAGGGCGGGTTGCGCCGCACCTTGGGGGCCATGTCCAGCACCTTCTTGAAGATCGGCAGCGTCTCCCAGGCCTGCTTCATGCCCTTTGGCGGGTCGGGCTCCTTGAGGAAGGCGAGCAGCTTGCCGACCTCGCGCAATGCCTCGACGGAATCCTCGCCCATTCCGAGCGCGACGCGCTGCGGGGTTCCGAAGAGATTGCCGAGCAAGGGTATCTCAGACCCTTTCGGTCGCTCGAAGAGCAGCGCCGGGCCGCCGCCGCGCAGGGTGCGGTCGCAGATCTCGGTGACTTCCAGATAGGGATCGACCTCGACCCTGATGCGCTGGAGCTCGCCGCGCTGCTCCAGCTGGTCGATGAAATCGCGCAGATCCTGATACTTCATCGTTGCGTCATCGGCCTCGGCTCAAGCCGCGATTCCGGAATGCCGCAGCAGGGCATCCGTGTTGGGCTCGCGTCCACGGAAGTCGACGAAGAGCTTCATGGCGTCCTCTGAGCCGCCACGCTCCAGGATGTTCTCCAGGAAGGCACGCCCGGTGTCGGCATCGAAGACCCCCTTCTCCTCGAACAGCGAGAAGGCGTCCGCGGACAGGACCTCCGCCCATTTGTAGCTGTAGTAGCCGGCCGCGTAGCCGCCGGCGAAGATGTGCGAGAAGCCATGCGCGAAGCGGTTGAAGGCCGGCGGGCGGATGACGGCGACCTGATCCCGTACTTGCTCGAGGATCTCGTAGATACGCCCCCCTTTGTTCGGGTCGTACTCGAGGTGCATCCGGAAGTCGAACAGCGCGAACTCCAGCTGACGCACCATCTGCATGGCGGACTGGAAGTTCTTGGCCGCGGTCATGCGGTCGTAGAGGTCTTGCGGCAGCGGCTTGCCCGTCTCCCAGTGCACGGCGAAGAGGTCCAGCGAGTCGCGCTCCCAGCACCAATTCTCCAGGAACTGACTGGGCAGCTCGACCGCGTCCCAAGGCACCCCATTGATCCCGGCGACCCCAGGATAGTCGACCTTGGTGAGCATGTGGTGCAGCCCGTGGCCGAACTCGTGGAAGAGGGTCTCGACCTCGTTGTGCGTCAGCAGCGAGGGCTTCTCGCCGACTGGCGGCGTGAAGTTGCAGACCAAGTAGGCGACCGGGATCTGGTCGCAGCGGGTGGTGTGCATGCGGTTGGTGCAGACGTCCATCCAGGCACCGCCGCGCTTGTTCTGGCGCGCGTAGGGGTCGAGGTAGAACTGGCCGCGCAGGGCACCGGTCAGGAGGTCGCGGATCTCGAAGAAGCGCACGTTCGGGTGGTAGGTCTCGAAGTGCTCGACCTCTTGGATCTGGATCCCGAACAGCCGCTCGACGACGCCGAAGAGCCCGGAGAGGACGCGCGAGAGCGCGAAGTAGGGGCGCAGCTCCTCCTGACTGATCTGATAGCGGTGGACGCGCAGCTTCTCCGAGTAGTAGGCGATGTCCCAGGGCGCCAGCTCGGTCACGTCATAGTGCTCGCGGGCGAACGCCTCGAGCTCCCCCAGCTCCCGCCGCGCCTGCTTCACCGAGTGCTCGGCGAGATCTTTCAGGAAGCCCACGACCTCATCCGGGGCCCGCGCCATCTTGGTCGCCAGCGAGCGCTCGGCGAAGTTGGCGAAGTCCAGGAGCTGCGCCAGCTCGTGGCGCAGCGCTAGGATGCGCTCCATGATCTCGGTGTTGTCCCAGCGCCCGGCGTGTGGACCTTGGTCGGAGGCGCGCGTGCCATAGGCCTCGTACATCTCGAAGCGGAAGTCCCGGTCGTCCGCATAGGTGAGCACGGGCAGGTAGCAGGGCATGTCCAGGGTGAACAGCCAGCCGTCCTTCCCCTGCTGCGCGGCGTTCTGGCTGGCCAGGGCGAGCGCTGATTCGGGCAGGCCCTTGAGGCGCTCGGGATCCTCGATCAGCTTGCTCCAGGCGTTGGTGGCGTCCAGCACGTTCTCGGAGTACTTGCTGGTGAGCTGCGACAGCTCTTGGCTGATGGCCTTGTAGCGCGCCTTCTTCTCGGGCGGCAGGTCGACGCCGGAGAGGTGGAAGTCGCGTAGCGCGTTGTCGAGCAGCTTGCGCTGGGCCTGGTCGAGATGCTCCTGTGCCGCGACCGTCTGGTAGGCGCGGAAGAGCCCCTCGTTCTGGCCGACCTCTGTGCCGTACTCGCTGAGCTTGGGCAGGCAGGCGTTGTAGGCCGCGCGCAGGGCCTCGCTGTTGAGGACGCCGTTGAGGTGGCCGACGGGAGACCAGGTGCGGCTGAGGAGATCGTCCATCTCCTCGAGCGGCTCGACGAAGCTCTCCCAGGTGGGGATGTCGACTTCGCTGGTCAGGCGGTCGATCAGCTCCCTGCAGGCGGCCAGGCGGTTATCGATGGCTGGCTCGACGTGCTCGGGCTTGATCAGGTTGAAGGCCGGCAAGCCGACCTGCTCGAGAAGGGGATTGGGCATAGAGATTCTGACGACTGCAAAACTTGAAAAGGGTCACACCGCCGGCGGTGCTGTGCGCACTGCCGGCGGCGTCTTGTTTGAGCTTGAGGTGCGGGGGCTTAGCGGATCTTCAATGGATCCGACCGCTGCCCGGTCAATCGGCCTGAAAACCTGTGTTCTGGCGCGGCGCGATCCGTCCCTGCAATGAGCGAATCATATCCTGCTTCGGGCGCGGCTTGAATTCACGGGGGACACAGAAGTGGAAGCGCCACAGGTCTTTTCGGTAGCGCTCGCCGTCCAGGTTGGAGATCTGCTGCCAGTCGCCGCCTTCCAGCGCACTGAAGCGGCCTCCCGTGCCATAGGCGAAGACCTTGTAGCTGCCTTTGGGGCTGCAACGGATGCCTTCGAAGGAGAGGTTGCGCGTGCCGTTGCGTCCCTGGGCGACCAGGGTGTAGCGCACCACGCGATCCGGACCCACGCTCAGGTGCTTGGCGTCGATGAAATAACGGAAGGGATCCGCGGAGCCGTCCAGCTCGAATTCCACCAGGTCCGCATCGTCCGGCCACGGCGGTAGCCGAACGGCCGCCTCCTGCCAGGGTGTGCCTGGACGGATGTCCGATGGGCCTGGTGGCGTCGGATCCGGGACGAAGGCGTCATCACGGGCGGCCATACAAGCGAGTGAGCTAAGGATCAGGCAGATGAAGAGGGCGGATCGCATCCTGGCCGCAGTCCCTGGTCTGGTTGGTCGAGTGATGATGGTCTCAAAAGTTGCCATTGGCTTCCAAGAGGGCTTGTCCGGGCGAAACCGCTATCGCTTGCCGGCCGAGCGAGGCTCGGCTGGCGAATCCTTGGGCGCGCTGAGCGATGATCGGCGCTCGCGCTCGTTCCGCGGCCTCTCGCCCGGTCCGCTCAGCAGCCGGGCCGATAGCGCAGGTCGAGCGTGTAGGGATGCTCGCCGGCCGGCTCCTCGGGCGGTGGGTCGATCTCGCCTGGGGTGTGGCCCAGGACACGGAAGCGGCTGATGCGGCGACCCTCGGCCTCATAGGCGTTGACCGGGAAGCTGTCGTAGCTGCGCCCGCCCGGGTGGGCGACATAGTAGGTGCAGCCGCCCAGGCTGCGGCGGTTCCAGAGATCGACGATCTCGAGCACCAGGGGGCTGTGCGAGGGGATGGTCGGGTGCAGCCCGGAGGGTGGGCTCCAGGCCTTGAAGCGGATGCCGGCGATCGCCTCGGCGCGCCGCCCGGTCGGGCGCAGCGGGACACGGCGGCCGTTGCAGACCAGGACGTGGCGCTCCTCGGTCATGCCCTTGACCTTGACCTGCATGCGCTCGACCGAGCTGTCGACGAAGCGCGACGTGCCCTGTGCCCTGACCTCTTCGCCGAGAACGTGCCAGGGCTCGATGGCCGCGCGCAGCTCGACGTCGATGCCGTTCTCCGTGACCAGGTCGCCATAGTGCGGGAAGCGGAACTCGAAGAAGGGCTCGAACCAGGCCATGTCGAAGGGATAGCCGGCGCGCTGCAGGTCGCAGATGACGTCCTCGAAGTCCTGGCGGACGAAGTGCGGCAGCAGGAAACGGTCGTGCAGCTCGGTGCCCCAGCGCACCGGCTTGCGGCGGTAGGGCTCCTTCCAGAAGCGTGCGACCAGGGTGCGCAGCAGCAGCATCTGAGCAAGGCTCATGCGCGGATGCGGCGGCATCTCGAAGGCGCGGAACTCCACGAGCCCCTGGCGCCCGGAGGCGCTGTCCGGCGAATAGAGCTTGTCGATGCAGAACTCGGTGCGGTGGGTGTTGCCGGTGACGTCGGTCAGCAGGTTGCGCAAGATGCGGTCGACGATCCAGGGCTGGGGCACCTCGCCCGGCGGCATCTGCTGGAAGGCGATGTCCAGCTCGTAGAGGCGGTCGTCGCGCGCCTCGTCGACCCTTGGGGCCTGACTGGTGGGGCCGATGAAGAGGCCTGAGAAGAGGTAGGACAGGCTCGGGTGATGCTGCCAGTAGGCGATGAGGCTCTGCACCAGGTCCGGCTTGCGCAGCAAGGGGCTGTCCGCAGGCGTCGGGCCGCCGAGGGTCACGTGGTTGCCGCCGCCTGTGCCCGTGTGGCGGCCGTCGAGCATGAATTTCTCGGTCCCGAGCCGGGCCAGGCGCGCCTCCTCGTAAAGGACATGGGTATCGCTGACCATCTGGTCCCAGCTCTCCGCCGGGTGGATGTTGACCTCGATGACGCCGGGATCTGGCGTAACGCCGAGCTTCTGCAGACGCGGATCGCGCGGTGGCTCATAGCCCTCGATGATGATGGGCATGCCCAGCTCGGCGGCGGTGTCCTCGATGCACATCACCAGGTCCAGCCAGTGCTCCAGATGCGTCAGCGGCGGCATGAAGCAGTAGAGGCGTCCCTCGCGCGACTCGATGCAGAGCGCGGTGCGGATGCGGTCTGGGTGCAGATCGGCGCGTAATGCCACCTGCGGCTGAATCGGCTGCTGCGAGTCGTCCAACGGGGCGAGGCGGCCATGGCGTGCCGCCAGGTCGCGCGGCTCAGTGCCCTGCTCGCGAATGGTCTGCGGCGTTTGGCTGGGCTCGACCAGACGGCTGTAGCGCCGGGCGACCTCGTCGAAGGGCGAGCGCAGCGGCTCCACGGGCTCGAAGGGGTTGCGCTCTGGAAATTGATCCAGCTCGGATTCCGGGACCTGGGGCAGGGCGTCCAAGGGCAGGCGCAAGCCCATCGGCGAGTCGCCCGGGATGAGGAAGAGGCGTCCGTCGCGGAAGGTCCAGCGACCGCTCTTCCAGCCGCCGTCCGTGCCGAAGCCCCACCAGCGCAGCGGCAGGACATAGCCGGCGACCTTGTCGAGCCCTTGCTCGAAGAGCCGCGCGATGCGCTTGCGCTCGTTGGGGTCCTTGAGCTTGTTGTCCAGCGGGTCGACGTTGGCCGGGAGTCTGGCCTCCTTCCACATGTAGTACCAGGCGTCCTCATGCGCCTCGCTAGCGTGCTCGGGCGCGACGCCCAGGTGATGGGCGAGGGCGCGGATGAAGGTTGCGGCCTGCTCCGGCCCGTGGCCGTAGCTGGTGCTCTCCTGGCCGAGCAGCGCGGGATCGCGCCACACGGGCTCGCCGTCCTTGCGCCAGTAGCAGGAGAGGGCCCAGCGCGGCAGCTGCTCGCCGGGATACCACTTGCCCTGGCCGATGTGCAGGACGCCGCCGGGCGCGAAACGCTTCTTGAGGCGCAGCAGCAGGTCTTCGGCGAGGGGCTTCTTGGTCGGCCCCAGCGCCGCGATGCTCCACTCCGCGCCGTCGATGTCGTCGATGGAGACGAAGGTCGGCTCGCCCCCCGTGGTCAGGCGCACGTCGTTCGCCGTCAGCTCCGCGTCCACCTGGTGTCCGAGGGTCTCGATCGCGGTCCACTGCTCGGTGGTATAGGGCTTGGTGACGCGTGGATCTTCGTGGATGCGCTCGATCCGGTTGTGAAAGTAGAACTCGACCTCGCAGATGCCGGTCGCACCGGCGATCGGCGCGGCGCTGCGCGGCGAGGGCGAGCAGGCCAGCGGGATGTGGCCCTCTCCGGCGAAGAGGCCGGAGGTCGGGTCGAGGCCGATCCAGCCGGCCCCGGGGACATAGACCTCGGCCCAGGCATGGAGGTCGGTGAAGTCGCGCTCTGGCCCCGAGGGTCCGTCGAGCGATTTGACGTCGGAGGTGAGCTGAATCAGGTAGCCCGAGACGAAGCGCGCGGCGAGTCCGAGGTGCCGAAGGATCTGGACCAGCAGCCAGGCGCTGTCGCGGCAGGAGCCGCGGCGGGTGGACAGGGTGTGCTCGCAGCTCTGGACGCCCGGCTCCATGCGGATGACGTAGCCGATGTCCTCCTGCAGCCGGCGATTGAGGTCGACCAGGAAGTAGACGGTCTCGCGCCTGGTGAGGTCGACGCTAGCCAGCCACTCCTTGAGCAAGGGGCCGTCGTCTGTGATCTCCAGATAGGGCGTCAGCTCCTTGCTCAGCTCCGGCTCGTACTCGAAGGGGTAGTGGTAGGCCTTCTCTTCGAGGAAGAAGTCGAAGGGGTTGATGGTGATCATCTCGGCGATCACGTCCACTTCGACGGTGAGCTTGCGGGCCTTCTCGGGAAAGATCAATCGGGCCAGATAGTTGCCGAAGGCGTCTTGCTGCCAGTTGATGAAGTGCTCTTCCGGCTCGATGCGCAGCGAGTAGGAGCGGATGGGCGTGCGGCAGTGCGGGGCCGGGCGCAGCCGAATCACATGGGGCGCGAGGGCGACGGAGCGGTCGAAGCGGTATTCGGTCTTGTGGCTCAGGGCGACCAGAATCGACATCGGGAGTGATTCCTAAAGGCTGAGGTCTCGGGAAGCTCGGCGACAATGCGGCGTTGGATTCACGCTTGGCGCGGGCGTCGGGGGCAGGTACTGCACGGATGCCAACGATCCCACAAAAGCGTCTGCTTGTCTCGTCTCCGCGGCCGATCGGTTGGCGCGGCAAGGCGCTGGCTCAGCGGTCCCCTTTGGCGAAGGTGTCGAGGAAGTTCTCTGCGGGCATTGGCCGGCCGAGGAAGAAGCCTTGGCAGGCATGGCAGTCGCGCTGGCTCAGGAAGGCGAGCTGGGCCTCGGTCTCCACGCCCTCAGCCGGGCTTCGAAGTGTCTGAGCCCCGTCGGCATCGTCAAGGCGTAATCGAACGAGGCGAGCCTGTCGCTCTGCTCGACGAGGGCGAGATTCTGCTCGAAGGCCGCGCCCACCTCGGGCGGCAGGACATCGCGCACCCGCCGGCCGAGAAACTCCTCCGGAGGGAGATAGAGGCCTTCGACGTGTGCGCCGCGGAAGTCGAGCAGCCTGCCTTCCCTGTCCACCAAGAAGAAGAGGTCCGGCAGCACCTGGAAGAAGGAGTCGAGCAGGTTGCCGCTTTCACGGTCCTCCGTCATGGCCTCCTTGAGGCCGGTGATGTCTTGAATGGCGCCTTCCAGGCGCACGACACGCCCTGCCTCCAGAATCGGGCGGCCCTGGGTTCTCACCCATTTGCGGATGCCCTTGGCCGAGACCAGCTCGAGATCATAGGGGAGGGCTTCTTAGAACGCGGCCCTGATGGCTGCCTCGATCTTCTCGCGGTGGGTGCCCTGGAAGAAGCGCAGCCCTTCCTCAGCCGCCGACCTGGGCGAGATGATCGGTGCGGTCGAGGATGTCGCGCTGGGCTCTCAGCTCGGCCGTTGCCTCGATAAGCTCCAGGGCCACGCCGAGGTCCGCCGTCAGATCGTCGAGGAGACGCAACGCCTCGGTGTCGAAGAAGCCTTCATGGTCGGCACAGAGACTGAAGACTCGGCGCAGGGTGCCGGCGACCCAGATGGGGAAGGCCGCCGATGCGCGGAAGCCGCGCGCCAAGGCGGCATCGCGCCATGGAAGCATCTGCGAGTCCGACGCGATGGCTTTGCAGACGGCGTGCCGGCCGCGCAGGATGGCGAGTCCGGTGGGGCCGTGGGCGCGCTCCGCGTCGGCTAGCGAGATGCTCAAGTGTGCCAAGTAATCGCCGGCCGCTCCGGCGTGGGCGATTGGCTCGATCCGGCTGCTCTCCGGGTCGAGAAGGCCGATCCAGGCCAGCTTGAAGCCACCGACATCGACGGCAACGCGACAGGCTGCCCGATAGAGCGATTCTGGGTCGCGCTCTCTAACGATGGCCCCTTTGATTCCGCTGAGGACGGCGTCGATGCGGTTCAGGCGCTGGATGCGTCCTCGGCCTCCTTGCGCGCCGAGATGTCCCGAGCGATGCCGAGCACCCCAAGAAGCTGTCCATGGCGATCTTTCAAGGGGGTCTTGAGCGTCTCGAAGAGGCCCTGATAGCCATCGCTGGCAAACCTCAGCATTCCTCGTTCATCCTCGGAACACCGGCGGCGATCGCGGCCCGGTCGTGCTCGCGAAAGCAGTCCGCCAGGTCGGCATCCACGAAGTCGTGGTCGCGCTTGCCCAGGATCGCCGTCTCCTTGGCGTCGAAGACGGCTTCGAAGCGGGGGTTGCAGGCCAGATAGACGCCGTCCGGGTCCTTGAGCCAAACGAGGTCTGGAATGGTGTCGAGGAGTGTGCGCAGGCGTCCCTCGCTGGCTGCCAGCGCCTGTCTGCTGCGTGCCAGAAGGAAGGCCATGGCCGCCCCTAGGGTCGCGGTGATGAGGCCGAGCAGGCGGGCCATCCAGAGTCTGGGCGCGACCTGGTCCCAGCCGACCCGCGGGATGGCGGCGATCTGCCAGGCGTCGCCGGGAATGCTGATCTCGAGGGTGATCGGGTCTTCCACGAAAACATTGGGGGCACCGAAGAAGACGCGATCCTGAGCTCCGAGGCCGTCGGCTCCGCGCAGGGCGAGGCGCAGCTCGCCCGTGTTTGCCGCATCGAGGATCCCGGATTGCTGGTACAGGGCGTCGAGGTCGATGACGGCGGCGAGGAGTCCCCAAAGACGCGGCTCTGCTGCCGCTGGTGGGGCCGGGATGTAGACGGGCTCGCGCGCGGCGATGGCAATTCCGCCTTGAGCCAGCTCCAGAGGGCCTGCCAGCGTGGTCTCGCCGGTCAGCACGGCGCGCAGCGCCGCCTCCGATTGCGTTGGCGGTCGACGGTAGTCGAGACCGATCGCGGCTTCGTTGCCCTGCATGGGATACATGAGCGAGATCACCGTGTCGGGCGCGCCCGCGATGTTGCGCAAGGCGCGACGGTCGTCGACGAGGCCCGTGGCGATGCGGCCGAGCTCGTGCTGATCGATGTCGGGGTGTGCGGCGATGACGGCAGCCATGCCATGCACCAGGAGTAGATTGGACGTGATGACGCCTTCGAGGCGCGCTCTGAGGGGCGCGAGCTCGGTCAAGACCTCGAGCTTCACCTCCTCCCGGTGGTGCTGTCGCAGCGACTGCTCGATGAGCTGCTCACCGGCGAGGATGACGACGGCCGCCGCGACGGCTGCCAGCCATGGGCCTTTGACGAGGCGCATCTGTGCGAGTGCTTGCCGAAGACTCAACGCGGCAACCGTTCTTGCGTGGTCTCGACGTGGAGGAGTGTGCCCGGGGCGGGGCATCTTGGCTGGCAGGTGGTTTGGGGCTGCATTCGGGGCACGAAATGGCTGGGCACCCCGGCAGCATGGGCCATCGCGCCTGGGCTGTCAGAGCGTCCGGGGCGCCGCGTCCTCCTTGGTGGCCGGCTGGCAGGATGAGGCAGGCCAAAAAAAGGGGCGCCGAGGCGCCCCTTGAGCTGCAATTGGGTGCGACGATCAGTTGACCTTCGGATCCAGCTCGCCCTTCTCGTAGCGGTGGGTCATGGCCTCGAGGGACAATGCCGTCATCTTGCTGGCGTTGCCCGCGGTGCCGAAGGCCTCGTAGCGGGCCTTGCAGATGTCCTTCATCGCGTTGGTGGCGGCGGTGAAGTATTTGCGCGGGTCGAAGTTCTTGCGGTTCTCGGCCAGGTGGCGACGGATGGCACCTGTGGAGGCCATGCGCAGGTCGGTGTCGATGTTGACCTTGCGCACACCGTGCTTGATGCCTTCGGCGATCTCCTCGACCGGCACGCCATAGGTCTCGCCCATGTCGCCACCGAATTCGTCGATGATCTTGAGCCAATCCTGCGGCACCGAGGAGGAGCCGTGCATGACCAGATGGGTGTTGGGGATGCGGGTGTGGATCTCCTTGATGCGCTCGATCGCCAGGATGTCACCTGTCGGCGGACGGGTGAACTTGTAGGCGCCGTGGGAGGTGCCGATAGCGATGGCCAGGGCGTCGACGCCTGTCTTCTTGACGAAGTCCGCGGCCTCTTCCGGGTCGGTGAGGAGCTGGCTGTGGTCCAGGGTGCCCTCGGCGCCGATGCCGTCTTCCTCGCCGGCCTGGCCGGTCTCGAGCGAGCCCAGGCAGCCCAGCTCGCCTTCCACGGAGACACCACAGGCGTGCGCGATGTCGACGACGCGGCGGGTGATGTCGACGTTGTACTCGTAGGAGGTCGGGGTCTTGCCGTCCTCGCCCAATGATCCGTCCATCATGACCGAGGAGAAGCCGAGCTGGATGGAGCGCTGGCACACGGGCATGGAGGTGCCGTGGTCCTGGTGCATGCAGACGGGGATGTGCGGCCACTCTTCGATGGCGGCGAGGATGAGGTGGCGCAGGAAGGGGGCGCCGGCGTACTTACGGGCACCGGCGGAGGCCTGCACGATGACCGGGGAGTCGGTCTCGTCGGCGGCCTCCATGATGGCGCGCATCTGCTCGAGGTTGTTGACGTTGTAGGCGGGCACGCCGTAGCCGTGCTCGGCGGCGTGGTCCAGCATCTGGCGGAGTGAGATGAGAGCCATTGGGAGTCCTCGTCGTTAAGGTTGCTGTTGCTCGGTTGCTGTTGATGGAGCGGTTGTCGAAAGTGGGCAGTTCTCAGTGGACAGTTGCTCAGTGGACAGTGGACAGTTTTCAGTGGACAGATTCTCAAGAACGTCGCCAGTCGCATTGGTCGCTGCCAAGGATTCGGCAATTCGGCGGGCAGAAACGGCCTAGGTGCAGCGCGAGCCGCCTTGACGCCAAGGCGGCGGAAGAGGTTGGCTTCACTGCCCACTGCCCACTGCCCACTGCCCACTGCCCACTGCCCACTGCCCACTGCCCACTGCCCACTGCCCACTGCCCACTCGCCGGTCAGTCTCCGGCCAAGAGCTTGTGCTCGCCGACACGCATGATTTTCATGATGTTGGTCTGGCCTTCAACCCCGGAGCGATCGCCCTTGGTGATGATGACCAGATCGCCATTCTGGACGGTGCCGTCGGCGAGCAGGACCTCGATCACCTCGCGGTTGACCTCGTGGATGTCGGTGCTGGCGACATCGAAGGCGACCGGGTAGACGCCGCGGAAGAGACCGACTTTGCGGCGCGTCTCCTGGAAGCGCGTCATGGCGTAGATGGGGATGCCCGAGCTGATACGCGACATCCACTTCACCGTCGAGCCGGTCTCCGTCAGCGCGGCGATCGCCTTTACGCCCAGGTGATTGGCGGTGTACATGGCCGCCATGGCGATGCCCTCGTCGACGCGGCCGAAGACGGAGTCGATGCGATGCCCGGAGCGCGTCACCGCCTTCTCGGCCTCCAGGCAGATGCGATCGAGCGCCTCGACGACCTTGACCGGGTTCTTGCCGATCGAGCTCTCGGCCGAGAGCATGACCGCGTCCGTCCCGTCGAGGACGGCGTTGGCGACGTCGAAGACCTCGGCGCGGGTCGGGATCGGGCTCTCGATCATCGACTGCATCATTTGCGTCGCGGTGATGACCACGGCGTTCAGCTCGCGTGCGCGGCTGATCAGACGCTTCTGCACGGAGGGCAGCTCGGCGTCGCCGATCTCCACGCCCAGGTCGCCGCGCGCGACCATGATGGCGTCGGAGGCGTTGATGATGTCGTCGATGTCATTCAGAGACTCGGCGCGCTCGACCTTGGCGACGATGCCGCCGCGGCCGCCCGCCGAGTGGAAGAGCTCACGCGCGAGCCGGACATCGTTGCCGCTGCGCACGAAGGAGACGGCGAGATAGTCGGCATCGATCTCGGCGGCGAAGCGGATGTCTTCCTTGTCCTTGTCCGTCAGGGCCGGGGCGGAGAGGCCGCCGCCCTTCTTGTTGATGCCCTTGTTGTTCGACAGGGTGCCGCCGACCACGACCTTGCAGTCGATACGGCCGTTCGCGACGGTGTCGACCCAGAGCTCGATGGCGCCATCGTCGAGCAGCAGGGTGTCGCCGTGGCGGACGTCGTTGGCGAGCCGCGCATAGGTGGTGCCGACTCGGGTCTGGTCGCCCTCGTCGGGTCCGCAGTTGGCGTCGATCGCGAAGCTTTCGCCGTGCGCGAGCTCGACCTGGCCTTGGGCGAACTTGCCGATACGGATCTTGGGGCCCTGGAGGTCCATGAGCACCGCGACCTCTTGGCCCGCGGCGACGGCGCGCTCGCGAATGCGCTCGGCACGCTCGCGATGGCGGTCGTGACTGTCATGAGAGAGATTGAGACGGACGACATCCACGCCTGCGGCGATCATCTCGTCCATCACGGAAATGGGATCTGTCGCCGGACCCAGGGTCGCGACGATCTTTGTGCGTCTTGGCATATGTAAGCTTCCAGCTTCCAGCGACCAGCCGCCAGCCCTGAGGGCTGGCGGCTGGTCTAGGAAGTGAGATCAATCCTTGGAGCGGGCTTCCAGCATGGCAACCGCGGGGAGCGTCTTGCCCTCGAGGTATTCCAGGAAGGCGCCGCCTGCGGTGGAGATGTAGGACACCTTGTCGTAGATGTCGTACTTCTGGATGGCGGCGATGGTGTCGCCGCCGCCGGCCAGGCTGAAGCCAGGGGCATTGGCGATGGCCATGGAGACGGTCTTGGTGCCCTCGCCGAACTGGTCGAACTCGAAGACGCCGACGGGGCCGTTCCAGACGATGGTGCCGGCCTTGGCGATGATGTCCGCCAGTGCCTGCGCGGAGTCGGGGCCGATATCGAAGATCATGTCGTCGTCGGCGACCTCGTCGGCAGCCTTGGACACGGCGGGCTCGTTCTCGTCGAACTGCTTGCCGCAGACCACATCCGTGGCGATCGGGATGGTCGCGCCACGTGCGGTCATCTTCTCCATCAGCGCCTTGGCGGTCGGGATGAGGTCGTGCTCGCACAGCGACTTGCCGACGTTCTGGCCGGCCGCCGCCAGGAAGGTGTTGGCGATGCCGCCGCCGACGACGAGCTGATCGACCTTCTCGGAGAGGGCCTCGAGCACGGTCAGCTTGGTGGAGACCTTGGAGCCGCCGACGATGGCGACCATGGGGCGCGCCGGGCTGGCGAGCGCCTTCTGCAGGGCGTCCAGCTCCTCGCTCAGCAGCAGACCCGCGCAGGCGGTCGGCGCGAACTTGCCGGCGCCATGGGTCGAGGCCTGGGCGCGGTGGGCGGTGCCGAAGGCGTCCATGACGAAGACGTCGCAGAGGGATGCGTATTGTTTCGCGAGATCCTCGGCGTCCTTCTTCTCGCCCTTGTTGAAGCGGACGTTCTCGAGCAGGACCAGCTCGCCATCGGCAACCTCGGGGGGCGTCTCCAGGTAGTCGCGCACCAGTCGGACCTCAAGGCCCATCTTGGCGCTCAGGTCGTCGGCGACCGGCTTCATGGAGTTCTCCTCGGAGAAGACGCCTTCCTCCGGGCGGCCGAGGTGCGACATGACCATCACCTTGGCGCCGGCCTTGAGACAGTGCTCGAAGGTGGGCATGGAGGCGGTGATGCGTGCGTCCGAGGTGACCTTGCCGTCCTTGACCGGGACATTGAGGTCGGAGCGAATCAGAACCCGTTTCCCGGCCAGATCGAGGTCGGCGAGCTTGATGAAGGACATAGTCGTATCCTCTTGGGTCTTGTAGTTGTGTAAAGGCTTCAGGGCCAAGGTGGGCCTTGCCTCAAGCCTCTTGGGAAGCTGTTAGCCTCCAGCTACCAGCCGCCAGCTTGTGGTGGACTGCGCTGCGCTTGTCCACCCTACGACTCGGAGCGAGCAACGCAGGGTGGACGAGCCTTAGCGAAGTCCACCAAGCCAGCTTGTAGGATGGGTAGAGCGGCTGCCTCTGTACCGGCAATTGGCGCCGATCCGAGCGCCGCGAAACCCATCAGCTTCGGGATGCGCAGCGAGCTCCATCCCGACGCCGGTCGGTCCGGTGCCTTGATGGGTTTCGCTGCGCTCTACCCATCCTACTTCGCGACGTGCTGGACCAGTCTCAGCATGTTGCAGGTGTAGCCGTACTCGTTGTCGTACCAGGACACGACCTTGATGAAGGTCGGGTCGAGCGCGATGCCGGCGCCCGAGTCGAAGATCGAGGGGTTGCCGCAGCCGCGGAAGTCGGTCGAGACGACCTTCTCGTCGGTGTAGGCCAGGACGCCGGCCAGGTCGCCGGACTCTGAGGCGGCCTTCATGGCGGCGCAGATGTCGTCATAGCTGGCATCCTTGCTCAGCTCGACGGTGAGGTCGACGACCGAGACGTCGGAGGTGGGCACGCGGAAGGCCATGCCGGTCAGCTTGCCGTTGAGCTCGGGCAGCACCTTGCCGACGGCCTTCGCGGCGCCGGTGGAGGAGGGGATGATGTTCTCCAGGATGCCGCGGCCGCCGCGCCAGTCCTTCATGGAGGGGCCGTCGACCGTCTTCTGGGTGGCGGTGGCGGCGTGGACCGTGGTCATGAGGCCGCGCTTGATGCCCCAGTTGTCGTGCAGGACCTTGGCCACAGGCGCCAGGCAGTTGGTGGTGCAGGAGGCCGCCGAGACGATGGCCTGGCCGTCATAGGTGTTGTGGTTGACGCCATAGACGAACATGGGGGTGGCGTCCTTGGAGGGCGCGCTCTGCACGACCTTCTTGGCACCCGCGTCGATGTGCTTCTGGCAGGTCTCTGTGGTCAGGAAGAAGCCGGTGCACTCGATGACCAGCTCGGCGCCGACCTCGTCCCACTTGAGGTTGGCGGGATCGCGCTCGGCGGTGAGACGGATCTTCTTGCCGTTGACGATCATGGTGTTGCCGTCGATGGCGATGTCGCCCTGGAAGTTGCCGTGGACCGAGTCGTACTTGAGCATGTAGGCCAGGTAGTCAGGGTCGAGCAGGTCGTTGATGCCGACGACCTCGATCTCCGGGAAGTCCTTGCTGATCGCGCGGAATGCCATGCGACCGATACGGCCAAACCCGTTGATGCCAACCTTAATTGCCATGTGTGCTGCTCCTGTTGAGGAAGTTGTCAGTGGTCAGTGATCAGTTGTCAGTGAAGCGCTCGCCTCGGGCGGCGAGCGCCGCCCGAGGCGCTTAGCGGCTAGAGGACGCCTTTCACCGTGTCGACGAGGTTGTCGACCGTGAAGCCGAGCTCCTTGAAGAGCGCGCCGGCCGGGGCGGACTCGCCGAAGCGGTCGATGCCCAGCACAGCGCCCTGGCTGCCGACGTACTTCCACCAGCCGTCGGTGACCGCGGCCTCGACGGCGACGCGGGCGGTGACGGCCTTGGGCAGGACGGACTCCTTGTAGGCGTCGTCCTGGGCGTCGAAGGCGTTGGTCGAGGGCATGGAGACGACGCGGATGGCCTTGTCGCTCATGGCCTCGGCGGCCTTGACGGCCAGCTCGACCTCGGAGCCGGTGGCGATGATGATGGCGTCCGGTGTGCCCGCGCAGTCACGCAGCACATAGCCGCCGCGGGCGATGTCGGCGATCTGCGCAGCGGTGCGCTCCATGTGCGCCAGGTTCTGGCGCGAGAAGATGAGGCAGCTTGGCGATTCCTTGCGCTCGATCGCGAGCTTCCAGGATACGGCGGACTCGACCGCGTCGCAGGGGCGCCAGACGCTCATGTTGGGGATCATGCGCAGGGTCGGGATCTGCTCGACCGGCTGGTGGGTCGGGCCGTCCTCGCCCAGACCGATGGAGTCGTGGGTATAGACGAAGATGGACGGGACCTTCATCAGGGCGGCCATGCGCAGGGCGTTGCGGGCGTACTCGGAGAACATCAGGAAGGTCGCGCCATAGGGCACGAAGCCGCCGTGCAGGGCGATGCCGTTCATGATGGCGGACATGCCGAACTCGCGGACGCCATAGAAGACGTAGTTGCCGCCGTCGTTCTTGCTGACACCCTTGCAGCCCTTCCACAGCGTGAGGTTGGAGCCGGCCAGGTCGGCGGAGCCGCCCATCAGCTCGGGCAGCAGCGGGCCCAAGCCGTTCAGCGCGTTCTGCGAGGCCTTGCGCGAGGCGATGGTCTCAGCCTTCTCGACCACGGAGGCGATGAAGGCGTCCGACTTCTCGGACCAATCGGCGGGCAGCTCGCCGGCCATGCGGCGCTTGAATTCGGCGGCCTCGGCGGGGAAGGCTTGGGCGTAGGCGTCGAGCTTGGCGTTCCAGTCGGCCTCGGCCGCCGCGCCGCGCTCCTTGGCGTCCCAGCCCTGGTAGACGCTCTCGGGAATCTCGAAGGGCGCATGGCTCCAGCCGAGGTTCTCGCGGGTCAGTGCGATCTCGTCCTCGCCCAGTGCGGCACCATGACACTCCTCCTTGCCCTGCTTGTTGGGCGAGCCATAACCGATGATGGTCTGGCAGCAAATGAGGGTCGGCTTGTCGCCCATGGCGCGCGCCTGCTCGACGGCATTCTTGATGGCCTCAGGGTCGTGACCGTCGACCTTGGGGATGACGTGCCAGCCATAGGCCTCGAAGCGCTTCGGCGTGTCGTCCAGGAACCAGCCGGGGGTGTCGCCGTGGCCGCGAACCTCGCCGTCGATCGAGATGTTGTTGTCGTCGTAGAAGGCGACCAGCTTGCCCAGGCCGAGCGCGCCGGCGAGCGAGCAGGCCTCGTGCGAAATGCCTTCCATGAGGCAGCCGTCGCCTAGGAAGACGTAGGTGTTGTGGTCGACGATCTCATGGCCTGGCTTGTTGAACTCGGCGGCCAGCGCCTTCTCGGCGATGGCCATGCCCACGGCGTTGGTGATGCCTTGGCCGAGCGGGCCGGTGGTGGTCTCGACACCAGGGGCGTAGCCGTACTCTGGGTGGCCTGGGGTCTTGGAGTGGAGCTGACGGAACTGCTTGAGGTCGTCGATGCTCAGGTCATACCCGGTCAGGTGGAGGAGGGAATAGATGAGCATGGAGCCGTGGCCGTTGGACAGCACGAAACGGTCGCGGTCTGCCCACTCCGGGTTGGACGGGTTGTGGGTCATGAAGTCGTTCCACAACACCTCGGCGATGTCCGCCATGCCCATGGGCGCGCCCGGGTGGCCGGATTTGGCCTTTTGAACCGCGTCCATGGAGAGCGCGCGGATGGCGTTGGCGAGTTCTTTGCGTGAGGACATGAGCCCCTCCTCTAAGCTATCGGTGACAAAAATGTTGCGCAGGCCGCAACCGTCGGCAGCCGGTTAGTCGTTGAGACAGCAATCGATGAGACGGATCGTAGCGCAGCGCCGACAGGCGGTTGGTGGGGCGTGCTGCCACGTTGAGCGCGGGATTCGTTACGAGAAGCGGGAGCCTCCGCTGAAACGACGATGCCAGGTCGTGGCGCCCTCAAAGGAGCGCCATTCTGTACCAAAACACCCAAGTCCCGGAATCAAAACAAACTTATGCCGCCCAAAACCAATTTATAACTTCCTAATATTAAGAATTGGCGGCGGAAATGGCCAGCATTTTCGTCACCTTTTTCTCGCTAGGGCGTCATTCGCCGCGCCACTTGATGGAGCAGCCGATGCTTGGGATCTGGTCTTTCGGGCCTTTGCCGGTCTCCGCGACCTGCTTCATGGCCTCGAAGAGGTCCCGTCGCACGTCGGCCGCCGCGGCCTCTTTACGGCTGGCGTCCAGGCGGCCGCGGTACTGCAGGCCCAGGTCGGCGTTGTAGCCGAAGAAGTCCGGGGTGCAGACGGCGCCGTAGGCCTTGGCGACTTCTTGGCTCTCGTCGTAGAGGTAGGGGAAGGGGAAGGCGTACTCCTGCGCGACCCGCTTCATGTTGTCGAAGGAGTCCTCGGGATAGTCCGCGACGTCGTTCGAGCTGATGGCGACGCAGCCGATGCCCAGCTCGGCCAGCTCACGCGCGTCGCGTACGAGGCGGTCGCGCACCGCTTGGACATAGGGGCAGTGGTTGCAGATGAACATGACCAGAAGGCCGCGCTCGCCCTTGCAGTCGTCGCGGGTCCGAGTCTTGCCATCGACGCCGGGCAGGGAAAAGTCCGGCGCTGGGGCGCCGAAATCGCAAACTGGTGTCTCCGCAGCCATACAGAACCTCCGAGCTCTTTGCTTGGTTACACTGATCGCGGCATGGTACCGGAAGCGCCGCCGATTCCAAGTCCCATGTTTTCTCGACTCGACTCGATCGGCCGAGCCCCTTGATCTCAGCGGGTTTGAAGGCATGAGCGGAGCCGCTATCATGGTTGGCTTCATCAACGCGCGATATCGTGCCCAGACCAGGCCTCATACCTTATGAGCAAGGACTACATCTTTACTTCCGAATCCGTCTCCGAGGGCCATCCGGACAAGATGGCCGATCAGATCTCCGACGCCGTTCTGGATGAGATCTATCGCCGCGATCCCAACCACGCCAAGGCACGCGTTGCCTGCGAGACCCTGGTGAAAACCGGCTTCGTCATGCTCGCCGGCGAGATCACGGTCACCGACGCAGACCTCAAGATCGACTATGAGTCGGTCGTGCGCCGTGTCGTCAAGGAGATCGGCTACGACAACTCCGAGTGCGGCTTCGACGGCAACAACTGCGGCGTGCTCATCGCGCTAGGCGAGCAGTCCAAGGACATCAACCAGGGCGTCGACCGCGAGTCCGAAGAGGCGCAGGGCGCCGGCGACCAGGGCCTGATGTTCGGCTACGCCACCAACGAGACCGACATGCTGATGCCGGCCCCCATCGACTATGCGCACCGCCTGGTCAAGCGTCAGGCCGAGGTCCGCAAGAATGGGACCCTGCCGTGGCTGCGCCCGGACGCCAAGTCGCAGATCACCATGCGCTACAGCGACGGTAAGCCGGTCGCCGTGGACGCCGTGGTCCTCTCCACGCAGCACAGCGAAGACGTCAGCGAGAGCGTCCTGCACGAAGCCATCATGGAAGAGGTCATCAAGCCCGTGCTGGGCGAGACCGGCTGGCTGAAGGCCGAGACCAAGTACCACATCAACCCGACCGGCAAGTTCGTCATCGGCGGCCCGGTGGGCGACTGCGGTCTGACCGGCCGTAAGATCATCGTCGACACCTATGGCGGAATGGCCCGTCATGGCGGCGGCGCCTTTTCCGGGAAGGATCCGTCCAAGGTCGACCGCTCCGCGGCCTATGCCGGGCGCTACGTGGCCAAGAACATCGTCGCCGCCGGCCTGGCCGACAAGTGCGAGATCCAGGTGTCCTATGCCATCGGCGTCGCCGAGCCGACCTCTGTGTCCATCGATACCTTCGGCACGGCCCGCGTGAGCGAGGAGCGCATCATTGAGCTGGTCCGCGCCCACTTCGATCTGCGCCCCTTCGGCATCATGCGCATGTTGGACCTCACCAACCGCGAGCTGATCAAGTATCAGGACACCGCAGCCTATGGCCACTTCGGCCGTGCCGAGTCCGGCTTCACCTGGGAGCGTACCGACAAGGCGCAGATGCTGAAGGAGGCGGCTGGCATCTAATCCCCCCGAATGACGCGGCGGACCTTCTTGGGTCCATTGCGATCAACCCCACGCCGAGGAGCGTTGCAACCCCATCTCCGCTGGAGATCGGGCCAGGCTCGGCGCGAGTGGGTCCATTTTGTCCAAACGGCGCTCACTCACGATTCATCGAGAGCTGATTAACCATGAGTGAGTTTACCGACTACAAGGTTGCTGACATTTCCCTGGCCGACTTCGGCCGCAAGGAGCTGAACATCGCCGAGACCGAAATGCCCGGTCTCATGGCACTGCGCGAGAAGTACGGCCCATCCAAGCCGCTCAAGGGCGCCCGTATCACCGGCAGTCTTCACATGACCATCCAGACCGCGGTCCTCATCGAGACCCTGGTCGAGCTGGGTGCCGAGGTGCGCTGGTGCTCCTGCAACATCTTTTCCACTCAGGATCATGCGGCAGCGGCCATGGCCGCGCGCGGCATCCCCGTCTTTGCCTGGAAGGGCGAGACCCTGGAGGAGTATTGGTGGTGCACCGAGCAGGTGCTCAACTGGCCGGACGGTAAGGGTCCGAACATGATCCTGGACGACGGCGGCGATGCGACGCTGCTGGTCCACAAGGGTGTCGAGTACGAAAAGGCCGGCGCCATTCCGGCTCCTACTGCCGACGACAACGAGGAATGGACGGCCGTGCTTGGGGTGCTCAACCGCACCTTCGACAAGGACAAGGAGCACTGGCACAAGATCGCCCACGACATCAAGGGCGTGACCGAGGAGACCACCACCGGCGTGCATCGCCTCTACGAGATGGCGAAAGAGGGCACGCTCCTCTTCCCCGGCATCAACGTCAACGACTCGGTCACCAAGTCCAAGTTCGACAATCTCTACGGCTGCCGCGAGTCGCTGGTCGACGGCATCAAGCGCGCGACCGACGTCATGATCGCCGGCAAGATCTCCATGGTCTGCGGCTATGGCGACGTCGGCAAGGGCTGCGCCCAGTCGCTGCGCGGGCTCGGCGCCACGGTCTGGGTCTCCGAGATTGACCCCATCTGCGCCCTGCAGGCGGCGATGGAGGGCTTCCGCGTCGTGACCATGGAAGATGCCGCGCCGATCGCCGACATCTTCGTCACCACGACCGGCAACAAGGACATCATCACCCACGACCACATGGCCGCCATGAAGGACCAGGCCATCGTCTGCAACATCGGTCACTTCGACAACGAGATCGATATCGCCAGCGTCAGCAAGTACCAGTGGGAAGAGATCAAGCCCCAGGTCGATCACATCATCTTCCCGGACGGCAAGCGCATCATCATGCTCGCCCAGGGACGTCTGGTGAATCTGGGCTGCGCGACCGGCCATCCGAGCTTCGTCATGTCCAACAGCTTCACCAACCAGGTGCTGGCTCAGATCGAGATCTTCACCAAGCCGGACGCGTATCCGATCGGCGTCTATGTGCTGCCGAAGCACCTCGACGAGGAAGTCGCGCGGCTGCACCTGGGCAAGATCGGCGCCAAGCTGACCAAGCTCACGGAGTCTCAGGCGTCCTACATCGGCGTCAGTGTCGAGGGTCCCTACAAGCCGGAGCATTATCGGTACTAGGGAGCCGCCAGCTTCCAGCGGCCAGCCTTCGGCCGGTGCCCTCTGGCACGTGGCTGAAGTGCTGGGATCGAGGCTCCCCTCGGACCGTCGGTCTGCGGGGGGCAGATGACTAGCTGGGTCTCCAGTCGCCAGCGGTGAGCCAGGCAGCCGCTCGTGCTGCTGGCCGCTGGCGCCTGGAGGCTGGAGGCTCAATATGTCGACTGACACCCATCGATTGCCCATCTACAGCGTCGAGCTCTTTCCGCCCAAGACGGCGGAGGGCATGGAGAAGCTCAAGCGCGAGATCGCGCGCATCAACTCCGTCGGGCCGCGCTATTTCTCCGTAACCTATGGCGCCGGGGGCTCGACCCGTGAGCGCACCTTCGAGACTGTCGACTGGCTCTGCGGCCAAGGCATCGACACGGCGCCGCATCTTGCCTGCATCGGCTCCACCCGCGATGAAGTGCGGGACATTCTCACCCGCTACCGAGATCAGGGCATCCGCCGCTTGGTCGCCTTGCGTGGGGACATGCCCTCAGGAATGGGAGGCGGCCATGGCGGGGACTTTCGCTATGCCAACGAGCTGGTGTCCTTCGTGCGCGCGGAGTTTGGCGAGACCTTTTTCATCGAGGTCGCCGCCTATCCGGAATATCACCCGCAGTCCGGCAGTCCGGCGCGTGATCTCGCGAACTTCAAGCGCAAGGTCGCGGCGGGCGCCGACGGTGCCATCACGCAGTACTTCTACAATGCGGATGCCTACTTCGGCTTCGTCGAGACCTGCCTTAGGGCCGGTTTGGATCTGCCCATCGTGCCGGGCATCATGCCGATCAGCAACTACACCCAGCTGGCACGCTTCTCCGATGCCTGCGGGGCGGAGATCCCGCGCTGGGTCCGTCGCCGACTGGAGGGCTATGGCGATGATGTGGAGAGTATTCGTGCCTTTGGTCACGAGGTGGTGCTCAACCTCTGTCGCCAGCTCATCGACGGCGGCGTGCCAGGGCTGCACTTCTACACCATGAATCAATCGAAGCCCGTGCTGCGCCTCTGGGAGGAGCTTGGCCTGCCGACGCCTGGCTGAGCCGGCAAAGAACGAGTTGTACACGGTTGGGTGGTATTTTGGCCGGATTGCGAATTCGCATGTCCGTTAGGTGACAGGGGTTGATAGCCTTTCAACCGCGAAATCATCCACTCCTCCTTTTAAAGCCGCTCACCTCCTTCGAGCGGCTTTTTTTCTGTCCGCTATCCTCGACCTGTCGTCTCAGGGCGCTTGGGTGTCAGCATCCTCGCCAGATCCGCCCCGTCGAATGCGCGTGACCGAGGACCTTGGTCGTCAGTGGGACTGGGTGGACGAGCGCGAGCGAGTCCCACGTCGGCGTCGCTGGACAGCGCTTGTCCATGCTCGGAAGATGGCCGGGCGAAACCATGATCGAGGCAGGGTCGACCATATGCCCGGCTGCAGATCCTGTTGTCGGCTGCTGCCGTTTGGCGGATTCTTCCCTTCCGGGACGCGATTCGTGAGCTTGGTCCCATGCTCGGTCATAGCGACCTTCGGCGGTAGCCGACGAACTTTGTCAAGCGCCCTTTCGAGTCTGCCAATGCCCCGTCGATGGGCTCGGGTCTCGATGTTGCCCCTGGAGCCGAGAGGGTGGATATCTCGAATTCGAAAGGAGATGGCGCGCGTCTCCCCGTGCTGCGCGCACCTCCTGGCTCGAATCGTTTTTCGTTCGCAAAGGTCCAGCCGAGGACAAGATTTTGGAGGGGGGCTAGGAATGAGTCAGCATCACGAAACTGTGGCGCCATTGGTCGAATGGACCCAAAGCCTGAGCGTCGGTATCCAGGAGATCGACGATCAGCATCGCGTGCTCGTGGATCTGCTGAATCAGATCAACGAGGCCATTCACGTCGACCATGGCAGTGATGTGACCAATGCGATTCTCAAGGATCTGGTGGACTACACCAAGATCCACTTTGCCGTGGAAGAAAGCCTGATGCGGGTCCTGGGCTATCCCGGCTACGAGGAGCACAAGGACCGTCATCAGGAGCTGATTCACGAGGTCGAGACGTTGCAGGACAAGCTTCTGACGGGTCAGAAGGGCCTGAGCTTCGAGCTGCTGCCCTTCCTCAAGATGTGGCTGATGCGGCACATCATGAGCGAGGACATGAGCTATGCGCCCTTCTTCCTCGAGAAGGGGGTGATCGCAAGCTCGCCGCACCTATCCCCGGGGCGTCGCCTGTGGCAATTCATGACCTCCTCCGGCAGGCACCGCTAGAGGGAGGACTGCGCCGCTCCAGCCGTCTCTAAAAGGGCGGGGGTGGCTCCTGGTGTCGTCCGTTCGGGTGGTGCCGTCGCGCGACGGACAGCCCGAGCCATGTGGCCGCCGCATCGCGGATATTCTGATTCCGCCTCGTCGAGTAGGCGTGGCGAGCAACTGATGGAATAATCGCGTCCTTCACGCTATCCATCCAAGAACCACAGGGCCAACGGCCCAGAGACCAGCCCCTATGTCTGACCTTGACCGAACCTATCGGATCGGCCCGATCCATCTCGCTCCGACGGTGACGCGACTGCAGGGCTGGACCCTGATGCTCGGTGCCTTCTTCTCCATCGGCCTGATGACATTCATCTCCATCGGTCAGACCTACATCCTCAACGAGCACCTCGGCATCCCGACCTCGGAGCAGGGCACCATCAGCGGCGACCTGGTGTTCTGGACCGAGATCGTCACCCTGGCCTTCTTCATCCCGGTGGGCATCCTGGTCGACCGCATCGGTCGCAGGACCATCTTCGCGCTCGGCTTCGCGCTCCTGGGCGCGACCTACTGGCTCTATCCGCACGCCGCCGGCGTCGATGATCTCTACGCCTACCGCTTCGTCTACGCCCTGGGCGTCGTCACCATTGCCGGCGGGCTGTCGACCGTGCTGGCCGACTATCCGGCCGAGCGCTCGCGCGGCAAGCTGGTCGCCATCGTCGGTCTGCTGAGCGGACTGGGCATCGTCTTTACCAATCAGGGCTTCGGTGCCTTGCCCGATGCCCTGACCCAGCGCGGCATGGATGGCGTCCAGGCGGGCTACTACACCCATTACGCCGTTGCGGCGCTCGCCATCACCATCGCCGTCATCGTCTTCCTCGGCCTGCAGAAGGGCACCCCGGTGCGGCGCGAGGAGCGACCGAACGTGCGCGACCTCTTCCTGAGCGGCTTCAAGTACGCCCGCAATCCGCGTGTGCTGCTGTCCTATGCGGCGGCCTTCATCGCGCGCGGCGATCAGTCGATCAACGCGACCTTCCTCATCCTTTGGGGGACAATGGCGGGATTGGCCGCTGGGATGGAGACCGCCGAGGCGGTCAAGAACGGCACCATCATCTTCGTCATCGCGCAGATCGCGGCGCTGGTGTGGGCGCCGATCCTGGGACCCATCATGGACCGCATGGATCGCGTCAGCGGTTTGGCGCTGTCGATGGTGCTGGCCGCCATCGGCAACATCGCCGTGATCTGGCTGGTCGAGCCCACGCCGGGGAGCGGGCTTATCTTCTACATTCTGCTCGGCATCGGCCAGATCAGCGTCTATCTCGGCGCCCAGTCGCTGATCGGGCAGGAGGCCCCCGCCGACAAGCGCGGCTCCGTGCTGAGTGCCTTCAATGTCGCCGGCGCCATCGGCATCCTGCTCATCACCGCCGTTGGCGGGCGCATCTTCGATGCCATCGACCCGAGGGCACCTTTCGTGCTCGTCGGCGCCATCAACATCCTGCTCTTCTTCGCCTGCGTCCTGGTGCGGCTGCGGTTTTCGACGCCGGCCATGGCGACCGCCGACTGAGCCACGCGGGAGGTTGACCGCTGTGCCCAGGCCACCTAAGGTCATGCCATGCTCGAATCGCGCGTCTGCATCGACCCTGCCTCAAGCGTCGTAGGGTGGACAAGCACAGCGCGGTCCACCAGCGCCCTCGGTGGACTGCGCTGTGCTTGTCCACCCTACGCACGGGCAGGTCTTTGCGGCGCAGGATAGTGCCGAGCCATGCCGGCACGGCCCCATCTCCTTCTCGCCCTGATCACGCTCGCGCTCCTGGGCTGCGAGCGCCCGCAGCCCGAGGGCCCGCCCACCCTGCGCTGGTACGTCTTCAAGGAGCAGTCGGGTGCTTTCGAAGAGGCCGCTCGACGCTGCACGGCAGCGTCTCAGGGGCGCTACCAGCTGGATCTGGCCTATCTCCCGACCGACGCCGACCTTCAGCGCGAGCTCCTGGTCCGGCGTCTGGCCGCCGGAGACACGGACATCGACCTCATCGGGATGGATGTCATCTGGACGGCGGAGCTCGCCGAGGCCGGCTGGGTCCTGCCCTGGCCGGAGGCGCAGGCGCGCTCCGTGCTGACGGGGCGCATTGCGGGGCCAGTGGCCAGCGGCTCCTACCAGGACCGTCTCTGGGCCGCCCCCTTCACCACCAATACGCAGCTCCTCTGGTACCGCACCGACCGGGTAGCGACGCTGCCGCTGACCTGGGACGCCATGATCGATCAGGCCGAGTCGATCGGGCAGGGCGGTCTGATCCAGGCGCAGGGCGAGCGCTACGAGGGGCTGACCGTCTTCTTCGTCTCCCTGCTGGCCTCCGCTGGCGGGTCCGTTCTCGACGAGAGCGGCGAGCGGGTTTCGCTCGAGCCGGTGCCCACGCGCAAGGCCCTCGAGGTCATGCGGCGTCTGGCGCGCTCCCCGGCGTCCGATTCCTCTCTGGCGAGCAGCCGCGAGGACCAGTGCAGGCTCGCCTTCGAGAGCGGCCGCTCGGCCTTCATGCTCAACTACACCTATGTCTGGCCGAGCGCACAGGCCAACGCCCCCGAGGTCGCCGACCACATGGGCTGGGCGCGCTGGCCGGCCCTGGCCCCGGCGCTGAAGAGCCGCGTCACCATCGGCGGCATCAACATCGGGGTCGGCGCCAACAGCCGTCATCCCGAGCTGGCGTTCGAGGCGGCGACCTGCCTGGTCTCCGAGGATAGTCAGCGCCTGGCCGCGCGCATGGGCGGGCTGCCGCCGACCCTCTCCGCCCTCTATGACGACCCCGAGGTCCGCGCCATCTTCCCCTTTGCGGACGTCCTGCGCACGACCTTGGCGGACGCGGTGCAACGCCCGCCCACGCCCGTCTACAGCGACATCTCCATCGCCATCAGCCGCACCCTGCACCCGCTGCGCGACATCGCCCCGGAGCGCGATGTGGACCGCCTGCGGCGGGCGGTGGAGCGCGCCCTGCATTCGGAGGGGCTGCTATGAGCCGCCAGGTCTTGGACGAGCGCCGTCTCGGCTGGCTCTTGTGCGCGCCCGCGGTGCTCGCGATGCTCCTGGTGACCGCCTATCCGATCGCCTACGCCGTCTGGCTCTCGCTACATCGCTATGACCTGCGCTTTCCCGATCAGCAGGCCTTCGTGGGGCTGGCCAACTACGCGAGCGTGCTGACCTCCGAGGTCTGGTGGCGCTCGCTCTTCAACACCCTTCTGATCACCGCTGGCTCCGTGGCCGTCGAGCTGCTGCTGGGCTTCGGCCTGGCGCTGGTGATGCATCGTGCCCTGGTCGGCCGCATCGCCCTGCGCACCGCCTCCTTGGTGCCCTATGCCATCATCACCGTGGTCGCCGCGCTCGGCTGGCGCTTCGCCTTCGACCCCACGACCGGCTTCGTCAACGCCTTGCTCGGGCTGGATCAGGCCTGGCTCTCGGAGCGCTGGTCGGCCTTCGTGGTCATCATTGCGACCGAGATCTGGAAGACCACGCCCTTCGTCGCCCTGCTCCTGCTCGCCGGTCTGACCCTGGTGCCGCCGGACCTGATCCGCGCGGCGCGCGTCGACGGGGCCAGCGCCTGGCAGCGGCTGGTGCACATCACGCTGCCCCTGATGAAGCCGGCCATCCTGGTTGCGCTGCTGTTTCGGACCCTGGATGCCTTCCGCATCTTCGACACCGTCTATGTCCAGACACGCGGCGCCCAGGATACCGAGACCGTCTCCATCGTCGCCTACCAGGCGTTGATTGCCCGGCTGAATCTGGGGCTGGGGTCGGCCGTCTCCGTGATGATCTTCATCGGGACCATCCTCATCGCGCTCCTCTACGTCCGTCTGCTCGGGGCCGGCGCGCTGGGCCGTGGGGGGCGGCAGGGATGAGCGCAGGCCGACCCAAGGATGAGGGCACCTTGGTCGAGCGCGTCTTCTGGCGCTTCACCTTGGTCATTCTCATCGGCTATGCACTGCTGCCGGTTGTCTGGCTGACCTCGCTCTCCCTCAAGCCATCGGGGGATCTCACCGATCAGCGCTTCTTCCCGCGCGCGATCGGCCTGGAGCACTACGCGGCCGTCTTCCGCGATCCTCAGTTCCCGGCGGCTTTGGGCAACTCCCTCGGCATCGGGCTGATCGCGACGCTCATCTCGGTCGCGCTCGCGACCCTGGCGGCCTATGCGATCGTGCGGCTGAGGTTTCCGGGCCGCCAGGCGGTTCTGGTCGGGGCCCTCGCCGTCGCCATGTTTCCGCCCATCGCCATCATCGGCCCGCTGTTCGACCTCTGGCGCCTGCTGGGGCTTTTCGACACCTGGCTGGGACTCATCATCCCCTACATCACCCTCACGCTGCCGCTGGCGATCTGGACCATTTCCGCCTTCTTTCGCGAGATCCCTTGGGAGCTGGAGCAGGCCGCTCGGGTCGACGGCGCGACGCGCCTGGGGGCCTTTCGGCACGTCATCCTGCCGTTGGTCGCGCCCGGCGTCTTCGCCTCGGCCATCCTGGTCTTCATCTTCGCCTGGAACGACTTTCTCTTCGCCGCCGCGCTGACCTCGACGACCAGCTCGCGCACCGTCCCGGCCGCCATCGCCTTCTTCACCGGCGCCTCGCGCTTCGAGCAGCCGACGGGGTCGATCGCCGCGGCTTCGGTCATCGTGACGATTCCTGTGGTTGTTTTGATACTGCTGTTTCAGCGGCGGATCGTTGCTGGGCTGACGGCGGGGGCGGTGAAGGGTTGAATCAGGTGTCAGGTGTCAGTGGTCAGTGGTCAGTGGTCAGTGGTCAGTGGTCAGTGGGCGGGTGCGCGGCTTGAGTGTGCTTCGATGGAGGTGGAATGGCTGAGATTGTCTTGGAGGGGGTGACGAAGGCGTTTGGGGATGGGACGGTTGCGGTTCGGGATGCGTCTTTCACCATTCATGACGGTGAGCTCTTCATCTTGGTGGGGCCCTCTGGGTGCGGGAAGTCGACCCTGCTCAATATGATCGTGGGGCTGGAGGCGATGAGCGGCGGGGATCTGCGGCTGGACGGGCGCTCGCTGCGCGGTGTGGATCCCAAGGATCGCGATATGGCGATGGTCTTTCAGAGCTATGCCATCTACCCGCACATGAGCGTGCGCGAGAACATCGCCTTTCCGCTCAAGCTCGCCAAGCTGCCGTCCGCTGAGGCGGAGGCGCGGGTTCGCGAGGTTGCGGACCTGCTCGGCCTCTCCGCCCTGCTGGATCGCAAGCCGGAGACCCTGTCCGGTGGCCAGCGTCAGCGCGTCGCCATGGGGCGGGCCATGGTGCGGCGGCCCAAGGTCTTCCTGCTCGACGAGCCGCTCTCCAATCTCGATGCCCAGTTCCGTGGCCAGATGCGCGCCGAGCTGGCGCGTCTGCAGCGCCGGCTGGGCACGACGACCGTCTATGTCACCCACGATCAGACCGAGGCCATGACCTTGGGGGACCGCGTCGCCATCCTGCGCGGCGGCGAGGTCCAGCAGGTCGGGACGCCGCGCGCGCTCTACGCGCAGCCGGCGAATCTCTTCGTTGCCGGCTTCATCGGCACGCCGCCGATGAATCTGCTGCCCGGTGTCATCGATGACGACCGGCTGCGCCTGCCGACTGCAGAGGTGTCGCTGTCCGCCGAGGAGCGAGCGGCGATCCAGGTGCCGAACGGTCCTTTGGCGGTCGGCATCCGACCTGAGTCGCTGGTGCCGACTGGCGTCGCGGAATCGGGCGCGACCCTGAATGGAAGAGTCGATCTCGTGGAGTGGCTTGGCTCGGACCTCTACGTCCACCTGGACCTCGGCGACGTCGGAACGGAGTTGCCACCGGCCTTGCAGAAGGTCGGCGCCAAGGGCGAGGGCGTTCGGATCATCGCCAGGCTGGAGCCGAGCGAGCCGGTGCGCGAAGCGCAGTCCCTTCGGTTCGCTCTCGAACTGCCTGGGCTCCATCTCTTCCATCCGGAAACTGGCCTCAACCTCCGGGGCGGCTCCGAGCTCGGACGCTGGCCCGAGTCGCCCTCCGCTGCGTGTGCGTGAGGACTCCGCCGGAGTGGTGACTCGGTATGTGGGGCGATAGCCAGGCGGCGCGCGGACCTTGGGGAAGAGGGTAGGCGGCTGGGGCCTTGGTCGCCTCCTATAGGTCAGGTTTCTCCCTCGTCTCGGACATAGAGCCAAATCAGCGCACCGATGAAGGCGAAGACGATGACGTTCAGCACCGTGTCGATCAGATTGGCCCAGCTCATGGCCGTTCCTCCTGCTTGAGCGTCTTCAAAAAGGCGACGACGAGGATCGGCAGGATGAACACGAATGCCATGGCGCCGAGCGCGATGATGGCGCGCACGGTTCCGACGTCGCCTGTGAGCATCATGGCGAGCCCGAGTGCGGCCAGGATCACGCCCCAGATGAGCTTGATGCGAACGGGCGGGTCTTCATTGCCGCCGGTCGAGAACATGGAGAGCACGAAGGCGGCACTGACGACGCTGGTGACCAGGAACAGGAAGGCGGCGGCCACGGTGAGCGCCCCGGTCACCGAGCTGAGCGGGGCCGCGTCGAGGACGAAGAAGGTCGTGTTCTCGGGCTGGTTGATGGCTACGTCGAGGATCGGCAGATCCGTGTGCATGACGCCGTACAGACCGATGCCGCCGAAGACACCGAACCAGAAGAGCGAAAAGAGGCTCGGAATCAGCACGACGCCCAAGATGAGCTCACGGATCGTGCGCCCGCGTGAGATGCGCGCGACGAAGACGCCGACGAAGGGCGCCCAGGCGATCCACCACACCATGTAGTTCAGGGTCCAGTCGTGAAACCACTGCTCGAACTCCTGACCGAAGAAGGGAAAGGTCGCGAAGCTCTGACGCACCAGGCCGGACAGATAGCCGCCCAGCGAGTCGACGATCCCGTCCATCAGGAAGTGGGTTGGCCCCATGAGCAACAGATAGACCATGAGGACGACCGCGATCGCCATGGCGACGTTGGACAGCCGGGCCATGCCCTTGCTGAGATCGACGGTCAGGGGCACCAGGAAGGCCAGGCACAGGAGGGCGAAGACGGGATACTGGAGCCAGCCGGCCGCGTTCTCGAGCCCGAGCAGATTCTGAAGACCGCCCTGGACCTGGAATACGCCGATGGCAATCGACCCGGCCAGACCGATCGCAATGGCGTAGATGCCCAGGAGGTCGGCGATCCAGGCGAGCGGCGCCACCCAGCGTCCGCGACGAAAGGTGTAACGGATCGGCGTGCCGATCAGGCCCGCACGCCCCTTGCGGTAGGCGAAATAGGCGATCACCAATGCCGTGATGGCATAAATGGACCAGGCATGTAGCGCCCAGTTGAAGTTCGTCACCACCATGGCGTAACCGGCCGCCACCCCGGGGCTCAGATGCTGCTCGATCACATGGTAATGCGTCAGGGGCTCGGCCGCCCCGTAGAAGAGCAGGCCGACGCCCATGCCGGCGGCAAACAGCATGGTCAGCCAACTGACCGTCGAGAACTCGGGGCGATCCTCATCGCGGCCCAGCCGCACGTCCCCGAACCGCGAGAAGGCGAGCCAGAGCAGGACGATGAGGATCAGGCTGGCCACCAGCATGATGAACCAGGCCCGGCTGCTGAACTGCTGGGCCACTTGCGCCTGCGCGAAGCTGGCGAGCCCCTGGGTATCGACCACGCCCCAGACGGCAACCAGGGCCGTGAGCGTCAGCGCGGTGAGGAGAAGCGGGTTCTTGAGCATTGGATACCCTACAAAGTGAATGTAAACCGCGAAGGCGCGAAGAGCACAAAGGATTTCAATGTGTCGCGCATGCCACCAGGACAAACCAGAGGTTGAAGGGCGCACTAGGAGCACGCCTTTTGCTCTCTTCGCGTCCTTGGCGCCTTTGCGGTTCCAACTCCCGAACTTGGGCTCACTTCTGGTGGGCCACCTCGCTCTGCCCCGCGATCACTCGGGTGCTTGTGCGGGTGCCGGACTTCCCCCGACCCATCCCTTGATCTTCTCTCGCACCCCCTGCACGACGAAGTACATGACGGGAATCAGCAGCGTGCCCACGACGGTCGCCGCGAGCATGCCGCCGAACACAGCGGTGCCCAGCGCCACCCGGGAGCCGGCGCCGGCGCCGCTGGCGACCACCAGCGGGATGATGCCGAGCAGGAAGGACAGCGCCGTCATCATCACGGCGCGAAAGCGCATCCGGGCGGCCTTGACGGAGGCATCATAGATGCTCAGGCCCTCGGTCTCGCGCTGCTCTTTGGCGAACTCGACGATCAGGATGGCATTCTTGGCCGCCAGCCCAATCAGCATGACCAGGCCGATCTGGGTGTAGAGGTTGACGTCGAGACCAGAGACGCCGGTCGCACCCAGGGCGCCGAAGACCGCGACCGGCACGGCCAACAGCACAGCCAGTGGGATCGACCAGCTCTCGTACTGGGCGACCAGGAAGAGATAGACGAACAAAAGGGCTAGACTGAAAATGATCGGCGCCTGACCTGCGGCCCGGATCTCCTGGTAGCTCATGCTGGTCCACTCGTAGCCAAAGCCGGAGGGCAGGGTCTCATTGGCCGTCTCCTCCATGGCGGCGATGGCCTGGCCGGAGCTGAAGCCTGGGGCCGGGCTGCCGGAGATGTCGGCCGAGCGGAAGAGGTTGTAGCGCGGGACGATCTGCGGACCCGTCTTGGACTCGACCTCGGCCAGCGTCGCCATGGGCACCATGTCGCCGGCCTTGCTGCGGACGAACAGCCGCACGATGTCGCTCGGATTGTTGCGGAAGGCGCTCTCGGCCTGGGCCATGACCCGCCAGGTGCGGCCGAACTTGTTGAAGTCGTTGATGTAGGTCGAGCCGAGCTGGGCCTGCAGCGTGGCGAAGACCTCGCTCATGGCGACGCCAAGGGTCTGCACCTTGTCCCGGTTGACCTCCAGGTAGAGCATGGGTACGTCGGCGCGGAAGGTGCTGTAGGCGCTGCCGATGGCGCGATGCTCGTTGGCGGCGACGATGAAGCCGCGCATGACCGAGGCGAACTCCTGGATGTCCCCGCCGGTCATGTCCTGCAGCACGAAGGAGAAGCCGCCCGAGCTACCGAGACCTGGGATGGCCGGTGGCACGAAGGGAATGACGTTGGCCTCGCTGGTGCCGGCGGCGATCCGCTGGGCCTTAGCGACGATGGCACGCAGCCGGAGCTCGGGCGCCTCGCGCTCGGCCCAGGGGGCGAGCACCGGGATGACCAGTGCGCTGTTCGAGCCAAAGGCGCTGTTCAGCAGCGAAAAGCCGGCCACCGAGATGACGTTGGTCACGCCTGGGATCTCCAGCAACTGCTGCTCCAACCGGTCGAGCGCCACCTCGGTGCGGGTCAGCGAGGCCGCGTCCGGAAGCTGCAGCTCGATGAAGAAGTAGCCCTGATCCTCCTCAGGCAGGAAGCCGCTCGGCAGGTTGCCGAACATCCAGACGGTGCCGCCGATCAGTCCCGCGTAGACGACCATGACCAAGGCCGCCACCTTGACCGTGGTGCGCACGGCGGCCGTGTAGCCGTTGGTCAGTCGCGTGAAGAGCCTATCGAACCAACCGAGCCACTTGATCGGCTTCTGGCCGGGCTTGAGCAGTACCGAGCAGAGGGCCGGGCTCAGCGTCAGCGCATTGATCGATGAGATGGCCACCGCGACCGAGATGGTCACGGCGAACTGCTGGTAGATCTGCCCCGTGATACCCGGCATGAAGCCCACAGGCACGAACACGGCGAGCAGCACCAGGGTGGTCGCGATGACCGCGCCGCCCACCTGGTCCATGGCCTTGGCGGTGGCCGCCTTCGGATCCAGCCCCTCTTCCTCCATGAGTCGCTGCACGTTCTCGACGACGATGATAGCGTCGTCGACCACGATGCCGATCGCCAGGATCAGCGCGAAGAGGACGATGGTGTTCAGCGTGAAACCGACCGCGGCCAGCACCGCGAAGGTGCCGATCAGCGAGACCGGGATGGCGATGCCGGGGATCAGCGTCGAGCGCCAGTCGCCGAGAAAAATGAAGACCACCAGCACCACCAGGCCGACGGCCACGAAGAGCGTCTCCTTCACCTCGGCGATCGAGGCCGCGATGAAGTTGGTGGTGTCGTAGAGAATGGCGTACTCGACATCGTCCGGGAAGCGCTCGGCCAGGGAGGCCAGCTCGGCCTTGACCGCATCCGCGGTCGCCAGGGCGTTGGCATCCGGGGTCTGGTAGACGGCGAGCACTACGGCGGGCCGGCCGTCGAGCCGGCCGGCGGCCGAGTAGGCCTGAGCGCCAAGCTCGACCCGGGCGACGTCCTTGACCCGAATCGCCGATCCGTTCGGCTCCATGCGGATGATGATGTTGGCGAATTCATCGACCTCCGCGAGGCGCCCCTTGGTCGTGACCGTGTACTGGAACTGGGTGTCCGGCGGCGCCGGCTGCCCCCCGATCTGCCCCGCCGGGACCTGGACGTTCTGCTCGGACACGGCATTCTGGATGTCGGCGACGCTCACGCCGAGCGCCGTCATGCGATCCGGCTTCAGCCAGAAGCGCATACCGTAGTCCATGACGCCGAGGATCTCCGCCTTGCCAACACCCTCGACGCGACCCAGGGTGTCCTTGACGTTGATGGTCGCGTAGTTGTTGAGGAAGAGCCCGTCCCAGGTCTCGTTCGGCGAGAAGAGGTTGACGATCAGCAGCATGTTGGTGGACTGCTTCTCGGTCTTGACGCCCTGGCGCTGGACCTCCTGCGGGAGCGACGGCAGGGCGGTGGAGACACGGTTCTGGACCTTGACCTGGGCCATGTCCGCGTCCGTGCCGATGTCGAAGGTCACGGTCAGGCTGTAGCGGCCGTCGTTATCCGACTTGCTGGACATGTAGATCATGTCCTCGACACCGTTGATTTGCTGCTCGATCGGAGCGGCCACGGTCTGCTCGACCACGTCGGCGCTGGCACCGGCGTATTGGGTGCTGACGCTGACCGTCGGCGGCGTGATCTCCGGGAACTGCGCCACGGGCAGCCCCATCAGCGCCAGGGCGCCGGCCAGCGAGATGACGATGGAGATGACGAAGGCGAACTTCGGGCGGGTGATGAAGAACTTGGATAGGGGCATCAGGGGGCTCCCTCAGGGTGAGCGTTCGATCTGTTGCGCCTGTCCGAAGCGACTCGGGCTCAGCGATTGACCACAAGGGCGCGCAGCCAGGTGGCACATTGACGCAAATAGCCGGCATGCGTCCGGGATTACTCAGATCTGGCTGACGGCCTTGCCTGGCTGGAGTCTTCCTCCGGCACGATCTCCACCTCTGGTATGTCTGCGGCATCCTCGCTCGTCGCCGCGACACTCGGCGCCGCTGTCAGCTCCGGTTTGACGGACAGGCCGGGGCGGACCTTCTGGATGCCATAGAGAACGATCCGCTCGCCGGGCTTCAGTCCTTTCTCGACGACCCAGCTCGCGCCGAACCTCTGCCCGGTCTGGATGCGGCGGCTCTCGACCTTGTCATCCTTGTTGACCAGTAGGACGTAGAAGCCAGCCTGATCCGTCAGCACCGCCGCCTGAGGCACCAGCACCTTGTCCAGGGCCTCCCTGCGCTCGACGACGACGGTCACGAACTGGCCTGGCAATAGCAGCCGATCCGGATTTGGGAACTCGGCGCGGATCAGCACAGTGCCCGTCTTTTCGTCGACCTTGTTGTCGAAGAAATCGAAGGTGCCTTGATGCTCATAGAGGGTGCCATCCGGCAGCTTGATGAGCGGGACATGGGCGTATTCATCGATGTCTTGGCCAGTGCGCTCGGAGTCAATCTCGATTCGAGCGAGCTCCAAGTACCAGGTCTCGGCGATGGAGAAGGTGACGTCAAGCGGGTCCATCTTGTTGATGGTGGCCATGACCCCGCTGTCCGGACCGACCAGGTTGCCGACGTCGTAGGCGGCCAAGTCGATGCGACCGGCGATTGGCGCCTTGATTTCGGTATAGTCGAGGTCCAGCCGGGTCTTGCGCAAGTCCGCCGCGGCCGTCTCGACTGCAGCCTCTTCCACGAGCACCCGTGCCTCGGCCTCGTCCACCTTTTGCTGGCTGATGTTTTTGGTCTCGGCGAGCTCCCGATAGCGTGCCAGGTCCACACGCGCCTGGTTCAGCGTCGCCTTGGCCGCAGTCAAGGCAGCCTCTGCCTGCGCAACGGTCGCCGCATACTGCTCGGGCTCGATGCGGAACAGGACTTGGTCGACCTCGACCTTGCCCCCTTCCTCGAAGGCGCGCTCCTCCAAAAAACCCGTGACACGCGCCCGCAGCGCGACGCTTTCCTTCGGCCGGGTTTTGCCAACGAACTCGAAGAAGGGATTGACCTTCTGCTTAGCGACCTCGATTACCCCAACGGTGGGCGGCGAGGGAAGGGGCTGGCTGCCTTGCTCCTGGCTGCAGCCAGGCAGGCCGACCACAACGGCCAGCCCTCCGACGACGGCGCTGAAACTGGCTCCTTCAAGCAGGGAAGAGCGACGCCGCGAAGTAGAGACCGCGGGAGTTGGCATGGCGCAGGACTCCGGGGGTGATTTGCTTGATGAACGGCGATAGAAGGATAGCATGGCGTCGGCGGTCTCCCCCCTGACCGATCGACACAGACTGTGATCGATGGTGATGTGGCTACGCGACCCGCAATGGCCGCATGGGCTCCGCCTTGTCCGCTGCCCACCGGGCGGCAGCGCTCGCAAACGCCTTCGCCGTGCTCATCCGGCCGGGGCTCGCGACAGTCCAAGCCCTCGCCTGTGGTGGCCAAGGACCGCCCCTGGGCGAGTCATTTCGAGCGCTGCGCCGCGATAGGTTTTCCTCGGACACGCCCCGTCGGTCAGGCGAACGGGGCCGATTTCGCGGATTCCATCAGGGTAGGCGCGGCGAGCTTGCTCGCGCACGACGATGCTGGATGTATGGCTGCAACGGTTCTTTCCGCCAATCGGCGATTTTCCTCTTGCATCGCGGGGCCTCCATGTATGGAGGCCCATCGTCGGTGGCCGACTGCTCATTCTCGCGTCAGGGGAATTGGAATCGGGTCCAGCGTGCCATCGGATCAACCACTCTACTGCGCGCTCAAGATCGGATGAGTGGGATATCGGCGGTCGCTGCGAAGTGGAACGAGGGCCTGCGCACGCGACCGCGGGCCGGAGCGAGCGATGTGGGAATGGGCGCTAGTTCTTGCACTGTTGGAGCGAGGTCAGGAGGGCACAAAAAAGCCGGTCGTAACCGGCTTTTTCGTATCGGGAAATTTGGTCGGGGTGACTGGATTCGAACCAGCGACTTCTGCCTCCCGAAACCGATTCATGCTCTTGCACGATCAGTGACTTGCATGAAAAACAATCGGTTATAGTCCGCTAAAGGGCGCGACTATTCGCCTTTGTCTGCTATTCTGGCACTTATAAGTGCAACCTCGCCGACCGCTGCCATCCCCCGAACCCCGGATTTCGACGGTCGCCGACACGGAGCAGACGCCATGCAAGAGACCATCACGCAGCGACTTGTCCAGCGCTACGCCAAGGACGCGAAGGCCGGCGAGATCCCTAAACCGATCGAGATCCGCGACCGCGACCTGAAGGGCTTCATCCTGCGCGTGCAGCCTTCCGGCCGGATGTCGTACATCGTCCAGCTGGGGCGCGCGCGCCGCGTCACCCTGGGCGATGCCGCGATCCTGACGCCAGCGCAAGGCAGAGCTAAGGCCAAGGTCGCACTGGGTGCCGTCGCCGATGGTCGCGACCCCAAGGCCGCGCTCGCCGTCGACGCAGGCGAGACCGTCCCGACGCTGCGCCACTTCATCGAGACCACCTACTCGGACTGGGTGAGCGCCAACCGCAAGACCGGCACCGCCTTGGTCGCTCGCATCAAGGCGTGCTTCTTCGAGGAGTTCGGCGATACACCCCTGGATCAGCTCACAGCCTGGAACATCGAAAAGTGGCGCAAGGCGCGATTGCAGCAAGGCCGGACGCCGGCAACCGTCAACCGCGATCTCTCCGCGCTCAAGGCAGCGCTGCAACGCGCGATCGATTGGGAACTGATCGACCGAAACCCCCTGGGCAAGGTCAAGCCGGCGAAGGTCGACAATGCAGGCGTGGTCCGTTACCTGACCCAGGATGAAGAGAGGCGGCTGAGAAAAGCGCTCGAGCAGCGCGACGAGGAAGCGAGGGAAGCCAGGGCGCGCGGCAATGCGTGGCGGCAAGAGCGCGGGCGCGAGCTGATGGCAGATCTCGGCATCTACTCAGACCACCTGACGCCGATGGTTCTTGTCAGCATCAACACCGGGTTGAGGCGTGGAGAGCTGTTCAGCTTGCAATGGGCAGACGTCGACCTGGATCGAGGCAATCTCACCGTTCATGGATCAGGCGCCAAGAGCGGCAGGACCCGGCATATCCCGCTCAACGCGGAGGCTGTCGCCGTGCTCGAGACATGGAAGGCGCAGACGGACGGCTCCGGCTTGGTCTTTAAGGGCCGCGATGGCGCTCGATTCGACAATACCCGCAAGGCATGGACCGCGCTGCTTGAGTCGGCGGAGATCTCCGGGTTCCGCTGGCACGACTTGCGACATCACTTCGCCAGCCGGCTCGTCATGGCCGGCGTCGACCTGAACACCGTCCGCGAGCTGCTGGGGCATTCCGATCTCGCGATGACGTTGCGCTATGCGCACCTGGCGCCAGAGCACAAGGCAGCGGCCGTCGCGCGACTGGTGGAGGCATCATAGATGTTTTCCGCAGATGCTTGGAAAGACACCCAGCGAGACATAGAGGCGAGCCGCAATGGAAAGGAGGCCAGGAAGATCCTGAGTGAATACGTGGCCAGACACCGATCTGCCGGACTGTGGGATTCAATCGCCATTTGGCACAACGCGATCCATGCTTGCACGTCGGCCGTCCTGTATTCGCCAGAGACTGACTGGAATGAAGGTTTGCGGGCCAGCTATAAGCAAGGATCGGCCAGTCGTGAGGACGTTCGATTGGCGATCTTCACCGTTCTCGATTACCTAGGCTTATATGGCAACGAAGCAAAAATGGCGATGCTTCGCAGATTGCCGGAGAGCTACTTGGACGATGAAGCGGATCCATTTCAGCTAACCGGGCTGCTCTTGCTACTGAATGATGCTCTCGACGAATGTGGAAGCCCGGAATCGTTTAGCCCAGCCGAGGCGCCCCATCATTATCGGCTTGGGCCGCTCCAATTACCTTCTTCGCTCACTCTGACAAAGCGGCTTCCAGATCCTCGGTTTACGGGGCTCGCCTTTCAGCTCGAGGCCATGTTTCGGCTGTTCAAGAAAGGCCGGCGACTCGATGTTGGATGCGCAATGCCGGAAGACGCCGAGGGCGCTTTCGATGTGACGACCGCATTCATTCGCGCGAGCATTGATCCTAGCGCTAAACCGAAAGAAGTTAGAGATCGGTTGAATAAGCAGTTGAAAGACCATCCCGGCATCACCTGGCAGGGCTGGCCGCTACAGCTTGGTCGAATACTACCCGCGAAGACCAACGTGATTCGCAAGCGACGGAGCGCGAAACGATAACCGGCGACGATTAGGGGCGAAAAATCGCGTTAGATCGTCGCGCACCCCCGCCGAATACTGTCCGCGTACATTCAACCGGAGATACGCGGACATGAAACAACCCCGCCAGATCCAGCCCGTTGGGCTATCCATCGATGAGACGATCAAGGCCACCGGGCTTGGTCGGACCAGCGTCTACAAAGAAATCGCCGAAGGCCGCCTCCGCTCCTACAAGGTCGGTCGGCGCCGCTTCGTCGCGCCTGACGAGCTGGTGAGATGGCGTCAGGCCGCCGAAGCATCCGCCGCATAAGGAGGCGCCAAATGTCGAAAAGATCGCGACAGATCCGCGCCGAACGGCGCGAGAAGCAAGCTCGAAAGTGGTGCGAAAAAGAAAACGGCCCGAGAGGCCGAGCCCCCGAGCCGTTGATCGATTCCGCAGCCGAGCGTAATCTTGAAGCCGTTCGCGCGAGCCATACTTGGCGGTCTGGCTCCCGCGACATTTAACCCCGACCTCACCGGGGACCGGCGAGAGCTAGTATACCGAGGGATCAGTGCGTCCGCACTGCCCGCGCTCGCGCCATCCTGCCCCGCTGTAGGTCGGTCTCTCACATCAGAGGACCGACATCATGACCACCACCACTGCCACCTACTGCCCGATCCCGGCCCTGGGCGATGACGTCCACCTATACCGCGTCGCCCCCGGCATCCGCGCCGACTATGCACTCACCGACGCCTGGGCTCGGCTGAGCGCAGCTCGCGATACCCTCCGCGTCGCCGCCGGCGGGCTGCCCCCCACCGACGATGCCGCGCTCATCTGGTCCGCGTACTACCTAGTCGAGCAGGTGGTCGCCGTCCTCGAGGCCCTCGACGGCTCGCTCTCGCCCGCGCCGCGCCGCCAGGCCGAGCAGGAGGACGCCGCCTGATGAGCAGCCCCCGCGATGCGGGGGCGTCGACATCGCCCCCAACGAAACACCCTAGGCGCGGAATTCGCCTAAAGCGCGACTTCTCCGCCGTCAAGGCCGCCGCTCAAGGGCGCTGGCCCTGGCTCCTCCGGGAGCTTGGCGTCGATCCTGACATGCTCAAGCGCGATCATGGTCCTTGCCCTGGCTGCGGAGGGACCGACCGCTTCAGATTCGACAATCTCCAGGAGCATGGCACCTGGTACTGCTCGACCGGAGGTGGAGAGCCCGCCCATGGAGACGGATTCGAGCTGCTGTGTCACGTCCACGGCTGGAGCCATGCAGAAGCGCTCCAGCGTGTCGCCGAGCTGCTCAATCTAGACGCGACGGACAGCCGGCCGGCCCCGCCCCCGCCTGCTACCGCAGGTTCCCGCCGCGACGCGCCCCAGGCCGAAAAGCACGCCAGGGCCGCCAGGCGAGCAGCCGACGACTGGGCGCGCGCCAAGCCGGCGAGCGCGGATCATCCGTATCTGCAACGAAAGGGCGTGAACCCATTCGTCGCCAGGGTCGACACCAGCGGGCGCTTGCTGCTGCCGGTCTATGGTGCAGAGGGCGCCATGCAGTCGCTTGAGCGGATCTCTGCCGATGGGATGACCAAGAAGGCATTGGCCGGCGGGCGCATGCAAGGTGGGTACTGTGAGGTTCAGCCGAGCGCGGAGGACGCACCAACCGCGATCACCGAGGGCTATGCAGACGCCTGCTCGATCGCGATGGCGATGCCGACATGGCGCGTCGTCTGTGCCTACTCCGCCGGCCAGATCCCGGCCGTGGCGGCCATGCTGCGCGCTCAAGCGCCAGACCGCCCGCTCCTCGCGGCCGTCGACCATGACGAGGCTGGCACCCGCGCTGCTGCACGCGCGCTCAAAGCCGCCGCCGCTCTCCCCCTCCGACCACCAGAGCCCGGCCAGGACTGGAACGACTACCACCAGGCCAATGGTCTAGTTGGGCTACGGAAAGCCTTGGAGCAAGCTCACCAGGAAAATTCTGAGACTCATACAAACCCTCTCAATCCTCTCAATCCTCTCGATACAGGGTCTCAACCCTCTCGCAATCCTCTCGCAAAGCTCTCGCAACCAGAAGAACAGCAGGAAGAGGAGTCAGCGCTCGGGGCTCTCGTCTATGAGACCGAGAAGGGCGACAAGCGCCTGACGATCGAATCCAAGGCCGCCGTCATCGTGGCCAACCTGGTTCGAGGCCGCCTGGCGCTCGACGCCGAGGCCGGCGCCTGGCTCCTGTGGTGCAAGACCCACTGGGAGCCGCAGACCATCCCGGCCGCCGCCGAGAAGCTGCTCGCGGATGTCGTCGACCGGGAGAGCGACCCGCTCGGGTTCAAGGTCGGATATCTGAATGGCGTGGTCGCCATCATCAGCAAGCGGGGACTCCTGCCACCGCCGCAGTGGCCGACCAGGGTTGTGCCCTTCGCCAATGGGCTCGTCGATCTCGACTCCACGCGGATCGCGCAGGCAACACCCAAGCGTGCACTCGACTGGGCCTTACCCCATCGCTTCGACCCGCGCGCCACCTGCCCAACCATCAAGGCGTGGCTTCGACGCGCTGTCGCTGATGACGCGAAGGACGATGATCCCGAGGAGACCGTGGAGCTTCTCCGCGCCTGGCTTGCGGCATTGGTCCGAGGGCTCTCCATCCAGGTCTTTCTCGTCCTGATCGGCCGAGGCGGAAGCGGCAAGGGCACCTTCCAGCGGCTGGCCGCCGCCCTGGTCGGATTGCGCAATACCGCGATCTCGACCATTCGCGACCTCGAAGAAAACCGCTTCGAGACCGCCAAGCTCTACGGCAAGCGACTCTGCATGATCAACGAGGCCGGCCGCTACAACGGCAAAGTCGACATGCTCAAGGCGATCACGGGAGGCGACTACTTGCCACTCGAGCGGAAGAACGTACAACAGACCGGCTCCTTCGTGTTTGGCGGTCTGGTCCTGATGGCGACCAACGAGCAGCTAGCCAGCTCCGACCCAACCAGTGGGCTCGAGCGGCGCCGTCTGACCGTCCGCTTCCCGCGCTCAGCAACGCCCGAAGAGCGTGCCGAGTGGCGCGCGCGCGGAGGCGAAGAAGGCGTCCTCCATGCCGAGATCCCCGGTCTGATCAACTGGATATTGGAGCTCTCGGAGGATGAGATCCGCGCCCGCATCGAGAAACCGCCCGCCCGTGTCGTCGAGGAGAACGTCCTAGGCATGGCGGCCGGCAACACCGTGGCCGATTGGCTCATGGACTGCTGCATGCCTGTTCCCTACAGCGATGTTGATTTCGATGAGGCGAGGCACTGGACGCCGATCGGCACGCGCCGCGAACGCCGCGACTCGGGGCGGCTCGTCTACGACAAGGTCGATCAGTGGCTCTATGCCAGCTATCTGGCCTGGTGTGACGAACAGGCCCGCAAGCCCGTCTCCGTGAAGCGGTTCGGCGACATCGTGATCGATATCGCAGAGACGCTCGGTCATCGCCTCGCGCGACATCAGCATAGCCGCCTCAGGACAATCGGAATCAAGGGTCTACGACTCCGACTGCGCAACGAAGACGGCTGGGCCGAAGATCCACATGACTGGCTCGGTGCGAGAGGGTGTGAGAGTACCGTCGAGAGCATCGAGCCAGCGCCACAAGCGGATGCGAGAGGATCGAGAGGGTTTTCCGAAAATCTGCATCAGAAATCTGACGCGGAGGTGTTTTGATGCAAAACGCTGCCGCCCTTCTCGATACGCTCGCCGCCGATGGAATCCAGCTCACAGCCGATGGTGATCGCCTGGTTGCTGTCCCGAGCGGCCGGCTGACCGATGCCCACCGCGCCGAGATCCGCGCCCTCAAGCCCGAGCTGCTCGCCTTGCTCCAGTCGGCCAATGATGGAGAGTCCACGCCTCAACGCTGTTGGCTCGTCCGCTACCCCGACGGCCGGGAGCTGTCCATCACCCGCTCGCCTCCTGCAACGCTGGCCGAGATGCAGGCCGACTACCCGGGCGCCGAGGTCCAGCCCGAGCCCGAGCCGCCCCTCGGTCCACCACTGAGCCCGAACGCCCAGGCGGTCGCCGAGGCGCTCCTCGACCACTGGGGCGAGTCCGACCCCACGACCCGCGCCGAGTACATCGACGGTCTGCGGCGCAACCCTGAGTGCCTGCGTCAGTGCTTCGACGCAGCCGTTGCTGCATGCCTCGCGAGGTGGCCTGAATGAACGCTATCGATCGACACATGATGTCCCCTGCTGACCGCGCGCGACTCACCGCCGAGGCCGAGGATCTCGTGACCGCCGCGCTCGAGGCGCAGGGCCTCGCCGCCCTGGAGTGCACCCGCCTGCACGCCGCCTACCACGAGGCCGGGCACTGCATCGCTCACCACCACCATGGCGACCGTCTCCGCGCCGTGCGGGTCTTCGAGCGCGCCGGCCGTTGGCTCGGCCATACCCGCGCGGGCAAGCGCTGGGCGCTCACTCCGGACAGCCCTCCGACCGCCGACATGGCCCAGGCCCAACGCTACCTCGCCGGACCGCTCGCGGAGCTGCTCTTCAGCGGCTCACCGGCGCTCGCGGCCGGCGTCGACGAGATCGCCCTGGCGCGCGGCATCGTCGCAACCGTCGCCATCAAGATCGGCGTCGACGCTGCCGAGCTGATGGATCTGCTCATTGTGCAGACCATCGCGCTCCTGGAGCACCATCGGCGCGCCTTGGACGCGATCGCCCGGCGCCTGATGCGTAAGCCCAAGCTCGAGGGTGACGTCGTGACGGCCATCATCCGCAGCGCATGCGCCGCACCTGCCGAGGTGGCTCGACGATGACCGACCGCATGCTCGAGCAGAGCGGACCGCCCGCGCTGCCGCTGGGTCCTTCCCCGTCGCGCCATAGTGCGGATCTCGAACGCGCGGGATTTGAGTAGATATGAGGGCTACCGATAGTGGTTTCTAATGCAGAATCAGATGGTTACATCAAGACTCGAGAGCTACTTGAGGCTATCGAGAAAGAGTGGGGCCTGAAACTGGATAGCCGGACGATCAGCTATTGGATCGCGCGGCCGAACAATCCGATGCCCTGCGCCTACCGAGGGAAAAACGGCCAGGCGCACAAGTTCGATTGGCAGGACTGCCGCCCCTGGATCGAGCAGAACATCGTCGACAGTGGCGCGCTCGAGGAGACCGCGATCGATGACATGGACTGGCACCAGGCCCGCACCGTCTCCGCCCGCGAGCGCGCCAAGCGCGACCGCATCGAGACCGCCGCACTCGAGCGCCGCTATGTCGAGGCCGCCGCCCTCTCCGGCGTGGTCGAGGACCTGGCGCGTCAGGCCGTCCTGGCGCTGCGTGCGCTACCCGCCCGGATCGCCCCACGGCTGGCTGCCCTGGACGATGAGCTCGCGATCGGCCAGGCCCTCGACGAGGAGATCAGGACCCTCTGCACAGAGATCGAGCGGGGCGCCCTGCGCATCCTCGAGGAGGAGCCCGACCTCGACATGCTCCAGCCCAGCGGGGACCCCGCATGACGACACCCGCGACGCGCGCCCGCTCGGTCGCCGCCCGTGCCTGGGCGCGTGGCTGGCACCTGCCCGAGCAGCTCTCCGTCTGGCAATGGGCCGACCGCCATCGTGTGCTGCCGGCCGAGACGTCCAAGGAGGCCGGGCGCTGGCGTACCGATCGCAACCCGCCGGCCCGCGCGATCATGGAGAGCCTGAGCCCACACTCCGGCGCCGAACTGGTGACCGTGGTCGCCGGGACCCAGACGGTCAAAACCGAGAGCATGAACAACCTGATCGGCTTCGCGATCGACCACGACCCGGCGAGCATCATCGTCTGTCAACCGTCGAAGGAGCTTGGCAATGGCTGGAAGCTGACCCGCTTCGATGCCCTCATTGACTCGACCCCTCAGCTCAAGGCGAAGGTCCACGTCAGCAAACGCCGAGACAGCACCAACACCATGGACCGCGTGCGCTTCCCGGGCGGCTGGCTGATCGTCGCGCACGCCGCCTCGGCCGCGAGCCTGGGCATGTACTCCGCCCGCTATGTCCTCGCGGATGAGGTCGACTCCTATGAGGAGCTGAAGGGCGGAGAGGGCGATCCGCTTAAGACCTTGCACCGCCGGGCCGATTCCTTCGGGCGGATGCGGAAGATCTACCATTGCTCGAGTCCGAAAAAGATCATGGGCGCGAGCTTGATCTGGCGCGAGTACCTCGCCGGCGATCAACGCGAGTGCTATCTCCCCTGTCCGCACTGCGACGCCTACCAGGTCCTAGTGATGGAGCAGGTCCTGCCGTCTGGTGAGTACCTCTGCGAGCACTGCGGCCAGCCGATCCCGCACGCCGCCAAAACCGACATGCTGGGCGCTTTGGAATGGCGCGCCAAGTACCCCGAGCGCACCTGGCACCATACCTACCGCCTGCCGAGTCTCTACAGCCCCATCGGCCTCGGCCGCACCTGGCAGCAGCTCCATGAGGAGCGCGCTGCGGCCGGTGACGACCCCGCGCTGGTCAAGGCCTTCGTGAGCACCAGCCTGGCCATCCCCTACGAGCCGCCCGGCCGCCTGGAATCGGCCGACATCCAGGAGATGGCCGAGGACTGGCCGATGCGCCAACCGCCGCGCGGCTGTCTGCTGCTCGTCGCCGGGACCGACGTGCAGGCCGATCGCCTGGAGACCGTCATCCTGGGCCTTGGGCGCGGCCCCACGCCCAAGACCCCCGTCGTCTACGTGGTCGACTACCACCTGACCATCGGCGCGCCGACCGACCCCGAGACCTGGGCGGATCTCGCCCAGTATCTCGAGGAGCCCGTCGTCAACGCCTATGGCGTGGCACTGCTGCCGCGCCTGCACGCCGTCGACTCCGGCAACTGGACCAATGAGGTCTATGCCGCGTGCCATGCCCGCACGACCCAGGGATGGGTCGCGATCAAGGGCGCCTCGACCGCGACCGCGCCGCTGATCGGGCCGCCCAAGCGCCACGAATACGCCTGGTCCGGCCGCGCCATGAAGTACGGTGGAGCTCACCACATCATCGGAACAAACCACGCCAAGGACACCCCGCTCGACCGCCTGGCGATCGCGCCGACGCAGCCCCCAGAGCACCGCTGGTGGCACCTGCCGCGCGACCTGCCAGACACCTGGTATGTCGGCATCACCTCCGAGCGCCGCGACCCCGAAACCAACCGATGGGAGAAAATCGCCAAGAGCGCCCGGAACGAGGCGGTCGATACGGCAGTCTATGCCTGGGCCGTCGCCCACCTCGCTGGCTCACCGGGCATCGGCGCGAGCCGGCTCATCAAGCTCCAGAGCTGGACCGCCGCGAGCTGGGAGCAGCTCGAGCAGGATGTCTGCCCAGTCCAGGGCGATCTCTTCAGCGCCTCGCCCGTCCAGGCCGAGCCGCCCCCCGCGCCGCGCGCGCCTGAGCGCGCCAAACCGGCGCGCGCGCTCCCGGCGCTCGAGGTCTTTGGCCCCGATGTCTGAGGCCGGGGGCGCGCTGATGGCGATCCTACACGGCGCCGTGATGCAGGCGGCCCTGTCCGCTGGCGTGCGGGCTGATGTCGCCCAGGGCATCGCCGATACGTCCGTGCGCCGCCTCCGTGAGGTCGCCGGGGGCGATACCGCCTACATCCCCGGGCCGTCGAAACGCGAGCGCAACCGCCACATCATCGCCGCCTTCCGCGCGGGCGTTGCGATCGCGCGGCTCTCCGCCCAATACCGCCTCAGCGAGCGCCGTATCCGCCAGATCCTCAGTGAGGCGCGCCATGGCTGAGATCGATCCCGCCCAGGCGTGGCTCGCCCTGGGCGAGCACATGCGCGAGGGCACCGTCCCGCCGCCCGAGGTCCGCGCCTACGTCGTCCGTGCCGTGCGTGCCTCGCTCGATGGCGTCCCGGTGGATCTCGCGTTGCAGCTCCGGCCCGGCGCGAGCGCCAAGGCGCGGCGCAACCACGCCCTTCGCGCGGCTGCACAACTGCTCGACAACGACCCCCGCCGGCTGGCCGAGGCCGTGATCCGCTACCCGCGCATGCGCTCCACGGGCGCCGCCCTGGAGCGCCACCTGGGCGATGCCTTCGCCACCGGCTGGAAGGTTCCGACGAGCACGAAACAGCTCCGCCGGATCATCAGGGACATTTAGGCCGGTCGATGTGTCCCTATGCTCCGACTAGGCTGTGAGCATGGACACACACGACACCACCCCCCCCGAAACCCGAGCCCCCTTCGATCGAGCGCGGCTCGTCCGTCTGACCATGGCGGCCGACGCCGCCGAGGCCGTGGGCGACGGCATCCATCGCCGCATTGAAGAGCTCCGCGCCGACGAATCCAAGCACGGCGGCCACCTCGCCCGCGTGATGCAACGGTATCGGGCTGGGACAGACCCCCGCGAGATCCTGCCGCAGACCGTCGAGCGGGTCGAGCAAATCCGCTATGAGCTGTCCGAGCTGCGCGCGGAGCAGCGCCGTCATGCCGAGACGACCATGCCACTCCGACAGCTCGCCCAAGCCTGCACGGCCTGGGCGCGGCGCAACCATCGATACGTCGGGGATGGGCATGGGCACGGCAGTGCAGCCGTCGCGGCAGACGCCGCCGCGCCATCCGCACCCACCAGCGCCCCTGCGGGCGCGCCTCAGTCGAGCGCCGTCGCGTCGACCAGCCAGGGACATGGCCGCTCGCCGCTCGCCGCCCTGGCAGGAGTGCTCACCCGTGGCCGCTAGATCTACCGACCTATCCCAGATCCGCGCGCGTCTCGAGGCGATCGAGTCCGAGCTAGTCGCCCTGGATGATGACGCGCTGCCGCCCGGCGAATGGAAGGAGCGCCTACACGCCTGGATCGACCGCCAGGCCGATGAGTTCGGCGATCACGCCGCGTTCGGGCTGTCCGCCGCCAGCGTTCTCTATAACGGCCATCAGATGGATGTGCCGGCCTTCAGGCTACCCGTGCGGGCCGGCATCGGCGCCGATCTCGCCCAAGTCGACCTCTCCGGCTTCGCCGCCTGGCTGCTCCGCGAAGTGCTCCACGACCGGATCGAGCGCGTCGTGGAGGCCACCGACTATCCCTATGGGCTGCCGCTCGCCGAGCGCGGCCCCCGGCGCCAAGCCCTGCGCGCCGAGCGCCGCAAGCTGTGGGTCGAGGAAGAGCAGCAATGCCGCAAGATCGAGGACGATGGCCGCGAGGCCATGCGCCGCGCGGACGCCCAGCCCGAGATCGTGCTCGCGTGGGATGATGAGCTTCAGAAAATGGCGAGGGCCAAATGACCGACCTCAGAGCAAGCCAGTTCACCCGTGTGCAGGCCGTCTGCGCGCGCCTAGGTCTGAGCGAGAACGACACCCTCGAGATTCAGGCCGCCGCCCGGCGCGATCTGGCCGAGCATGCCCATGGAGCACCGGGCGCAGCGTCCGGCGCTGCATCGAGCGGTCTGTGGGATGGCGTGGTCGCGAAGTACAAAACATCGGCCGCCGCATCCCTTCCGCCGCTGCCCGAGCACGCTCCGTCATCCGATCAGGCGGACCTGCCAGCACCGCAGCACCAGGATGCATGGGCAGGCGCCGCCCGGCGCGTGGTCCGCTCATAGTTGGCGGGGCCTGGCCGAGCCCAACGGGAAATCGGCTCGTCTGGGGCGATCGCGTGAGTGTGTGCTGAATGCGATCGCTCGGGCTGCGGCTGGCCCGGCCGCCGGACGCAGGGCACCGGCCCGCTTCAGCGATGGAGCGGGCTTTTTCGTGCGCGCGAGAATCCGCTTAGGCTTTATTTTCTGGTTCTAAAGCGACGGATTAAGCATGGAGAGGCAAGGTTATAGGCTATTTCACTGCGAGCGATGTCACTTCGAGGCCAAGTGGCCGAGTCGAGATTGCTACTCTCCTTCGGTCGAGCATTGTCCAAACTGCGGTGAGCCAATGCGACCGCACGGATCAGAGCTACATCCAGAGTGGCCGATTGATTTGGCCGGAAATCTAATTTTTGATGAAATCTAACTCAGATCTGAGTTATCCGAATCCAGTTCTGGATTATCTTTGGGATCAGTCGCTTACCGCCCACGCGGCGGTTTCTTGTGAGTGCACTTCGTTTGACGCATGGCACTTAGAAGGCACTTACGAAAAAGCCGGCTCAAGGCCGGCTTTTTCTAACTGCTTGATTTAATGGTCGGGGTGACTGGATTCGAACCAGCGACTTCTGCCTCCCGAAGACAGCGCTCTACCAAGCTGAGCTACACCCCGCAAGAACGGGCCACACTAACAGAGGCGTCAGACTAATAGGTGCGACTGACAGCGAAGTCCGCGAGGACCGTCAATGCCTCTGTCGCTGGCGACTGGGGCAGGATGCGGAGGGCATCCTTCGCGCGAGTCGCGTGCTCCTGTGCGAGCTGCGCAGTATAGGCAATTGCGTCGGTCGACGCAATTGCCTCGGTGACGGCCTGGATCTTGTCGCGGCCGCCTTGCTCGATGGCGCCTCGGAGTAGGCTCCGCTGGGCCTCAGTGCCGACTTCCATTGCGCGAATGATGGGAAGGGTCGGCTTGCCCTCGTCCAGATCGTCTCCGACGTTCTTTCCGAGCTCGGCGTTGTCCGCGCTGTAGTCCAGGGCGTCGTCGACGAGCTGGAAGGCAATACCAAGGCTGAGGCCGTACTCTTTCATCGCCTCCTCGATCTCCGGCGGGGAGTCTGCGAGCACGGCCCCGAGGCGCGTGCCGGCCTCGAAGAGCGTCGCGGTCTTGCGCGTGATGACTTCCATGTAGCGCGCCTCATCCGTGTCCGGATCCCGCGTGTTGAGAAGCTGCAGCACCTCGCCCTCGGCAATGCGGTTGGTCGCGTGCGCGAGAATTTCCATGACGCGCATGCTGCCGACGTCGACCATCATCTCGAAGGCGCGCGAGTAGAGGAAGTCGCCGACGAGGACGCTGGCCTCGTTCCCCCAGACCGTGTTGGCCGTTTCGCGGCTGCGCCTGAGCTCCGAGCCATCGACGACATCGTCGTGGAGCAGGGTGGAGGTGTGGATGAACTCGATGATGGCGGCGAGGTCGATATGCCGCTCCCCGTTGTAGCCGCTGGCGCGCGCGGCAAGCAGGACGGAGAGGGGGCGAAGCCGTTTGCCGCCGCTGTTGACAATGTAGTGCCCGATCTGATTGATCAGCACGACGTCGGATTGGAGCCGGCGAAGGATCAAGGCGTCGACCGCCTTGCTGTCCTCGGCGACCGGGCGTCGAATCGTGGAGAGGTCCATGCGTGTCTGGGATCTTTCGATGATGGCGGCGGATGCTAGGTTTGGCGCTGGGGGCTGTCAACCTGCGGGCCACGGCAGTTTGCAAGCCTCGTAGAATACGGCATCGAGGGCGGATTGGTCGACCGCCGCGGCGGTTCGACGCATTGGCCGGTCACTGCGCCGCTCGAGGACGTGTCCAGAATGCGTCCTCTGCGGCCTTGCCCTGGCGCTCGGTCGAATGCGCGTCGCTCGCATCGCGCAAGGCCGGGCTGCGGTATTGACGTGAATTCCGCTCGGCGGTTACAATTCCGCTTCTTTGTTCCGGCGCGGAGCGTCGGCCACTACCGAACACTCCTGGGGATCTTTACAGCCATGTACGCGGTCATTCAAACCGGTGGAAAACAATACCGGGTGTCCGAAGGTGACACAGTCAAGGTCGAGAAGCTAGCGGCAGAAGAGGGCGCAAGCGTCGACATCGAGCGAGTCTTGATGGTGGCCGATGGTGACGACGTCAAGGTCGGCAAGCCCTACCTCCCCGGCGGCAAGGTGACCGCGACTGTCGAGTCCCATGGCCGCGCGAAGAAGGTCAAGATCATCAAGTTCCGTCGCCGTAAGCACCATCTGAAGCACCAGGGCCATCGTCAGTGGCTCACGACGCTCAAGATTACCGGCATTAGCGCCGGTTGAGGAGTAGATACCAATGGCACATAAGAAAGCAGGCGGCAGCTCTCGCAACGGTCGCGATTCCGAATCCAAACGCCTTGGCGTCAAGGTCTTCGGCGGACAGAAAGTCGCTGCGGGCAGCATCATCGTGCGTCAGCGCGGCACCAGGTTCCACAATGGCGTGAATGTTGGCTGCGGCAAGGACCACACCCTCTTCGCGCTGGCGGACGGCGTCGTGAAGTTCGTGGTCAAGGGTCCGAAGAATCGTAAGTTCGTCACCGTCGAGAACGCTTGATCCCCGTACCGACGGGGCCGCGAGCGGCCGGCGCTTGACGCGAAGCCTCGTCCCTGGGACGGGGCTTTTTCGTTTGGGTCGAAGGTCGGTGAAGTGGCGGGAGCTCACCCATGAAATTCGTTGACGAGGCATTCGTCCGCGTCGAGGCGGGCGACGGTGGCGGCGGCTGCGTCAGCTTCCGTCGGGAGAAGTTCATCCCGAAAGGCGGCCCTGACGGCGGCGACGGCGGCGATGGCGGAAGCGTCTATCTCCTGGCGGACAACAACATCAATACCCTGGTCGATTTCCGCTACCAGCGTATGCACCGCGCCGAGCGGGGCCAGAATGGGATGGGGCGTCAGATGACGGGGCGCAGCGGGGCCGATCTGGTCGTCCGAGTCCCGGTTGGCACCCGGGTGCTCGATCGCGAGACCGAGGAGCTGATCGGTGAGCTGCTGCATCCGGGCGAGCGCCTGCTGGTCGCGCAAGGCGGCTTTCATGGCATTGGTAACGCACGTTACAAGTCGAGCACCAATCGCACCCCGCGTCAGTCGACACCTGGCACGCCTGGGGAGCGTCGCGACCTCTTCCTGGAGCTGATCTTGCTTGCGGACGTGGGGCTTCTCGGCTTCCCGAATGCCGGCAAGTCGTCGTTGATCCGCAAGGTCTCGAGCGCCCGCCCGAAGGTCGCCGATTATCCCTTCACGACCCTGCACCCCAACCTCGGCGTGGTGCGTGTCGGAGAGGCGCGGAGCTTCGTCATTGCCGACATTCCCGGGGTTATCGAAGGCGCGGCGGACGGGGCTGGGCTCGGTATCCAGTTTCTGAAGCATCTCGCACGCACGCGGCTTCTGCTGCATCTGGTCGATATCGCGCCCTTGGGGGGCGAAGATCCCTACGAGCAAGTGCGTAAGATCGAGGCCGAGCTTGCGGCCTTCGATGTCGACCTCATGGGCAAGGAGCGCTGGCTGGTGCTGAACAAGGTCGATCTGCTCGACGCGGAAGACTACGCCAACCAGCGTGCCCGTTTGGTCGAGCGGCTCGCGTGGGACGCGCCCGTCTATGGCATCTCGGCGCTGAGCGGAGAAGGGACCAAGACCTTGGTCGGAGATCTGATGACGCGGCTCGAGTCGCTGCGGATCGCTGCCGGCGAGCCTGGGGCTGACGTGCGGGAGTCGGCCGAATCATCTAGTGAGGATTGGGAGGCGCCGGACGCAGAGGCGAGCGGCGATTGGCATCCGCTCGGCTGAGGCTCTGCAAACCTTCGATACGCTGCGAAACCCCCGATGATCTCCAGAGACAGGATCCCCGCAACGCGACGTTGGGTCGTCAAGATCGGCAGCGCGCTGCTGACGCGCGACGGGCAGGGCCTCGATCGCGAGATGCTGGCCCCATGGGTCGAGCAGATGGTCGAGCGGCGCAAGGCCGGCTGTGAAGTGGTGCTGGTCTCTTCCGGGGCCGTGGCCGAGGGCATGGCCCGGATGGGCTGGCGGCGGCGGCCGAAGACCCTGCACGAGCTTCAGGCGGCGGCGGCCGTCGGTCAGATGGGCTTGGTGCGTGCCTACGAGGACTGTTTCCAGTGTCGCGGCTACCATACCGCACAAGTTCTGCTGACCCGGGACGACCTGGCGGACCGCCCCCGTTATCTGAACGCGCGCAGCACATTGCGCACGCTTCTCAAGCTGGGTGTCATTCCCGTCATCAACGAGAACGACACGGTGGCGACGGATGAGCTGCGCTTCGGTGACAACGACACCCTGGCCGCGCTGGTCGCCAACCTCATCGAGGCGGATCTCTTAGTCTTGCTGACGGATCAGGATGGGCTCTTCGATCAAGATCCGCGCGGCAATCCCAATGCGCGTCTCATCCCGGAGACTTGGGTGGACGATCCCCAGCTCGACCAGGTCGCAGGTGGGAGCGTGACCGGGCTCGGGACCGGAGGCATGGTCACCAAGGTGCGCGCGGCCCGTCTGGCGGCGCGATCCGGTACGCCGACCATCATCGCGCCTGGGCGGGGTGAGCGGGTGCTGACGCGCATCGGATCCGGCGAGCTCGTCGGTACCCTGCTCATTCCCTTTCAGGAGCCGCAAGCGGCCCGCAAGCAATGGCTGGCCGGGCACCTGCAGGCTCGCGGGCGTCTGGTCCTGGATGCGGGCGCGGTGAGGGCATTGCGGGAGCAGGGAACGAGTCTGCTCGCTGTCGGCGTCAAGGAGATACGGGGGCGTTTCCATCGCGGTGAAGTCGTCGCCTGCATGGACGAGGCGGGGCGCGAGGTGGCGCGCGGACTCGTCAACTATGATGCCGACGAGTCCCAGCGGATTAAGGGCAAGCCTTCGTCTACCTTCGAGTCCATTCTCGGCTACCTCGACGACGAAGAGCTCATCCATCGCGACAACTTGGTGCTCCTGTAATGCTTCGCTCGCAATAAGGCGTGACAGAAGCACGCGGCCTCATTACAATAGCGGGCTCTGGCTGAGTGGCAGAGTGGTTATGCAGCGGCCTGCAAAGCCGTGTACCTCGGTTCGATTCCGGGCTCAGCCTCCACATTCCCTCCTCTTGAATCCGGCCTAGTACGACATCCCCGTCGCATCATGGACCGCAGCATTCAGACCCGAATCCTTGACGCCTCCTCCCGCCCGGATGGCGAAATTGGTAGACGCAAGGGACTTAAAATCCCTCGACTTCGGTCATGCCGGTTCGAGCCCGGCTCCGGGCACCAAAAAAATCAAGCACTTGCGTTTGCCGTGATCAAGGCTGTTGCGGCCAAGCTGCCGGAGTGTCGCGTCTGCGCTCGTGATACCCGTCGGGTCGATCCCTCGCCGACGGGACTCGCGCAGGGCGACAACCTTCTCAGCCCGGGCCGTCCCGCTCCGGGTCGCTGCTCCGCCTCGAGTAGCGCCGTTGGCGCACTCGGGCTGCGCACGACCCTACGACGAATGACTCTACGGCGTGTGTGACTGCGCTTTGCATATTGCCTTCACGACGAAGGACTCACGTCCTTCGTCATTACGGCAATACGCACGCGCACACGCCTACCCGGGACTACCGGCCTCGCGCTTTGCGCTTCCCTGGCCGGCAGCGATGGTCAGAATGGGTATCGCGGCGAGCTTTGATCCCGTTGTATCAACGAAAAAGGAGAGCGTTGACGCAACGGATATCGAGAGCGTTGCAGCAACGGAAAAGCCGAGCCCCGAGCCCGAGACATCTCCGCAGCGTGAGGCCGCGCCCGGCCTGTCCGATCGCGACCGCCGCATCCTCGAGCGACACCAGGCCGGCGCCTCGAAGCGCGGGATTGCCCGTGAGCTGGGTATCAGCGAAGGGACCTTGAGGAATGTCCTAGAGCGGTTGGGGATTGATAAGCGTCAGTGACGAGAATGGACCCGCCCGCGTGGCGGGTTTTTGCTACGCTCAGTGGTAGACCCGCTCGAACAAGCGATTTCGGGCATCAAGCGAGGCAGGCATGACTGACGACACCACCAATCTTGTGCTCGAGCACCTGCGGGCGATCCGCTCTGACATTGGCGAGATGAAGCAGCGCCTCGGCTCCGTCGAGATCCAGCTGTCCGCGATGGGCCAGCAGATCGGCGCCTTGACGACCGCCGTCTACTCGAGCAGGTCCGGCATGGACGATCTGCGCCGAAGAGTCGAGCGCATTGAGCAGCGCCTAGAGCTGGCGGATCACTGATCTGTTATCCGTCGCGACCCGCACAGACCCGCCCGCGTGGCGGGTTTTTCTTGAGCATCGTCTAAACCTGGACCGACCGACACCTGTCGGTTGACGGGTCCCAGATCGAGCCCCGTCCGTCCGAGCTCTGAGTAGGCTCTGCTCGACGGATGCGCTCTTTCATCAGTCGAGGGATTCCAATTTCACTAAGTCAGGCCGTTTCCTGAGTCAAATTCGAGCCCAATTCGAGCCCAATTCGAGCCCACAACACTGCTAGACACCCCTCGTTTGTACACTATATGACACACATTGATTAGTAACTTCTCAATAAGTCGTGGCAGCCTTGGCTGAGGAGATCCGTTAGAGTATTGCCTCGGCCCCGAATCCTGACCTTCGAATCGCTCCCGGCATGCCCGCTCCGATCACCCTCCCAGACATCCCCGACGCGGCGCGTACCCCGCTCATCGAGCAGTTGCTGGAGCTGATCGAAACGCTTGCCGAAACGACCCGACGGCAAACGGAAACCATCGAGCAGTTGCGCGATGCGATCGCGGTGCTCAAGGGGGAGAAAGCCAAGCCGACCTTCAAACCCAGCGGGATGGCCGATCATAGCGCTCCTGGCAAGTCGGCTCAGGACAGCGGTGAGTCGCCGGGCAAGCGGGCGGGCTCGAGCAAGCGCAGCAAGACGCCGAACTTGCCCATTGACGAGGACCGTCGGATTCCCCCCACCCCAGGACCACCAGCGAGGGCGCGCTTCAAGGGCGATCGCAATTTCATTGTCCAAGATCTCGACATCCGGGCCCGCACGATCCGTTATCGCCTGGAGGTGTGGCAGACACCGGACGGGGAGTGGTTGAGCGGGGAGTTGCCGCCGACGCTTCATGGTCGGCACTTCGGTCCGCGCTTGAGAGTCCACTTCACACCTCAAGTGCGCTCTGCGTGGATCTGGACCGCAAGACGAGACGTCTCCCCAGGCGCAATGGACACCCGATCCGGACCGGCGTTGGTGGTCTCCACGCAGAGCATCTTCAGGTACTCCAAGTCCCCGAAATCCCCCATCGCGGCGGCCTGCTCGATCCAGGGGTTCCACACTACCGCGCTGTGATTGCCTGCGGATTGGATCCTGATTGCCCGCCCAAAAGCGGGGTCCTCCAACACCAGCGCCTGCGGTGGCGCGAGGTAGATGCGATCGAGCGGG
>NZ_JAAIJQ010000259.1 GCF_010820565.1 Thiorhodococcus minor | reverse complement strand
ACCGCCGGGAAACCAGGCGGCAAACAGAGAACACCAACTTCGGCCTAAACGGCGGCAAGGACCCGGCTTACTCTCCGAAAGATCGATGGTGATGAATGTGGCGGTCTTGACTCGGGCCATCAAACCCGAATAGATAGACTTGAAAACGCTATAAGAAGACTGGAAGCCGCCAAGCGGACTTGTCGCTAGTAAAACGATGGAGCAGAGACGAGGCGGATACAGCAAGGAAGTCTGATATAGTATCCTGCGCGATAACCGGCGTCGCGGAAGTGATTCCTCATTCTCAAGACCGCTTGAAAGGTGGCGTGAATGGTCGATGAGTTAAGTGCCAAAGCATTTGAAGCCTATGTTTCCGAGCTGAAAGGATATTTAAAGGCTTTTGATAGGGTGTGCGGAAGATCTTATTTCTTTGGCGTAATATGTCTAGAGACTAAAGAATCGCTCGACATTGAGATGCAGAGTTATTTTAATAGATGGAATAAAGAAAGAGATAAAAAGATTCTATATAAAGGATTTCGCGTCATAGACTACAATGCTCTCGTAAGTGAAATCGATGAGATGGTTTTTCACGGGTTTCTGAACGTAAGAGAAGTTTCCGGAAAACCCTCATCTGGTCTATCAGGCGTATTTGTTGATGACATTAATGAGTTTTTTGGTTTGATATCAACAACTATCAATCCCGAAGGGGTTTTTTATCCACTGCGAAAGTCTCCGATCTATTTGCTAGAAATATCGCGTGAAGATCTTGAAAGAGCTTTGTTTTTTTCAGTTAAGGTCGAGCATGTGTTGCTGATAACGTATTTCTATAAGGTACGGGTAGATCCATCAGCCTGCGTATAGCGGAAGAGAAACGCAAGAGAATAGCAGGGAGTGGGGTCAAGGGAGTGGGGTCTTGCATTGAAGCATCAACGTAGCCGTTCAGAGACCAGGCATCGGAGCGGGCAGCGGAGTCGCCGCGCGACCGGCGCGGCGCTCGGCGATCACGCCGGCCAGATAGGGCCAAGGCACATGGCCGCGCTGACGACAGGTTTCGATCACGCTGGCGAGCAGGGTGAAGGTACGCGACCCCGCTTCGGTGCGCGTTCCCATCATGATGCGCCGCGCGTAAAAGGGACCGTAAAAGGGGACAGTGCGGCCTGGCAAGGCCGCGTGTTCTAGCGGGTGTGACTCCCGCCTGGGTAATCGTGCGCCGCGAGCCCAGTATCG
>NZ_JAAIJQ010000258.1 GCF_010820565.1 Thiorhodococcus minor | reverse complement strand
TGCGCGCCGCCGCGAGCGGCCATGGGCGGGGGCCGCGTATTCATGACATGCGCCACCGATTTGCGGCTCGCACCTTGATTCACTGGTACCGCACGGGCGTCGATGTCGAGCGCGAGCTCCCCAAGCTCGCCACCTACCTTGGTCACGTCCATGTCAACGAGACCTACTGGTATCTCGAGGCCGTCCCGGAGCTCCTCCAGTTGGCCAGCCAACGCCTGATGGAGCACGCCGAGGAGGTCCGCGCATGATCGCCAACCCCTTTCCCGCCCTGCTGCAATCCTTCTTCACCGAGCGCCTCTGTCGGCAACGGCGCGCCAGTGAGCACACCATTGCCGGCTACCGTGACACCTTCCGTCTGCTGCTGCGCTACGCCGCCGAACGGCGCAGCACCACGCCTTCCGCCTTGCGCCTCGAGGATCTCGATGCGCCCTTCATCGGCCAATTCTTGGATCATCTTGAACAGGATCGGGGCAACAGTGCTCGCACGCGCAATGCCCGCCTCGCCGCGATCCATTCCTTCTTTCAGTATGTCGCCCTGGAGGAGCCCGCCCAGGCCTGGCTCTGCCAGCGTGTGCTGGCCATGCCGAGCAAACGCCATGAACGCCGGCAGATCGCGTTTCTCCACCGCGAGGAGATCGAGGCACTGATCGCTGCTCCAGATCCTTCGACCTGGATCGGCCGCCGGGACCGCAACCTTGCTAACCGTGGCCGTCCAAACGGGACTGCGTGTGTCTGAGCTGATCGGACTGTGCGCTCAGGACGTCGTGCTGGGAACCGGGGCGCATGTGAAATGCCTCGGAAAGGGCCGCAAGCAACGCGCGACACCGCTGCGCGCTGAAGCGGCGGCCTTGCTGGAGCACTGGCTGCAAGAGCGCAACGGCTTACCTCATGAGCCGGTCTTTCCCAGCTGCCGCGGTGGACCGCTCAGCAGGGATGCGGTCGAGCGCCTGGTGGCGAAACATGCTCGGACCGCCCAGCAACGCTGCCCCTCTCTGCAGCGCAAGACCGTGACCGCGCATGTCTTGCGTCACAGCGCCGCCATGGACCTTCTGCGGCACGGCATCGACCGCTCCGTGATCGCGCTCTGGCTAGGGCATGAGTCGGTGGAAACCACGCAGATGTATCTGCACGCCGATCTGCGTCTGTAAAGAGCAGGCACTGGCTCGGACCACGCCCATCGGGGTCACACCGGCTCGCTACCGCCCCGATGACCAGCTTCTGGCCTTCCTCGAAGGCCTCT
>NZ_JAAIJQ010000257.1 GCF_010820565.1 Thiorhodococcus minor | reverse complement strand
CAAGGTGCGAGCCGCAAATCGGTGGCGCATGTCATGAATACGCGGCCCCCGCCCATGGCCGCTCGCGGCGGCGCGCAAGCCGATGCGTTGAGAGAGTTTCGCGAAGGTGTAACGTGCACTCCAGTCCGTGATGCGTTTGCCCCGCTCGGAGAGGAAGAATGCCGGCGTCGCCGGTTGTGGAAACACCCGTGCTCTTTGTCCGTCGTAGCGCTCGAGCGCCTCGCGGGTTGAGCGATGCACCGGGACCAAGCGTGACTTGCCGAACTTCGTGCGGCGGATGGTCAGGAGTCCTTGCGCCAAATCGACATCCGCACGATCGAGCATAAGCGCTTCGCTCACCCGCAGGCCCGTGATGGCCAGCAGACCAAACAGCGTCGCGTAGCTACAGGCCCTCAAGCCATTGGCGGAGGGCAGCTCGGTAGCCGCGGCCAACAGCCGATCGATCTCCTCATCGCTGTACAGGTAGGGCGGGTGACGGTGGTAGCGTTCAGGCAGGAGGCCATCCGCCGGAATCTCGGTGCGCGGATCGCTCACGCGCCGCCAGCGGGCGAAGCCGCGGACCATGCCCAGGCGTCCCGCCCAGGTGGCTGGCTGCGCGTCGGTGGGTTGCTCCGCCCAGCGAACCGCCAACGCCTGGGTGATGTAGGGCGCCTCGTTGGCATCCAGAAAGGCGACAAAGTTGCGCAGCAAGCCCGCCGGTCGCCGCAGCGCGAAACCCAAGCTCCGGCGCACGGCAAGATACTCCTCCAAGGCGTCATGGAGTGCGCTCATCGCCCACCTCCGATGTCCGGCCAGGGTTGGGCCAGGGCGCTCAGACCCGAGAGGTCGACTTTGGCATAGATCTCCGTGGTATTCGGCGAGTGATGACGCAGCACTTGGCCGATTTCGGCCATGGAGGCGCCCCCGCGAAGCAGCTCCGTTGCCAGGGTGTGCCGAAGGATGTGGGCGCCCTTGGCCGGTGGTTCGAGACCAACGCGCTCCAGGGCACGTCGCACGAGGGTTGAGACGGTTGACGGTCCCGCAAAGCCTGAATAAGGCGCCTGCAGGCGCACGAAGACCCGACGCGAGCGGGTCGCGGGCCGCGCCTGACGCAAATAGGCGGCCAGCGCCTCTCCGGGCTCCGTCAGGAGCGGCAAGCGCTCGTGCACCAGGCCTTTGCCGCGAATGGTCACTTCGCCTGCTCGCCAATCGATGTCATCGATGTCGAGGGTGACGACCTCACTGGCGCGCAATCCCAGGCGAGCGAGGAGCATCAG
>NZ_JAAIJQ010000256.1 GCF_010820565.1 Thiorhodococcus minor | reverse complement strand
CGTAAGTCTCAAGAAATACGGAAGAAAGGCAAAGGCAGCCGCTGACGACTCGGCATAATTCGGTTGTCGGCATGATGCCGCTTATGCCGCGCGCGGCATAATCGTCATACCTTTGCCGTCAGTCAGGCGCTTGATCGCGTGGCAGCGCGAAGGCCGCGATCTCGACCAGAAGATGCTGGCCCTCTCGACCTATCTGGGCCATACCAAGATCAGTTGTACCTACTGGTATCTCTCGGCGGCTCCAGAGCTGATCGCGGTAGCCGGGGCAAAGTTCGAGCGTTTCGCCGCGCTCGAGGAGGGCCGGAATGCCTAAGCCTGCCTCCTCCCCGTCATTCGCGGCTCTCGTGCAAGCCTACTTCGCCGACTATCTCACCCAGCAGCGCGCCTTGAGCCCGCAGACCATTGCCACTTACCGCGATGCCATGGTGCTCTTTCTCCAATTCGCGCAGTCACAACTCGGCAAAGCACCGGTCGCGATGACCCTCGCGGAGATCACCCCGCAATTGCTCACGGCGTTCCTCGATCATCTGGAGCAACAACGCCACAACTGCGTGCGCAGCCGCAATGCACGCCTGGCGGCGCTGCGCTCCTTCTTGAAGTTCGCCGCTCACCGGGATGTGGCGTCATTACAGGTTCTCGAGCGCGCGCTCGGCATCCCCGTCAAGCGCTTCGAGCGCCCCATGTTCGGCTATCTCTCGCCCGAGGAAATGCAGGCCGTGATCCAGGCGCCACCAAACACCTGGATTGGCCGGCGTGATCACCTGCTCCTGCAGATGCTCTACAACACCGGAGCACGGGTCTCCGAGATTACGCACGTCAACGTCGGCGACGTCGTCTTGGAGGAACGCGCCGCCTGCGTGCATCTGCATGGCAAGGGACGCAAGCAACGCAGCGTTCCGCTCTGGCACTCCACTATCAACGCCATCCGTGCCTGGTTGAAACAAAACCCTGACCTCGGTGCCGGCGACCCGTTGCTACCCGCCCGAAACGGGCGGGCCATGACGAGAGCGAATGTCTCGCTACGCCTGGCAGCGGCCGTGCAGACGGCCTCCGAGCGCTACCCTGCTTTGGCCAGTTACACCGTCTCGCCGCACACGATTCGTCATAATCCCGGGTGCCGAATAATGCCTGGTAGTCCTGGCGTCCTGCTTTAAGTTCTTTTCGATCAGTGTTTTACGGCTGATGCCGTAATTGCAGACCCGGCATTATTCTGATTGTTTCCCAGTGGCAAGTCATCCGATTAGCCACAGAGGAAACAGCATGAACGAGCACT
>NZ_JAAIJQ010000255.1 GCF_010820565.1 Thiorhodococcus minor | reverse complement strand
CCGAGGTTGTAGACCTCGTCGGGCTGTACCTGTTGGATGATGCGCGTGAGGTTGGAGGTGTCGGTGAGGTCGCCGTAGTGCAGCACGAAGTGTTGCTCGCGTTGATGCGGGTCTTCGTAGATGTGGTCGACGCGCTGGGTGTTGAACAGCGAGGCGCGGCGCTTGATGCCGTGGACTTCGTAGCCCTTCTCGAGCAGGAATTCGGCGAGGTAGCTGCCGTCTTGGCCGGTGATGCCGGTGATGAGGGCTTTTTTCGACATCTAGGGCTGTCCTTGAACTCGATTCAGGGTTTGGATGGTGCCAGCGTCGCGCGGTGTTCGATTACCAGCGCGCGGGACTGGGTGGTCATCAAGCGGCGTGGCGACGCTGGCGGCGGGTGCATCGGCCTTTAGGCGTCTGCTTCCGGCGCCCTTTCGGTTCGCCAAGGCGCACAGAAAGCTGTGCAAATGCTCGCCGCGCTCGCGCAGCGCCTCTTGGTAGAAGTCACGGGCACCGGTGGCCAAACGGGCCTTGAGCGCCGGGTCTTGCATGATGGTGCGCACGGCGTCTGCGATCGGCGCCGCCGTCGCGTCATCGAGCACGAAGGCATGGCGCCGGTGCTCGGCGCGCAGGCCCAGATGGCTGCGAGACAGCCAGTCCTCGCCCCAGTGTAGGCGCCAGATGTCTTCATCGGCGCTGAATTGGCGGATGCGGTCCATGTCAGTGCTTGAAGAGTCCATCAAGGCTGTCGGCGAACAGAATCTCACGCATCCATCCCCTCAGTCGTTCGTGATCAGCCACCCCAATCTGTTCTTCAACCCAGCCCGGCAGGTCACCAAATTTGACGTTCAGCTGAGCACGAAGAACGTCACGCGCCTCTTCATGGCGACCCTCCCGCTTGGCCTCATTCAAAAACGACACCTCGTCGTGCAGTGCCCGCTCGCGCACGAAGGCGAGGCGGCGTGCTTCTTCATCGGCGCTAAGTTGGCGGATGCGGTTCATGGCTTGCTTGACGGGTTCATGAGCGACTGCGGCCATGGTGGGCTCCTCTTGCCAGTGTTTGAAGAAGGTGATCCAGGCGCGCAATGCGCCGGGTGGTAGCCCGAGGCGATCAGCCTTTTTCAGTTCGATCAGGTTCATCTGTAGGACGTTCCCTAGCGATACGTTTGGCTGACGCTCATCGCGCATCTCGAAGCGCCACACCGCCTGCTGACGTTCGGCGTCGTTCGCGGTGAACAGATCGAAGTCGAGCAGGTGCAGGCCGACCGAGGCGCGCAGCTCTTGATAATCTTCGCCGGCCGTGAGCTGTCCGCC
>NZ_JAAIJQ010000254.1 GCF_010820565.1 Thiorhodococcus minor | reverse complement strand
CCCGTGCGCAGCGGCGCGCCAAAGCGGCGCTCGTAATCACGATACGCCGCGAAGATCTCCTCGGCCGATTTGTCCGGGTGGTAGTTCAGGGTGAACAAGCGGTTGGAATGGGCGCGGGCAAAATCCGGCTTGAGCGCGATCGCTCGCTCCAAGTCCGCCAGCGCCTCGTCCAGTCGGCCAAGATCCTTCAACGCGTTGGCGCGATTGTTGAGCCCTGTCGCATATCCAGGATCGAGCCTCAACGCCCTATCGAAGCTCGCGAGCGCGTCTTCGAAACGCCCAATCCCTTGCAGAAGAATGCCTCGGTCATTGAGCGTTTCGAGGGAGTCGGAATCAGTCGCCAGCGCACACTCATAAGCCTCGAGAGCTTCTTGCGCGCGTCCAAGCTCTTTCAAGATCGTCCCACGAAGCTGATGGGCCTTGACGAAGCCCGGGCGAAGCTCCAGGGCCCGAGCGCTGCTCGACAACGCGGCATCGAGCTGTCCGAGCAGCTGCAGACAAAGGCCCAGATTGCACCAGATCTCGGCACGTTCGGGCTGGAGCGCCAATGCCTGTCGATAGAGGTCGGCCGCGTCTTCCCGCCGATCAAGGTCTTCGTAGGCACGGGCGAGACTGTTGAGCGTCTCCGGATCCCGGGCATCCAGCTCGATGGCCCGCCTCAAGGCCGCCACGGCCTCTTCTGCTCGCGCTTGTCTCAGCAGCAGGGTGCCAAACACCTTCCAGTTGAACGGGTCTTGCGGATGACTTCTCGTGCGCTCGCCCGCCAAGACCAGCGCCTCGGCATAACGGCCGGTCTTCAATCGGTCGATGAGATCGCCATTCCCAGCCTCGCCACTCCCATGACGCTCGATTCGTTCTCGCAGCGCTCGAACGGCGCTCGCGTCGACCGCGTCGCTCGCCGGATCGTCGAGCAGGCTCAACGCCTCGCCTGGTCGGTTCGACTGAAGCAAGGCATCGGCGAGCGACAACCTGTAATCGCCGACCAGGGGCGCCAGCATCACCGCCCGACGCAGATGCTCCAGCCCCGGCTCGATCCGACCACACTCGATATCGATCAGGCCCAGATGACGATGTGCCTCGGCGTGCTCGGCATCAAGCGCCAAGAGGGCACGATAGAGATTCTCAGCGACCGCGAGACGGCCCGCACGCCGATGCGCATGGGCGGCTTCGCAAAGGGCCGTGATATCGGTCAAGCGCCTCTCCGCTTGCTGTCCTCGGCACACCATTTCCGCCACATCTCTCGATAGGCCTGCTCGACGCGTCGCGCGAAGCCCGCCTCGTCGCACCAGGGGCCTGACTCCAGCGCGTCACGCAGGCCCGCGCGGATCGAGGCCAGACGACCCAG
>NZ_JAAIJQ010000253.1 GCF_010820565.1 Thiorhodococcus minor | reverse complement strand
GCCTCTGCACTCTTCCCGACCCTGGCCTGCGACCCCGAGCAGGGCATCTTCCTGCTCGACGATCAGAGCCTCGCCTTCGGGTGGCGCTGCCAGCCTCTGGCCGGGGCCGATCAGGGCCATGCCGACCGCCTCACGGCGCTGGTCAATCAGGAGTGGCCCAGCGAGACCCTGGTGCAGGTGATCCTATGGGCCTCCCCGGATATCGAGGGACCACTCGCGGTGATGAGCGGCCTGCGTGCCGAGCTGCGCCATCCCTTGCTGCGCGCGGCGACCGCGGAGCGGGCGGCCTTCCTGCGCGCGGGTGTCGCGGCGCCCCTCATCCGCCAGTCCGAGACCCGGGTGCGCGACGTCCAGGTCCTGGTGACGGTCAAGCTGCCGCTCCCTGGTCCGCTACCCAGCGCCGCGTCCCATCAGGCCGCGCTCGACCTGCGCGCGAACACCGAGCAGGTGCTCGCCACCGTCGGGCTGCAGCCTCAAGCGTTGATGGCGGGCGATCTGGTCCGCCTGATGAACGGCCTGCTCAACTGGGCACCGGAGGCGACCTGGCGCGAGCGCGTCACGCCCGAGGCCGACCCGACGCGCATCCTGCGCGAGCAGTTCCTCGATCCGGATCAGGCCCTCGAGGTCGATGCCCAGGGACTGACGCTGGGGGACTGCCGGGTGCAGACCCTCTCGGTCAAGCGCTTTCCCGACCGGCTGCACTTCGGGCTGGCCGCGCGCTATCTGAGCGATCCCTTCTCGGGGACACGGGGTATTCCGCACAACCTGCTGGTCTGTCTCAATCTGCATTTCCCCGAGCCGGAGACCACCCGGACGCTGCTGCAGACACAGAGTCAGTGGGCGACCAACATGGCGACCGGGCCGATCGCGGTCTATCTGCCGCGCCTGACCGAGCGGGCGCGGGGCTTTCGGGTGCTCTTCGAGCGCCTCGATGCCGGGGACCGCCCGGTGCGGGCGCATCTGGGGCTGGTGCTCTTCGCGCCCAAGGAGCAGGCGACCGCCGCGGCCTCGAACCTGCGCACCTATTGGCGGGAGCTGGGCTTCCAGGTGGTGAGCGACCGCTTCTTTACCCTGCCGCTGTTCTTGAACTGTCTGCCCTTCGGCGCGGATCGGACCGCAATTCGTGACATGCAGCGCTACCGCACCCTGGCCGCGAGCCACGCGGTGCGGCTGATGCCGGTGCATGGGGACTGGAAGGGCACCGGCACCCCGGTGCTCAACCTCGTCAGCCGCGGCGGGCAGCTGATGCATCTGTCGCTGTTCGACTCGGCCTCCAACTACAACGCCTGCATCGCCGCGCAGTCGGGTGCCGGCAAGTCCTTTCTGACCAATGAGCTGATCTCCACGAC
>NZ_JAAIJQ010000252.1 GCF_010820565.1 Thiorhodococcus minor | reverse complement strand
CCGTAGACATAGGCGCCAGCATAGACGGGATTGGTCAGCACTTGATGGATTTTCGTGTAACTGGGCGTGACCCATTGAATCTCGGCGCCGCCAGGGATCTGCGTAGGAAAGGGCAACGCCTCGCTACGAAACCACAGCCACACGCGCCGTGCCGAGCCCATCTCGGCGAAGCGCTCGAACACGGCTCGAATGGCGTCCGTGACGGCCGCGTCGGGGTGAAAGCGCACCTCGCCGTCGGCCTCGCCCCACACCAGTCCGATGGGCAAACCACGGCGCAGCTCCCCGCGTGCGGCCTTATGGCGGATGCCACCGTTGAGGCGCGCGCGCAAGACATGCAGCTCCGCCTCCGACATGGTGCCCTTGAGGCCGAGCACGAGCCGATCGTTGAACAGCCCCGGATGGTAGAGTCCATCGGCATCGCCGATCAGCGTATCCGTGGTGCCGCAGAGATCCAGCAGCCGGTACCAATCGGCGTTGTTGCGCGCCAGGCGCGACACCTCCAGGGCCAGCACGATCCCCACATGCCCGAGGGCGACCTCGGCGGCGAGCTCGGCGAACCCCGAGCGCGTGCTCAAGCCGGAGCCGGAGAGGCCGAGATCCTGGTCGATGACCCGGATCGCCGCCGCCGGCCAGCCGAGCTGCGCGGCGAAGGTCCGTAGCTGATACTGGCGCTCAGTGGACTCGCGATTGCACTCCACTTGGGCATTGGTCGACTGGCGCACGTAGACGATCGCCAAGCGTGACAGCTGTGAAGACGTGATCTTGCTGAGATCAGTCATCGGGATGCGCCTCTTGCCGCGGGGCGCGCTGGGCCGTGACGAGCTGGCGCATCAGGCGTGCAAGCAGCGTCCGTATCTCTTGTTGCTGCTCGGTTTGGAGGGTCTCCCAGGCCGGTACGGCCCCGGCGGGCGGTGGTGGCTGCAGAAACGTCAATTGCTCGGGCATCGGTGGGCTCCTTCGGTGAGGTTGGCGCGGGCGCCGAGGCGGCCTGTGCGCGGCGAAGGAGTGCATTAACAACGGCGCGTGCCTGAAGCAACTGCGCCACCGAGGCAAGGATCGCCGGACGCGGCGCCGGCGGGCCGTAGAGATCCGTCCAGGCGGCGGGAACACGCAAGCGCGTGCCGTCCGGGAGCACGAGGACGAGCTGGAGGGTGCCTTGGTGAGTGCTGGTGCTGAAGATCGCGAGCGATTGCCCGTCGAAGGGATGGCGGGGACGCCTGATGGTCACCCGCTCGGGATAGCCGTTAAGGTCTTGGTGGTGGGTATTGTGTCGTGTTGTTGTTCGACCATCTGGATCATGAGTGGATGGTCGGACACCTCCCCACGCATCAGGGAAAATTGCGGGCTTGGCTCAAGGCAGGCTACATGGAACGCGGGA
>NZ_JAAIJQ010000251.1 GCF_010820565.1 Thiorhodococcus minor | reverse complement strand
GGGGGTGCGACCAAAAGTGATGCGTGCTGGTCGCTTGTCATGCGGCTTGCTGGATTTGGTCTTGCCAGTACGACTCCCATTGGTCATTGACCCGGTTCAGGCGTAGGGCAAGCATGGCCTCGGCCTGCTCGATGCGCCACCATGCGCCGGGGAGCTTCAGGCGTTGCTGGACGACGTAACGATGTGCACTCTCGATCTCGCCGGAGCCAATCGGCAATCCCTGTTCGTGCGCGCCCTGATAATCGAGCTGATGGCGCCGGTTGCTGAAATAGCGTTGTGCGGCACGCACGGGAGCGTCCGCGTCGGCAACTGTTTCAGGCTCCCCATGAAGTGCCAGTTCTGCCAGTACGGTATCGGACGCGTTGGCCTTGAGCTGTGCTTTTTGCATGCTGAGCCAGACCTTTGGATCCGGGGCGCAGACCTTGGCCGCCGCGGCCAAATAGTCGCATGCATGATAGAAATCGATCAGGAACTGGCCCTGCTGGGCGAATTGCGCGTCGATTTGATCGGCGATCCAGGTCGCTCCGTCGCCGACACCATGCACCCGCGTCTGCGTCCCGAAGCCCGCATGCAGAGCACAGTCAAAGAGCGCCTTCCCGGCCTCATCGACGCCGCCTTGGAGTGTTCCGCCATACCAGGGTGTCGCGCTAACCTGGGCGTGAGCCAGACACAACTTCGCCTCTTTCCACGCCAGGCTTTTCCCGCGACGCTTGTCCGCCTGCGTGGCATTGGGGGTGACAATCGGGATCATCCCCCCGTCGGTTTGCGCCACCACCCAGGGCACACCGGGCGCCTGGGGCCAATCGGTGCTCAGCACCTGCGCCTCGTACATCGTCTGCGCATGTCCCTCGACAACCTGACGGATCCGCTCCACCGGCAAGGTGAACCCATAATGTTCTTGGAGCTTCTTCGCGGCTTGGCGAAACGCCACATCGGCCCCGAAATCCGTGATCACCCGTTGCAGCGACTGAGAGCAACACCGATGCGTCACCTGGGCGCTGAGCGAGAAGCACCGCCGCGTGCGCGTGCCTTCACGCCACACCGGCTCGTCCACCTCGATTACGCCGAACGTACTGTACCAGCAGAGTTTTTTTTAACCCCACGACGCGCATCGCCAGCCTCCATCATGGCCAATGACGTCTGGTTCACTTGGCGCTCGGCCCAGGCTTGAAGGCTCTCCTGCCCAAGACGGCGGATTTCCTCAATCACCCGCCGTTCCGCCGCATCCGCCTGGGCCAGGTCACCGTCAGCATCTTCAACGACCGCCATAAGATGCCTGATACGTTCCTTAAGTTGCGGATAGCGCTTCAGTGCCCGCAACAGCGTGGCGTCGCTCTCATCGAATCGGTCCATGGGGTGCCTCGGCGTAGAAAACTGAAGGGAAACTCAAG
>NZ_JAAIJQ010000250.1 GCF_010820565.1 Thiorhodococcus minor | reverse complement strand
GAATCTCCATGAGCGGATACAGTTTGTTGCGTTCGACCCGGGGGTCGTGAAGGGGAGCAAAGTGCTCGATCAGACTGACGGACATGAGAATCTCCCGAGAGTTGGTTCTCGGTAGATTGCCGCAACTGGCTCTATTTACAAGATTTTATACGCGCTCGCCCTGCTCGGCAGCCGCGGTCCGATTGCCGCCGGTGCGCTGCAGCGCCTCCTCGATGTAGTGTCGCTCGACGAGACTCACGGTCTGGTCGACCAGGTGGCGCAAGCTGTGCTTGCCCTGACGCTCGACCGCTGGCAACGGCCCCTCGGTCAGCTTGATCGGCTGCGCCCCTTGGAGCAGCCGCCGGCCAACGTCCCGAATGATGAGGCTGATGTACTCGGGGTCGGCGTCAGTGTCTCCGACGGCGGAAATCTCGACATCGGTCTCGGCGCCCAGCTCGCCATGCAGCGTCGTCGGAAAGAGACGGACCGAGCCCAGGCGCTGGAGCTTCGCCAGCAAGGCGGCCAGGTCCGCCCCTGGGTGGTCGAGCCAACGGCCCAGGGTCTCGTGCAGTACGGACCGCTCGCTTGGCATTTGCATGAGATCGAGACAGCCCTGATTGACCCTCAGAATCAGACCGCCGTGGTCGATCATGACGAATCCGTCCGGCATGCGTCGCAGCAGATCCTGAGTGGAGGGCAATCCCTGAAGCCCGCTCATCTCCGCATCGCTCGGATCTGGGGTCAAGCGGACGAGGTAGGTGGCCCCCGACTCCGAGGAGAGCAGCGAGGCTTGAGCAAGCCAAGCCAAATGCGCCTCCCCCACATGCACCAAGACGCCGGGCGCATGCCCGTGCTCGGCCACGAGGCTCAGCATGGCGCGCAAGGCATCGCGGTCCTCTGCCTCGAACAAGGGCAGCAGCTCACGGCCAACGATGGGGCGGGCGCGATGCGCGCCGACGCTCAGGGCTGCAATCGCGGCCGGATTCAGCTCGATGACGCTGAGCGAGTCGGCGCGCAGCAGCAGGATCGCATCCGTCGAGGAGCGAAACAGGAGCCGATAGCGGGTCTCGACCTCACGCAGCTTCCAATAGTCCCGCTCCATTGTCTGCTGCGCCTCGATGAGCCGCGTCTGCAGCTCGCTGACACACTGCAGACTGCGGCCGATGGCTAGCAGACCATCGCCGCCGCCGAGACGCACCGTGGTGTATTCGATCGGCAGCGATCGACCGTTCGGAAACAGCTGGCGAACGACCAAGCTCAGACGGCCGCGCCGTGATGAGCTTGCAGATTAACTACGCCGCGTCTGCGCGGCTCGGCTGGAGCGACTTGTTGGACGAAGCCGCTGCGCGGAGAAAGCCCATGCGGCGGCGTGGCGCTTAGAATGTAACCTCATGCCCTCGGTTGCGAGGGGCCGTTTGTTCA
>NZ_JAAIJQ010000024.1 GCF_010820565.1 Thiorhodococcus minor | reverse complement strand
TTTCATCAGCCGCCAGCCAGAACACCAAAATCCCCGCGTCCCAAAACAGCCGGCTAACCCCGCTCCCTGAGGAGCCGTGCATTCTACAGCGCCTCAGAACAGCGTCAAGCCCTTCTTCCAACTTTCGACTCGGGCGACCTCTGCGCGGCCGCTGCTGGTTGGTCCAGGGATGCTTAGACTCGCCCCACACCGATTCGCATGACGCATCAGGACATCCCTGTGGTCGACGCCTTGCGTCGGTACTAAGACCCTGCCAACCCTGTCGCGGCGGCGACTGCATCGACCACCTTGAGCTGAGTCTCCTCGGTGAGATACGGATGCATGGGCAAACTGATCACGCGCTGGGCGACGCGTGCGCCGACGGGTGTCTCCTCGCCCGGAAGGCCGACATGGAAAACCGGCTGATCGTTCAAAGGCACCGGATAGTGAACTGCGGAGGGCACGCCAGATGCGCTCAGCTTCTCCGCGACACTGTCGCGGTCTGGAACCTGTAGGGTGTACTGGGCGAATACCGACACATTGTCCGGATGGACGAAGGGCGTCAGAACGGCATCCCCTCCAAGCTCTGTCGAGCCAGCTCCCCGCGCCGTTAGCAGCTCGGTGTAACGACGTCCAAGTCTCGATCGAGCATCCACTTCGTCCCCAAAAATATCCAGCTTCGCCAACAGCACCGCTGCCTGCATGGTGTCCAGACGCGCATTCAGGCCAATGCGCGGATGATGGTAGCGCCGGTCCTGGCCGTGATTGCGAATCTCGCGCAACGCCTTGGCGAGCGCATCGTCGTCCGTGAAGCAGGCCCCAGCGTCACCATAGGCGCCCAGGGGCTTGGCCGGAAAGAAAGACGTGCAGCCGATCTTGGACAGGCCGCAAGAGCGCCGTCCCTTGTAGCTCGCCCCGAAGCTCTGTGCCGCATCTTCGATGACCGGCAGGTGATGACGCTCCGCGACCGCATTGATCGCGTCCATGTCGGCACACTGACCATAGAGCGAGACCGGCATGATGGCCCGGGCTCGCCCAGTGATGGCGTCTTCCAGCTTGGCCGGATCCATGTTGTACGTGACGGGGTCGATGTCGACGAAGACGGGCCGGGCACCGAGCAGCGCGATCATCTCGCCGGTCGCGATAAAGGTGAAGGGCGTGGTGATCACCTCATCGCCCCGCCCGATCTCCAGCGCCATCATCGCGGCGAGCAGTGCGTCCGTTCCGCTGGACATGCCGACGCAATGTCGGACGCCGACGAAGTCGGCGAGACGCTCTTCGAGCTCTCCGACCTCCGGCCCCATGATGAACTGACCGTGCTGCAGGACAGCCTCGATTCGAGCCCTGACCTCCGACTCGATCCGCTCATACTGTGCTTTCAAATCGATAAATTGCATGCAATTCGCCTTGGCGGCGAGGAAGCCGCCAGATTCGGAATTAAATTCGAACTTGGAGTGATATTCGCTCTCAGGGAGACAGGATCTGCACCGTCTCGGAGGGGCGCAGCACCTCGTTCGCCTTCACATCGAAGATAATATCTAGATAGTAGACGGCGCCCTCGAGCTCGACCCGCACCGCCTGGACACCCAGACTATAGACGCTGCCGGCGCGGATCGAGCCGCCCACCTTGACCCGAGCTTCGTCCCCGGGTCGATAGCGCCGCAGGACATTGGCCGTCACCAGGGCGCGCGCCAGCATCCGCCGATTCGGCGCGACGACGATCAAGGGCTCCTGCTGGAGCGTCTTATAGATGACCGCGCCGTTCCAAACATTGCGCGCGACGACGATGCCATCGAAGGGCGCACGCAGCTCGGTCCGCTCCAAGGCGACCTGAGCCGACGCCTCGGCCGCCTTGGCTGCCTCTTCTTCCGCGACGGCCGCGGCCTGCAAAAGCTCGGCGTCCTTCAGCTCTTCGATGGCGATCAGGCCACGATCGAAGAGCTCGCGGCTGCGCTCGAGCTCACGCTGGGCCTTTTCGGTGCCGACGCGGGCGCGCGCGACCCGAGCGCGGGTCTCCAAGAGCTTGGCCCTGGCCTCACGCTGATCCATGCGAAGCAAGAGATCCCCTTCCTTGACCTGCTCGCCGGCACTGACGGCGACGTCCTCGACGACACCACTCTCGACGACCCGCATTTCGACTTCGTGAACCCACTCCAGCCAGCCCTTGAGCACCTCCGCGGCATGGACGGGAGCCATGGTCAGGAGGAGCAGCGGAATCATCAGCCAAGTGCGCATCTAGGGGCCCTCGGTGTCAGTTGTCCAAAATGGGCGACCGACCAGCTCATGCAGCTCGGCCCAAGCCAGCGCGCGGCAATAGGCGACGCGTTTCTCCCGCATGCGTGTCCGTGTCTGCTGGCTCATGGAATACCCAAGGTCGGCCGTGACCTCGAGCTCATAGAGCGTGCGACTCTGATCGAGCTTCAGGTCGCGCCAGGCGGATTCGACCTGGACGCTCTGCTGCGCCGCACCCAAGACGCGCAAACGCAGCAGCAGCTCGTTGATCTGCTGCCGGCGCTCACGCCGCAGCAGCGTCGCGCCACCACTCCCCGCCCCGCTCGAGGCCCGGGGATCTTCTCCCAAGGCCGTCTCGGACTGATGACGCTCCGCCTGCTCGGTCCAGACCTCGAGCGCGGGCAATTGCTCGGGGATCTCGGGAAGTGTCGGCGGGACCAGATCCCGCGGCAGCTCTCCGGGCACTCCGATGGCCTGAGCCAACAGCGACCGCGTCAACTGCTGGCTGGCCTGGCTCGCCACGCGCCGATGCAGCAGATCCTGGTAGACCGCCTCCAGCTCCAAGACCCGCAGCTCGGAGAGCTGGCCGAGCCCTTGCCGCGCCAAGGCCCGATCGTATTGCACATAGGCGACCGCCATGGCTTCACTCTCCGTGGTGAAGCTCAGATCGGCCAGCAAGACATCGAAGAAGCGCTCGATGGTCTCCAAACGCCAAGCGGCGCGCGGCTCGAGCAGCATCCGGTCCAAGACCGAAGCCCTGTCGTCGGAAAACTGGCTATTTGAGAAGGCGAGCTGACGGCAATCCAGATAGAGGGACGGACGTCGCGGCATATCGGCGGCGGCCAAGGCGCCCTCATCTCGCGGCTGCCGGCGCAGCTCCTGAAGCGCGAGCCCCAAGGTCAGGGGATCCGGCAAGGCGAGCGCGGGGCTAGCAACAGCGACAAGCGCCAGCGCGACCGCCATCATCACGGGCAGTCGCAGGAGAGCAGAGCATCGCGGAAGAGAGGACAGTCGCACGAGAGCCGGCTTCATCAGGGCCTTGAGGTCAATGTCATCCTTATCGTTCGAGGAGCAGTCCACATGGACCCCAAGTCGCGCAGACGAAGAGCCGTACAGCCTTGTGGACGAAACTGCGGATATAGCACGGATGAGGCCCCACCGAAACCCATCATCACCACAACGACATCGCCCGCAACAGGCTCAGCACCCCGGCGCGGCGCTGCGGCTGGATGGCGCGGCGCTTGCGCCAATTGCGTGCCAGCCCGGCCAGTGCGTCGCGCTTGGCCTTGACGAGCACGCCAGCGCGACCGTCCGGCAAGTAGCGGAGCACGACGACCAGATGCATGAGGAGGTGTACCGGCAAGAGCATGACCAAGAGCGGCAGCGGCATATTCTTGACGAAGACCCAGAGCAAGTTGCGATGGCCATGGTAGAGCGCGAAATCGCTGCGCACCCCTGTCAACGCCGAGCCCTGATGAACCACCTGGGCATCGGGGACATAGCGGCAGACGTAGCCGGCCAGACGAATCCGAAACCCCAGATCCACGTCCTCCGTATAGCAGAAGAACTCTTCGTCGAATCCGCCGAGGCGGGCCAGCAGCTCTCTACGGTACAAGGCCGCCGCCGCGCAGGGCGAAAAGACCTCATCGGCACGCAGGCGGCGCCCCTCGGCCGGCCGGCCGTGATCGCGGCGCCAGACCAAGCCGGAGACATGCATGACGTCGCCGCTCCCATCGAGACGGGTGCGCGCATCGTCCGAATACATGCGGCTACCGAAGGCTGCTGACTCGGGGTAGCGGCCTGACGCACGCAGGAGCTGCTCGAGCCAGTCCGGAGCCGGAACCGCGTCCGGATTCAGCAGGGCGACCCAGTCGCAATCGACCGTGAGCGCGAGCGCCAGATTGTTTCCTTCGGCGAAGCCTGTGTTGTAGCCGGGATGAATGAGCTCGATCGGGGGACATCCCCTAGGCTCGGGCAGTGAGGATTCAGCGCCACCATTGTCGACGACGATGATCCGATCGGCCGGACGCGTCTGCCGTGCCAGCCCCTCCAGGCAAGCCGTCAGCAGCTCGCCGGCACGGTAGTCGACGATGATGACGGCAACCCGTCCCGTCGCCGGCCGCACGGTGGCCAGCCGCTGCGGCTCAGGCACGATTCGCGACGGCGTGCTGGCGATCATAGAATTCCAACACAGTTAGCTCCTGATTCCCGCAATACTGGTCTTCCACCACCAGGGAGTCGGAGAGCGCACCGATATCGAGCCGACGGTGCACGACCATCGGCAGCAGCGCGGAGACCGCCTCAAGATCCCAAGCGCCGTCGAGCGCCATGGGTCCGGCCGCATCGAGCAAGTCCCGGCAGAGCGCAAGGGCGCCGTCGTGGATCGCTCGAATGACCGCGAAGTTGCGCTGCGCCTGACCCTCGGGCTTGAAGACAGGTACCAGCCCTTCATCGCGCCTTTGGAAGCCCGCGAGCTGTCCCTCCGGCGAGGTCAGCACCGCCTCCAGAACCAGCGCGTAACGATGAATCGCCTCCTGATCCATCTGCTCGAGCGGCAACAGGTTACCGAAGCAAGAGGCGCAGGCGCCACCCTGCTCCAGCACACGGCCAGCGGAGGCGTTGGTGACGAAATAGTAGCCGGCGAGCGGCGCTTCGATCACCTTCGTCAGCGCCAGCTGGATGGTGCCGGAGTAGCCGATGTCGATAATCGCCGGTCTTGAGTCGGCATCCGAGCCGAGGCCCCGCCAATAATCCCGCACCGCCTGCCGGAGTGTCGTCGCCGCCGCCAAGATCTCCGGCAGACAGCGCTTCAACAGACCACGGACCTTGAAGTCGTCCTCTGGAAGCCGAACGACCTGATCGAGCGCCTGATCGCCGAGGCGCGCCGAGATGGCATCGAGATCTGGCAGTCCGAAGCGCGCCCCGAGAAGCTGGCGCAGGGTCCCGTCATAATGCGCCGTCAGCAGCAGATCGAGATCCACCTCGTCGCGGATTGCCGCAAGCCCAGCCACACTGCGGGCACAGTAGAGATAGCTCCCTTCGGGCAGCTCCGAGGCCATGTCGGCCAGCGCCGGATGCGCCCGCATCATGCGATAGGCCTGCTCGAGCAGCCAGCCCTCGCGACTGAGGAAGCGTGCCGAGGTAACGCCATCGTCGCGCAGGCGCCCGATCAGCCAGGCCAGGAAGACGAAGACGATCGGACCAACGATCGCATAGCCAAAGATCTTGGGATCGGCAAAGGGCTGATGGCTCGGAACGGCGCTAGTCGTGAGCTGGCGATTGACCCGGTTGGCGGTGAGTCCAAGCAGAAGCTCGTTGCGCCAAGATGGCCGCGCCCGATAGTTGCCGATCAGGGCTTGGCCGCCCGGCAAGACCCCCAGCAGCGCCGCCGGGCGCATGACGTGCACCGGATGCGTGAATCCGCGATCGACCAGCACCTGCACGTCCGAGTGCTCGTTGTCGCCGACGTGCTGGAGCTGAGGCTTCTCCATGCCCCCTTGAGCGAGGCCCTCTTGAGCGAGCAGATAGTCCCAGACATCTCCCCGATCCTTGCGGTAGCCGGTATCCGCCGAGACGTAGAGCCGATCGAAAACGTCCAGTCCGAGGCGCTTCAAGACGGGCCGCAAATGGGCCTCGCCCAGGTACATGTCCGAGACCAGAAGGAGACGCCGCCCCGCCTGCTTGAGGGCTGCGAGCGCCTGCGCGACCACCGGGCTCGCGGCAAAGAGGCCCTGCTCGGTCGCGACCTCGAGCGCGCACAGCGCCTTTTCGGTCTCCGCGCTCAGATCGAGCAGCTTCGCGAGGGCACCATAGATGGCCTCGACGGAGACGTCTTCCCCAGGCCCCAGCGTCGCGCGGAGCATGGACTCGGTTTGACGGCGCCTGCTCGCGAAAGCGGCGATGCCGAAATCCCGCGCGATCTTCTCCTCGAGCATCCAGAAGACCGCATCCGGCCTAGCGAAGGGGCGCAGGATCAGCGTATCGAAGAGGTCGAACGAAACGATCGCCGCGTCGGCGCAGCCCATCCGCAGCCGCTCGCCAAGCGCCTGCGGCGCATATTGTCCCAGCACGAAAGGGCTGTAGGACCGGAAGCAATGGCGTCCTTGCTCGCGATACTGGAGGCGCCGAGAAAGACCGGCCGCCTGGGCCGAGAAGACGAGACAACGCTCGATGGCGTGATGCAGCGTGCTGTCGGTCTGCCCCGTCTCCTCCGGGAAATCGGCGGTGGTCAGCCCCAGATCGAGCAAGGGTCTGAGCGCATCCGACCGAGCCCAGAACATGGACCCTGCCGGATAGTCGATGTACTGGCCGAAATCGATATCCTGAAAACCGAGCCGGTCGAGCAAGGCATCCGCATGCCCGCGATTCGACAGCCAGGTGTGCGCCCAATAGGGCAGTCCCGGGAAGGTCTCCGGGTAGACGATGCCGACCGAGGGATCCACGGCGAACTGCGCGAGCATGGCACGCACCGCCTGCGGATCGCCGAGCAAGGCATCCAGCAGATGGCGCCGCCAATCCTCGCCGAACTGCGCCGAGCCGGTGTATGTCGACTTCTTGGTATGGATGTGCCCGATGACATCCAGCTCGGCGATCTCGTCTCGGAAACCGGCCACGAGTGGCGCAATGTCTCGCCCCCGGTTCGGCAGCTCCTTCACCGTCAGATGGGCGTTCTCGCCAAGCAGGTCGCGCTGAGCGAGCACGGCCTCGCGTGCCGACTCGGTCGCGACGGATACCATTAGGTGATAGGGCACCGGCATCCGCGCCAGGTAGCGGCAAAGCTCCGGAAAGAGGTCGACGAAAAAGACATGCGCCACAATGCCGCAGCGCAGCGTCGGCAGCGTCGTCATTTGCATGTCGGACGGGCAGTAAGGGGGACTCTCAGCGATGACGACGGACGGCATCGCGCTCGGCGCGCGGCGCTGCATGTGAAAGCGCACCCGCCGCGCCGAGCCGCCGACACCATCGCTCTGCACCCGCTTCAGGAGCTTGAGCGCCAGCCGCCGCCAGCCGCCGCTGATGCGCGCAGCATCGGATGCCGTCGCGACAAGGACCGGCAACGGCCCCAGCATGGCCCGGCCGCCGGCCTTGACGCGCTGGACGGACTTGCTCAGGGCGCGAATCGGGACGGTGACGCGCCAGCTGGTCGAGGCGAGCGTGGCGCGATAGGCCTCCGAGGCCTCGCGATAGAGATAATCGACCCGCTTGAAGGACTCCTGGAGCTCACCCAGCTCGAAGCGCAGATCCTGACAGGTCTTCTCGAGCGTCGCGTGCGCGGCGTCGAGCCGCTGATGCCCTGAGATCAGCTCGGCGTGCTTGCCCTGCAGCTCCTCCAATGCGGCCGAGGTGATCCGGTAGGCCTGGTCGCGAGCACCAAACTCCGCATGGAGATTCGCGTGATCCTGGTCCAGACGCTCATGCGCCGCGAGCAAGGCCTCATGCGCTTCGTGGAGGTCGCGATGGGCCTCCATCGCCTTGCCCAGCCGCTCCTGCGGCAGGCGCAGCGCCTCGTCGAGCTGCTGGGCGGACCAGCGCTGCTTCCACTTCTCGAGCAGCTGCTGACGCGCATGCGCGACCTGTTCCGCGCTCCGCCCCCAGCCGGCCTGAGACGCCCCCCCGGCCCGATAGCCGGCCGAGACTTGATTCACGTGCAGAAAGTCCGTGTGCTCCGCGCATTGCAGCCAGAAATCCCAGTCCTCGAAGACGTCGAGCTGCGGATCGAGCCGACAGCCGAGCTCGCGCAGGCGACGACTGAAGAGCACGGCATGGATGGGAATCTGATTCGCGAGCCGCTGCGCAACCGGGTCGTAGGGCGCATTGAGGATCTCGATCGCCTCGGACTCGGGCGACTCGCAGTAGCGCACCCCGGCATAGGCGGCCAGGGTGCCGGGCGTCGACCCGAGCGCCTCGACCAGGGCGGCGATATGCTCGGGCTCGAGCCAATCGTCGTCATCCAGAAAGATGAGATAGTCGCCGTCGGCGCGCTCGAGACCGGCGTTCCCCGCGCGACAGCGGCCCGCGCTGGAGGCGTGGACCAGGTGCTGGATTCGAAGGCCGGCCTGGCACTCGAGCGGAGCCAGCAGATCGGCGACATCGCAGCCACCGTCGTTGACGAGCACGATCTCCAGTGGCCGGTAGCTTTGAGCGACGCAAGCATCCAGGGCGAAGCGCAGGGTGTCGCGCCGATCCTTGGTGCGAACGATGATCGAGACCAGCGGACCGGCGCTCCTAGCGTCTTGCATCGGTATCACAACCCGGAAAAAGGCCGCAATTCTAGAGCACGACTGACATTTGGCAACCAAGGAGGCACCGCCCTAAGCTAACGGCAGGGTCCGCCGCCCGATGCCCGAGAGACGCAGCCTGGCTAGCCTTCCTTGGAAATCGAGCGGTCGGAGCAGGCTAGGATGCAAGCACTCGGCCTCGCCGATCCTCGGGCACCCAACTCTCAGGAGAGCACGCATGCAACGCCTATACACGATCCTCGCGACCTTGATGCTCGCGCTGACGCTCGCGCCTGTCGCAAGCGCGACCGAGCCGGAGAAAGGGCCCGCGCCCGCGCTGGAAGGACTGCGGTGGACATTGACGAGCTACCGTAGAGCGGACGGGCTCACCAAGGTATCGCCGAAGTCGCGGCCACCGCGCTTCTCGTTCCAAGGCGGACAGCTGTCGGGAAACACCGGCTGCAACCGCATCACAGGGTCCTATACGCTCGACGGCTCGATCCTCACCCTCGGCAAGGGGCTCGCCGCCACCCAGATGGGATGCCCGCCTCCACTCATGGCGCAGGAAAAGGCCGTCATCCGGGCCTTGCGTCAAGTCGCGACCGTCTACCGCAATGGCCCTAGCCTGGAGCTGCGCGACAGCGCCGGCGCGGTCCTCTTGCGCTTCAGCCTGCCCCGGGCGACACCCCTGACCGAGCGCACCTGGCGGCTGAGGGGCTATGACGACGGCAGCGCCGCATTGGCCGCGCCGATCTCGGGCTCCGGAATCACCCTGGAGCTGGATGGCGAGGGCCGGCTCGGCGGCCAAGACGGGTGCAATCGCTACATGAGCGGCTACACCCTGGAGGACGGTGCGCTGAGCATCGGCCCCATCGCGACGACCCGCATGGCCTGCCGGGGCGGGCCCGAGCGCGCCGAGCAGGCGCAGCGCTATGCCGCAGCCTTGACCCGAACTGCCGGCTACCGGCTAGAGGGCCTGGAGCTGACGCTCCTGGACGCGAGCGGAAGACCGACAGCGCGCTTCGTCGCAGAGGCGGCCTCGTCGCGGCGGACCACGCCTTGAGCCGCATCGCCTTGCGGTGATCGAGCCACGCGAACCCGGTCGGTCTCGGCCAATCCTCGACGGGAAATGTATACTTGCGCGCTTGGATCATCTCCTGCTCCGAGGCGCCACATGCTCTGCTGGGCCAGAACGCTCTTCATCCTCATCGTCGTCGCGCTCGGTGTCCTGAGCATGCTCAATGCCTGCGGTCAGAAGGGGGACCTCTACCTCCCCGAACAGCCTGAGGCGACGCCAACCGCGAATGGCCAGGACGTCCCGGACGTCCCCACATCCGGCGGCCGGGTCGACGATGGCGCCCCTCAAACTCCACAAGCCTCGTCCTAGCCGCCTATGGATTACTTCAACGACCGCGACGGTGTCATCCACGCAGAGGATGTGCCCCTTCCAGAGATCGCCAAGCGCTTTGGCACGCCCTGCTACGTCTACTCCCGAGCGACGCTAGAGCGCCACTGGCGCGCCTTCGATCGCGCCTTCAAGAGCCACCCCCATCTCATCTGCTTCGCCGTCAAGGCCAACTCCAACCTTGCGGTGCTGAACCTGCTGGCCCGCCTGGGCTCGGGATTCGACATCGTCTCGGTCGGCGAGCTCGAGCGGGTGCTGGCGGCGGGCGGCGACCCGAGCAAGGTGGTCTTTTCCGGCGTGGGCAAGCGCGCGGAGGAGATTCGCCGGGCGCTGGAGGTCGGCATCCGCTGCTTCAACGTGGAGTCCGAGCCCGAGCTGGTCCACATCGACCGCATCGCCGGCGAGATGGGTTTGCGCGCACCCATCTCGTTGCGCGTGAACCCGGACGTCGACGCCCAGACGCACCCCTACATCGCCACCGGGCTCAGAGAGAACAAGTTCGGTATCGACATCCATTCGGCCGAGTCGGTCTACCGCCTGGCCGCCGCCATGCCCAACCTGCGTATTCTGGGCGTCGACTGCCACATCGGCTCTCAGCTCACGGATCTCGCGCCCTTCATCGACGCACTGGGCCGCGTGCTCAAGCTCGCGGACCAGCTCTGCGCCTCCGGCATCCACATCCAGCACCTGGATTTGGGCGGCGGACTGGGCATCCGCTACCGCGAGGAGCACCCGCCGGAGCCGGCGGCCTATGCCGCCGCCATGAGCTATCAGCTGGCCGAGCGTCCCTACGAGGTCATTCTCGAGCCTGGACGTGCTATCGCCGGCAACGCCGGCATCCTCTTGACGCGGGTCGAGTATCTCAAGAGCAACGACCATCGCCATTTCGCGATTCTGGACGCCGCCATGAACGACCTGCTGCGCCCTGCCCTCTATCAGGCCAGCCAGGACATCGTCCGTGTCGTTCAGGAGACCGACGCGGACCCGCTGCGCTACGACCTGGTCGGACCTGTCTGCGAGACTGGAGACTTCCTGGGGAAGGACCGCACGCTCGCGCTCAACGAGGGCGACCTCCTCGCCGTACGCGGCAGCGGTGCCTATGGCTTCACCATGAGCTCCAACTACAACAGCCGCCCACGCGCCGCCGAGGTCATGGTCGACGGCGATCAGGCCTATCTGGTCCGCGAGCGCGAGACCGTCGCGAGTCTCTTTGCCGGCGAGCACCACCTGCCATGAAGCGCCGCCTCGAGCCCGAGCTGATGGACACGGACGAACAGGCGGCCGCCTATGCGTCCGCCGACTTCAATGCGTCCAACACGCTCTTCATGGATCTGCTGAAACGCCTAGGCCCTGGACCGCTGGACGGGGCATGCGCGCTCGATCTTGGCTGCGGCCCAGCCGACATCGTCATCCGCTTCCTGCGCGCCTATCCCAAGGCAAGCTGCGATGCGCTGGACGGCTCGCAGCCGATGCTGGATCTTGCCCAATCCGAGCTGGACCGGCTGCCGGGCATCGCACCGCGCTGCCGCCTGGTCTGCGACGTCATTCCATCCGCGCAGCTGCCGCAGGCCCACTACGACCTCGTCCTCTCCAACAGCCTGCTGCACCACCTGCACGACCCCCAGGTGCTCTGGCGGACCGTCCGGGAGACCGCGAAGCCCGGCGCGACCGTCCTCGTCATGGACCTCATGCGGCCCGCCTCCGCCGGCTGGGCCGAGGCCCTGGTCGAGACCTACGCGCGAAACGAGTCTGAGGTGCTGCGCACGGACTTCCGCAACTCGCTCTTCGCCGCCTTCGAGCCCGCGGAGGTGACCGAGCAGCTCGTCGCGGCCGGATTGGATGGGGCGCTCGAGGTCAATGTGGTCAGCGACCGCCACCTCGCCGTCATGGGGCGACTGCCGGAATGATGCGGAGCGCGCCGCCCGGACGTCTGATCAGGACAGGCCAATGAAGCTGCGTTTCACCAAGATGCAAGGCCTCGGCAACGACTTCGTCGTCTTCGACGCCATTCGCCAGCGTGTCGAGCTGACGCCCGAGATCATTCGGCACTATGCCGACCGCAGGTTCGGGATCGGCTGCGATCAGCTCCTCCTCGTCGAGCCACCGCGGCTCCCCGGAACGGACTTCCATTATCGAATCTTCAACGCCGACGGCTCCGAGGTCGAGCAGTGCGGCAACGGCGCGCGCTGCTTCGCGCGCTTCGTGCGTGACCAGGGCCTCACCGACAAGGACGAGATCCCGGTCGGCACCGCTGCCGGCCGGATCAGGCTTCACGTGGAGCCGGACGGCCAGGTTCGGGTGGACATGGGATGCCCAGAGCTGCAGCCAGAGCGCATTCCGTTTCTCGCCGAGGCGGAAGCCGACACCTATGCGATCGAGGTCGCCGATCGGGCACTGACGATCGGCGCAATCTCCATGGGCAACCCCCATGCCGTGCTCATCGTCGACGACCTGGACAGAGCGCCAGTCGCGGAGCTGGGTCCGCTGCTCGCGTCGCATCCACGCTTCCCGCAGCGCGTCAACGTCGGCTTCATGCAGATTCTGTCGCCCAATCAAGTCCGGCTCCGGGTCTACGAGCGGGGCGCGGGAGAGACGCTCGCCTGCGGAACAGGGGCCTGCGCGGCAGTCGTCAGCGGCCAGCTGCGGGGGCACCTGAGCAGCCCCACGCGGGTCAGCCTTCCGGGCGGCGATCTTGTGATAGAGTGGGCGGGTCCGGCCCACAGCGTCTGGATGACGGGTCCGGCAACACCTGTATTCCAGGGGGAGATCGAGCGATGAGGGGAGTATCGTGAACAGTCCGCAGGTCGAGCAAACCACAACCGAGGACCCAGACCTCGAAAAGCGCGTGGCAGAGTACCTGATCGATCATCCAGACTTCTTCACTCGCAACACCGACATCTTGGCCGCCATTCAAGTCCCCCATCTTGTGGGAGCTGGTGCCGTCTCCCTGATCGAGCAACAGATGCGCGTCTTGCGCAAACAGCTCGAATCCGAGCGCGGCCGGCTGGCGCATCTGATTTCCCGCGCCCGCGAGTACGAAGGGCTTGCCACCCGCTTGCACAGGCTCACACTGCATTTGATGTCGGTCAAGGACGCAGAGCATCTCTGCGCACTCCTGCGCGAGGCCATGCTTCGCGAGTTTCGGGCCGAAACAGTGACTTTCAGGCTGTTCCCGCTCGGCACCGACGCGGATGGACAGGAAGACCCGCTGACGCGCGCCTTCCGCGAATTCATCGATCGCGAGCGCACGCTGTGCGGACCTCTGGACGAGACCAAGGCCCTGATGCTCTTCGGCGACACGGGTGTCAGCGTCCGGGCGGCCGCCCTGGTGCCCATCAATGCCGACGGCAAGGCGGGCGTGCTGGCGATCGGCAGCGAGGATCCGGAGCGCTTCCATCCGGACATGGGCACCGACTTCCTCGATCGCCTCGGCGAGATCGTCAGTCACAAGCTCAGAAGCATCCCGCTGGAGCAATGCAGCCAGTACTGATCGCGCCGTCATGAGCGATCGGGTTGCACAGGATCTGATCGAGCCCTTCATCACGCACCTGGCGCACGAGCGCAGGCTATCCGAGCACACGTCCAAGAATTACCGCCGCGATCTCGAGCGCATGGCGACTTGGACGAGCGAGCACGGAAACGACCGGCTCGATCGGCTCGACGAGCAGGCCGTGCGCCTCTACGTCGCCTGGCGACACCGCAACGGCGCCTCCGGCAAGACCCTCCAGCGCGAGCTCTCCAGTCTACGCAGCTACTACCGCTGGCTGCTGCGTGAGGGTCGCGCCAAGTCCAATCCGGCCATCGGCGTGCGTGCGCCCAAGAGTCCACGCAAGCTTCCCGCAACCCTGGAAGCCGATCAGCTATGCGCCATGCTCGAACGCGGCGAGGACGATCCCCTCGTCATCCGCGACACGGCCATGATCGAGCTCTTCTACTCCTCCGGGCTGCGGCTTGCGGAGCTGGTCTCGGTCAACCTGGGCGACATCGACATGGCTGACGGCGAGCTCTCGGTGGTCGGCAAGGGCGCCAAGACCCGCCGCGTTCCGGTCGGACGCAAGGCGCGCGAGGCCATCGGTCGCTGGCTTCAGGTACGCGGACTGCTGGCAACGCTCGATGAGCCCGCCCTCTTCGTCAGCAGCCGCGGGAGCCGCATTCACCAGCGCACGGTGCAGCAACGCCTGACGCACTGGGCAGCGCAGCAGGGCGCCGGCCAGAAGCTCCATCCGCACCAGTTGCGGCACAGCTTCGCCACGCACCTCCTGGAGTCTTCAGGAGACCTGCGCGCCGTTCAGGAGCTGCTCGGCCATGCCGACATCGGCACCACGCAGATCTACACCCATCTCGACTTTCAGCACCTGGCCCAGGTCTACGACCAGGCGCATCCAAGGGCGAGAAAGCAGGGCAAGCGTGCCCAGGCACCTGAAAGCCGGTCTCGAGAAGCGACTGGGGCAGAGCAGCCAAGCGACGAGCAGGAACCGAAGTAGAAGAAGGCCTTGAGCTGCGAAGCGCCGACGCAGGCCGAGCCGCCGAGGGCGCTTGAAAGTCGGCCGCGCCGCCTGGCGCAGATGCCGATCACCCGGCGCCGCGCCGCAATATCGCCCCACACATCAGAGTCACCATCTCGTGCTGCTCTCTCCCAAATACCAATTCCTATTCGTCCACATCGCCAAGACCGGCGGGACCAGCGTGCGCGCCGCACTCGAGCGCCTGCGCTGGCGCGACCCCTGGTACTACCCCATGTTTCTGTGCAGTCGGCTCAGTCACCTGAGCGGGCACCGCATCGCCAGCAAGCTGCCGCGTCACGCCAAGGTCGTGGCCGCCAAGGAGCTGCTGCCCAGGGAATATTTCAAGGGCCTCTTCAAGTTCGCCTTCGTCCGCAATCCCTGGGACCTGCAGGTCAGCTCCTTTCATCACATCCGGCGCGAGCGCCCGCACTATCTGGGAGGTCACGAGACTTTCGAGGCGTTCCTACGCTGGAAGCTCGACCCCGATCGCCCCTACCAGTACCACGTCGACACGTCCATTACCCTTCAGACGGACTACCTCATCGACTTGAGCGGCGAGCTCGTCGTCGACTACATCGGCCGTTACGAGCGACTGCAACCCGACTTCGCGGAGATCTGCGCACGCATCGGGATCCAGGCCCCGGCGCTACCCCACGCCCGGCAGGCCAAAGACCGCCAGAAGGACTATCGAAGCTACTACACGGACGCCACGGCGGCGCTGGTCGCTGACCACTTTGCGCGCGATATCGCGATGCTGGGATACGGGTTCGATCCGACCGACTGACGCCAGCAGGGAGTGTCGACCTGGAGGCCGACACTCCCAGGATCGGTGAGTCTCGCAGCGCGAGACGGCGCCGAGACTAGGCGCGCGGGACGAGATCGCGGTAGGCGTGCCAGCTGGCGTGACCGACCAGGGGAATGGCGAGGAAGAGTCCGACATAGAAGGTCACCAGACCGGCACCCACGATGAAGACGATGAGCGCGGCCCAGAGCGCCATCGGGCGCGCGTTCGCGATGACGGCGCGCATGCTGGTCCGCATCGCCGTCACGGCGTCCACATGCCGATCCGTCAGCAGAGGCACGGTGATGGCGCTGATGCAGAAGACAAAGGCCGCGAAGGCCGCGCCGACCAGGGTCACGGCAAGCAGGACGAGGTTGTGCTCGCCGGACAGAAAGACAACCGGCACGAATCGCTCGAAGGTCGGGAAGGGATCGTTGAACAGGAGCACGACGAGCACGACCGAGGTCAGCAGCCATGCCTGGAGGATGACGAAGAGGATGCCGGTAAAGATGCCGAGCTGGCCGTGATTGCGCTTGAACGCCTCGAGTGCCTGGCAGCGCTCGAGCGATTCTCCACGCTCGAGATGCGCGCTCATCTGGTAGAGCCCGATGGCCATCAGGGGGGCCATGAGAAAGAAGCCAGCGATCAGAAAGGGAACGATGAAGGTCATCTTCCCGAAGATCATCAAGGCCGTCATGGTCACGCTCAGCAAGGCGATCCCAAAGCCATAGGTCAAGCTGAACCCCGGGGCGGCCAAGATGTCGTCCCAGCCCTTCCGAAGCCAGGTCCAGGGGTGCTCCAGTTGAATGGTGCCGACGGGTAAGACATCCGCCGGATCGATACGGCCGGCAGTCGCGGTCTGCTGCATCGCGAAATCCTCCTAAGAATGCTTGTATTTTGAACCGAGCAAGCGGCGATCAGGCCCGTCGAGCCGGGCGAGCACGCCATTGTGTCCTGTGCCAATTGTTTTGTCGCGCCGAGCGAGGCTGGGCTCGGGCTCACCATTATCGGTGGATCAGGACGCCGAAAAGCTGGTGCTGCAGAGGACGAGCCTCAACGCGCTCACCGCGGCACCAGCGCTCAAACATCCCTTACTTTCGACGCGCGCGCAAGAGAAACAAGGGCTTTTGCAAATCTTGAGTATGCGGATCTTCTATGACCACATCGAGCGACAGCCGCGCGCGGGCGCTTCGCTCGCGCCCCACCTGCTCAGGCCGACGCCCATCGTTTAGACTTCGCGTCTCGTTTCGAAGACGCAGCGGCCAATGCGGCGAGGGGCGTCGCCAGGCTCCCCCCGACCGAGGATCGAGCGACAACCAAGCGCCCCAACCGGGGCCCTGCCCACTGCCCGGAGCCCCACAGCATGACCCATGCCAGAATATCCCACGCCCCTTTCAAAGAGATTGCCGACGGCATCTTCTGTATCGAGACCGGCCTCTATCGCCACGGCCTCGCCGCCTGTTATCTCCTGCGGTCCGGAGACCGCCTGGCCTTCGTCGATACGGGGACGGCCAAGACCTTCCCCGGCCTGCTCGGCGTCATCGAGGCACTCGGACTGACCCCGGCGCACGTGGATTTCGTCATGCCGACGCACGTCCACCTCGACCATGCCGGCGGCTCGGGAAATCTGATGCGGGCCTGCCCGAGCGCCCGCCTCGTGGTCCATCCCAAGGGGGCGCCGCACATGATCGATCCCAGCAAGCTGATCGCAGGCGCAACGGCCGTTTATGGTGAAGAGGGGTTCGCGAAGGATTTCGGAGAGCTGGTGCCGGTGCCTGAAGATCGGGTGATCCTCGCCGAGGACGGTCAGACCTTCGACCTCAACGGCCGTCTCCTGACCTTCCTCGATACCCCTGGGCACGCCAACCACCACGGCTGCATCTTCGACGCACAGACCAAGGGCTTCTTTACCGGAGACACCTTTGGCATCGCCTACCGGGAATTCGACACGCCAAAAGGACCTTGGCTGTTCGCGCCCACGACGCCCGTTGCCTTCGATCCGGAATCATGGCAAAGCAGTCTGGACAAGCTGATGGCCTATGAGCCCGAGGCCATGTACCTGACGCACTTCGGCCGCGTCGACCGCCCGGCCAGGCTCGTCGACGACCTGCGCCAGAGCATCCGCAACCTCGCCGAGCTTGCCTTGGCCGAGGAGGGCAAGGCCGACGACCAACGCCAGACGCGTCTAAAGGCGGCCGTTACGGATCATTTGACGGAGAGCGCCCGCGCGTGCGGGGTCGACCTGGAAGACACGCACATCCAGGAGCTGCTCGCCGTGGATACCGAGCTGAATGCACAAGGCCTGGAGGTTTGGCTAAGACGTCGCGAGAAGCGCGCCGCGAGCTGAGCGACCGGGGGCGGGTTGTTTGAGCCGCAAAGGCTCAAAGGATGCGAAGAAAGACAGCAGGTTGACCGATGCGCGTCCTTCGCCCCCCCGAACGTGGACAAAAGGCGACGCAAGACATTGAAAGATCTTGCGCTTTTTGCAGCTCGATTGCTCATATCGCGATGAAGGGTGACCGCCTCCATCGTCGTTCGACCAACTATCTCGCGTAGGGTGGACAAGCGCAGCGCAGTCCACCAATAGCGCGGGGCTCTGGTGGACTTCGCTCTTGAGACTGTGAAGAAATTCTGCGTAGGTTGGGCTGAGGTACGAAGCCCAACATGGCGGCTAGCCCAACGCTTTGATTGTTGGGCCTCCTGCGTCGGCCCAACCTACACCAATCTGCGATCTTCGCGGTGCGCTTGGATGACTCTCACAGTCTCTCTTGCTCGCCCACCCTACGAAGACGCTCCGCGCTGTGCTCAGTCCTTCAAGACATAGTGCGCGCCGCAATAGGGGCAGGTCGCTTCCTTCGTCGGCTCATCCTCGATCGGCAGATAGACGCGCGGATGCATGTTCCAGAGCGGGGCTCCGGGCATGGGGCACGAGAGCGGCAGATCCTTGCGGCTGACTTGGATGGGTGCCTCTTGGGTCTGGGCGGCTGCGGCCTCTGACATCTTGACTCCTCCCTACTCCACAATCTTGCGATATCGAAAACTTGGAGAGCCCGAGGGCATCAGACCAGGCTGAGCCACTCGGGGTGCTGGTCGCGACGGCCGTGGACCTGGTCGAAATAGAGGCTCTGCAGCCGCTCCGTGATCGGACCACGGGTACCGCTGCCGATCGCCCGCCCGTCGACCTCGCGGATCGGCGTCACCTCGGCGGCGGTCCCGGTGAAGAAGGCCTCGTCGGCGATGTAGACCTCGTCGCGGGTGATGCGCTTCTCCACGACCTTGAGGCCAAGCTCGTCGCACAGGGTCATGACGGTGCGGCGGGTGATGCCGTCCAGCGCCGAGGTCAGGTCCGGCGTGTAGAGGACGCCGTCACGCACGATGAAGACGTTCTCGCCGCTCCCCTCCATCACATACCCGGACGTATCCAGGAGCAGCGCCTCGTCATAGCCGTCGCGCAAGGCCTCCTGGAGCGCCATCATGGAGTTCATGTAGTTGCCGTTGGCCTTGGCCCGGCACATGGTGATGTTGACGTGGTGCCGGGTGAAGGACGAGACCTTGATGCGGATGCCGTTGCGAATATTGTCCTCGCCGAGGTAGGCGCCCCAAGACCAGGCGGCCACCATGCAGTGAACGTCGAGGTTGTCCGCGCGCAGCCCCATTCCTTCGGCACCATAGAAGCACATCGGGCGGATGTAGGCCGAATCCAGCTGGTTCTCGCGCACGACATCGCGCTGGGCCCGGTTCAGCGTCTCGCGGTCCCAGGGGATATTCATCCCGAGAATATGCGCCGAGTTGAAGAGGCGATCCGTATGCTCTTCGAGCCGGAAGATGGCAGCGCCCTGCGGCGTCTTGTAGGCCCGGACCCCTTCAAAGACGCCCATGCCGTAGTGCAGGGTATGGGTCAACACATGCGTCTTGGCCTCACGCCAAGGCACCATCTCACCGTCCAGCCAGATCAGGCCATCACGGTCTGCCATCGTCGCCATGTTTCAACTCCGCAAAGGTCGGGACCTTGCCCCGATCCCGATTGAATTCGAAAGTACCGCGTGCCTGCGTCAGCCGCTGCTTGCGTTACCCGAAACGGATGTCACGCATCCTCCATCAAGGCACGCCACAAGGACTCCACGCGCTCGCGCTCAGGGGCCAGCTGATCGACGGGGATGGTCTTGGGCTGCTCCTGGAGCGCGCTGCGGTGATAGGCGGCGCGCAGGGCCTTGTAGGCATCCGTGAGGTCTTCGGCCGCCTTCCCGGGCAGCAGATCGAGCCGTGCCAGGGTCTCGAGCAGTCGCACATTGTCCGTCCAGTCGGTCAGCTCGGGGTGCACGGCCGCCCAGCGCAGGACAGCGTATTGAACCATAAACTCGATGTCCGCAATACCGCCGACGCCTTGCTTGAGGTCGAAGCGGCCATCCCGGGTCTTGTCTAGGCTCGCGCGCATCTTGTATCGCATATCGCGCACCTGGACGCGCAGCTGCTCGGGGTCGCGCTCGCGGCACAGCACCCTGCGGCGAATCTCGGCGAAGGGGCCGAACAGCGCCGGATCGCCGGCGATCGGCCGCGCCCTCACCAGCGCCTGATGCTCCCAGGTCCAGGCATCGGTCTCTTGATAGGCGGCAAAGGAGCGTAGCGAGCGCACCAGCATGCCTTTGTTGCCGTCCGGGCGCAGCCGCATGTCGACCTCGTAGAGGGTCCCGGAGGCCGTCTGCGTCGTCATCATATGGATGATGCGCTGCCCGAGCCGCGCGTAGAGCTGCTCGTTGCTGATGTCCTTGGGGCCCTCGGTCATGGCTGTGATGGATTCGCTGCCATGCAGGAAGACCAGATCCAGATCCGATCCATAGCCAAGCTCGATCCCGCCGAGCTTGCCGTAGCCCAAGACCAGAAAGCCCGTGTCCGCGCCCAGGATCGAGGTCGGGCGTCCATGACGCGCGATCAGATGATCGAAGGCCAGCTGCAAGACCCGCCCGACGGCGACCTCGGCGATCTCGGTCAGGTAGTCGCTCACCACCATGAGCGGGATGACCTCGGTCAGATCGGCGGCCGCCACCCGCAGCATGTTCCCCTGGGCGAACTGGTGCAGCCGCTCCATCTGCTGCTCGAGGTCTTCGGCGTCGATGTGGGCCAGCAGCGCATCCAGCTCGGCCTCCAGATCCTCGCGCCGCAGTGGCGCATAGAGGCGGCGCGGGTCGATCAGCTCGTCGAGCAGCAAGGGATGGCGACCGATGTGGTCCGTGAACCAGGGGCTCATGCTCGCGAGACGCGCGAGATGCGACAAGATCACCGGATGCTCGATCAGCATCGCCAGATAGGCGGTGCGTCGCGCGACCGCCTCCAAGACGCGCAGGACGCGCTCCAACGCCAGGTCCGGGTGCTCGCTGCCGGCGACGATCCGCAGCACCTGTGGCATCAGCTGGCCCAGTCGCTCGCGGCCGCGGCTGCTGAGGCCCTTGCGCGCGGTGGCGTCGCGGAACTGCTCGATCCGCGTGCGAACCGCGGCGGGATCCTCGAAGCCCACCCCTTCGAGCTGGCCGTGATCGTAGTCTATGGAGTGCTCGCCTTGCCAGACCGCGGTCAGCCCAGTCTCCCCCGACTCGCCCTCGGCGGCGGGCGCGGCGAAGACGTCGTCGAACTGCGCCTGGACGAACTGTCGATGCGACTCGAGGCGGCTATTGAAGCCCGCCCAATCGGCAAAACCCATGGATCTCGCCAAGCGCAGCCGGCCGAGATCGTCGCTCGGCAGCAAATGGGTCTGCTTGTCGCGATGGGCCTGCAGCCGATTCTCGACCAAGCGCAGAAAGCAATAGGCGGCATCCAGCTTGGTCACCGCGTCTTCGGGCAGGAGTGCGCGCTCGCCCAGGAGGGCGAGGACCTCTCGAATCGGGCGAATCTGAAGATCCGCGTCTCGTCCGCCGCGCACGAGCTGAAACGCCTGGCCGATGAACTCGATCTCGCGAATCCCACCTTGCCCCAGCTTTATGTTGGCGTCCATGCCGCGACGATGCAGCTCCTTGGCGATCATCTGCTTGAGGGCGCGCAGCGACTCGAAGGCGCCGAAGTCGAGATAGCGGCGGAAGACGAAGGGCCGCAGCATGTCCATCAGAGAGGCGACATCATCCGCGTCGCCAGCAATGGGCCGCGCCTTGATCATGGCGTAGCGCTCCCACTCCCGCGCCTGGGACTGGTAGTAGTCCTCCATCGCCTGGAAGCTCATCGCCAAGGGACCGACATCGCCGAACGGCCGCAGCCGTGTGTCCACCCGGAAGACGAAGCCGTCGACCGTCTTGTTCGCCAAGGCCTGAACCAGGCGCTGACCCAAGCGGACGAAGAACTGCTGATTGCTCAAGGCGCGCGGCCCGCCCTCGACCTCGCCCGACTGCGCGAAGGCGAAGATGAGGTCGATATCCGAGCTGAGATTGAGCTCGCGCGCACCCAGCTTGCCCATGCCGAGCACGACCAGGCGCTGCGCCCGCCCCTCGGCATCGCGCGGCGTGCCGATCTCGGCACAGGTCCAGTCGTAGAGCAGGTCCAGCGGCTGACTGATACAGACATCGGCCAGCTCGGAGAGATCCTCCAGCGTCTCCGCCAGGGGTGCCGTGCCGGCGATGTCGCGCCAGATGATGCGCACCATCTCGCGCCGCCGAAACAGGCGCAGCGCCTTGTGCAGCGCGGGCTCGTCGGCCACCTCCGCGAGCAGCCGCCGCAACCGCTGGTCCAGGTCGCCTGGGGCGTAGGATCGCGCCAAGTCACCGCTCGCAGCCAGCTCCTCGAATTCGTCGGGATGGCGCGCGGCCGAGACCGCGACATACTCGCTCGCCTCCCAGACAGGCGCACGGGCTTCCTCGAAATCGCCCCCCTCGGGGATGGCGACACCAGCCTCGGAGGCCCACTCGCACCAGGTCTGCCAATGGGCATCGTTGCTCAGATCAGACGGGCTTTGCTCGGTCATGCAGTCTACTCACAGCGATTCGACGCGATATTCCGCGCCGATGTGGGCGGCTTGGCCCGGTGGAATCTCGATGACCTCGGAGGCGGTGTTGACCGTTTCGACGCAGATGAAACGCCGATAGTCCTCATCGCCCAGGTCCTCCATCTCGCGGCAGACCTCGACCCAGGGATTCCAGACCACGCAGGTCCGGCTATGGCGGGTGTCGATCCGAAGGCGGCGTCCCAGCACCGGGTCCTCGATCGCAAGCCGGGCGGGAGCCTTCTCGTAGATGCGATTGACCTCGGCACCCACGCGGATCGCGCCGTCTTGGACGATAGGAGCGTCGCCCGCGCCTCTCGCCTTGTCAATGTAGCGGCAGCCCTCCAGGCCCAGGACGCGAATCCGACGCGCATCGCCCACGTTGAAATAGGTATGCAGCCCCTGGGTGATGCGCAGCGGATCCTGGCCCCTGTTGCAAGTCGTCAGGCTGACAGACAAGGTCGAGCCAACCAGAATCTCGACCCCAAGCTCGAACGCGCAGGGACAGAGCGCGCGCGTCGCATCGTCATCAGCGACCCTCAGCCGAATCCGCGTCGCGCCGTCCTCAAGCTCGGCGCAGGCGGACAGCCTCCAGGGAAGACAGCGGATGAAGCCATGGATCAGCCTCCCCTGCCCCGCCGGATCCGGGCCGAACCAGGGCCAGCAGATCGGAATGCCCCCCTTGTTCTCCTTGCCCGGGGTGAAATGCGCGCGCCCGCTGACGAAGAGCAGGTCATCAGCCGCGCCCTTCGGGCGGTAATGCAGAACCTGCCCGCCATAGGGCGTGATCGTCGCCGTCGCAAAGGCGTTCTCGATCTCGATCATCGTGAAACCGCCTCGCCCCTTCGTGAAGCGCAGACGATCGGCGATGCCGAGCTCGGCGTTTAGGGCGTCGATTTCCACGGTGGCTCCCGACATGAATGGTGGGCACCCGATCAGTGACATAAATCGACAGACTCCATTGGAGGCCATTGACTTGCCGAATCGCACGACTTCAGCCAATCAAGCGCGTCAGCTGAAGATCGTTGCGCACGAGGATGCACCATCTCGCAACAGCCGATAACTCAGCGTCAGGTTGCGTCATCTCTCTCAGTTGCAGGCAGATTTCTTTGAGCCTTCCCTTCGCCGACGGATCGTCGCCCCCCGCCACGCTGGTGTTGACATCTTTGAACTTGTCGATCAGACAATTGACGCTCTGCCAAATTTTGCGCCGCTCTTCAGGCAACGGAGGATGCTCGTTTAGCTTGAGCCGCTTCACCGTTTCCTCGACGCGAGCCTTCTGCCACGGCGATGCGCCGGGAACCGGAATGACTTTGCCTTCTTCGTCGAACGCCAATAGGGCAACGTCGCTGTATTCGATGGGGTCAATTAGGTAGGCAAACTCTGAAGCTTCACGCCGACAATTGTACGTCGAGCAAAGCGATCCCTCTTTCAGCGGAAACCAACCGCCCTTCTTGCGGTTGCCGACATTGCCGCACAGCCGGAAGTTCATGTGATCGAAGGCCAGCCACCAGTAGCCATCGCGGACGGTGGAATCGAGCGCCTTAGCCTCCTTCTTAGGGCGAAAATGCTCCACGTCGTAGTGCGAATACAGCTCCCTCACCTCAGAGAACCAGCATTTCCCGGCGGACAGCGCTTGCAGCCAAGGCTTGAGCTGGCTCCAATGGTCACGACGCGCGTCGATCAGCGCATTGCGCTCGCTCTTCCTACCTGCCGCGTCCAATTCAGCCAACTCATCGACCAAGCGCTTGGACTCCGCTTTCCACGCCTCCCAGCGTGCTCGCGTCCAGGGCTCCCAGCCTGGAATGTCCGTGTCCGTGGGCAAGCGGCCTTCCAGATCGATCCAGATCAAGGCGCGTCCTCCTCCCGCAGGATCTCGTCGATGATCTGATCCGCGATGGCGTCTCGCTCGGCCTGCTGCTCCGGTGTCAGGGCTGGGCGGCGGAGGCGGCGATGCTGCACCATCTTGCGCACGAAGAGGGCGTAATCCGGATCTCGGAAATCCGAGGTCGCAAAGCCGAGATCCGCCAGCTCGGCGCTCAGGCGGCTCAGCTCCTGGTCTTCCTCGGCTGTGCGCGGCGCCTTCACGAACAGCTCGTTGCGGCGCAACAGACGCCGCTCGGTCTCCAAGTCCAGCGTGGATGAGAGACCGAACAAGTCGCTCTTGAGCAAGCCGGTCACGCCCATGCCCTGCGGGTGCTCGTCCGGGACATCCACCACGACCCGCTCGCCGTCGCGACGGAGGATATGTACCTGCTCGCGGCGGAGTCCGCCGATCAGCATGGGGTCATGGGTAGTGACCAGGATCTGCGACTCGCCTTGAGCCACCGACCCCTCGCGCGGGCTGATCACGCCCTCGATGTCGTCGAAGTAGCGCAGCTTCCAGATCGGGTTCAGGTGGGTATCCGGCTCGTCGAGCAGGAAGAGGCATTCATCTCCCCGTGTGATGCGCATCAGGCCCAGCACGGTCAGCATCTGCAGCTCGCCTTCCGAGAGCTGGGTGAAGCTCACCTTGCCGCCATGGTCGTCGCGCTTCTTGACGGTGATGCGCACCTCCTCGATCAGGTCGCCGATGTAGGCGCCTTCGGCGTAGCGAAAGAAGCTGTCGGTGCCGCCGACCAGCTCGCCGAGCTGCTTGAGCTTGGCGTGGCTGGGCACGAAGAGGTAGAGCTGCTTCTGCCGTTCAGTGCGCCCACGGAAGTCGATCTGCTTGGTGGCTTCCTGCTCGATGGGCGCCCAGGCCACCTGCCACAGCTTGTCGAGGAACTCGCTCACCACATTGCCGCGCGCATACCAGAAGCGCGGGTCGCCCGCGTTCAGCTCGTTCTCTTCGAACTTGCCGGTGCGGCGTTTCTCGCGCAGCCGGTGCGGCTCTTTGAGGACGAACAGCGCGGATTCCAGCGACTCGATGTGCAGGTTCCTCAGCACCTTCTGAAACACCGGGTCATCCGAGAGCAGACAGGCCAGCAACACCAGCTGGCTGTGGCCGCCCCGGCAGTAGAAGAGACGGCGCAGGCGGTCGTCGCCGGCCTGCTTCAGTCGCGCCTCGCGTCGGCGTTTGGCCTCTTCCAGCGCGCGGATGTCCGACTCGCTGGCGGTGAAGCGCTCCAGCAGCTGTTCGGGTAGCACCTCATCGGCGGTGATCTCCTGGCGCTGGTTGAAGCGGCGCTGATGCTCCTGGAACAGGGCCTCGATGCGCTCGTTGCGGCCGGAGTAGTAGGCAAAGATGTGGGAAGGCAACAGCTCGCGATTCTTCAGCAAGTAGCCTTGCGACTCGGGCTTGCCATCCACCCAGACGAAGGGGCGCTTCTGCTTGGCGGTGTCGGCCTGGATGCGCACCCTGCGGCCTCGGATCTCGTACTCCAGGGTGTAGTCCAGCGGCTGCTTGTCGTGCGTTTCCGCGGGCAGGTCGAGATCGAGGTTGCGGAAGATGGTGATCAACGCCTCGATGAGGTTGGACTTGCCGGTGCCGTTCTGACCGATCAGGGCATGGCTGCGGATGGCCTTAGGCGCTGCGTCGGTTGCCGCACCCGGCATCGGCGCAAGCTCGGTCGCGAAGTCGATCACCACGCCGCGCAGGTTGCGGAAGTGCGGGATGGCCAGGTGCCGCAGCTGCATGCTCAGTCCCCTGCGGTTTCGACGGGCTTCTCGCGCACCTCGGCCCCCGCAGGCTCGGCAATCCAGCCGTGCGCCACCTCGGTCTTGAGCTGGGCGTAGAAGGCGTCGATCTCGCCGCCGAAACGCTGCCACAGGTCGCGGGCCGACATCTCGCCGTTATGGCGGGCCAGTAGGGTGGCGAGCGGGGCATGGGCTTTCACGTCGGGCGGTGTGCCCAAGCGCACCGGGGCGATCAGCTCGGTTTGCGGGGCTTTCACGGGGGCCTCCTGTTCTTGATCGGTGGTGATGCCGGTGAGGGCGGCAACAGCGGCCGTTGACAGCAGCTCAGCCCATCTCTTCGATCGACTTAATTCATCTCTCAGGCTAGCCACAACGGACGACAAAGCACCGGCAACGCTCAAGATCTGGCGTTGCTCACTAATAGATGGCAATGGTATCGGATACGCCGCCAGTGCTTTGCCGGTCAAATGCTTAATCGTTGCGCCGGTATAGTAGCGGGCCAGCCTGCCAGAGAAGAAGTCATGCTCAAGGCAGAGCAGCAGGTACTCCGGAAGAAGATCTGGCCCGCACCGAAATCTATGCAGCGCTTTCTGAATCAAGAATTCTTCATCACGATCCCAGATTGCTGCTCTTCCCGGCTCACCACCTTCACAGATTACCAAGTCACCGCGCTTAATCGTAACGCGACTGAGTTCGTGCTCTTCTACTCGCATCCGCAAGACATCAGTCAGGTCAAAATGATGCCAACGAACATTAATGTTTCTGAGGTATGGTCGCAGTTCACCTTTGTTCTTCGAGGCATCAAGCATCTTTCCAAGGCGTGCTTCTCCCAACCATGCACATCGAGTCCAGATCCAATGCTTTGGAATCGACCAATCCTCTTCTGGCGATCGCACAGCTGCCGGTGTGCTGGTTTTTCGCGCGAGATCCGCGGAGATTGCCAGACTCGGGTTTCCCAAAGTCAGAAGACCTTTAAGAGCTAATTGTTTGATGCACTGTTCTAGGTCGCGCGTATCCTCCGGCTCAGTGAACAAGTGCCCGAAGTTGGCTTGCAGGCGTTGCCAGCCGTCTTGCAGCTCGCGCGGACTTTCGGCGCTGGCGAGGGCTTGCAGGGTGGACTGGCGCAGGGCGTTCTGCAGTTTGCGGCGGTCTTTCTGCTGCGCCTCCAACTTGTCGCACAAGGCCATCAGCTCATCGACTTTGGCGACGATGCGGCATTGCTCATTCAGGGGAGGAATGGGTATCAACGCATCTAGCAACACACGTTGATTTAAATTTGTCATCGTGCTCCCAACCGATTCGCCGAGAAGACGACGTCGGAAACCTGATTCACGAAAAACCAGGCCCAGGTACTGCCGATTGCATTCAGGCGATAGTTTAGCGAAGAAACTGCCCGTACCGCAGAGCCATCCTTGCTGTTCTTCCTCCACAACGGCATAGCGACCAACTTCTCCCCGGCGAGCGAAGAGAAGATCGCCCTTACTCAATGCGTATGCGACTAAACGTTGTGCGTCTTGTTGGCTGACGGACACCGCGGGGTCATGAACAATCTTGCCGCTCACCATATGTGATGGGTTTATGAGAGGTACGCCACCAACTACGTAGTCTTCTCGATGAATCATTGAGCCGAACGGGCCCGTGCACAATTCAAGAAAGTAGTCTTCACAGCGAGCCCACCGCCAGGAGCGAGGAAGCTGATGTGGCTGATCTGTCTGTACAGTTGGCCTGCTCAGGGTTGCTTGCTTGTTCTTACCAGTCGGATTTTTCAGGTCCTGGATGCGTTCGAGCAGGAACTGAGCGGGCTCCTCAAGCTCATCTTGACTTGCCAACCGGCTCTGAACGGCTAAGGACAGCACCAGCTCCCGCAACCGCGCCACGCCCCCAGGCGCATTGGCGATATACCCAAACTCAGCCAAGAACTGCTGTGCATCCATCACCCCTCCTCCCCGCCACGGTTCTCCAGTCGGGCGCGCGACAGCGCAATGGCCTCATGCAGCTTCGCCTGCAGCACTTCCTTGGGCGGCAGCAGGGTGAGGTATTCGGCGACGTGGATGCCGCTGGCATCCAGCTCCAGCAGCTCGATCTGCTCATGCTTCTTGCCGCCGCAGAGGATGATGCCGAGCGGCGGGGCCTCGTCCGGCTCTTGGTCGTACTTGGCGAGCCAGCGCAGGTAGGGCTCCATCTGACCTTTGTACTCGGCCTTGAAGTCGCCGAGCTTGAGGTCGATGGCCACCAGGCGCTTGAGGCGTCGGTTGTAGAAGAGCAGGTCGATGTAGAAGTCGTCTTGGTCGATCTGAATGCGTTTTTGGCGCGCGACGAAGCTGAAGCCGGCGCCCAGCTCCAGCAGAAAGCCTTCCAGCTCGCGCAGGATGGCGTCTTCCAGGTCCTTCTCCAGGTAGCGGTCGTTCAGGCCCAGGAAGTCCAGCACATAGGGGTCTTTGAGCAACAGGGCGGGTGTCATGTCGCCGGTCTGGCGCAAGTCGGCCAATTCTTGGGTGAGCAGTGCCTCGGGCTGCTTGGAGAGTGCGGTGCGCTCGAAGAGCTGGGTGTCTTTGCGCTCGCGCAGGCGGCGAACGCTCCAGCGCTCCTGCGCGCACATCTGGGCGTAGAAGTCGCGGGCCAGGGGATCGGGCAGGTAAATCAGCTCGAGGAAATGGCTCCAGGCCAATTGTCTCGACAGTGTCGAGACAATCTGCGGGTCGGGGAAGGCTTCCGCGAAGCGCAGCATGTGGCGCAGGTTCTTCTCGGAGAAGCCGCGGCCATAGTCGGCCGCCAATTGTCTCGACAGTGCCGAGACGATCTGCTCGCCGTAGCCGGCCCGCGCCTCCTGAAGGACGTCGGCGCGAATACGCTGGCCGATGTTCCAGTACAGCATAGTGAGGGCGCTGTTGACGGCGCCGGCCAATTGCTGGCGGCTCTGCTCGATCAACTGACGGATGTCGCCGAGCAGTAGGCCGGGTATCTGAGCGAGCGGCGGTTGGGGCAGAGGCCGGCTCATTGCTCGGCCTCTGCGGCTGTGTCCTCTGCCGTGAAGTGGTGCGCCAGCGCGGCGGCCAGCTCGCTTTTGAGGCGGTTCTCGGTTTCCTCGATCTGGCCGAGCAGGGTCTTGTACTTGGCCAGCAGCACGTCGGGGTCGTGGCTTTCCGCTTCCGGCGCGTTGGGGTTCTTGAGGTCCAGGTTGTAGATGGGCCAGTAGAGGCGATCGCCGGTGGCCTGGGCGTCGCGGGCTTGCAGGCGCAGCCCCTCGGCCTGGGTGCGCAGGGTCTCGATCTCGTCGTCCACCGGCTGGCGCTGTCCGGCGTCGCTCACGCCCTTGATGGAGTCGCGCAGGTCGCGGATGCGGTTTTCCAGCGCGCTGGCCTCGTTGCCCAGCTGCTCGGCGCGGTCCCAATGCGGCTGGGCGGCGGACTCGGCCTGCTCGCGCTTGGTCTTGAAATCGACTTTCCAAGCGAATTCTGTCTCGACGCGGTCGGCGAAGTCGTTGGTCTCGCTTCCCCACCAGTCTTGCTCGGCCTTGAACTCCTCGAAGCGGATGGGCTTGGTCTTGCTGTAGCTCTTGTAGCCCGGCGGATAGGGGTGCTCGTAGAACCAGATGGTGTCGGTGTGGAAGCGTTCGTTGCCGTCGGCCACCACCGCGCCCTTGGTGAAGAACAGCAGGTTGGTCTTGATCGTGGTGAGGGCGCGAAGACGCCCTTCGGCAGCCGCACGATGGTGTGCAGCTTGCACTGGCGCAGCAGCAGTCTCTTCAATGTGGCCTTGATGCCATCGCCAAAGAGGAAGCCATCGGGCAGGACCACGGCGGCGCGGCCGTTCTCCTTGAGCAGCTTCTTGACGATGAGGGCCATGAACATATCGGCCGTCTCGCGGGTGCGCAGATCGGCCGGGTAGTCGCTGCCGACGCCGTCGTCCTCATAGCCGCCGAAGGGTGGATTGGTGATGACGCAGTCCACCTTGTCGTGCAGGCTCCAATCGTTCCAGGCGATGCCCAAGGTGTTGCGGTGCTCGATCTGGCTGGGCACGTCGATGCCGTGCAGGAGCATGTTGGTGGTGCACAGGAGGTGCGGCAGCTGCTTCTTTTCGATGCCGCGGATCAGCGTTTCGATGGCGCGTCTGTCGTCTGGGCGGGGAGACTTCATCCGCTCCAACTCGTTGCGAAAGTGATCGATGACGGCGGTCAAGAAGCCGCCAGTACCGCAGGCCGGGTCCATGACCTTTTCGCGCTTGGCCAAGCTGGGGCTCACGCGATCGGCCATGAATTGAGTGATGGCGCGCGGCGTGTAGAACTCCCCCGCATTGCCGGCGCCGCGTAGGTCGCTGAGCAGTTGCTCGTAGACGTCGCCCAGGTTGGCGCGGGTCTTGAAGTCGTGGAAGTCGATGGCGTCTTCCAGCTTTTCGATCACGGCCAGCAGCTGGGTGCCGGACTTCATGTAGTTGTTGGCGTCCTCGAAGACGCTGCGGATGACCTTGTGCCTGAGGCTGGCATTGGCGTTCAAACCCTTGAGCGTTGGGAACAGGTCGTTATTGACGAAGCCGATGATATCGCTCGCCGCGGTCTGCGGTGCCTTCTTGCCATCGGCGCCGGGCAGGTAAGCGGCCCAATTGCGCCAGCGCAGGCGCTCGGGCAGTGGCGACTTGTACTTGGGGTTGTCGTCTTCCCACTCTTCCTCGCGCTGGTCGAAGACTTTGAGGAAGAGCATCCAGGTGAGCTGGCCGATGCGCTGGGCGTCGCCATCGACGCCGTCGTCCTTGCGCATGATGTCCTGGATGGATTTGATGGTGCTGCTGAGGTTCATGGTGCCTTCAGTGTCGTATCGGTAGCGGTCAAGATGGGCATCGCTACGCTCTACCCATCCTACAAGCTGTGCGATCCCGAAGAGCGGGTAGGATGGGCAGAGCGAGAGCGATGCCCATCATAACCATCACTCACCACCATCCCCCGCGATATCGAACGTATCGATCGCACATCCCCAATCCGGCGTGTAGACACCCAGCTCGACGAAACGATGAAAGCTCGAATGCGGCCAATCGGCCACGCGCTTTGTCAAGCCATGCTTGACTGGGTTGAAATGGAGATAATGGAAATGGCCGGCAAAATCGGCTTCATCGCGTATGCAGTGCTCCCAGAAACGCCGTTGCCAGAGTCCCTTTTCCCGTTTGCTCGACAGGGACGGACGCGTCGTCCCTCGCTCGGCCGAACGGTGTGAGAAGCGGTACTTGATCAACCGCCAGCGCTCCGAAAAATCCGCGTCGTCTAGCGGCAGTGTCCAGATCGCGTGCAGATGGTCGGGCAGAATGACCACTGCATCGAAACGGAACGGTCGCCGCCTCATCGCATATCGGAAAGCCTCACGCAGGCGACCGACCGCATCGTCCGAGGCCAGCAGCGGTTGGCGGCTTTCGCTGACTAGCGTGAAGAAATAGGTCGCGCCAGGGATGTAGAGGCGTCGGTAGTCCGTCATCTGTGTTGAGCGACAAAGATGGGCATCGCTCTCGCTCGGCCCATCCTACTCGGGATTAGGCTGATTGCTGTTCTGGGTCGGCGTCGTAGAGGGCGCGCTCGAGCGCCTGAACGGCTTGGGTGTATTGCGCCGCGCCGCCGAAGAGCCCACGGCGGATCTGGGTCTTGCTGCCGAGCCGGTCGAACGGGGGGAGCTCCAGCACCTTGGGGTCCTCCAGATCCTGCACGCCGTGATCGGCAAACTTGTCGAGCAGTGCTTCGAGCACGGCGCGGGCCTGCTCACCGTATTGGCCGAAGACATCGCGCTTCTTGACGTTGTTGGCGCGCTCGCGCCGGGTGAGCGGCTCTTGGTCGAAGGCGACGTGGGCGACCAGGTCGAAGGCATCGAGCTCCGCGCCGTTGGGCACGGCCTGCTGGAGGATGTCGAGCGGCACGCCCTGCTTGATCAGTTCTTCCAGCACGGCTTGCTTGCGCTCGGCGCTGTTCCAGCGCCGCAGGAACTCGGTGAGGCTGCCAAATTCGGCTTGCAGGGCCTTCTTGATGTCGTCCTTGAGTAGAACGCGGTAGTCCTCGGTGATGAGCTTGCCGTCGGCGTCGAGGTACTGGGACCGCTCGACGGCGACGCGCACGTTCACGTCGTCGATCACGTATTTGAGGCGGCCTTCGCCGCCACCCCCTCCGTCTGTCTCATCGTCGCCTGGCGAGCCGGGGTCATAGGGCGGCGGCTCGGGCTCGCCGATGTCGGGCGGATTGGGGTCTTCCGGCGGCACCACGGGGTCGTCGGGCTTGGGCTCGTAGATCACCACCGGCTCGCCGTCGAAGTCGGGATCGGCGAACAGGCGAGTAGCCCCTTTGAAATCCATGATGGTGAAGTAGAGCTTCTGGTAGTCCTCGCGCAGGCGGGTGCCGCGGCCGATGATCTGCTTAAACTCAGTCATGGAATTGATGTTCTGGTCCAGCACGATGAGCTTGCAGGTCTTGGCGTCCACTCCAGTGGTGAGCAGCTTGGAGGTGGTGGCGATGACTGGATAGGCCTCGTCGTTGTCGATGAAGTAGGAGAGCTGGGCCTTGCCTTCGGTGTCGTCGCCGGTGATGCGCATCACGTAGCGGCGGTTGCTGGCCGCGGCCGGGATGATCTTCACCAGCTCCTGGCGCATGCGCTCGGCATGGTCCTGGTCGTCGCAGAAGACGATGGTCTTGGCCATGGGGTCGGTGGCCTTGAGGTATTCCCAGACTTTTCCGGCCACCAGGCGGGTACGCCTTTCCAGGACCAGGTTGCGGTCGAAGTCCTTGGTGTTGTACTGGCGCTGCTCGACGGCCTGCCCGAGCTTGTCGAGCTTGCCCTTCTCGGGCGTGTAGCCCAGGGCGTCGACGTCGGTGGCGATGCGGATGACCTTGTAGGGGGCGAGGAAGCCGTCTTCGATGCCCTGCTTGAGCGAGTAGGTGTAGACCGGGTCGCCGAAGTAGCTGATGTTGCTCACCTCCTTGGTTTCCTTGGGCGTGGCGGTCAGGCCCAGGTGTGTGGCGCTACTGAAGTAGTCGAGCACGTCGCGCCAGGCGGAATCATCGGCGGCGCTGCCGCGGTGGCATTCGTCGATCACCACCAGGTCGAAGAAGTCCGCCGGAAACTGGCGGTAGATCTGCTTCCACTCCTCCCGACCTGTCACGGCTTGATAGAGCGCCAGATAGATCTCGTAATTCTTCTTGACCTCGCGGTTGGCGACCTTGTGCATGACCTCGCCAAAGGGGGCGAAGTCCTGCTGCATGGTCTGATCGACGAGGATGTTGCGGTCGGCCAGGAAGAGGATGCGCTTCTTGGCCTTGGCCCTCCACAAGCGCCAGATGATCTGGAAGGCGGTGTAGGTCTTGCCGGTGCCGGTGGCCATGACCAGCAGCACGCGCTGCTGACCCTTGGCGACGGCTTCGATGGCGCGGTTGACAGCGACGCGCTGGTAGTAGCGCGGCTCCTTGCCGCTGCCATCACTGTGGAACGGCTGCTCGATCAACCTGAGTGCATGCGGCTCCGTCCAGCCTTTCCATTCTTGATAGAGCGACCATAGCTCGTCCGGAGAGGGGAAGGCATCTAGGGGAATCTCGCGCTCAGCCGGCTGGGTCAGGCCGGTGCGGTCGTGTAGCAGAAAGGCCTGACCATTGGTGCTGATCGCGAAGGGAGCATCGAGAAGGTCCGCATAGAGCAACGCCTGTTGCATACCCTGGCCAACGGCAAATCCAGCATGTTTGGCTTCGATGACCGCGATCGGGAGGTCGGGCCGCGCATAGAGAACATAGTCGGCTCGCTTCGGCCCACCTTTAGCGTCAGGATTTTTTATCCGCGCCGCCAGCTTGCCCCGCACCATCACGCGCCCGTCAGTGAGACGAACCTCTTCGCGGAACTGAGCCTGCTGCCAGCCAGCACGTTGAATCGCTGGCGTGATGTACTTGGTGCAAATGTCGCGCTCGCTGAGCGAGAAAATATCCATGCCGAGCCTGACCCTGCTCTCGTGATCCTAACCCGCTAGTTTAAGCGTGGATCCGCCCGAAGGGCTCAGCATGTGACCAAATTCTCTGTGCGGCAGAGGCGAAGGGTGAAGTGAAACGATCGCGCACGAAAAAGCCCCGCCGAAGCGGGGCTCTTTCAGACAGGTGCGAAACCTGGGCTTACATCATGCCCATGCCGCCCATGTCGCCCATGCCGCCCATGCCGCCGCCTGGCATCGGAGCCTCGTCCTTCGGCTCGTCGGCGACCATGGCCTCGGTGGTGATCATGAGACCGGCCACGGAAGCGGCGTTCTGCAGCGCGGAGCGGGTGACCTTGGTCGGGTCCAGGATACCCATGTCGACCATGTCGCCATAGTCGCCATTGGCGGCGTTATAGCCGTAGTTGCCGGAGCCCTCGACGACCTTGTGCAGGATGACGGAAGGCTCTTCGCCGGCGTTGGCGACGATCTGACGCAGCGGCTCTTCCATCGCGCGGCGGGCGATGCTGATACCGACGTCCTGATCATGGTTGGAGCCGGTGAGACCCTTGACGGCGCTCTGAGCACGAACCAGCGCAACACCGCCACCTGGGACGATGCCTTCCTCGACCGCCGCACGAGTGGCGTGCAGGGCGTCTTCGACACGCGCCTTCTTCTCCTTCATTTCCATCTCGGTGGCGGCGCCAACCTTGATGACCGCAACACCGCCGGCCAGCTTGGCCAGACGCTCCTGAAGCTTCTCCTTGTCGTAGTCGGAGCTGGTCTCCTCGACCTGGGCGCGGATCTGCTCGCAACGGGCCTTGATGTCCTGCTCGGAGCCGGCGCCGTCGATGAGGGTGGTTTCGTCCTTGCCGACCTGGACCTTCTTGGCGGTACCCAGATCGTTGAGGGTGGCCTTCTCCAGCGACAGACCGACTTCCTCGGAGATGACGGTGGCGCCGGTCAGGATGGCGATATCCTGCAGCATGGCCTTGCGCCGGTCGCCGAAGCCAGGCGCCTTGACGGCGCAGACCTTGACGATGCCGCGGATGGTGTTGACGACCAGGGTCGCCAGGGCCTCGCCTTCGACGTCCTCGGCGATGATCAGCAGCGGACGGCTGGCCTTGGCGACACCTTCGAGCACGGGGAGGAGATCGCGGATGTTGGAGATCTTCTTGTCGTGCAGCAGGATGTAGGGATTCTCCAGCTCGGCGCTCTGGCTCTGCTGGTTGTTGATGAAGTAGGGCGAGAGGTAGCCGCGATCGAACTGCATGCCCTCGACGACGTCCAGCTCGTTCTGCAGGGAGGTGCCGTCCTCGACGGTGATGACGCCTTCCTTGCCGACCTTCTCCATCGCCTCGGCGATGATGTTGCCGATGGACTCGTCGGAGTTGGCGGAGATGGTGCCGACCTGGGCGATGGCCTTGCTCTCGGTGCAGGGCTTGGACAGGTTGCGCAGCTCGCCGGTCGCGGCCTCGACGGCCTTGTCCATGCCGCGCTTCAGGTCCATGGGGTTCATGCCGGCGGCGACCGCCTTCAAACCCTCGCGGACCATGGCCTGAGCCAGCACGGTCGCCGTGGTGGTGCCATCGCCAGCGACGTCGGAGGTGTGCGAAGCCACTTCCTTGACCATCTGGGCGCCCATGTTCTCGAACTTGTCGCTCAGCTCGATCTCCTTCGCAACGGAGACGCCGTCCTTGGTGACGGTCGGTGCGCCGAAGGACTTCTCCAGAACGACGTTGCGGCCCTTGGGACCCAGGGTGACCTTCACGGCGTTGGCGAGGACGTTGACGCCCTCCATCATACGGGCACGGGCGTCACCGCCGAACTTTACGTCTTTTGCGCTCATTCTCTAGATTCCTCGGATTTCGATTCTGTGTCTTGAATTGTCTGCGTGGTGCGGTCAGCGTCGGGCTCGGAGGACGATCAGCCCTCGACGACACCCATGATGTCGTCTTCGCGCATCACCAGGAAATCGTCGCCGTCGAGCTTGACCTCGGTGCCGGAGTACTTGCCGAAGAGGACGCGATCGCCGACCTTGACGTCCAGCGGACGGCTCTCGCCGTTGTCCAGGAGCTTGCCGTTGCCGACGGCGATGATCTCGCCCTGGATTGGCTTCTCGGTCGCAGAATCAGGAATCACGATGCCACCGGCGGTCGTGCGCTCCTCTTCCATGCGACGGACGACGACGCGATCATGCAAAGGACGGATGTTCATTCAGTTGCTCCTCGATAGGTTGAGAAGTGGTTGTCGAGTGCCCGCAAAGCGGGAAGATGCCCGGCTGTTAGCACTCACCGGAAACGAGTGCTAATGGTAGGGCGAAATCCTCGGCTGTCAAGAGCCGACGACTGTGGTTTTGCCTGTCCCAGGTCCAACCGCTTGCCGGTGCGATGGCCCATGCCGCAAAGCCAGCCTGGACAAAGCCCGCAGCCAATCCCAAAACCGTCGCAGCCGACCGCTCGCAAGCCGCAATGCAGCGCCGGGCTCGAGTCAGGCACGCCTGAGCATCGCCTCGCAAACCATACAAATATATGCTATATAACCTCCATCACACTCACCTGCGTCGCCTTGGAGGCATTGCAGCTTGGGCCGAACACCAACAGGCCAGACCCGAGACCGGATCTTCATGTATATGCGTGAGCGACTCTTGGCCGGCCGGCCGCCAACGGTCCGGGAGGTTCAGGAGGCCTTTGGATTCCGCTCCGTACAGAGCGCGCGCGAGCATCTAGAGGCATTGGTCGCCGAGGGTCGACTCGACAAGGATCCCGGCAAGTCGCGCGGCTATCGACTCAACGCGGGATCAGGGGAAGCGCGGCGCGAGCCCGGCGGAGGATCGGCCGCGATGCCCCCCCGCCTGATCCCCCTGCTCGGTCGTGTCTCGGCCGGTGCCTTCTCCCTAGCGGTCGAGGATCTCGAAGGCTATCTCCCGATCGCCCCGGATCGAGCCGGCGCCGAGGACACAGTGTTCGGTCTACGCGTTCGCGGCGAGAGCATGCGCGACGCCGGCATCCTGCCTGGCGACATCGTTATCGTGCGTCGCCAGCCGAAAGCCGACGACGGCGCCATCGTCGTCGCCCTGGTCGGCGAGGAGGCAACGGTCAAGCGCCTGCGCCTGCGCGGAGAAAGGGTCGAGCTGCACCCGGAGAACCCGGACTACCAGGTGATGACGCCAGACCCCAAGCAGCTGGAGATCGTCGGGCGCGTCATTGAGGTACGACGGTATTTGGATTAACCGAAGAGCGGCCAGGCACAAGCCCCTTGGACCCACACCACAGGAGCACAGGGTCCAGAAGCCCAATCCGCTGAAATCCCTTATTAAATTCCTTTGCGACCTTCGCGCCTTTGCGGTTCGACCATTCCTCTGAAACCACGCCCATGCTTACCCAAGGCTCGACAGCCATCGCCGCCGCCGACATTCGCCAGGGCCTCAAACGGGCTGAAACGCCCATTGTCTGGGGCCTGGATACCTTCATCGGCCGCTTCAGCGAGATCTCGGGCAACGAGGCAACGGCCGCCTTGACCCTGGCCGTCGGCCTGATCGGCGAAGCCCAGCAGCGCGGTGAGCCGGTCGCCTGGATGACGCAGCGCCAGAGCAGTTTCTATCCGCCCGACGTCGCCGCAACCGGCGTCGACCTCGGCGCACTGCCGGTCATCTGGACAGCAAGCCCCCTGGACGCCGCGCGCGCCGCCGACCTCCTGCTGCGCTCGGGCGCCTTTGGCCTGGTCGTCATGGATCTGGGCAAGCGCCATGAGCTACCGCTCGCGGCGCAGAACCGGCTCGCCGCGCTCGCCAAGAAGCACGACACCGCCCTGCTCTGCCTGACCTCCAAGGAAGCCCATCAGCCATCGATCGGCTCGCTCGTGTCGCTGCGCGCGCAGGCGGCCCGCACCGACCGTAGTCAACAGCACTTCCGCTGCGAGGCCCACATCATCAAGGACAAGCGCCTGGGACCTGGCTGGAGCCATCGCGGGCTCTATCATGGACCGAACGGCCTCTGTTGAGCTTCCGGCCTTCCCGCTCCAGCTCCTGCTCAAGCAGCATCCAGACTGGCGCGGACACCCCGCCGCCGTCGTCGATCGCGACACGCCCGGCGGCGTCCTGCTCTGGGTCAACGAGGCGGCACGCTCCGCACGCATCCGCACTGGTATGCGCTTCGCGACCGCCCTATCGCTGAATGGAGACCTACGTGCCGCGGAGGTGCCAGAAGCACGCATCGACCAAGCCGTGGCGGCCATCGCCAAGCGGCTACGCCGCCACACGCCCCATGTCGAGCCGGCCAAGCGCGAGCCGGGCGTCTTTTGGCTCGATGCCTCCGGACTCGAGGGTCTTTACCCATCGCTCATGCACTGGGCATCGGGCGTGGAGGCCGATCTCGGCGCGCAGCGCCTTCAGGCGACGATCGTCGTCGGCTTTCGGCGTTTCGCCGCCTATGCGCTCGCCAAATCCAGCCGTGGTGTACATATCCTGTCCGATCCGGACGAGGAGCAAGGCGCCTTACAGCGCGTCCGACTCGATCGACTAGCAATCGAGCCCAGAGCCCGGGACGCGCTCGCCAAGCTCGGCGTGCTGACCATCGGCCAGTTATTGAAGCTCTCTCCGGAAGGCATGCGGCGACGCTACGGGGCCGCCGTCTTCGAGCTGCACCGCCTCGCCTCGGGCGACCTCGGCGTTCCGTTGCAGCCGGAGCGCCCGCGCGAGCCAGTCATGGCAAGCATTGCCTTGGACCATGTGGAGACAGATGCCGAGCGCCTGATGCACCTGATCGAGCGCCTGCTGACGCCCTTGCTGGATGCGCTCTCCGGGCGCAGCCAGGTCCTCGACGAGCTTCGGCTACTCTTCCGTTTCGAGCGCCTAGGCCTGCACAAGGAGTACATCCGCCCCGCAGCGCCGACGCTCGACGCACCTCAGCTCCTAGAGCTGATCGCACTGAGATTGGCAGGGACACAGCTGCCGGATGGTGTCGAAGAAGTGTGCCTGCTCGCCCATGCCATCACGCCGGAGCAGCAGCAGCTCGAGCTGCTTGCCGAGCGTCCGCAACGTGACCTCGACGCCGCCAATCGCTCCCTGGCACGCGTGCGTGCCATGCTTGGGGATCAGGCCTTGACACGCGCCCGGCTGAGCGCCGGCCACCTCCCCGAAAACGGCTTCGACTGGGAGCCCTTTCCCCAGCTCGAGCCTGCGCGGCCCATGCCGATCGCGCACCGCCGTCTGATCCGTCGCTTCTACCGGCAGCCCATCCCGCTTCCGCCACGTCCTCGCCAAGAGCCGGACGGCTGGATGCTGCATGGTTTGGAGCAAGGACCGGTCGTGCGCGTCTCCGGCCCCTATGTCGTCGCCGGCGGCTGGTGGATACGCCAGGTGCATCGCGAATATCACTTCGCCGAAACGCAAAAGGGCGAGCTGCTGTGGGTTTTCTACGATCGGGTGCGACGGCGCTGGCTCATACACGGGAGAGTCGAGTAGAGACGCGGCCGGCATCGAGCGGCCGCGCATTCGGCGCGCCGAGCGGCGCGCCAGCCCCCGCTAGATCTTCGTCGGGCGATAGAAGAGGTGGCGGCCGATCCGCGTGGTGCGGTGATACACCCTCGACCACGAGGGCTTGGTGTAGTTGGCGTGATAGTAAAGCGCGCCGCGTGTCGGATCCGGCACGGCATCATCCAGCACGTTTCGTGCGATTTCCATGGCCTGTCGCCAAGCACGCTTCTCCGTCGGGAGATCCGAGCGACCATCGCACCACCAGGAGAACTGGCAGCGATTACGCTTGATGCCGCCCTGCTTCACCACCTCGCAGATGGACCCGGGAAACGCCCGCGACGCGACACGATTCAAGGTCACGCGAGCCACGGCGACCTGGCCGGATTTCGGCTCGGATCGTGCCTCGTGATAGATATTGAGCGCCAGACAGCGCAAATCCTGCTCGTTGAACGCGGGGGCCGCTTCGGGCGCTGCATCAACCTGCTCGACGAGATTGGATACCTGTGCCTTGGCAACGGCCGCCGACTTACCAGGATCGAGCTGTGCCAGCCCCAATTGCGCCGGCTCAAATTGCCCCGACCCCAATAGCCTAGGGAAAATCATGATGGACAATGCCACCAGAGAAAATACTCGCATGCTCGGAATTCTCGAGTGCTACACACAATATGAAGATTGCGAATATCCTAACCCAATCAACCGCACTAGGGAAATCCCTAATGCGTATTTATGCGCAATCGAGCACAGAATGAGAATGCTAGACCTTGGCGGCGAGTGAGTCCTGGCGCGCCTTTAAGTACAGACACTCAATCCACCGGCCGAAACAGTCGCATGGAAAAGCCCTTAGGCTCACCATATCCGTAGCCGCACGGAAGAGACACGACGACCGGAAGGCCGAAATAATAGAGGCGGGATTTACCGGTCAACATCGCGACAGATACCAGGGCACGATAGGTACCAGGGGACGATGGGATGAAGCGCGGGTTCGAGGCACTGATTACAGAAGATCAGATGGCAAAGATCGAGCGCGCACACGAGAGCTGGGAGCCGGTCAGGCAGGCGGCCCAGGCAATGCTCCAGCATGACTCTGAACATTTCGCGGAGCTCCTGCGGACCGACGAGGGCAGTGCGACCGCCCTCGAGCTGGCGCAGCAGCTCGAGGCGTATCTCGAGTGGCGCAATAGTCAAACGGAGGCGTTACAAGCGGTCTCGACGCGGCTTTGGCTGGCCATCAGGCGCCGTATCGAGCAAGCCCGATGGCAAGACTGACCAAGCCGCGAGCACGGAGACATCGGAGATCTGCCCGGCACCCACTTGTCTCCCCCGGCAGCTAGCTCACGGCAGGAGGCACCACCATGCGACGCGTCATCGATGGCGAGTACTTTGATACCGACGCCTCGACCTGGATCGCCCAAAACATCGCCGGCGAGGCCCTATACCGCTCCAGACGCGGACATCTCTTTCTTGCCGACGCCACCTCGATCCGGTTGATTGCCCCTTCCCAAGCCATCAGCTGGGCGAAGAACCATGGCGTCAGCCTCATGAGCATCGCGCGCGAGCTTGCCGAGAGCACCCCCGACAGCATGCCGCAAAGCCGATCGCATTAAGGCTACCGCACCGTCACCTTCCACACGCAAAACCGGCCTGCTGTCCGCCCTGAGCGACACTGCACGCCCCGGCCATCGCAAGCCCCGCCGTATCAGCCAGCCAAGAGGATCCAGATACAAGAGGACGGATCTCAGCCCCGCCAAGGAGCGCGCGCGACCAACCGACCTGGGCCGACCAAGGAAAAGGTGCCGAAACTTCCATCTCGGCAATAGATCTCTTAGCCTTCGGGCGCGAATCCTCATGACGACGCCCTGGCCAGCAAGAGGTACCCGTCCTTGTTATCCGTTTTTTCCGTCTTCGCCGGTGCCGGCTTCGGCGCGATCCTTCGCTGGGTGCTCGGCAGCCGACTCAACCCGGTCTTTCCCACCCTGCCTCTCGGCACCCTCGCCGCGAACCTGCTCGGTGGACTGCTCATCGGCTTCGCATTCGCCTGGCTCGGACGCCATCCGGGCCTGCCGCCGGAGCTGCGGCTCTTCCTGATCACCGGATTCCTCGGCGGACTCACGACCTTCTCGACTTTCTCCGCGGAGGTCGTCAATCTTCTCGGCCGCGGTGAGCTGCTTTGGGGCTTGGGGGCGATCCTCGTCCACCTCCTTGGCTCTCTCGGCATGACCGCAATCGGCATTTGGCTCGCCCACGCCATCTTGGCGCGCGGTTAGCTCGATCGTCTCAGCACGCCAGATGAGGACCACCATCATGCAAGGCTGTTTCCTCAAGTTTTATGTCGCGGAGAATCGCCGACACAAGCACAGGCTCGTCTATGAGTGGCTACTGGAAGAGGCTAAAGCGCTCGGGCTTTCGGGCGGCTCCGCTTTTCGGGCATTGGCCGGCTTCGGGCGTCACGGCCGACTGCACGAAGAGCACTTCTTCGAGCTTGCCGGCGATCTGCCCGTCGAGGTCGGCTTCGTCGTCACGGACGAAGAGGCCGATCGCTTGATCGACCACATCCGCACACAGGGGCTCAGTCTCTTCTACGTGCGAGTGCCTGTGCATTACGGGCTCACGAATCCCGTTGCCTGACCTCGATACGGCACGTCATGCGTCGCCCAGTCAAAGGCCAGGATGAACGTCGGATGCTCGATGTTTTCGCCTGAGTGACCAAACCGAAGCCATCCCCGGCAGCGCTTGGATCCGATCAGGTAGACTGGCAAGCCGCTCACCGATCGGTTTCCCCATTGGTCGGCCCTCTCAGCAGAACGCAAACGGCTTCCGATCGACGCCAATCGGCCGACGCGAGACTCTGACAAGGACCAGACAGCCCGCATGGCATGGCTCTACCTCATCATCGCCGGCATCTTCGAGTGGGGCTGGCCAGTCGGGTTGAAACTGGGACTCACCGAGTCCGGAATACGTTGGGGATGGATCGGCTTCTCGGCGCTCTGCATCGCCGGCAGCGGCGGACTTCTCCTGATCGCGCAGAAGAGCATCCCGATGGGGACAGCCTATGCGGTCTGGACGGGCATCGGAGCAGTGGGCGCCTTCGTGCTTGGACTCCTGCTCTTCGATGAGCCCGCAACACTAGGCCGGTTCTTCTTCGTCGGCTTGATCATCGTCGGCATCGTCGGCCTGAAGCTCGTCTCGCCCTCTTGAGACCGCGACAGCGGTCTCGGCATCGCGCCAGCCTTCCCCCGGACAACCGCCGCCTCCAATCGGCGCAGTCAGCTTCCAGCTACCAGCCGCCGGCGAAGGAAAATCATGCAGTGGTCGGATGCTCTGGCCGGCCAGCCGCTCACCCCTTGGCTGACTCGGAGAAGACCTGAAAGCAGCCCAAACAAAGCTTTGGGTGATTTCCTGAAATGATCCTACCCAGAACAGCGCCTCCAGTAGTCAGATGGGCAAAGCCCCTGGCACGCCGGCGCGCATTGGGAAGACGTTTGTGGGGCGTGCCCACCCAGGTCGCTCAGGCGCCTGGACGATGGGCACGCTGCGCTTTGCCCATCCTACGGGGAATCTGTTTCCCGGAAATCACCTTGAGCCGGCTGCTGGTGGCTGACAGCTCTTTCTAGGCTGACAGCTCCCAGCCTAAGGCGATCCTCGCCTCACCATCCCTACCCATCGAGCAGAGCCCCTCCGGGATCACTCGGCGGGTCAGCGCCCTACATCGGCCCAAGCTCTGTCTTTCTTTGCCTCCTCCGAGCCCTTGCGACTCCAGGTGGCGGTATCCAGGTTGAATATTACGAATTGTTCCTTCGTAATCTAACCTTATCGGCAGCACGGCCATTTACAGCCAGGATGCAATGAGATATAAATGCGATTGATTCGTATTTATAATCCAATTTCAGAAATGCAGACTTTCGAGCCCCTCGGCAAGGCATCTGCCTTCGGCGCCTGATCGGCTGAGCAGCCCAGCGCTCGACGTCCATGCCGGCGAGATCGTCCTCGATTCGTCCAGCCCCCTATCCAGTCTCGATCCAAGGAGTCAGCCCAACATGAGAATGGCCATGCTTCGCGCCGCGATTGCGGTTTCCCTGACCAGTCCATCGATCCTGTACGCCGCGAACGATCTCGAGTCTCGCGTCGCTCGGCTGGAAAGGAGCAACCAGGCGCTTCAAGCCAGGGTCAGGCAGCAAGATGCCCAGATCGCAGAGCAACAGGCCGCTCTCGAAGGCACCCCGACGCGCCTGAAGCGACTGGAGAAGGACATCGAGGAGAAGCGGGCCGAGCCGGCCGCCGGAGTCGCCGAGTCCTGGCTCGACAGGATCGAGATCGCCGGTCTCATCGAGGTCGAGACGAGCTACGTCTCGCCCTACGAGGGGGGCAGCGAAAGCGACATCACCCTAGCCACCGCAGAGCTGGGCATCGCCGCCCAAATCAACGATTGGGGGGATGCCGCCATCTCGTTCCTCTACGAAGAAGACGCAACCGACCTCGAGGTCGACATCGCGTCCATCACCGTCTCCAATCCCGAGGCCACCCCCATCTTCTTCGCCGCCGGCCAGCTCTATGTCCCTTTCGGCAGCTACGAGACCAACCTCGTCTCCGACCCTCTAACGCTCGAGATCGGTGAAACCCGCGAGACGGCCCTACAGCTCGGCTTCGTCTCCGGCGGCTTCTCCGGCAGCGCCTATGTCTTCAACGGCGACAGAAAGATCGACGGCGAGAATCAGATCGGCACCTGGGGCGCAACCCTGGGCTATGCACGGGAGAGCGACGCGGGCGCATTCGCGCTCGGTGCCGGCTACATCAGCGACCTCGGCGATTCGGATACCCTGCAGGAGGTCACCAACGAGAACCGCACGGAGACCTTGGCGACGGCCCAAGAAGAAGGCCAGGACCTGAGCGGATATAGCCTGGACCCTAGCGAGCGCATCGGCGGCTGGACCCTCAACGCGGCCGCCGAGCTCGGCCGTTTCAACCTGATCGGCGAGTATCTCGCCGCGACCGACAGCTTCGACATGGACAGCCTGGCCTACGAGGACGCAGGCGCCAAAACGGCCGCCTGGAACATCGAGGCCGGCATTCGATTCGACGTCATGGGGCGCGACTCCGTCGCCGCGGTCGCCTACCAGGGGACGCGGGAAGCGGTCGCACTCGAGCTGCCGCAGGAGCGCTGGCTGGTCGGCTGGTCGGCCGAGGTCTACCGGCAGACCTCCCTCTCACTCGAATGGGCCTACGACCGGGATTACGATCGCTCGGAAGGCGGAACTGGGGAGACGGGCAGCACATTCACCGCCCAGCTCGCCGTCGAATTCTGACGCGCGCGCCCAAGCGGCACAGCTCCGATCTCGCGCCGACCAGCCGCCAGGCCGGTCGGCTTTGCACAGGATAAGGCCCCGATCGGCCCCGCCCTCCCCGCCCCGCCCTCTCGCTCATGCTCCAAGTCCCCTTCGGCTCGCCCGCCTGATTGTCCGAGGCCGCAGATCGGACCCGCCGGCGCCAGTCCTCGCCCCTCCCCATGCCGCCCGGCCAGCCCAGATTCCGACCCTGTAAGCCACACGCAACAGGTTGACAAGGACGCTGCCGCCCGACGAGCCCGGGTCGGCGCTTGCACCTCGCACCCGCGCACCGCCCAAAACCCACCTGGCGACTCGGATTTCGACCGCACCGCGGCTTTCAGATGCCGCAATGCACGCGGCGGAGCCGCGGCGGCGCCAGCTGGCACGCTTCTTCCTATTGACGCACCGAGACATCAAGGGGCGCCAAGCTGTGAAAATACTGATCGCAAACAAATTTTTCTTTCGCAACGGCGGCTCCGAGGCGGTCATGCTCGATGAGCGCCACTTCCTCCAGAGCCTCGGCGTGGAAGTCATCGACTTCGCCATGCGGGACGCGCGCAATCTCCCAAGCGCCTACAGCGAAGACTTCGTGGACAACCAATCCTACGAGGCAGCACGCGGAGCCCGGGACAAGCTCACAGCGGCCCTGAAGCTGGTGCATTCCCCAGAGGCGGTGCGCAGGCTCGGACGCTTGATCGACCGCACCCAGCCAGACCTGGTTCACTGCCACAACATCTATCACCAGCTGACGCCGTCGATCATTGGCGCGGCAAAGCGCCGCGGTATCCCTGTCGTCCTGACGCTGCATGACTACAAGCCAGTGTGCCCGGTCTACACACGCCTGCAAGGCGGCGAGGTCTGCTCCGCCTGTGTCGAGGGCAGTCCCTGGAATGTCCTCAGGAACCGCTGCGCGGACGGCTCGCTCGGCAAGAGCGCCCTGCTCCTGGCAGAAGCCTGGACTCAGCGTCTGCTCGGCTCCTACGAGAAGCTCGACAAGCTCATCGCGCCGAGCGCCTTCATGCGCGATTCGGTCACCCAGCGACGCTTCTCGGGAGCACGCGTCGAGGTCATCTACAACGGTGTGGACTGCGACGCCATCGCGCAGTCCGAGCAAGACGACGGCTATGCGCTCTATCTCGGACGCCTGTCTTCGGAGAAGGGCGTCGAGACCCTGCTGTCGGCTCACGACCGGATCGCCGACAGTGTGGAGCTTCGGATCGCGGGCACGGGCCCCCTCGAGAAGGCACTGCACGGCGCCTACCCCAAGGCCAAGTATCTCGGCTACCTCGCCGGTGCGGCCCTGGAGGACAGCATTCGACGGGCATCCGTTATCGTCGTTCCGTCCGAATGGCTCGAGAACTGTCCCATGTCGATCCTCGAGGCCATGGCCTTCGGCAAGCCGGTCATCGCCAGCGAGATCGGCGGCATCCCGGAGCTGGTGGCCAATGGCGAGACCGGGCTGCTCTTCCCGGCCAAAGACGAGGCCGCCCTGCGCGAGCACCTGCTCACCCTCATGCGCAATCCCGACCTGCGCAGCCGATACGGCGCCGCGGCGCGTCGGCGTACCGAAGCGCGCTTTTCGCTGAAACAGCACAACCAGGCGCTCTTGAAACTCTACCGCGACGTCCTCGAAGGCGCGGTCCCAGCCAGTCAGACACCCTCGCCCACCCACATCTCGGCTCCACAGGAGTAGAACCATGGATCTGACGATCATCTCCACATTCCGCTGCAACTCGCGCTGCCAGATGTGCTACATCTGGAAGAATCCGACCGAGCCCAAGGACGAGATCTCGTTGGAGACAGTGTCGAAGCTGCCCAACGGTTTCGACAACCTCAATTTCTCGGGCGGTGAGCCCACGCTGCGCAAAGACCTCTCGGAGCTCGTCGACGAGCTCTACCCGAAGGCCAGGATCCTGGAGATCAGCTCCAACGGTCTCAACCCGGAGCGCCTCGTCCCCATCATCAAGCGCTACCCGGACATCAAGGTCCGTTTCAGCATGGAGGGCGACGAGGCGACCAGCAACGCCATCCGCGGCGAGAAGGACGGCTTCCAAACCAAGCTGAACGGCATCCGCATGCTCAAGGAGGCGGGCGGTACGGATCTCGGCTTCGCCATGGTGATCCAGGACGAAAACGCCGAGCAGCTGGTCAAGGTCTACGACCTCGCGCGCCGCGAAGGCGTCGAGCTGGCAACCTCGACGCTCCACAACGCCTGGCAGTTCTATAAGAACGACAACTACTTCTACAACCGCCGCAAGGTGGCCAAGGAGGTCGAGTCGCTCATCACGGAGATGCTCAAGACCGGCAAGGTCAAGAACTGGTTCCGCGCCTACCTCAACCTCGGCCTGATCGAGAAGATCCTCGGGCACGACCGGCTCATCCCCTGCTCCGCCGCCCGCGATTTCGCCTTCATCGATCCCTGGTCCGACGTCTGGGCCTGCAACGTCAGGTCCGACCTGCCGCTCGGCAATCTCGCCCGGCAGGAGTGGGACGAGATCATGAATGGCGAGCAGGCCGCCGCGGCCCGCAAGAAGGTCGATGCCTGTACGCAGAATTGCTGGATGGTGACGACCGCACGCACGGCGATGCGCTCGCGCCTGATCCCGCAGCTGCCGAAGCTGGGCCCCATGAGCTGGGTCGCGCTGAACAAGCTGCGTGTCACCCTGGGCCGGAAGGTCGACTTCGGCGCCTACGTCGATTACGGACACGTCAAGGACAGCCCACTGGTGCCGCGCACCTCCTTCCTCGGACGCAAGGTGAAGTCCGAGATCAAGGTTCAGCGCGATCTCGCCACGCCCGCCGAGCATTACCCGCTCGCGGAGTTCGTCAACCAATAGCCTTCGTCCCGGGTGCCGCGCCGCGACGGCCGGCGCCTCGCCCCGAGGCAGGTGCGCGAGACCAGTCGCATGCGACAGCGCTTGCGGCTGCTGTCTTTCGCAGTCGATCTTCATCCCAGCACGGCGGAGCCTGGACATGCACATCATGGTACTTGGACTGCGCGGCTTCCCAGGGATACAGGGTGGCGTCGAGACGCATGCGGAGCAGCTGTACCCGCGACTTCGGGAGATGGGCTGCGACATCGAAGTGGCCGTCCGCTCGCCCTATTGGAGCCAAGCGACGCACGGCGGCATCCCCGGCATTCGATTCTCGCGCCTCTGGTGTCCGCGCAAGAACGGAGCGGAGGCCTTCGTGCACTCCTTTCTCGGCGTGCTCTACGCGGGCTGGAAGCGCCCGGACGTCCTCCATATACACGCCATCGGGCCTTCGCTGTTCGCCCCGCTCGCCAAGCTGCTCGGTCTGCGCGTGGTGGTCACGCACCATGGACCGGACTATGACCGCGAGAAATGGGGCAAGACGGCCAAGGCCGTCTTGCGGCTCGGCGAGCGCATGGGCGTTCAGTATTCGGACGAGCGGATCGTCATCTCGAACGTCATCCGCGACATCGTCAAAGAGAAATACCGCAAGGGCTCTTTCCGCATTCCGAACGGCGTCGAGATCCCAAAGGCGACCGCGCAAGGAGGAACGCTGGCGGAGCTTGGCCTGACACCCGAGCGCTACATCCTGACAGTCAGCCGCATGGTGCCGGAAAAGCGCCATCTGGACCTCATCGATGGCTTCGAGCGTGCACGACTCAGCGGCTGGAAGCTCGTCCTCGTCGGCGACCTGAGCGCCGAGACGCCTTACGTCGAGAGCGTCCGGGAGGCCGCACGGCACTCGGACGCAGTGGTGCTCGCGGGATTCCAAACCGGGCAGCCGCTCGCCGATCTGTTCGCCAATGCAGGCCTTTTCGTTCTACCTTCGACCCACGAGGGGCTGCCGATCGCGCTGCTGGAGGCGCTAAGTCATGGGCTTCCCGCCATTGCCAGCGATATCCCCGCAAATCTGGAGGTCGGACTGGATCGCGACCACTATTTCAGGGTCGGCGACCCGGCGGACTTGGCGAAGCGTCTCGTCGAGGTGAGCAGTGAGCAGCGCCCCTCGGATTATCGGATGCGTGTCCAGGAATGGGTCCGAAGCAACTACGATTGGAAAGACATCGCGCGCTCGACGCTCGGGGTCTATAAGCGCGTCCGACAGAACGGCTGGCGCCAGCGCCTCCAAATGGCCTGGATGCCCGAATAGCGAGGCCGACAGCCCGGCGCGCAGAGGCGGCGCGCTCGACCGCCCCGGATGGGCCAGACCTTGGCAGGGCCATCATCCTAGATCCGGCAGTTGACCGCTTCGTGCTTCATGCAATGCCTTGATCGCTTTCAAGATCGGGGGTTCCTGCTGGCTCACCCTCCGGGTGAAGCCCGCTACGGCCCCCAGTGCACGCCCCGCGCGGCGCCTGGCTGCGTTGCAGCGCGTTGCCGTAGCACCACGACGACGCCTCGTTGCGCCTTGCAAGACACCACGCTGGACGCACCCTGGAGGTCGTACAACCGCCGGATTAGTATCATCGTTCCGACCGACTCATCGAGGTATCTGCCTCAGCCACGCCCAGGCAGTACACATGGGTTATGCTCGAGCAAGCCAATCGAATCCGAGACTCCAACAAAGGCAGGGTGTCGATGCAGGTCCAGGAAATGCCGCAAGCCCATACCCTCAGCCGTTCGGCGCTACAGGCGTCGGCGGGCGGGAAGACAGATCGGTCAGAGCTGCCCGCCGAGGCGTCGCCCCCGACCTGCCGCGCGCCGCTCGCGCTCGCCGTCTGCACCCTCATCGCTCTCGGCCCGGCCCGGGCGAGCGACACCCCTTGGCTCGATGGCTTGCGCGCCATCCATCCCTATGCCGGCGTCGCACTGACCAGCGATTCCAACGTGCTCAGAAATCCCGACGGGCTCGGCGACGAGTCGGATGAGATCCTCAGCCTGGAGGCCGGTCTCGACACCGAGCTCAAGCTGAGTCGACAGCGGCTCCTCATCGACGGTCGCGTCGTCCACAACGACTATGATCGTCTGGACGCGCTCGACCATACGGCCGGAGACGCGCGCCTCGTCTGGAAATGGGCGGTTGGCAGGCTCTGGGAGGGGGATCTCGGATACCGCTACGAGCACAGGCTCAGAGACCTGGCGAACGACTTGATTCCCGCGAAAGACATGCTCGACCGTCATCGGGTTTTCGGCAGTGCCAACCGCTGGCTGACGACACGCTGGAGACTCGGGGGCGAGATCGATTGGACAAGGGTGTCAGCGAGCGAGACCCCTTCTCTGGACAAGGCGATCAACGGCTATGGTCTCAGGCTCGACTACATCAGCAAGGCGGACAACCGCGTCGGACTGCGGGCGAGATACGCCACGACAGCCTTCGACTCCGTCAGCGAGAGGGACTTCTATGACCTCGAGGTCGGCCCGACGCTGGATTGGAAACTGACGGGCAAGACGCGCATCGAGGCCACGGCGGGATACAAGGCCAGAACGCACGACAGCCTGTCCGAGCGCGACTTCGACGGCTTCGTGGGAGGCCTCGCGGCAACCTGGCGAATCACGGGAAAGACCTCCATCAAGGCCGCATTGTGGCGCGACATCAGCAACCTCGACGATGAGGTCGCGGATTATGCGATCGTCGACGGCGTCCGCGTCGAGCCGGCCTGGCAAGTCATGCCGAAGACGCGCATTCGCGCCCTGGCAAGCTACGAGCGCCGTGACTTTCGGGGAATTGGAGACGGCCAGCTCATCGCCGGACTCGAAGACCGTGAGGATGAGCTTCGCACACTCGAGCTTGGCATCGAGTGGCGTCCCCGCCAGCGAATCGCGGTCAACCTCAGCGTCGGCACGCAGTCACGCGATTCGAACCGCGCACTTCGAGAGTACGACACCAACTACGCCCGCATCGGCTTTAGCATCGGACTCTGAAGTCTTGGCGCCTGCCTCTCGGCTGGCCCTGCCCCGAGTCTGGCGCCAAGCCCCTGTCCAGCGTCAGACCCGACCTCAGAAGCCCTCGGGCCCTCCTCCCGGAATCCCATCTCACCGCGGCGGCGCGCCCTGCTCCAATTGCCAGGCGAAGGGCGGCGCAAGCACCCCCTCGCCAGCCGAGCCCCCGGTGATCTGCAAGGGATAGACGTGCCAATGGTAGTCATAGGCATAGCGCCAATCGGTCCGAAAGATGCCCACGTTGACGAAATAGGCGCCGCTCGCCAGATCCAGTCGCTGCAATGACAAGACTGCCGTCCCGTTGTCGATGAGCGCCTGCTCGCTCGCATGCCCAGTGCTCAAGTCCAGGCAGATGAAACCGTCCGCCGCGCGGCTGATACTGACATTGAAACGCGGGGAAGGAAGCGGCCTGTCGACGCGAAAGCCGATCTCGATGCGCAACGCCTCGCCAGGCTCGAGCGAGCCGCAGGGATGCAGTCTCACCTCCAAGATCTCGGCCTCCAGGGAGCCGAAGCGGTTGTGCTCCATCTCGAGCATGGCTCCGGAAGCGGAGCGCTCGGGTGCGCGTTGTGGCGTGCGGCGCTTGGTCTCCTGACGCATCTCCTCGCGGTAGCGCTGCGTGACCATCTCCGGCGGACCCTCGGAGACCACCTCGCCCTGACGCAGCCAGATCGCGCGATCGCAAAGGCCCGCGATCTGCTCCGGACTATGCGACACCAGCAGGATCGCGCACCCATCCGACTTGAGCGCGCGAATGCGCTCGAGGCACTTGGACTGGAAGGCGAGATCGCCCACCGAGAGAAACTCGTCGACCAATAGGACCTGGGGGTCCGTGTGCACCGCGATGGCGAATCCCAAACGCATCTGCATGCCGCTGCTATAGGTGCGAACCGGATTGTCGATCGCCTGCTCGATCTCGGCGAAGGCCAGGATCCGATCGACCCGCGCCGCGACTTGCCGACGCGTCAGGCCGGCTGCGATGCCCATCACGAAGAGGTTCTCACGCCCAGTGAGATCGGGCGAGAACCCAGCGCCGAGATCCAGCAAGGCACCGACCTTTCCTTGGGTACGAACGCGCCCTTCGTCCGCGCGGCCGACCCCACCGATGAGCTGCAGCAGCGTGGACTTGCCCGCGCCGTTCTGGCCGATGATGCCCAGCATCTCGCCGTCCGCCACCTCGAAGCTGACATGCCGCAAAGCCCAGAAATCGCCAGGCGAGCGCCTCGAGTGCCCCCAGGTCAGCAGACGCTCCTTCAAGGTCGGCGGCCGATCCCGACGACCGCCGCGAAACCGCTTGCCGAGATTCTGGACGCTGACCGACACGACGGATCAGATCTCCTCGACGAAACGCTGGCTCTGACGCTCGAAGACGCGATAGCTCAGCGGCAGCAAGACCAGCACCAGCACGACGACCGGCAGCAGCGACCCCCAGCTCGGTGGCTGACCTTCGATGAGGATCTGTCGATAGCCCGTCAGCAAGGGCACCATCGGATTGAGCGCGTAGAGATCGCGGTACTCGGCTGGGATCCGCTCGACCGAGTAGAAGACGGGCGTGAGATAGAAGAGCACTTGGAGCAAGCTCGTGAGGATGTGCTGGGTGTCGCGAAACGCCACGTTCAAGCCGGCCAGGAGATAGGACGCGGCCACCACCACGCCGAGCTGGATCAGCATCAGCAGCGGCAGCCAGGCGAGGGCCATCCCCAAGTCGGCCTGGTCGACGATGAGGAAGCCGAGCAGCACCGGCAGCGCCAGCGCGAAGTGGATGAGCCCGGTCACCGCGACCGCGACGGGCAGGATACTGACAGGGAATCCCGGCTGGCGAATGAGCGCGCGGTTGCCGATGATGGTCCCCGTGGCCTGAAGCGTGGATTTCTGCAGCCACTGCCAAACGAGCAAGCCCGTCAGCACATAGGACGCATAGTGCTCGACCTCGATGGCCAGAACCAGCCGAAAGATGAGGACGAAGGTCAGCAGCTGCAGCAAGGGCGTGATCAGCGTCCATAACACCCCCATCACGGAGCGCTTGTAGAGGATCTTCATTTCGCGCCCGACCAGCACCCAAAGGAGATCCAGGTAATGAACGACGCGCTGGTCGCCGAGCGACATCATCTGCTGCGGCCTTCGCGACGGACGCGACGATAGGATTGCCAGAGCGCCCAGGGTCCGGCCAAGTTGCCGCGGATCTCGAGTCGCATCAGCGCCCCCGGATACTGGCCTCTGCCGAGCATGGCGCGAGCCAGCCGCTTGAGCTGCGCGACCGGCAGATTCCAGAGGAGATACTTCAAGGCGCGCAGGTCGCCATCCTTGAGCAAGGTCGTGAGATGGTAGGCGACGTGGCCCTTGCTGTAGTTGTAGAGCTGGCTGCGCAGCGCGGCATCATCGCACCTGTGCCTATGCCAGACATAGGCGTCGGGCTCGTAGCAAAGGGCGTGTCCGGCCTTCAGGATCCGGTAGAAGAGATAGGTGTCCTCGCCCACTCCGGAAGGCATGCCGGCGCCAAGGGTCTCCTCCATTAAGCCAATCGCGGTGTTGTCGAAAAGGCTGCATCGGTAAGCGGAGTTGGCGGTACCGCCCAAATCCCAGGTACGCACGACACGACGTGCGCTAGCCTCGAAGAAGCGTCCATCGACCTCGAACCGCTCGTAGCCGCGCCCAAGCCCACCGTAGCGCTCAAATTGCTGCTGAGTCCTCTGCTCTAGCGCTAGCGGCAGGATGTGTCCCGTAACGGCCATGACATCGGCGCGCGCAAAAGGCGCAATCAGCCGCTCGAGCCAAGCCGGCGGCACCGTCACATCGTCGTCGGTGGTCACCAGAATCTCTCCGGTCGCCGCGAGGATCCCAGCATTTCGCGCATAAGCAGACCCTTGTCGCGGCTCTTCGACGCGCTCGACCTCCGGAAAGTCGGCGACAACCGGCGCAGTCAGCCCGGACAATGGATGGTTATCGACCACGATGATCTGGACAGGGCGGCGGGTCTCCAGCGCAATCAGGGATTCAAGGCAATTGCGCAGATCGTCCGGGCGATCATAGGTCGCAACCGCAATACTGACGGCAATGCTGTCTGGGAGCTGAGGCTCGACTCCCGAGGCCGGATAGCCGAAGTATCCTGCCAATGCGGCGGTCATGAGCGTCTCCCGCAGACGCGGGTCGAGCCGCTCGGGGAGCGCCAGCAATGGCTCCGCGAGCCGGTCGGCGATGGCTTCTGCCTGCTGAAGCCGACTCACGCCAGCACCCTGCACGGGGATCTCGACATGGCCGAGGAGACGCCCACAGGTCCGAACGAAGAGTCGGACCGCGCGGTATTGCCGAAGTCCTTCGAGTGGGACGAGCGGCTGGCCGAGGTCGATGTCCCGAACGGCGACCGCATCGCTCGCCTGCGCTGACTCCTGCGGACCTGGTGCAGACCAGGCTGGCCCCTGTGGTCCGGAGCGGCGCGCGATCTCGCGCGCCTGACGCCGAGATCGCGGATAGCTCGTCGTCCCGCGGATTCCCCCCAGCAGCTCGGCGCTGACGAGCGCGCGGGGAAAACGCCGTGGATAGATCCAGGAGCGCAGCCAGCGGCGCAGGTTCCAGGTGGCCATCCAGTAAGCGCCGATTCGCAAACAAGCGCGCCGCTGCCTTGGGTCGTGACGAAAGATCGCCGTCCATACCGCGAAGAGCGCGCCATTGCTGGCGATCTGTGTCTTGAGCTGCTCCAAAGTACGGCGATGGCGATGGCGAACCAGTGCACGAGGCTCGTACATCAGCGTATGGCCAGTCGCGAGCACGCGGAAGAACATCTCCAAGTCCCCGCCCCCGCGCGTGAGCGTACCCACGTCCAGCGCAGGATCGAACATGCCGACCTGATCGAAGAGACTGCGCCGATAGGCCATGTTGGCGCCTGTGCCGAACTGCCCCAGGCCGAGCAGCTGCCAAGGCAGGGGCTGCCCCCGTGGCACGCGCCACCAGCGTGCCCGAAAACCGCGCCCGAATCCGCCATACTCCTCGAACAGCACCTGCGCCTCGGTCTCAAGCTCGAAGGGAACGACCAGGCCGGTGATCGCCATGACATCCGGGTGCTCGAGGAAGCCGCGCGCGATAGCCTTGACCCAGCCAGGGTCGACGACCACGTCGTCGTCGGTGTAAGCGAGGATCTCGCCCTGGGCCTCGAGGATCGCGCGGTTGCGGGCCCAGTCGAGCCCCGGGCGCGGCTCGCAGACATAGCGGACAGCGGGGAAATGCTCGCGGACGAGCGCTGCCGTCTCCTGCGTGGCCGGCGCATTGTCGACGACAAGCAGCTCCAGGTCGTCGTAGTCGAGCCGCGACAGCGCAGCCAAGCAAAGGCGCAGATCCTCGGGGCGATCGCGGGTGCAAACGGCGACCGTCACCTTGGGCGCGAGCACGCCGAGCTGGTCCGAAAAGCCATCCGAATGGACCCAGGGCGCCAAGAGCCGAGCGAGGTCGAAGCGGTCCGTCGCCGGCGCTTCCTCCAGCAAACCTGCCCGCGCGAGCGCCCGCGCAAGATCGGGCCGAATGGTCTCCACGAGCCGCCGACCCAAGGTTGCCGCCGAGCAGCGGCCGAGCGTCACTGGCGCACGCAGATAGGCGATGGGCGCGCCCCGCAGACGCACGATCGCCAGCAGCCCCTGATAGCCGTCGAGCCCGGTGACGTCCGTCAATGGCGCCGTCAGCTCGAGATCGATCACCTTTATCGGATGGGTCATCCCATGCTCCTCGAAGAACGCCAGTTCAAGTGCTCGTCACTGGGAGGTCGAAGCAACGCTGCCATGCATCGATACGCCTGCGTCGGCGGATCTCGATCTGTGTGGCGAGCGCACTGCCGTCAGGCACCTGCGAGCCGACCTGAACGGTCGTCGCTGCGCCCCAGTCTCCGCCGCAGTCGCTAAGCCTGGGCAAGGCCCCTCCTGCGCGCGGACGCCGCAAGCCAACGCCGGCCAATCCGATACGCCCGAGGCTACGCCAGAATCGCCGATCGAGGAGGCAGGCAGGATCCGATCGCGACACCGAGAGCACCAGGCGTGGCCAAGCGGGGCACAGCCTTTGTCGCGTGCAGCGCTCGAGGAGATAGAGCAGGTATCTGGCCCGTGACCAACGCATGAGCTGACGCGGAATGGCTCGCCCGCGCGATTGAAGATGCTCCAGCATCAAGGCGTAAGAGCGCAGCATGGCGCGCGTGTCGAGCGACATGCTGTGCGCAAGCTGACGGTAGGCGACCAGGCATTCGGGCTGGAAGCGAAACTCGCAGTGCTCGGCAAGCCGGAAGTAGAGGTCCCAGTCTTCGCACCCTTGGGCGCGAGCCGCGAAGAAACGCTCGTCATAGAGCCCGCTGCGCTCCAGGCAGGTGCGCTTGATCAAAGGGGTACTGGCGCTCCCGAGCAGGTTCCCGAGCAGCAGCTGAAGCCAAACCACGCCCTCTGCGGGACGCCGAAGTGCGCAGGTCGCGAGTATTCGGTCCTGCTCGTCGATGCTCACCTGAGGTGAATAGACGACGCCGACCACGTCGGGCGCATCGCGCAACTGCCGCAGCTGTCTCTCCAGCTTACGCGGGTGCCAGAGATCGTCCGCGTCGAGCGGGGCGATGTAGTCGCCGCGCGCCGCATCGATCGCGAGATTCCGCGCCGCAGCGACTCCCCGATTCGGCTGGCGGAGCAGCCGAATCCGCGGGTCCTGCCGCTGACGCGCGCGCACGACGTCCACGCTCGCGTCCGTCGAGCCGTCGTCGACGACCAAAATCTCGAGACTCTGGTAGGTCTGGTGCGTCACCGAGCTCAGCGTCGCGCCGATGAAGCGCATGCCATTGAAGAGAGGAATGACGACAGAGATCAGCGGCTGCATGCTCCTGTCAGGCCAAATCGGCCCATCCCCCCCGCGCGCGCAGCGCCCAATGGGCGACGGCGAGACCCTGCGACCTCGGCAGCAGCCAAATGAGACCGAGCAGCAGCGACGCTGCGATGGCTGGTGGGAGCTTCGCCCACTCCGCCCGCAAGGGCGCGGCCATGAAGCGGGTGAGCCGCTGGGGGCGAGCGCGCCCACTGGCACGCGCCACCACGAATTCGATCAGGATATCGCGCCAAGAGCGCTTCCAGCGCTTCCAGGCCGCACGATCCGCTGGCAGCCCGAGCGCCTCGACGTGATCGGCGAGGAAATCGACCTTCCAATCCTGCTTCTCGAGATAGGCCCGCATGCTGTCCTGGGTCAGCACCCGGCTGCCATACCAGGCATTCTTGCCGTGGATCCGATACTCGACGACGGCTCGCGGCACGGACTCGATGCGTCCGTACAAGGGGGCGAGGTCGGGCAGGTAGTCGTCGAGCCAGCCCCTGCGGGGGAGCGGGAAGACGCTGCTCAGAAAGGATCGCGACCAGGCATTGCCAGAGGTGTAGGCATGCGCAAGGGGCAGGAGTCCGTGGCGCAGCACTGCGTCCCGATAGCAGCCCGACGCGGGCAGACGCCTGGGGAGACGCTGACCGAGCCGCTTGCCCAAGCGGTCGATGGTGAGCATGTAGCCCTGCGCCTTCACCACATCGGCACGCTCTGCGAATGGACGTGACAGCATCGCGACCGCATCCGGCAGCAAGACGTCGTCGGCGTCCAGAAACAGCACGACGTCGCCGCCGCTTTGCTCGAAGCCCGCCATTGCCGCGCCGATCTGACCTCGGCGGGCTACGCGGATACACCTCGCCCTCGGCTCGAACGTCCGCATCCTCTTCCAGGAGTCGTCGCTCGACGCGTCGTCGACGACGATCACCTCGACCGAGGGGTGTGTTTGGTCCAGAGCACTCTGGATTGCACTGCAGACATAGTCGCCGTAGTTGAAATTCGTGATGACGACACTGACCAGTCCCGTGGATGTCGTGACCATGGCTGACGTGGAGTCTCTCGCTAGCCCAGGTGAGAGCGCGGTGACCAAGCTCTCGGCAACAGCCCGCGGTCAGCGGGCGATTCCCGCCAGACGGCCGAGCTAGCCGGCTTTAGACCAAGGTCTGCTCAGCTCCTCGAGCACAGCGCCTAGCGTCGAAGTCGCGCCGAGACGGCGTCGTCCCTTGGGCGACGCGACCATCGCATCTTGAGTCCTAATGTAGCAGCTTCCCCGACTTTCGGAGGGCCTCCGGGGCATGCGCCTACACGCCTGACGCACACCAATCGTAGTCGGATCGACTGAAATGCCTCAGCGACCGGGCATCAAGCTCAATGATCGGTCATCAAGGTACCGGCGAAGAAGGCGCCGGTCGCCGCCAGGCGATCGGCGAAGGCCTTGAGCTGACGCTCCCGTGTTCTGTTCTTACGCGCGACCATGAGCACAGCGTCCACGGCCGGCGCGACCAGCTCGGCATCGGGAAAGCGATCGCCGGCGGGCGTATCGACGAGGATGACGTCATAGTGCGCCTTGGCCTCCTCGATCAGGCCCGCCAGCTGACCGCGTCCCAGCAGCTCCGATGGGTTGGGCGGCAGTGGACCGGCCGTCACCAGAGAGAGGTTCTCGACGAAGGGCACCTGGCGAACGACGTCTTCCGGCGTGTATCCACACAGCAGCCGGCTCAGCCCAGGAAACTGACGGATCCCGAAGTTCTCGTGCTGCTTCGGGTGCCTGAAATCCGCGTCGAGCAGCAGGGTGCGGTAGCCCGCGCAAGCGAAAGAGACGGCCAGGTTCGCCGCCAAATGGCTGCGGCCCTCGCCTGGCTCGGCGCTGGATACGGCGAGCGCCTTGCGTCCTCCAAGCAGGACGTTCGACATCAGGCGCCCCGCCAGCGCGCGCAAGGTTTCCGCGTAGGGACCGCTGGGCGCGGTCATGGTCACCAGGTCGCGTCCGTATCTCGACGAGACGAGGGGCGCGTGTACGGCATCGAACTGACGTGCCAAGGCCCACGAGAGCTCGGCCCCGCTGATCAGTCGCAGGCGCAGGCAGCACTCCCCGAAGAGGATATCGAGGTCGCCTTGCCGCTGCAGCGCGAAGTCCCGATCCTCGCCGTCGATCACGCCGAGCGAAACCAGGATCTCGCCCAGCTTCATTTGCGAGAAGCCGCTTGCGATGCTCTTGGCTGGGCAGGCACGCTCGCGAAAGACGGCCGGGAGCAGATGGTCCGCCGCATAGGCGCGCGGCGCACCCGCGGCGACGGCTCTTTCGGCATCAGAGGCTTGGTTTCGTTGCATCGTCAGATCACCTGCAAGGAGTCGGAAAGGTCGGTCAGAAAAGGCTTTCCTTGACCTGTACGACGTCGCTCGCTTGGACGCGCTGCGTCAGGTCGGCCGGGAGCACGTCCTCGCCACCAGAGGCGTTGGGGCGCCGGATCTTCATACCCCGCTCGGTCCCCTTGTCGGTCAGTCCGCCGGCGACCGCGAGCGCCTGCATCACCGTCATGCCCGGCTCGAGCCGATAGGCACCAGGCTTGTTGACTTCGCCATAGACGTAGAAGCGATCGGCCCTTGGGATGTAGACCTTGTCGCCGGCGACGAGACGAGGCACCTGAGCCCCCAGGCCGCCTTGGATGAGCGCGTCCAAGCTCACGCGCGTGCGCGTCTCACCGGATCCGGCCGCGTGAATGATGATTGCCTCGTCTCCGGCCTCATCGCTCAAGCCGCCCGCCTGAGAGATCAGATCCATCAGATTGCTCCGCCGCGTAATGACATAGACCCCTGGATTGGCCACCTCCCCCAGCATGGTCACCATCTGACTCTGATAACGATCGATGATCAGGTTGACCTGGGGCGACTTGACGACTTCTCGCTGCGAGAGGGCGCGCGCCAGCCGCTGCTCGGCCTCGCGCGTCGTCAAGCCGGCGATGACGACCTCGCCGACGTTGGGGAAGTTGATGCTCCCGTTGTCTGCGACCTGGACGAGCAGCTCGAGGTCGGGGTGACCGTAAACGCTGATTCGCACGACGTCGTCCACGCCGAGTCGATAGGGATCGGACCGACCCGCGAGCGCGGAACAAGCGGTCGCAAAGAGGATAACGATAAGAAACAGGCTCTGACGCTTCATCGTAGTCTTCCTGTGTTTCAGCTCCGAGAGATCGAGGTGAGGCCCGCGAGGAAGCAGTCGGCACAGAACCCTCGAAGGTGCGCGAGCAAATTCCGCACCTAAATCGATGCAGATTGACTTGTGGTTGTCACGAAACCGCGAGCGATGCCGTTGGAGTCAGGTCACTGGAGGCAGGACTGAGACCACAACGCAGGAAAGGCGCCATGCTTCGTCATGCCGGACGGAAAAGGTGGCGCCGAGACGACCCTACCATTGCAGAGGTAAGGATGCTTAGGCTCCAGAGCAAGCGAGCTCAGGGGCTCGTACCCAGCTCGAGGGACCGCCGAGCCGGAATCGAATCGACGCACGGAGCAGCCGCTGGGGTGCGGGGTGCTCGACGCGGCCGGATAGCTCGGGGCGACGAGCATGCAAGGAATCCAGCGCGCTTCCGAGGAGGGAGTGAATGGACGAAGCCCGCGGACCATCCCAATTGGCAGAGGATCGCGAGCCCCGGGGCGTCCCTGCCCCGATCTGGTCTAGGGTCGGATGAGGATCGCCGCATCATAGGGGTCGATCGTCACCTGATTCAGACTCGCCCCGTTGTTGATGGAATCCTGCCCCGTGCCACGTATGCGCCTCAAGGTCTCGCCGAGCGCGACCGTCCGGCGGGTGGGCGTCGCATTGACCACGACCACGGCGTTGTCGAAATCACGCCGAAAGACGTTCGCATTGCCCTCGAAGACATAGACCGAGTCGATCCAGACCTCGGTATTCTCGCGCCCCACCTCGAACCGGATATCGTAGCTCCCGGTTCCCGTCGCCCTGAAGGTCACCACGCGGCGGACCCAGGCATCGGGCACCTCCATCTTCTGTACCGTCTGCCAGCCAACCGCGGCCTGGAGGGTTCGCGGCTCGCTCGACTTGGCGGCGAAGGCCAGCGTGTATTCCCTGCCCGCCGTCAGACGCACGGATGGCCCCACCACCTGAGCGCCCGACTTCGACGCGGTGAAGCTATTGTGGCGGCTGATGTGCAAGGCGCCCGAGCCGTCGAGGAAATCGCCCGGCGAGGTATCTCGGTAGACGGAGACGTTGCGCCCCGACCAGTCGCCGAGGGCCGAGTCGAAGCTGCCGCCACTGAGCAGATTGCGCTCAGGCGCGAAGCTGGCCTCGTCATAGACGCGATAGCTCGGCCCGAGGGGATAGCCCATCCAGCCTTTGTGGCGCCTGATGGCGGACTCGTTGCTCGGATTCGACGCGATCGCCTGCCCGAAGGTCGAGGAGCCGGGCACCACGTCGACGGCATATTCGTCGTACCAGGCGTCGTCGGTGTTCCAATTCTCCTGCGAGAAATAGCCATCGTTCATCAGCGCCAAGCCGAAGCTGAAGCGGAAGGGCGCGTTGCTGGTCGGCCAGACGTCCGCCTGATTGGGATAGGCGAGCGTTGGCATCTTGCTGGAGAGCTCGGTGTATCTCGGCCCCATGCCGCGATGGTGCATATTGACAAGGTAGGCTGACAACTTTCCATCGAGATCCCGATAATCCGGGACGGCGCTGTTGAAATTGCCGCTCTTCGGAAAGCCTTCCAGCTGGGTGCCGTTGAGACTGTCGTAGCCGCGCGCCTCGGTCACGCCCCCGGTGATGATCACGTTCGGCAAGCGCTGACGCAGCAGACGATAGAAGCGCTCGACCCCCTCGCCCCAAAGATTGGTGCCGTCCGCGGCGATGCCGTTGTCGAGCACCAGGTCGTTGTTCACGTCCGGCTGCTTGTTGTGGCCCGACTGCTCGAGGAAATGGAAGTCCGAGTCGAACAGGATGCCGTCGATCCTGGCGCCAGTGACATTGCCGCGCTCCCCCAGGTCATAGTTCTCGGCAAGCCACGCGGCCATGACCTCGCCGAGCGTTCGCCCGCTCGCATCCCGAGGCGAGGCCGTGCTCAGGTTGTAGGCCCAATTCAGCGGGTTCTGAGCCTCCCCGTTACCCAGGACATGCTCGGCGACGATCGAGCCCGCCGCGTGTGAAACCGCAGTCGATTTGTAGCCGCGGCTCGCGAGCGTCAGGGTGTTGTTGCTGCGATTCACCGACTGCACGCGGACGTGCTCCGCGTTGTTGAACGCACCCGGGCCGCCGTCATAGATGACCACGTAACGGCCTGCCGTGAACCCACTGGCATCGTCGACCTGCAAGGTGGTCGCGCCCGCACTGACCCAGCTTCGGAGGCGGGACCCAGGGGCATAGAGCCAATGCCCGGCATACATATTGCATCCCTGCGATGCAGGCCCTGTTCCGCCGAACGGCATGCCGGAGCCCTGGTAGCAAGCGTTGCTCTCGGGCCAGCCCTGGTATTCCAGGGGGCAGAAGAAGCGGAACCCTTTAACCTCTGGGTTGATCGCTTGAACATCATCGAGATAGCCGAACGAGAAGCCTTTCAGATGGACGACGTCATACTTCGAGAACTGCTGAGCAGTCCCATAGCCCTTGGTGTCGCCGGTGCTCAGTCGCGGAAAGGGGACGTCGTCGATATCGGACGGGAGCGAGGTCGTCACGCGATCGCCGCTCTGCGCATCGGTCAGATAGGGATACTGGCCGGTCGGCGTCGGGTCGGTTGGAGGATCATCGGGCGGATTGGAGCCGCCCCCGCACTCGCCGAGCGTCAACAGATCGAAGGGCGCGCCGACAGCGCTCCGGCCTGGGCCGACGAAGACGTTGGCGTCACCGTTGCCGGTATCGAGACAGGCGCTCGAGCCCCCGGCCAGACGGAAATTCAAGCCATCCTGATAGACGCCGCCGACGATCAGGTCGTAGTCGATGCGACTGGGATCGGAGGTATCCAGCCCGTCATTGGCCTCGAGGGATACCGGCGACACGGAGAGAAAGGACTGATCCGCAACCACTGCGCCAGAATTGGTCGCGTAGGTTTGGTGGCCTCCACCCGCAATCCGCAGACTCCACTGTCCGCTATCGCAGTCCTGCCAGAGGAAGGTCCCCGCATCGGTCGAGGCGTTATAGCTCGGCGCGCCGCAAGAAAAGTCAGAGGCGCCGCAAGCCCCGAGGGTCAAGAGGCTGAAAGGCGTCGTGACGGGCGTGCGCCCGGGTCCGACGAGCAGTTGAGCGCCCGTGCTAGTGAGGTCGACACAGGCCTCGGCACCATCCGGGTAGCTGAAGTCGAAGGCGTCGTACCAGCTTCCGAAGACATTGAGCTGAAAGTCGATGTCCGTGGAGCCGCTGACGTCGACGACGTCGTTGGCCTCCAACAGTCTGCGCACCACCGTCGTGACGCCCTGACTGCCGGTGATGGCGCCGGAATGCGCGATGGGGACTTGGCTGCCGCCGGCGGTCGCGGTGACCGTCCAAACGCCTGTCGCGCAATCCTGCCACAGCAGGACCGCGGATTCCGATGAGGCCTGGAGCGAAGGGGCGCCGCAAACCTCAGGGGCGGCTTGCACCCAGGTTCCAGGTAGCCAAGCCAAGAGCAGCAGCGCGCCGGCGCCAGGCAGCTTGTGCCCGTGGCGAAGGCGGAAGGAGCCACCTATCGAGCGTAAGCGCAACGTCGCGCCGGCCAATGCCCGCGGCGACCGCGCGAGAGATGTACGTCTATCAATCATTTGGGATGTCTCCAACGACATCGTCGTTCTTAAGTCCGGCCCGCCGCTAGGGCGGGCCCCTGAAGCCATCCTTAGTCGTGGATAAGTCGCGCTGCGGTGGGCAATCTCCGGAATGCGATTTCCTGCCCCGTGCGCCCGGTGCTTTCTCGACCCCAAGAGAGTCCCTTGAGAAAGCGCCGCAACGCCCACAACGAACGCCAACGGATGTGCTAGCCCTGCTCTTTAGAACGACGTTAGGCCATCCCAAGTCTTGGCCCCCTCACACGCCCAACGACGTGCCTCGAGCCACAATCACACGCACCGTAGACGCAGCCTTAGTTGGCCACAAGCGACTGCGGGCGCAGTCTAGGAAAATCCCCCACCCTCGGATACCGCCCTCCGCAGCTCAATTGCGCGAAATCACATATTTAAGCCACTAGTTTCAAAGGGCTTCTTAGATTGCTCAAAAAACTCAAAAAGCTTGCATGAACTGCATAGACATCTTGCACGCGGAGCCGGCCAGAAGAGCACATTATGAGTAATTCGAGCCCGAGAGGGAGGTTGCGGGCTCATTGCCAGACCCTGCGGCGAAGAGAGAAGCCGAGGTCTCGAGCCTGGCTGTTGAGCCTAGATCCGGCGGTTGGACGGGCTTCACCCGGCGGGTGAGCCAGCAGGAAACCCCGATCTTGAAAGTGATCAAGGCCTTGCGTGAAGCACGAAGCGGCCAACTGCCGGATCTAGGTTGAAGAGTCGCTCGCACCGAGCGGCACGGGATGCTCCGCGAGCATGGAAGGAGAGATCTGCGGCGGCGGCCTCAACGGCCGCAGACGCATCGCTGCCAAGCCCGAGCACCGCAGGATGCCAGAGCAGTTGCGCCACTGGCCGAGACTTCGGATTCCGGCTCAACGCGGACCAACGGGATCTGGTCGGCTTTCGTAAAGCTGTATTCCGAGCCTAACACTTTGGATTCCCGCCCCAGCCATGGCCAGGATGAGGACGGCTCGATGGTAGCCCCCTCGACACGGGCGTCGGACGACGGACGACAGGCTCGAAGGCTGAGGAATACCCGCCACACAGGCCCAGCCTAGCTCGCCCGGCGACAGGCCTCGGCCAGCCTTCCCCCCTGGGGCGCACTTCACGTTTCGTTGAGCGAGCCAGGCGCTCGGACATCTCGAGCTGAAGACCACGACGCCCCGGACGCACCCCTTGGCACCCTAGTTGCTGATCAACTCCCGCAGTCTCGGTAGCAAATGATTGCTGTCAACCACTCAGGAATTCTCGAGCGCGACCTTCTCCCTTCCCAACTGGCTCCCTTTCCGAATGGACTCAGCCGGGGTACCGGCGGAGCTCAAGGAAGCTGCATGGAGCACGCCCCAAGCGATTGTTTCTAGAGAGCTCCTGAAAAGAATCTAGGGTCGAAACTGGACTATGAGGTGCGAATTGTGGATCGATCACGTTTCCTGAGCAGAGTCGGCGGTGGCTGTCTGCTAGCAATCGGTCTAGCCGGTGCGGCAACCCCCGCCACGGCTGAGATCAGCTTCTCCAATGTCACCGGATCCTCTGGAATCACCGACACGGGCGAGACCTTCTCGACCGGCTGGGGCGACTTCGCGGGCACGGGATTCCCCGGCATCTGGCTGAACAAGCATCAGTACACGCCGACGCGAATCTTCTACAACCTGAGCGGCAGCGGCTTCACCGAAGTAGCGGACGACGTCCTCAAGAATGAGGAGGGAGTCCCGAGCCCGCAAACCGATTTCAATATTCCTCGTGCCGAGACGGGACCCGGCGAGTTCAGCTACTTCGCCGATACGCACGGCCAGACGAGCGCCGACTGGGACAACGACGGCGACCAGGACGTGCTGGAAGTGACCGGAGCCGGTTACATCTTCCCCCTCTGGGAGAACGACGGGCTGGGTAACTTCGAGTACCGTGGCGATGAGCTCGGCTTCGCCTACCCCCTGACCTGGGAGCGCCGAGAAAGGCCACCGATCGGCGGCCGAGACTCCCTCTTCTTCGACTACGACCGAGACGGCTGGCTGGACGCCATGGTCATGGCGCGGGAGAACTATTCCGCCTATCGGACCCCCACCGCCATCTTCCGCCAGGAGCGGATCGGCGGCGAGTCCTTCTTCACGCTCGACGAGTCGACCGGTGTCGTGCCAGACGAGGGCACTGGCCCCTTCCCAGGCACCGCCTGCGAGTTCGGAGCGATGGCGGAGCTCTCTGGCGACAGCGTGCTGGACGTCATCTGTAGCGACTCCCAGATCAGCGCAATCTGGGATGTCTCACAGCTGCCCTTCGCCGATCTGCGGCCAGTCGTCGGGGACGAGATCTTCAACCGCTACCCCGCGGACCTGGCGATCGGCGATTTCAACAACGACCTGCGCACCGACATCATGGCGCCAACCTTCGCGGGCGCGGACTACGTGCGGAACCTGGTCGGCGTCGTGGACGGTCAGACGCTGCACGGCTGGTTCAACACGAGCGTTCCCTCCAACAGCGGCTTCAATTTCTCGGCGACCGGCAACGTGACCTTCGAATTCGACTGGTGGACCGAAACGCCGAATATCTTCATCGGCGCCGACGGGAGCAATCCCGACCTGGCCACCAATCTACCGACCATGCCTTTTCAAGAGCTTGGTCATGGCGATCCAAATCATGTCGTGGTGACGCTCTCGCCGACCGAGGCGCAAGGGCTCGCGCCCATCTTCGTGCCTGAGGACAACGACGGCGACCCGATAACAGGCGTATTCATCGGTTATGTCGACGGCGAGTGGCGGGTGCGCTTCTCCGGCATCGAGCGCTGGAATGTAGGGATGGTCATCACCGCCCAGAGCGGCATCTCCGGATTGACCTCGGTCGGCGGTACAAAGATCGGTCAGGACACCGGCGGAAACGCGCTGCTCTTCCTCCAGAGCGAAGACCACGAGCTTGTCTTCAGCGGCGGCAATGTACAGGCCGTCAACCGCTCCTGCACTGCTGCGGCCGCGGCGGACTTCGACAACGACATGGACCTCGACGTCTTCTTCGCCTGCTCCGGACAGCTGTCCAATCTGCCCGACATCGTCTATGAGAATCAGGGTAACGGCACCTTCGTTGCCTTACCCGCGGCCGGCGGCGCCGAGGGTCAAATGCCGCTTGGGCGGGCCGACTCTGTCATGGTCGCCGACTATGACGAAGACTGCCGCATGGACGTCTATGTCACCAACGGGCATCACTTCAGGCCGTCTTCCTACGCAGGCATCCATCAGCTCTTCCGCAACACCACCAGCGATGGCAACCACTGCATCCAGATCGACCTGGAGGGCACGGTCTCCAACCGCGACGGCATCGGCGCCATCGTCTACGCCACCACACCCGACGGCACGGTCCAGAAGCGTGACCAAAACGGCGGCAAGCACAAGAAGGCTCAGGACTATCAGCGCGTCCACATCGGCCTGGGCACCAACCAGAGCGTGGATCTCGAGGTCCACTGGCCGAGCGGGATCGTCGAGACCTTCGCCAACGTCGCAGCCGATCAGGTGGTCGAGCTGGTGGAAGGAACTGGCGGGACTGGCCCAAGCTACAGCCTGAGCGTCGACGACCCGACCGTCACCGAGGGGAGCGACACGCAAGCGCTCTTCACGGTCAATCTGAGTCCGGCGCCAGGCGCGGGCGAGACGGTGCTGGTCGACTACCAGACGGCCAACGGCAGCGCGCAGGCGGGCAGCGACTACACCAGCACCAGCGGTCAACTGAGCTTTGGCGAGGGCGACAGCAGCTTGACGGTCAGTGTGCCGATCCTCGACGACGGCACGGCCGAGCCCAACGAGACCTTCACCCTGCAGGCCAGCAGCAGCGAGGCCAGCCCGGCAAGCGGAACTGCCACCATCCAGGATGACGACGGCAGTGGCGGCGATCCGACCTGCGGCATGCCCACCTTCGACCCTGCGGTCGACCGAGGCGTCTATCTGTGGAACGACTGCGGCACCAATGACTGGCACCTGCGCATCACCGGCGGCGGCAGCGGCCAGTACCTCAATCATCTCGGGACCCTCGTCGCTGACGCACCCTTCGTCTCCGTCGATGGATTCTCGGTGGAAGCCAACGACACGCTCGACGTGGCGGGCAGCCAGATCGACTTCGGCCTGATCGTCGGCGGCGTCTACGAGGACGGCATCGACTTCACCCTGGCCGAGGGCGCATCCGTCTGCTTCACCCTGACCAGCCCGAGCGGACTCGCTGTCTTCGGAGGAGTGGATGCGGATCCAGTCAGCCTCCCGGTGAGCATGCCCGGATTCGGGGACTGCGGCGGCGGTGGCGGGGATCCCACGGATCCGACCTGCGGCATGCCCACCTTCGATCCGGCGAGCGACCGTGGCGTCTACCTCTGGAAAGACTGTGGCACGGACGATTGGCATCTGCGCATCACGGGTGGCAGCAGCGGCCAGTACCTCAACCATATCGGCCAACTGGTTGCGGACGCGCCCTTCCTGGATGTCAGCGGCGTCTCGATCGAGGGTAACGACACGCTCGATATCGGCGCCAGCCAGGTCGACTTCGGCCTGATCGTGGGCGGTATCTACGAGGACGGCATCGACTTCACCCTCGCCGAAGGGGCAAGCGTGTGCTTCAGCCTGACCAGTCCGAGCGGCCTCTCGGTCTTCGGTGGGGTCGACGCCGACCCGGTCACGCTGCCGGTCAGCATGCCTGGCTTCGGTGCCTGCGACGGTGGCGGTGGCGACCCCACTGATCCAACCTGCGGCATGCCGAGCTTCGATCCAGCCAGCGACCGCGGCGCCTTCCTCTGGAAAGACTGCGGCACGGACGACTGGCACCTGCGCATCACCGGCGGCGGCAACGGGCAGTACGTCGGCCACGTCGGCAGCCTGGTCGCGGACGCGCCCTTCGTCTCGGTCGATGGCGTCTCGATCGAAGCCAACGACACGTTCGACATCACGGCGAGCCAAGTCGACTTCGGCCTGATCGTCGGCGGCATCTACGAGGACGGCATCGACTTCACCCTGAGCCAAGGGTCGAGCGCCTGCTTCACCCTCGACAGCCCGACGGATGTCTCGGTGTTCGGCGGGGTGGATGGCACCGACGTCGGCTCTCCGGTAGGGGTTCCCGGCTTCGGGGCCTGCGCTGTGCCTTAGCGGCCTCGACTCGGCAGGGACGCCGAGGGACCACGGACGGCATCATGAAAGCGGCCGCCAGTCTTGCCAAGACTGGCGGCCGCACCTGGAAGGGACTCATCACTCCTCAGACGCGCAAGATCGAATTGCGCTCAGATCCCACCCCTCCAGACGCTCGAGCTCCCAGTCAGATCCAGAGCGGCCCCAGACCGCACGCCAATGCCCAGCGCGGCCAGATCCGACCCGCAGGGCAGCCAGGCTCGCGAGCACGCCCGACACAAGGCGGGGCCGACTACCGGGCTTGGTGAAAGGTGCCAACGAGACAGTTGACGATCTTGGTCGCAAAGGCGTCCGTCATCCCGCGCGCGCGGAAATGCGGCACATTGAGCCGAGACACGAAGCAGACCCTGTACCGTCCTGGCCCCAGGCCGTTCTTGCAACAGAGCCGCCGCGAGGCCGCCTGCCGGCCCGAGTCAGGACCGAAGGCTAGTCCGAATTCCGACGGCGCTTTCCGCGCTTTGCTTGGGTGTTCTCGGTTACTCCGGCCCAGCGGGAGACCGGCCCCGAGCAGACAGCCTTGCCAAGAGCGGTCGACTTCGCCTAGCACTCGCCAGTGCAGGCAGCGGCAAGACAAGCGCTCACAGGCGGAATCGCGACCACCATCGACGGTCGGAGCAACGCCTGCCGGATCGCTCAAGCAGGCATAAGCTTGCCGGTTTCGATATCACTCAGCAGGCCGCGCAAATCCTGCTTCGTCAAGCCGAGCTTGGCGGCGATTCGATTCAGGAAGGCCCATTCCGCGGTCGAGACGGAGCCGTCCGTCAGGGCCATCAGCGCAAGCAGCTCCAGGTCGTCGCGCGTCGCCTCCCCGGCCGCGGCTGGATCTCGCTGTGCGGCGGCAACCAGTGTCTTCATCTGGGTGGGGGTGATGCGATTGGCGCCTGCCCAGTTGCTGAGGAGCTTCAGCTCCTTCTTGCTCAGCTGTCCATCCGCCATCGCCAGGGCCGCCAGATGGGTGAAGGTGCGCTCGACCGGCCCCTCCTCCGGGATCAACGCCTCCTGAGGCCGGCCGGACGCGGCGGTTGGCTGCACCCTGGGTGCCGCCCCCGGGGGCAGTGACCGGGACTCGGGAGCGCGCTGGACAGAAAGACGCTGATCCAGGGCCGACTTGGCATTGCGGCTCGCATGGCTCGAGCGGCGCAGGAGCCAGATGCCCCCGCCGACGAGCAGCGCCAGCGGAAGGGCCAGCGTGAGCGGGTTGTGAAACAGCAGACCTGTGACCATCAGCAGCAGTGCGAGCGAGACGCCAAGTGCCAGGCTCAGCAGGAAGACACCTGATTCGACCACCCTGCCGATCACAGGAATGCGGTAGAGCAGGCTCGCAAAGACACTGAAGAAGATGAAGAAGCCCAGGATGAGCGCCACCGTCCCGCCGCCGCGCACGAGCCAGCGCTTCTTGACGAGATCCGCCTTGATCTTGGCCAGCGCCGTCTCGCGGTCGCCATTGACCAGATGGTGAAGAATCCCGTCGTCGGCGATGATGTCGGCGATGAAGCCGTCCCGCTTCTCGAGCTCGAGACTCACGCCCCGGCCACCGGAGATGGTGCCGAAGTAAGAGGCGTCCGAGCTGTTGGGAATCGCACGATAGCTGACGCGCTCGTCCCCGAGACCGTCGCCGCGTCCCTTGTCCAGGTAGAAGTAATCCGCCGAGGCGCGGAGCCCGAACGAGACGCCTCGGGGGCTCAGAGCCATCTGCCGGATCGGAATCCTGATCCGCTCGTCGACGAAATGGATGTCGCGCGGCGCGATCTCCAGCGTGCCGAGCTCATAGCGATCCGGATAGAGCGTCGTCGAGGACAGGCGTTGGCTGAGGCCGGAATTGCGCGAGTTGCTCTCTAGCCCTGAGTGCCAGCCGCGGCTCCAGGTGGTGTTGCCGTCGGAATCCGTCGACTCGTCCCAGGAGTAGATCTCGGCACTGCGGTAGACCACGTGGTAACCGGTCAGCTCGGTCACATAGTCTCCCGCGATCGGGATGTCGGTGCGCAGCCTATCCGTGTAGGCGATGGGATCGCCAGCCAGCTCGGCAGGCGCCGCAATCACGCGGGCATCCCGCGCTGCCGCGTAGTAATCGAAACGGCCCTCGTTCTGCCACAGGGCCATGCCCCCACCGATGACCAGTGTCGGCCCAAAGAGCAGGGCCGCAAGCTTGCTGTTCTTCTTCCTCGCCATGATCTCGCCCCATCCACACCGCAGCTCGGGTCAATTCCGCACGCCTTGCCCACTCGGCTCGCGCTTCGACGAGAGTTTACCCTGAAGGATGCCGCCGGCCTTCAGTGGGCTCCTCTTCGCAATCGGACACTTGGGCGACTTCCAGGAACCTTAATTCTGCCGAAGATTCTCGGAATTCGCCGAAGCTGCCCGATTCCGGAGCGGCACTTGGCACTCGCTAAGGAAGGTCGGGAATCGACTTAGAGCGGTCACCGACGGGGCCAAGCCGACTGACTCAGCTGTCCCAGCAGTCACCGACCGATCGAAGGTCAGCGAACGCTGAAGGACGACGACGCGCGCGGCCAGGTCTTCGGCGCCGCGTACGGTCGAGGCGATTGGCGACAATCTCGCCCACCGCCGCGGTGCGCTTCTCCAGTCAGGCGGCAGATCGCTATCGGGAGATCGGATATTCAGCCAAGGAGGGCGTTGCCAGAAGCAACCTGGCCGCGATTCTGCGCCGGCTCGGCCGTCTTGACGAGGCGCGCCGGGAGGTGCATCGGAGCAGCGAATGCAAGGCAGAATTCGGTCATGCTGCCGAGCCTTGGAAGACCTGGGATATTCTCTCCGACATCGAACGAGACACCGGCAATCCGGATGCCGCCCTTGACGCCCGCGCCAAAGCCGTGGCCGCCTATCTGGCCTACCGGCGCGATGGCGGCGAGAACCGCTCCCCTCCAGGCCAATTGGCTCTGAGAATTAGCGAGCTCCTGCTCGCCGACGACTCAGCCACCGCCGAGGCGCTGCTGAGCGAGGGACTCGCGCACCAGGACCTGCCCGACGTGGCGCGCTCCTTCCTCCAGTCTCTGCTGACCATCTGCCAAGGCAGCCGCGACCCCGCCTTGGCCGACACCGAGGGCTTGGATTACAAGATGTCCGCCGAGATCCTGCTCCTGATCGAGCGTCTGACGCAGCAGCCGTAGGGCCTTCCACGGAGCGGTTCCGCAATCGCGCAGCACAGGGAGCTGGCAGATCGCCCTACCGGGCATTTGCCCTAGGCTCTGATAAGCTGTCTCACATAACGGCACCTGATTATTCACGAATCTCAGCCGACTCAGCCCCCACCGGCCTAAACTTCAAGTAGGGCAATCGGTTGGAGAGACGCCATGGCACAGAATCAGATTCAGTTTCAGAAGGGCTTGAGTCTACAGCAGTTTCTGGCGGACTACGGAACCGAGGAGCAGTGCGAGCAGGCCCTTGAGCGCTGGCGCTGGCCACAGGGGTTCATCTGCCCGCACTGCGGTCATCAGCACGAACCGGTGCGCCTGCGCACGCGAGCGCTGCTGCAGTG
>NZ_JAAIJQ010000249.1 GCF_010820565.1 Thiorhodococcus minor | reverse complement strand
TCTTCGGTGTTGAGACTGATAGCGTTGCAACGCTTCATCGGCATGCTCCTACAAGGTTCCTGTGAAGACGCATTATTGTAACATAATCATAGCTTTAGGCGCTAAGTCCATGGCATTGGTCGCGCGGCCACTCCGCTGCCGGCTCCAGTGCCGGCTCCAGTGCCGGGTCTCTGAACGGCTACGCGGCACACACAACTGTCTTGACGCCCGTCGGCGAACAATTCAGCTAAACAAGCTTAAGAAATCGGGGATCATGAAACCATGACAATCGCAGCGAGTTATAACGCATCCATTGCCGGTCGCTATTTTTACGACGACAAAGGAAACGGTGTGGATGATGAGGGGCGCGCCGTAGCGGGTGCGCAAATAAGGCTCTACGACGTGACGAATCAGCAGTTCTGTGGTTCAACGCAAACCGACGCTGACGGAAATTACGCGTTTAACAACCTCCCTGCCGGCGATTATAGGATCTATTTCTCACCTAATCAGACGGTCGACGCCTTCATTGCGCCCAACCAGGGTAGCGATGAGCGTATCGACAATGATGTGGTGACGGTCAACGAGAATGGCGTCGGTATCACCGATGTGATTTCCGTGGGGTCTGGTGAGCAGGTGCAGGATGTGGATGCAGGTCTGTCGGCGGAGCCGCCCGGCTCGGGTTCGATCGCCGGCCGCTACTTCTGGGACGAGAACCACAACGATCTGGAAGACGCCGGCGAGTCGGGCATCCAATGCGTCCAGGTCCGGTTGATCGACAAGAGCACCAACACTGTCATTGGCACCACCTTTACCGATGCCAATGGCGACTACCGCTTCGACGACGTTGACGCCGGTCAGTACCAGGTGCGCTTCAACGGCGACCCTACGGGCAAGACCTTCATTGCCCCGGATGCCGGCAGTGATGACAGCATTGACAGTGACGTGACACGTTCCTGGACCAACAACAAGGGCGATGTGATCGGCCGCACCGATACCTTCGACCTGGCGCAGGGCGAAGACAAGACCGACGTGGACGCAGGCGTCGAAGAGGTTGTCTGCGATACCGGTTCAATCTCCGGCCGCTACTTCTGGGACGAGAACCACAACGATCTGGAAGACGCCGGCGAGTCGGGCATCCAAGGCGTCCGGGTCCGTTTGATCGACAAGGGCACCAACACTGTCATTGGCACCACCTTTACCGATGCCAATGGCGACTACCGCTTCGACGACGTTGACGCCGGTCAGTACCAGGTGCGCTTCAACGGCGACCCTACGGGCAAGACCTTCATTGCCCCGGATGCCGGCAGTGATGACAGCATTGACAGTGACGTGACACGTTCCTGGACCAACAACAAGGGCGATGTGATCGGCCGCACCGATACCTTCGACCTGGCGCAGGGCGAAGACAAGACCGACGTGGACGCAGGCGTCGAAGA
>NZ_JAAIJQ010000248.1 GCF_010820565.1 Thiorhodococcus minor | reverse complement strand
TGAATAGGGGCGCAATGCGCGGTATAATCATAAAGGTGCTAAATCCATGATTAACCAGCGAAAAGAGCCCCTATTCGATGAGCATGCTACGCGCAATTGGCGGTGAGCTGCAATGCCTGTTTCCAATGAATCCGCATGGGCAGGAACGGTTCGAATGGTTCGTCTTGACCCTCAAGGCCATCTTGGTGCCCATTACGGTGTCGCGCACCTCCAATCTGCGTCGGGCGATCGCAACGTTGTTCGGGGTGTCAATCGCCGAGTGGCGCTATGACACCTTCATGGCGTCGGTGAAGCTGCCCTGGGAGGCGGTGTGGGAGACGCTCTGGCGCGCCATTCCTCAGCCTTTGGTGGAAGGTCGCTTGCTGCTGGCGCTCGACGATTCGATCAACCCCAAAACGGGGCGCCACATCTTCGCCTGCCAGACGACCTTCGATCATGCCGCGAAGGCCAATCAGACGCGCTGGCCGTGGGCACAGACACTGGTGACGCTGGGGCTGCTGATGCCGATCCACGGGCGCTGGTGCTGTTTGCCGATGGCGTTTCGCTTCTATCTGCGCCGCGCGACGCTTCAGGCGGGCTGCCTGCGCGTGCGCGGCAAGGCGGTGGTGTTCGCCGACAAGTTCGCCCAGGCGGTGAGCATGATCGTCTCCCTGGCGCGCTGTTTCCAAACGGCTCGGGTGCTGGTGATCACCGACAGCTGGTTCGGCAACAATGGCCTGTTCCGCCCCCTGCGCCAGCCGTTGGGCACACGCGTGGACCTGCTCTCGCGCCTGCGGGTGAATGCCGTCCTCTACGCCCAGCCCGAGGCCGTGCCGGGCAAGCTCGGGCGCCCGCGCAAGTATGGCGCACGCCTGGGCAGCGTCGCGGAGTGCGCCAAGCAGCAACGTGCCAAGGCGCGGTGCTATCAGGTCCGCGTCTATGGCGCTACCCGCGAGGTCGAAGCCGCCGATCAGGTCGTGATGCTCAAGACGCTGCGCTGCGCGGTGCGCGTCGTCTGGGTCTACCGCCGCAGCCAATGGGTCGCCTTGATGACGACCGACCTGCGTCTCAGCGTCGCACAGATCGTGGAATATTATTCCGCGCGCTGGAAAATCGAGGCCGGATTTCGCGAGCTCAAGCAGGAGATCGGCAGCGCCGCGACCCAGACCCGACACCCCGATGCGGTGACCAATCATCTGCACTTCTGCATGGTGGCGACCACCTTGACCTGGATCTATGCTGCTCATCTCAAGCAAGCCCCAGCACGACGCTATGCCTCGCAGAGCACCACCGAATATGCCTTCGCCGATGTGCGCCGGGCCTTGGCTAAGGACATCGCCGAGGAGGGTTTCGGTAGTGATTGCCCCAAATCCGGCAAAGCCCAGCGAAAATCCTTCATCTCAGAGGTGATGCGGCTCGTGGCATGAGGGAAACGGCGAAACTTCAGT
>NZ_JAAIJQ010000247.1 GCF_010820565.1 Thiorhodococcus minor | reverse complement strand
GGCATGCCCGCATCCGCGCGGTTGGCGGCGTCGTGCCAGGATCGGATTAGTCCAACAGACATTTATCCATCGGGCGCGCCAGCGTCGGAGCGAGACCACGCTCACAGCCATGCGCCCGATGGATAAATGCTTAATAGTTATGTGTAAACAACCATGAAGCAAGCTAGCCGATTTATGCCCCAATATACTCCGCTAAATGACGGTAAGCCGTTTCTTGGCTGGATGTTCATAGGCTCCGTGGCATTGCTCTTTCTGTCGGCATTTTGGAAGGCCCCGGTTCTTCTGGTTCTTATTCCAGTAATCGCTATATACAGCTACTTTGATAACAAAAGACGTACAAACAAATTTTTATTACTAGCCACACAAAGAAAAAACGAGGGTATATGTCAGTTTTCCCGCTCATTCAACTGTAGGGAAATAGACACTTGGGTAATACGGGCTGTTTATGAGCAAATTCAAGAATATGTCTCAATGAATAAGGTTTCTCTTCCCTTAAGGGCCGAAGATGATCTATTCGATTTACTAGAAATCGATGAAGAAGATTTAGACCTTGATCTATTGGAAGAAATTGCTCAAAGAACAGGCCGCTCTATGAAAAATACCGAGAAAAATCCGTACTATGAAAAAGTTCACACGTTAGGCGATTTAGTACGCTTCATTAATGAACAGCCACGCATAAAATGCACATAACAAGGCAAATCAACTCGGACGCTTCGCTCTCGCTCAGCGCCGGTTATTTGCGACGTTAGCACTACAAAGCGTACAAAAATGGCATCAATAGATGACAAACCGAATGAGAAAGCGAAAGGCCGATATATTTTAATCAGGCTTCTTTTGATAATCTCTATCCTATTGGTGGGCGGTCTTCTGTATGGGTTTGCTGGGCCAGAAAAAGAATGGGGTACAATTCAGATCGTAGGTATAATGATTTGTGTGATATTTTTTCCGTGGGAATGGTTGTTTTTTGACAAACTTAAAAGAAAGTCGAGATCAAAACAATAAGATGGATGTTCGAGGGAAAGATATGAAAGATAAATGCAAAAATTCTAGCTGCATCTGGCAGTGCTAACCAAGCCGTTCCACATGGACGCCTCGCTAGCGTTCGGCTCCGGCGAATTGCAACGTTAGCCCCTCGCGGCTTTGATGTAGCTGATGAAGTGCGAGGGCAGAAACGCCAGTGTTGCATTCAAAGTTTTATCGGTTTTGTGTGGCTCAATCACCGAAAGTGAGCCATGTCTATTCAACTAATATCGGCTAACAAGCGCCTAAAGCCGAGCCCGTACTGCGCCGTCGAGCTTGGCGGGTTGTACTCGGCCTCATCAGGGGCGCAGTACGGCCCGGCTTAGGCTGCACGTTGAACTAATCCGCTCCGCGGGGCTTTGCAGGAGCTCATCACTCACCCGCGACTGACAGCGCTTCCACGCATCGTC
>NZ_JAAIJQ010000246.1 GCF_010820565.1 Thiorhodococcus minor | reverse complement strand
GATTACGAACGCTGCTGGCTGAAAACTTTCAGATTATCGGAAATTAAAAAGCCGAAATCCTGTATTCGCTGGGTATATCCGATAGCTACTGCTTAACCGGCTTCGTCCATCGTTCTCCGCTGGGGTTAAGCGCCGTCGCTCGCCCTCGATATCTACCCGGTTATACTCAGCCGCGCCGGGGTCGCTGCTCTTGTCCACCCACGCTTGGCGATACTTCAATCGGCTAGCATCACGAGCGTACCAAAGCAAATAATCACACACGTTCGGTAGAAGCAGGTCTTCCTGAGCGCTCGTCTTAACAATCGTGATCAACGAAACGCAGTTCTCCTCCCCAAACACCTCATCCATCACCGCCCGCACCCGATGCACATTCTCATCCCCAATCTGAACGAAGATCGACCCTGACTCGGTCAGCAGGTCCCGCGCGACGGTGAGCCGGTCGCGCAGATAGGTCAGATAGGAATGGATGCCGTCGCGCCAGGTATCCCGGAACGCCTTGACCTGCTCCGGCTCGCGGGTGATGTGGTCGGGGTTGCCGTCCTTGACGTCGCGGCTGGTGGTCGACCACTGGAAGTTGGAGTTGAATTTGATGCCGTAGGGCGGATCCAGATAGATGCACTGCACCTTAACGCGCAACCCCTCACGCTCGGCGAGCGAGGCCATGACCTGGAGGCTGTCGCCCAGGATCAGGCGGTTGGACCAATGGCCCTCGTGGCGGTAGAAGTCGGTCCGGTCCGCCTCCTCGGGGATGCCGTTGAAGTCGGCGAAGAGATCCAGTTGCACGGGGTCTGAGTGGTGAGCACCACCCCCACTATCCACTATCCACTTTCCACTCTTCACTGCCCCCCACTGTCCACTTCCCACTCGCATCAGGTCGTCAATCAACGCCTTGGGATGGACCTTCTCCTGGATGTAGAGCGGCGGTGCATGAACCACCAGGTCGGACCAGTCCTGCTGGTCCTTGCCGCGCCAGACGAGCTGCGGGTCCAGGTCGCGATTGCGCCGCGCCTTCTCCTCGGCCAGCGGATCCCCGCTCGCCTCGCCGCCATCCGAGTAACCACGCCGATAGGTGATGGGAATGGGCCGCTTCTCGTCCTCGCGCATCACCGACTGATACTCGGCGGTCGGGATGTTGGTACGCGTCGCCTCCTCGTGCTTGAAGGCCTCGACGCTGAGTTTGCTTGGTTTGACGGATTTGGATTTGGCCATTGTCTATCCAGAACGATGATTCCCTGGTGACGAAGCTCCAGCTTCGTGACCCGCGCGATGAAGCTCCCGCTTCTCGAATGCAGCTACCTCGGTCGACTTCGGTCAGCTCTGGCTGGGCCAAGCCGTCACGGACACGGGACCTGCGCTTGTGCGGCGGCGCGTCGACCCTCGTGAAGCAGAGCTTCTTCTCCGAGGTCACGAAGCTGGAGCTTCGTGACCAGAGCCTGGTCTACTGGTGAGTCC
>NZ_JAAIJQ010000245.1 GCF_010820565.1 Thiorhodococcus minor | reverse complement strand
TCTTCGATCACGTTTCCCATGCCCACTTGCTGCGCTTTCTGGAGCATCGTATTGGCGATCCCATGCTGTTGCGGATCGTCCAGCGGTTTCTGAAGACCGGCATCATGGAGGACCGCGTATTCACAGCCAGCGTGGAGGGAACGCCACAAGGCGGATTGGTCTCGCCCTGAGCGAAAGATGACATTCTTGCTGGTGCGGAAGCCGGTCCCGCAGTTCTGAGACCGTTGGCCTCCAGGCCAACAGGTGTCGGCCTGGAGGCCGACACTCCCAGCATGAGCGTTGCTGGCTTAAACCTAGATCCGGCAGTTGACCGCTTCGTGCTTCATGCAAGGCCTTGGTCACTTTCAAGATCGGGGTTTCCTGCTGGCTCACCCGCCGGGTGAAGCCCGCTACGGCCTCCAGTGCACGCCCCGCGTGGCGCCTGGCTGCGTTGCAACGCGTTGTCGTAGAACCACTACGACGCCTCGTTGCGCCTTGCCAGACACCACGCTGGACGCACCCTTGAGGCCGTCCCGCCGCCGGATCTAGGTTAAATGCTGAGATTGCAGCTGAAGGCGATCTGTCGCACTCGTAATGATCAATGTCGGCGGTCGCTCTTTGACCGCCTCTCAAGGCCCTGTCAGCGAAGAAACTCGCCGGTTGAGGACCAGCCGATCTCCAGACCCGTGATGGTCGCAACGGCCGTGGTACCCGTCAGCTCCAGGATGTCCGGTCTCCCGTAGGCGCAATCTTCGCCGAGGCGGTAGATGGTCAAGATGCGATCGACCGGGTGCAGGAGCCAATACTCGCGGACGCCGTGACGCTCGTAGAGGGCGCGCTTGCGAATCTGGTCGTGGACCGCGCTATAGGGCGAGAGGATCTCGACGATCCAGTCCGGCGCGCCGCGGCAGCCTCTTTCGTCGAGCTTGGCTGGATCGCAGATGACGGCGAGGTCCGGTTGGACGACTGTATCGACGTGCTCGTCCGCCTCGTTTACTTTGGGCAGGCGCACGTCGAATGGCGCGACGTAGACGCGGCATCCAGTCCCGGCGAGCTTGGGGTGAATCTGTGCGGTCAGCTCGACGACGAAATCCTGGTGCAGACGCGAGGGCGCGGGCGCCATGGCGAAGGCCTCGCCGTCGATCAATTCCCAACGTTCGTCCTCGGGCCAACGGCGATAGTCGCCATAGCTGAAGTGGCCCACCTTGGTTGCGGTCTGTGGCATGGTGGCGGCTCCTGTGCCTTGGTGCCGAAAGCATACATCAGCCGCCGTGGCGTCGATCAAGGAGGTGCGGTGGCGTCTGTTCCAGGTAAGGCTGTCGGTGGCCGGACCTATCTGCATGTCGATGCCATCTACCGATTGGATGTAGATTCCAGTGATGTTGACGCCTTGTTCCAGAGTTTGTGATCGAGGCGCGCTGACGATTGGGCCTTGATCATCAGTTGGTTGCGCCAGGCAAAGCCTGGAAGGAGAGGAAGATAGCGGACGGATAAGCGAATCGGAAACTCCTTGTTGCGGCCCA
>NZ_JAAIJQ010000244.1 GCF_010820565.1 Thiorhodococcus minor | reverse complement strand
CGGGCTCTACGAGCCGGAGACCGGGCTCGTGCGGTTCGGGGCCAGGGATTATGATCCCTATACCGGGCGGTGGTTGGGGAAGGATCCGATTGGGTTTGAGGGAGAGGATTTTAACCTCTACGGATACGTGTTGGCTGATCCTGTAAACGTTATTGATCCTCAAGGAACCGTGGTTCTTGGAGTCACTTGCCTAATGAGCTGGTTTAGGGTCTTCTTGTGTGTCAAGGCTGTGCTATTGATGCAAATGGTGATCGCTCCCCTATCGTTCAGTGCAAGCGCTGTTACCGACGAGCGTTCTAATTTTTATGGTATCGTGATGTACCGTGGATATTCGCTATCTCCAAATAACAGGCTTCTCCTGGTCAGCATGTGGAAGCTTGGTTCAAGGGAGCACTGGCCATTTCATTGTATATTTCGCATTGACGAGGGAGATCGGCGCGTATTCTCAGAAGCGTGTTTCGGGGAAAGCGGCAGTAGGCATCAGGAATTTTTAGGTTGGGCGGGGGACTCGCGTTCTATTTACATGGCAGAAGACAACAAGGTTATAAAACGAGGAATATTCTCAGAGCGTGAAAACGTTTTGTCTTCGTTTGCCGATGTGATGCATAATCCTGTGATGAGTCCAGGCGGAGGTAGAATTCTCTTCGTTGACTCATCAGGTTATACTAAAAAAGAAGAAAGACGTGCTATTGGCCGTCTGCTCAATTGCAGCTTAGATGCCGGAATTTGTGACATCCAAGAAGAATTATTGGAGAGAGACTTCTTCTATATGTGGTCTGATGAGGCTAATGGTGTATTTGTTGGCGAAGGGAATAGGTTGCGGTTCGGAAAGGAACGTATTGCGACTAAGAATGACGATGAGCAGTGGGTTTATGCATCAAAGGATCAGGCCGTGTTCCAAGTTGCTACGCGGAAGTTCCTGCGTGGAGATGACAAAGGGCGTCTGTATTTCGAGTATCGCGTGAGCCGTGCCTCGGGCGGCAAGTCGGAGGAAGTGGCTTTTTCGTTCGTATCGTCTGGGAGTGGAGTTCGTTTTTTCGATGAAGGGGTCCTGTTTTTCGATTTCTCCGACGATGACGGATCAAAATTGCGTCATTTCAATTTTGCGGGCGATGAAATGAACTCTCTGTCGGTCGACGGCTATTTCGATAGCCCGATTTTGGCAGGATCCTCGGTAATTTTAAGGTCGGAACTCAATAGCATACGCATTTTTGATTTCCGGAATCGGGGTTTTGAGTAGACCGGGCCAGCCTCACGCATGAGCGCGCCCAGGCGCAGCGCACTGGGAATAATAGCAAGCGTGAAGAAGGACGGTGTCAGGTCTTGCCTTTTGCCTTTGGAATTCTGGAATTCCGGTGACAGTTTACTCAATGGCGGGGAAAACTCAGCCTCAGCGACCCGCTCGCGCGCACCACGACCACCACCGCCCCCGACGGCACCCGCACGATCACCGAGGTCCTGCCAAGCACCGTGCCCTCCGGAGTCGCCGCCGACAGCCGCACCA
>NZ_JAAIJQ010000243.1 GCF_010820565.1 Thiorhodococcus minor | reverse complement strand
CGATACTGGGCTCGCGGCGCACGATTACCCAGGCGGGAGTCACACCCGCTAGAACACGCGGCCTTGCCAGGCCGCACTGACCCCGCCTTTCCCCCGAGACCTGACCCCGCTTCCCCGTGACCCCGCTTCCGTAACGCTCCACCGCCTTCTGTCAGGATCTACGGTGAAAAATAGATCTTGACCCCTCTCCTTTCTTGATAAGCGGCGAAAAGAAACGAATAAACTCCTCGATATTCATATGTGATATGAATTCAGTTAGCTCACGTTCATTCCGAGGTAAACCTGGTTGGCTGGCCCATCGTTCGTTCCAAAGATCCTTCCTTGACTTTCCCATGATTCTTTCGGCGAGCATGTACGAGAAAGGATCAATGCCACATGCTGCGCCGCACTCACGAAGATCAGGATGATACACTAACAACTCAGATAGCTCATAGCTATAAGCCAGTTTTTCAGGTTGAACCTCCAGCAATTCAGAGATCTCTAGCAGAACAACACGCGCGCCGTACTTATCTTCCTCTGCAAGCATCAAGCTCTCGATAAATCCGTCGACTGACTGGGGATTTAGCTTGGAGGCTCGGGATCGCAGTTCTTGCGCTGCGGTGTTTACCTGATCAAATGTCTTTCGATTGCCAATCCAAAATAACGCAATTCCAAGAGCAGCAGAGATCAAAAGCCAAATTAAAGCGTTCATCTATGCGTCGCTATTTGCACTCAATCCAACAGCGCACGCCTGCCGTCGTCGCATATGCTGCGGTAAAAGTCGCCATTGCCGCAGCAGCTGTGCCATATCTTCCGAGACATTTAACTCTCCTCACATTGCCTGCACGGCGAACCTCTGGGCCCCAATTTGGATCAGCCCCTGGTAATCCAGAAAACCTCCTGTCAATGCTTCCCCAAGGGGATGCCCCAGACCTAATCTGACTTGGCGACTTCAAGCCAAAAAGAGGTGCGCCGACTCCAGGTAATAGCTCAGGAAGTAGCGGATCATTCATTAAGCAAGTTGCCCAGCATTGGCATTCCTCATCGCATTCGTCAGGAGGAGGGCACATACCATGCTCGCCGCAAGCGCTGTATGCGAGTCCGGTCGGATCGACCTTATTCACTGGATCCACGCGAACATATCCGTACAAGTTCGCCCCATCCCCCTCAAACCCAATCGGATCCTTCCCCAACCACCGCCCGGTATAGGGATCATAATCCCTGGCCCCGAACCGCACGAGCCCGGTCTCCGGCTCGTAGAGTCCGCCAGCAAACCCGAACGGCTGGAACCTCGGATGGGTGTCCAGCGTGACCACGCCCCAGGCATCGTAATCCATCCGCTGAGCGACGGCCCCGGTCTCGACGGCGACGACCAGCCGTGGGCTGCCGAGGTGGTCGGAGAGGATCCGGTAGGTGCTCTCCTCCTGCGTCTCGGGATCGATCTTGATCAGATAGGCCGGGACGTTGGCCTTGTCGCCATAGACGAAGACCGCGACGAGGTTGCCCTCGCCATCCAGCTCGGCGATGGG
>NZ_JAAIJQ010000242.1 GCF_010820565.1 Thiorhodococcus minor | reverse complement strand
GAGCCCTCGGCCTCGAAAAGCTATTTTCTATACCCCCTGCGTACCTCCTCGATCCCGGGCTTGTCCAACAACCGGTTGGGCGTCCTGTCGACCGGCTTGGCTCAAGGAGCCAACCCAATGGCCGAGCCATTCGGCGAGCACGTCGGCGAGCCGCCGTCGACGGCCGAGGTGACGCATGATCTCTCGACGGTACAGCCCCTTCTGCCGCTCTCGTCGCAACCACCGCAACCCACGATCGGCATGCCCATGCCCGCATCCGATCCGGCACTGCGCACGCTGCACGACTGCGACATGCAAGCGGTCAGCGAAGGCCGCAGCACCTGTCCGTGATGACCGCAACCGCAGGATGCCATCCGAGGCGCGTTTAACCATGTCACGACTATGCAAGCGATTTTTCATTCCTTTCGTGATCGCTCTGGTAGCGGTTTCCACCACTTCGGCGGAAGAGATCCGCGATTTCTATGCCGAGCCTGGGCTCCATCCCTTCAAGGAAAAGGTCCATCACCTGAACGAAACGATCGACCCCTTCTCCGGCACCCTTCAGTTGGCGCACACCGACATCACCATCCCGGGTAATGGCGGCCTGGATATCAACATTTCGCGCTTCTATACCAACCCGCAGACCGCGCTGGAATGGACCGAAGGCATTGTCGGCATCGGTTGGACCATGCATTTCGGTCGCATCGTGGCCCCGTCGGCCCATTGGGATAAAGCCTGTAGCCAACAATCCCATGCAGGCTCCACGGCGGACAATCCCTCCCTCGAACACCCGGATGGTGCGCGAGAACTGTTGGTCTTGGCGACCGACAACAGCGGCGATCTTGTCACCAAGAGCAATTGGCGCGTGCACTGCACCGGCGCCTTCGCCTTTGAGGTGCACTCGCCGGATGGCTTGACCTATCTGATGGATCGCCTCGCCGCGTCCGAGGACGGTCAGAACAGGAGCTGGTACACCAGCCGCATCACCGATCTGCGCGGCAACAGCATCGAGATCGTCTACATCGGCCTCTATCAGGTCTATGTGAGCGAAGTGCGGGCGAGCGACGGTCGCGAGGTGACCTTCGAGTACGACAGCGAGGGGCCCTGCAGAAAGCTCGAGAGCATCACGGCCAACGGCGAAACCTGGACCTACCAGTTCGAGCCAGTGACGGACCCTGGGTGCATGATGTTCCTGACCGAGGTGAATCTCCCGTCCGGGGAACGCTGGCAGTACGACTACTATCGGGATCCTTTCAGCAGCACGCCGGGGCGTCTTTCGCTGAGCAAAGTCGTCTATCCCCGCGGAGGGGAGGTGACCTACACCTACCAGCAAGTCTATTTCAATCAGAAGATCGTTCCACCCTGGACCCCGACGACCAGCGTTCAAGCCAAGAGCACTTTCACCAGCCTCCCGGATGGGGGCGTGGAACAGCACCATTGGACCTACAGCTTCTCGCCGGGTGGACGGGAGGCGCAGTGCTCCGCCAATGCCATGGACTTAAGCCGCCCGGCAGTACGCCGGGTGGAATCCGGGCTTGAGCTTGCCGGGATTGAGGCGTGG
>NZ_JAAIJQ010000241.1 GCF_010820565.1 Thiorhodococcus minor | reverse complement strand
CGCCCGGCCTTGCCGCCCGTGAGCTCACCGCCGAGATAGACGTCGTCGACCTGGACGTCGCCACTGAGCGCATAGGTACGCTCACGCTCGGTCATTGCCTGCATCAGCTTGTGCTGGATCAGCCAGGCGGTTGGGTATTAATTGTTGCATAAGTCTTCGCAGTGTAAAATCATGGGGCATGAGCACCAAGATCGAACTGCGAAATCAGAAGCGTAAAGAGGTCGTCGAGGCGATCGTCATTCGCCAAGAACCATCTCATCGACCTTGCAAAAGGCTTCTAAAGATAAATCTGACCGCCTAAAGGCGGTGGTTTGAACCCTACTTCGGACAATCAATGCCTTAGGCTACATTGCGTCCCTATTGATCGACCTCGGCACCGAAACTTCGACCATGGGGTCATATTTTAAGCCATTGTCCTGTAAGATGAAACAGGCTTTTCGGCCAGGCACGAAATATGGACAAGTTAGCCAAGGAGGCGAAGAGACAAATGGGGACAGCCCCCAGGCCAGCAGATCCAGGGGGTCGCTAGACCAAGAAGCGCTGGGGTCCAGCGTTGCATCGGGCAGGATCAAAACGTACCATTTCAATTCGTACAGAAACAGGACTCAGACATGCCCCGCACCATGGTCGAAAACAACAGCCGACTGGCACTGCGAATCCGCTCCGAGGATAAGGCGATGCTGATGCGCGCGGTGGCGATCGAACACACGGACATGACAGACTTCGTTCTCCGGCATGCGCTGGAGGCAGCGCGCAAGGTGATCGACCAAGCGGAGCGCCTGCGTCTGTCCGAACGCGACAGCCTGCGGGTTCTCGACGCACTGGAGAACCCAGCGGCGCCCAGCGCCAAGCTCCTGAAGGCGGCACATCGCTTACCGAAGAGCACATGAGATTACCGCCCGATTGGCGCGAGTCCCCCATCTCCAAGTGCCTCGACCGCAATGCCTTCGATTGTGGCGACCCCGAGTTGAACGATTTCCTGCAACGACACGCGCGACAGAATCACGAGCGAGGCGGCGCAAAGACATTTGTCGCCACACCCGTCGATGACGACCACCACCTCCTTGGCTTTTACAGCGTCAGCCCCGCGTCGCTTGACTATGCGCGCACGCCTGCCGTCATGAAGAAGGGGCTTGCCCGCTATGAGGTGCCAGTATTCCGACTGGGACGATTGGCCGTCGATCTCAGCGTTCAAGGCCTTGGCTTGGGTGGACAACTCTTGTTGAGCGCCGGCCGCCGCTGTCTATTCGCCGCTTCTCAGGTCGGCGGAGTCGCGTTGCTGATCGATGCCAAGAGCGAACGGGCCGCCGCCTGGTACGAGAGCTATGGCGCCGTTTCGCTCCTGGACGCGCCGCGCTCGCTGCTGCTGCCGCTGAGCACGGTTGCTGAAGCGCTGGCCCAGGGAAACAGGTAGAGTAGAAGGCAGGCATCCGGCGACCTTAGACTTGGGGAAAAACCGGGATATACCACACTTGTCTGCCAGACTATTTCTTACCGGGCCGGGGGGCGGCCCCCGGCTGAAAGGACACCGGCGCCCCCCCCCGGAGAACCGGAGACCACCCAAAA
>NZ_JAAIJQ010000240.1 GCF_010820565.1 Thiorhodococcus minor | reverse complement strand
GAGCGTCAGGGCGACCTCTTCAACGACGATTTCGACGATCCGATCTCCTTCTGAAAGACCTCAACGCGGCGGGCCGAGACCCGCCGCAGGCCCCTGCCGCCCCCCACAACGTCCACTTCCCCCGGGGCCACCGGCCCGCCCCCGAAAAAGCGCGTTCATCACCTCACACTCGTCCACCTCCCACCATTGCTTCACCGGAGTGCCTAGGCTGGGAAGGACTCACACTCTCATCGCGAAACAATTCGAGAAACGGGCGGGGAAACAATGTGAGAGACAACAACACCTTGCTCAACTGGTATCGCGACGATCAGGACCCTGAACGGCGCCTTCCCCTGTTGTCCGCCTATCTTGGCCACGTCCACGTTAGTGATACCTATTGGTATCTGAGCAGCTGGCCGGAGTTGATGCAAGAGGCGATGAATCGACTCGAGCACCGCTGGGAGGGTCAGCTATGACCGTACCCAGCTTTGCGCCTCTGTTGGAGCGTTTTTTCACCCAGCGCTTGATGCAACAACGCCAGGTGAGTCCGCACACCATCAGCTCCTATCGCGACACCTTCCGCCAGTTGCTCAAGTTCACCCAGCAGCGGCTGCATAAGGCGCCCTCGCAGTTGATGTTCGAGGATATCGACGCCCCTTTGATCGGGGCCTTTCTCGAGCATCTGCAGCAGCATCGCCAGCTCGGCAGCCGCAGTCGTAATCTGCGCCTGACAGCGATCCGCTCCTTTTTCCGCTACGCCGCCTTTGAGCGCCCGGAGCATGCGGCGCAGATCCAGCGCGTCCTCGCCATCCCCTCTCAGCGCTTCACCCGAGCGTTGGTCGCGTTTCTCACACGTGCGCAGGTCGATGCCTTACTGAGCGCACCGGAGCGCGGCACCTGGTTCGGCCGACGCGATCACGCCTTCCTCTTGGTGTCCGTGCAGACGGGCCTGCGTCTGTCGGGAATGACCGGACTGAAACGCGAGGACATGACCCTCGGGACCGGCGCTCATCTTCGTGTGATCGGCAAGGGTCGCAAAGAACGGTGTATACCGCTCGCCAAGCCAACGGTCGCCGTCTTGAAAACCTGGTTACGCGAACCGCAACGCGGGGAGGCGAACATCGTGTTCCCGAACGCCAGAGGCGGTCGTCTTAGCCCGGATGGTGTTCAGTATCTACTCGCCAAACATTGCCTCGCAGCGGCAACCGTCTGTCCGTCGTTGAAAGACAAGCATGTCACCGTCCACTGCCTGAGACACACGATGGCGATGGACCTGCTGCAGGCGGGCGTAGAACGCTCTGTCATCGCGCTGTGGCTCGGACACGAGTCGGTGGAAACGACCCAGATCTACCTCGACGCGACACTTGCGATGAAGGAACAGGCACTCGCGAAAGCGATGCCACCGACCGGCCAACCGAGTCGCTACAAGCCAACAGATAAGCTGCTCGATTTTCTTAACGGCTTGTAGGGTCCTGAAAACTATGCCGAGTGATGGACCGGTTCCACGTGCGGGCCTTGATCATCGGTTGGTCCAAAACCGAGTATTTCGGTAGGCGATCAAGCGCCCTGAAGAGTGGCAGGAGCCCTG
>NZ_JAAIJQ010000023.1 GCF_010820565.1 Thiorhodococcus minor | reverse complement strand
CGCAGTGCGGGAAATCTGCATGCTGCGTTTGACGAGGGGGGCCAGGGGCGACCCTGGCCTCTACTCTACCGGTTCCAATTGCCGAATCTAGGTCTAAGGCAGGCCCTGCGGCCAAGGTCCCGATGGGGCGGTGGCCTGGATGTCAGTCCACCAATTCCGAAGCGCGGCACATCTCGAGGTCTGCTTGTCTCCTGTCTCCTCCCGACGCCGATCCTGTGAGTCCTGCAGGGCTGCGGGCTCTCGGGCCGTCATGAGGCCTTGGTGTCGTTCTTCCGCCCTGTTCTTCGCGCCCGATGCGAGACCTGCGCTCCGCGGGTGCCGATTCCGCGAAGGTCGCGCCAGGTACTGACCAGGTGCCGATTGGCCTTGGGCTTGCTCCTAGCCCATCGGAGGATCGCGCGCCGCGTGAGTCCTGTTGGTCGGCGCGCATGCTTCGGTGCTACGAGGCCTCCCGCGCTGCGCGCGCATCCGAATCCGTCGAGTCTAGGTCATGGGTGAAGAAGCGATACTTGCCTCTGCCCTGGCGCTTGGCGCGATAGAGCGCCTTGTCGGCACGGCAGACGAGGTGCTCGAAGTCCTCGCCATCGTCCGGGTAGAGGCTGATTCCGATGCTGCAGCCGATCTTGATTGCCTGACCCTCGATCTCAATGGGCTCCTGCAGCGCGTGGATGACGCGCGCCGCTACACCGGCAACCGTCAGGTGATCCGCGGCATCGCCGACGAGCAGCAGGAACTCGTCACCGCCGTGTCGGCAGACGGAGTCGGCGTGTCTCAGCGAGTCGAGCAAGCGGATCCCGACGGCCCGCAGGAGGAGGTCGCCGGCGCCGTGCCCCATGCTGTCGTTGACCTCTTTGAACTTGTCGAGATCGATGAAAAGGACGGCGGCCGTGCCGCCGCTGCGGGCGATCATCTGATCGAAGCGGTCTTTCTGCAGGCGCCGATTCGGGAGTCCGGTCAGCGCGTCATGGGTGGCAAGGAACTCGCTGCGCGCCACGGCCCGCCTGCGCTCCTCGATCTCGCGCTGAAGGGTCCGGTTCGACCGGCCCAGCTGTGCGTTGCTCGCCGTCAGAGAGCGCACGAGGCCCTCGTTCTCGAGCTTGAGCTGGATATCGCGGTTGACGATCTCGCTGACCTGCCAGGCCGTTGCGAGCATGGTGATCTCGAAGGCGATCGCGAAGCCGGCCATGATCAACGAATCCGGGTCGGCCCGCCAGACGAATGCGCCGATGAGGCAGGCCATCATCGGAAGGGTGAACCCGAGATAGAGGGATCGCAGCGCGCCGATGGTCGCCACCGCAGCGGCCATCATGCCGCCGATGATGAAGGGGGCGAAACCGGTTTGCAGTGGGCTGGCGTAGCCCACCAGCAAGATGCCGAGCACTCCCCAGCAGAAGCCGTTGATGGTCACGACGACAAGCAGGCGGCGCGCCCAGACGCTGGGCGGAAGCGGCCGTTCGGGGGCCTGCCGGTCACGGGCCAGCTTCAGCAGCCAGCGCGCGGCGGCGATTGCCAGCATGACGGTCAGCCATGCGGCCGTGATCACGCCGGGCGTGCGCTGCAGGATGATGAGCACGGCCAGGAGGGCGGCCAGGATGTTGCCCGCGAGGGCGGGCCGCGTGTTGTGGTAGACCAGGGCGATCCGCTCGGCCCGGATCCGCTCGGTCAGCGCGTTCGCTGGCTCGGAAGATCCGCGAGCGCCGGCAGCCGAGCCCTTCGCTGGGGGGCGGCTGGAATCTTGGGCGCTGCGGGGCTGAAGTGACATTTAGCTGTGCGGTGACCGTCCGAAGGTGCAATCTCGATCCAGCCGGGGCGATTGGTTTGCCGCGCTGGGGCGGTGTCTCAGTTCGTTCGAGCGCGCCAAGCCGGTCTGGTCCTGATAACCCTGAGCCCAATTGGAGCAGTCAGCTTCCGGCTAACAGCCGCCAGCGGAGGAAACTCATGCAGTTGCCGGATTTGCCGGCCGACCAGCCGCTCACTCGTTGGGTGACTCGGAGAAGCTCTGAAAGCAGCTCCAAAACAAAGCCTTAAGCTGGCTGCTGGTGGCCGGCAGCGCTTTCTAGGCTGAAGCGTCAAGCAAGCACAGCACCTGTCGCTCGCTGGCGCCAGCCCTGATCCTAGATTCGGCAATCGGAACCGCAAAGGCGCGAAGGACACGAAGAAAAACAGAGGCTTGCATCGCTGCGTCGCTTCACCCTCTGGGTGAGCATGGCTTCGCAGACAAGGTGTTGAAATCCTTTGCGCTCTTTGTGCCCTTTGCGGTTCAACAGCTCTTTTTGGGGTCAAGATTTCGCGAAGCGGCAAACATCGGCAATCCTCCATGGAGAACGGGGTCCGAAGACCCAGTTTCCGGTCGCGTCTTGGTGACGGATGCCGATTAGAGCACCGAGACCTGACCGCTGATGGCGTTCTGCGTTTGGCTCGGTGCGGCGACGTTGAATCCGCCGATCGCGTTGCTTTGATCGATGGCGACCGCCTGCTCCTGTGCGAGCAGGTGTGTGCCCAGGTCGATCTCGGGGGCGTTGACGATGCCGAAAACAGAGCCGAAGACGTCTCCGGCGAAGGCATAGCCGCCGCGCACACCGCTCATGGCTGCCGTGCCGAGGGTGTGGTCGGCGCTCAGGTCGGCGATGGTCATCATGGCTTTTCTCCTCATCTCAGGCTGTATGTCGACGTCTTTGTGCGGGGGGCGGCTCAGATCGCGACCTGGCCGGAAACGCCGTTCTGGGTCTGGTCCGAGATCACCAGATTCAGTCCGCCGATGTTGCCTGCCTGATTGACGGCCAAGGCTTGCTCCTGAGCGAGCAGGTGGGTGCCATAGTCGATCGTCGGCGTGTTGAAGATCCCGGTGCCGAGGAAGGAGTCGAGGTCGCTCAGGGCGAAGCCGCCGCGGACGTTGGTCATGGCTGCGGCGTCGAGGTCGCGTCGGACGGTCAGATCGTTGATGGTCAGCATCTTGGCTCTCCAGTTGGTGTCGAATGGCTCTTGTCGGCGCGCTGTCGAGGCGCTTACAGGAGTTATAGCAGACGCTGTGCCAATATTTCTTGAGGCCCGTAAACTCCTGTTAAACTGTGCTTTTATGCGTTTTCGGTCGTTCGGCAAGGGGTGAAGTTGGATGCTCTGTTGGGGGATTGCGAACACTTGCGGAGAGAGTGTTTGTAGGTGTCTGCGCGAGTCGGGGGCCGGTTATCCCCGCATCCTGTGACTAGGTCTGTGGGTAAGCTGTGGGTGGGGACGCCAGGGTGGCCTTGGCCGCGGCATCGCGGCTTTGTGCTCGCGGATTGATCACGCCGTCGCTAAGGCGATTGCCGGAAATTCTTATACCAGGTGGCGCCGGATTGAGGTCCGCCTTCAAGGAGCGCCGACGGGAGCATCGCTGGGCGATGTGACTGGCGGGGCGACACAGAAGGCGGGCGTCAAGACAAGCCAGATGGTATGGGAATTGACAGAAATCGCCTAAGAGAGCTGCCAGCCGCCATAGGTCGCAGGCGCGCATGGCGCTGGGAGTGTTGATCTCCGGGTCAACAGGCAGGTGTCTGCCTGGAGGCCGGCACTCCCAGCTTCGATGGCGCCCACATCAATGCCCAGGATCGCAGCTTGGAGTGAAACGCGGTACTAGCCAGGCCCTGCCGCCTCGTTCGCGGCCGCCCGGTTGCGCCTGGGGCGAGCCTCGCACTCCTGCGCGCTCCAGCGCTCTTGTACCTGTGAGCTGGGCTCGGGCGCGCGCTGGGTCCGATGGTCGCGGCGCCATTCGCTGGGTGGTTGTCCGGACCAACGCTTGAAGGCGCGAATGAAGGCGGTTGCGTCGGCATAGTCGAGCGCCGCGGCGATCTGAGACAGCGGCACGCTTGTATCCGTGAGCAGGCGGCGGGCGGTTTCGTAACGGATGCCATCGAGCTCCCGACGGAACGTGGTTCCCTCGAGCTGGAGGTGCCGGTGCAGCGTGCGCTCATGCATCCCCAGCTGGCTCGCGATGACGTCGACTCGGCATTTGCCGTCGGCCAAGGTGCGCCGCATCAAGCCCTGCGCCTCGCTCGTGAGGCTCGAGTGCCGATTGGCATGGAGTCGCGTCGCGACTTGCTCCAAATGACGGTGCAACAGCGGATCCGCGCTCCGGACGGGCTCGCTCAGACAGTGTGTGGGAAAGCAGAGGCTGCTTTGGGGCGTGTCGAACCTCAAGGGTGCGCGGAAGAAGCGTCGGTAGGGAGCGACCTCTTGCGGCGCTCGCCTGGAGAGCAGCACCTCCGTCGGATTCCAGCTGCCTCCACAGAGTTTCCGCATGATCTTGCAGATGACGGTGATCGCAAGGTCGTAGATCTGCGCGAGGGCTTGGACACCAGAGAGATGGGCGCTATAGCCGACGCGCGCTTGCCCGCCCTCGACGCTCAGCATCACCGTCGCGCCGCGATCATGCAGATCCAGGTAATGCACCAGGTCGTCAAGCGCCGTTTCCACGTCGGGCGCGCACTGGAGCATGAAGCCAGTGACGCCGAGCGCAGAGACCTCGGCGCGCTCGCCCAGGAGCAGGCCAAGCTGCTCGCAGCCAGTCGTCGCGACGGCGTGTGCCAGCAGCCGACTGCCGGCGACGAAGGGAACCTCGGCATCCGGGTCTTCGAGCTGGGTGGGGTGGAAACCTGTGTCGGCGAAAACGCGGCGCGGATCCGCGCCGAGCTCGGCGACCAGCGCATGAAGATTCATCAGCGGGCCGACACGGACTCCACCTTCCGTTGGCGCCCTGTGCTCATGGGGCGGCAAGCCATGGCCTCGCTCTCGTCGCATGATCCACGCTCTCCGTACTTTTGTCCGAAAGTGTCAGTCAATCGTCCTGAGATGACAAGACGAGCCTGAGCGCGTCTGCTTTACTGACTCCGTGATGCCAAGGATTGCTGCCGTCCGAGCGCGCCGGAGGGGCTCTGCATTATCGACATCGATATCGACAGGGGCTGCGGGCGTTGGAGTCTTGCATGTGTCTGAGAGTAGCAATCACAGGGGCCGCCGCTTGGGGTGGGTGGCTCGATTTAGAATCGAGGCATTGGTGAGGACGAGACTTTGATGGGCCTATCCAAGAGATCGAGCACCAGGGGTGGGGCGAAATCGGGTTGGGGCGCTTCGCTCCTGGCGGGCGCCCTAGGCATGGGCGCATCTGCGGCGACGGCCGCGGACTGGGAGTACGGCGTTTCCATCTATGGCTGGTTTCCCAGCCTGAGCGGCGATCTGAAGTACAGCCCGCCCGGCTCGGGCGGGGGTATCGACGTAGATGCGTCCAAGATCATCGACGCCCTGCAAATGACCTTCATGGGGTCGTTCGAGGCGCGCAACGGAGATTGGTCGGGCTTCACCGACGTTATCTATCTCAAGCTCGCGGGCGACAAGTCCAGGTCCGTGAGCGTACCGACCGGCGCGACGCGCACTCTGCTGGATGCCGACCTGGACATGAAGGGCTGGCTCTGGACGCTCGGTGGCGCCTATAGGCTTTGGCGCAACCAGGCGTCTCACCTCGACGTCCTCGTTGGCGCGCGTCTCTTCTCCCTGGACACAGATCTCAAGCTGACGGGTGGCGGGCCGCGGCAGCGCGACGGCAAGCTGGGCCGATCGGTCGATCTGTGGGACGCGCTGCTTGGGGTGAAGGGCCGGCTCGCGCTCAATGAGCAGTGGTTTCTGCCCTACTACTTGGACGTCGGGACAGGCGGCTCGGACCTGACCTGGCAGCTGTCCGCCGGCCTTGGCTATGCCTTCGATTGGGGTGACGTCACCCTGGACTACCGCTATCTGGATTATGACCAGGGCGGCGACAAGCTGCTGCAGGGTCTCGCGTTCGGAGGCCCCAAGCTAGGGGTTTCCTTCCGATTCTGACTCCGAGTCCGGCCTGCATCAGCCCACGGGCAGGTTGCGGCCGACGACTGGGCGCTCCGGCCGCGCTTGGCAGTCATTTCGAATCTTCATCCTGGATTCGGCGATTCAAACCCTGAAGGCGTAAATAAAGCCTATAAAAACAAAGATTTGTCCGGCGCATGTCGTTCATCTGCCGGGTGGGCAAGATCTGCTCCGCAACGAATTGAAATCCTTTGCGCGCTTCGTGCGCCTTGCGGTACGTCAGCTCTTTTCAAGCTCATTTGAGCTCCATCCGGCCGAGATAAGGAGGCAAACCATGAGTTTCCCTGATCGCGAGACGAGACCGCGCAGCTGGTGGTTCGTGATATCCGCCTTCATGGCAGGCGCACTCACCGCCGGCAGTGCGGCAGCAGCGACGCCTGAGGTGAGCGGCGAGCTTGGCTCGCCGGGCGCGACGACCACCATCGACGGCAAGCAACTACCGGCTCCGCAGCCGGCCTTCGGCGGCGTCATCGAGGAGCAGGCCCTGCAGTCCAAGCCCTGGTGGGCCCCGCGCATCGTGCCGCCCAAGGAGGCCCCGAACATCCTTCTGATCATCACCGACGACGCCGGCTTCGGCGTGCCGAGCACCTTTGGAGGCGTCATCCCGACGCCGACCCTGGACCGCGTCGCCAACGCGGGGCTTCGCTACAACAACATCCACTCCACCGCGCTGTGCTCGCCATCGCGCGCCGCGCTGATCACCGGTCGTAACCACCACTCGGTCGGCTTTGGGGTGATCTCCGAGCAGTCCACCGGCTTCCCCGGCTACAACAGCATCATCCCCGAGGACAAGGCCACCATTGGCCGCATCCTGCGCGACAACGGCTACGCCACGTCCTGGTTCGGCAAGGACCACAACACGCCGGCCTTCGCCGCCAGCCAGGCGGGTCCGTTCGACAAGTGGCCCACCGGCCTGGGATTCGAGTACTTCTACGGCTTCGTCGGCGGGGATGCGAATCAGTGGGAGCCGAATCTGTTCCGCAACACCACCCAGATCTATCCCTTCAAGGGCAAGCCGGGCTGGAACCTGATCACCGGCATGGCCGATGACGCCATCGATCACATCAACCGCCTCAATCAGGTCGATCCGGGCAAGCCGTTCTTCGTCAAATACGCCCCGGGCGCCACCCATGCCCCCCATCACCCGACCAAGGAGTGGGTCGAGAAGATCAGTGCGATGAAGCTGTTCGATGACGGCTACGAGAAGCTGCGCGAGCGCATCTTCGAGAACCAGAAGCGCCTCGGCGTGATCCCGGCGGACACCCAGCTCGAGCCCTGGCCCAAGGACGTGCTCAAGCCCTGGGACGAGCTGACCGCGGACGAGCAGAAGCTGTTCATCAAGCAGGTGGAGGTCTTCGCCGCCTACGCGGCCTATACCGATCACGAGATCGGGCGCGTCATCCAGGCCATCGACGACATGGGCAAGCTCGACAACACGCTGGTCATCTACATCAACGGCGACAACGGCACCAGCGCCGAGGGCGGCCTGCTGGGTACGCCCAACGAGGTGGCCTACTTCAACGGCGTTACCGAGATGCCGGCGGAGACACAGCTGAAGTGGTACGACGTCTGGGGAACCGAGCAGACCTATAACCACATGGCGGCCCACTGGTCCTGGGCCTTCGACACGCCCTTCACCTGGTTCAAGCAGAACGCCTCCAAGCTCGGCGGCATCCGCCAGGGCATGGCGGTGATGTGGCCCGAGCGGATCAAGGACAAGGGCGGGCTGCGCGAGCAGTTCATGCACCTGATCGACGTGGTGCCGACCATTCTCGAAGTGACGGGCATCGCGGCGCCGGAGACCGTCGACGGCATCGCGCAGGCGCCGATCGAGGGCGTGAGCTTCGCCTACACCTTCGATGCCGAGAACGCCGACGCGCCCTCCCGGCACAAGACCCAGTACTTCGAGATGATGGGCCAGTACGCCCTCTACCACGAGGGCTGGCTGCTCAGCACCGAGGTCAACCGCGCCCCCTGGGAGGCCTTTGGTACGGCCAACCCCGACCCGCTGAACAACCAGGTGCTCGAGCTCTACAACCTCGAGGAGGACTTCAGCCAGTCCAACAACATTGCCGATCAGCATCCGGAGAAGGTCAAGGAGCTCAAGGCGCTGTTCATCGATGAGGCGAAGAAGTACCAGGTGTTCCCGCTGGACGCCTCGGTGGCCACGCGTCTGGCGGCACCGCGTCCCAACATCACCGCCGGGCGCAACGAGTTCGTCTATACCTATCCGATGACCGGGCTGCCCCAGGGTGATTCGCCGTCGCTGTTGAACAGCTCCTACACCATCACCGCGGAGATCGAGGTGCCCGAGGGCGGTGCCGAGGGTATGATCCTCACCTCCGGCGGGCGCTTCGCCGGCTACGGCTTCTACTTGCTGGACGGCAAGCCCGTGTTCCTCTGGAACCTGATCAACCTGAAGCGCATCAAGTGGGAAGGTCAGGAGGCTCTGTCCCCCGGCAGACACACCGTCGAGCTCGACTTCGAGTACGACGGACTCGGCGCCGAGACCCTCGCCTACAACAACATGAGCGGCGTCGGCCAAGGCGGCACCGGCACGTTGAAGGTGGACGGCGAGGTGGTCGATACCAAAGAGATGAAGCGCACCCTGCCCATCATCCTGCAATGGGACGAGGCCTTCGACATCGGCTCCGACACGCTCACCGGCGTCAACGACGACGACTACAAGCCGCCGTTTCCGCTGACCGCCAAGCTGAACAAGCTGACCATCAAGGTGGACAGACCGACGCTGAGCGAGGAGGACATCAAGAAGCTCGCAAACACCCAGGCCATCGCGGTGGACGGCAACCCGATTCACCACATGCAGGGCGGGCCTCATTGAGATCGCGCCGTGGCCCGCAATCACTCCCTTTCGGAATCGTCGTCTGGCGACCGAAGGGGGAGCGACAATCCGAGAGAGAGGTATTGGCCGATGATCCGCAGCACGCAGGTCGCCCCGCTGTCCTGGGCCTTGAGCATGGCGGCGGCCCTGTCCGCCTGCGCCCAAAACCCGGCGGTTTCGGACCGGCTGGTGGAGAACAGAGGCGCCGAGGGGTTTCTCGATCGCATCGAGCAGAGCTGCGGCACCCTTTCCGTCGGACACCAGCAGCTGAAGTACCTGCTCGGCGAGAGCAGCGACGACACCTATTTCATCGACGAGACCAGCAAGCTCTATTTCGGCCGGGTCGACAAGCGGACCTACGCCACGGATCTCGAGGCCTTCTATCCAGGGGGAACGACCCAGTCGGCGCTGGACTGTATCTTCGCCCAACTGGACGACTGAGGCTTCCAAGCTGGCGGTGTCGCGTGATGACCAAGGCCGAGCTGGCGAGGCCAAGTAGACCGGAGCCCATCATTAGCGCGCCATTCCAACCGCAAAGGCCCGCAGGGCGGTAAGAAGGGCGAAGCATTGGCCGATGCGGAACGACCGTCCGCCGGGCGGGCGAGATCGGCTCCGCAAGGCATCGAAATCCTTCGCGCCCTTGACGCCCTCCGGGTTTCACCGCTGGTGCGGCTCGACCTGACAGCGAGCGCAGCAGGCCGTGACGCGTGTTTCCCGAGCCGTCATCGAGTCTGCTCGATGATGGCAAGCTGGGCGACTTCCTGGCGCAGTCGGCTCAGCCTCTTGTGAACTGCCAATCCCAATAGGAGCACATCCATGAAGCCATCGCGTTACCCGACGACACTCGCCTGCGCAGCCACCTTGGGGCTGCTGACTCTCCTCCCTATCGCGCAAGCCGAGACCACCCCAGTTGCAGGGGCGGCGGTCTCCTCGGAGCTCAGCGGCAAGGTGGCGGTGGTCAATCAAGAGAAGCGGATGCTAACCATCGAGACTGCTGAAGGGCGCTTCGAGGTGGTCCATGTCCCCGACGAGGTGCAGCGACTCGATGAGATCAAGATCGGAGATCAACTCACCATCACGGAGACCACGCTCATCCTGGTCGAGCTGCGCAAGGGCGCGGATGCTGGCACGATGGGCGTGCAACAGGATTCGAGTATCACGCGCGAGCCAGGTGATAAGCCCGCGGGCATGATGGTCGATTCCGTGACAGTTACAGGTGTCGTTCAGGCGATCGATCGGGATGCGGGCAGGGTAACCATCATGGCACCCGAGGAAACCATGACCTTCGAGGTGCAGGATCCGGCAGTGCTCGCCGATGTCGAAACGGACGACAGCGTCAGCGCCTCCTATATCCGTGCGATCAGCGGCAAGGTCACGCGTTGACAGCGTCCGAGCGGCGCACTCCATAGTCTTCCGTATGTAACGGCGGACATGGCGGACATGGCGGAAATCCGCTCCAAGCGGCCGCCATGTCGCGTCAACCCCTCCGAGGCCGGCTCGCCCGGCTTCATCGCCCCGCGGCGGTCCGGCCGCCCAGGCTCTAAGGCGATTTCTCAAGATCGCCGGACCAACAGCCTATGGCACTCGGGAAGCCCATGATGCTCCGCAAACGCCTGGGCGGATGAGGGCGCGGGACCCCTGATGGCTCATCGATCCCGCGTCTCCCGGAGGCATCGCCCGCAAGTGGGCTCCTACCGAGAAGAACGCGTCGGAGCCCGCTTGCGGGCGATTGGTCTGAGGATTCTCGGAAATCGCCTAACGCCTGGTAGCAGGCGCTGTCGAGCTCGACCCCGCGCGGGTCTCGAAGCCGGCGGCCTCGAAGCCGAAATCCAAGCCGTCGACGCCTGTGTCGACGGCTGATGGCTTTTGGCATGTACGAGATGCTTTCCTCGAGGTCTTCCTTGGGCAGGGGGGCGAAGATCCATCGTCCTATGAATACGTGAGGAGCGATCCACTCCCTTCGCCGACTTGTTCATATGCCATACTTGGGCCGTCCAAGGCCCTGCTAGGATAGTGCCTTGTCGGTGGAGTTTCGGCAGCCTTCCCGCGGCTTCCGGCCCGACGGCGAAATCGACGTCACCAGCCGCAGCTGGGATGGATCATCGGCTGGCTGCCTCCTGGGATCTGCCCTTCCATTCTGCACTCGAGCCGCGCGAGGGTGCTGCCTCGGCCGGCTCGAGACTCGAGCGACAAAGGAGTTTTGAGCGATGGCGAAATCCGAATCAAAGACTGCGCTGGATGCGGCACTCGAGCAGGTGCCCGCGAGTCGGCGCGATTTCCTCAAACGGGTCCTCGGCGGATCGGCTGCCGTTGCCGCCTTGCCGCTGATCTCTAGCGAGGCCGCGGCACAGCCTCCGCTGCCCTTGGGTATCGGAAAGGGCGTTTTTGCTGCGGGCGCGGCAAAGGGGGCGGCTCGGCCCGCGGCGCCATCCGGCAAGGGTGGCGGTGGCGCCCCGCGCTCGCGCGGGGGAAAAGGCGGTGGCGGTGGTCGGTCATCTGGTGGCAAGGGCAGCAGTGGGGGTGGCAAGAGCCGTCGGTAGTCGGTCCTGTCGCTGAGAAGAATGCGGGCGCTTGCCTCGGTGGAGGGAAGCGCCCGCTGCGCCAATCCCTCATGCTTAGACCTCGCCTCAAGTCGAGTCTCCTGACCTGCCCTGGTGACGAAGGGCTGCTTGCCTATGATCCGCTCTCGGACCGCATCCATCGTCTCAACCCGGTTGCCTCGCTGATCTGCGAGCTTTGCGATGGGCGGCGCAGTGTCGAGGAGCTAACGTCTATCGTGGCACCCCTGATGGCGGAGAGCCAAGGGTGCCAGGTCGACGCCTTCATCACGCAGGGTCTGGAAGCCGGTTTGCTGGAAACGGCTCCCACGCCCGCACCTGCGATCGATCCGGCCAGTCTCGCCAAGCAGCTCAGGGACCAGGACAAGCTGGAGGCGGCCTACATCTGCCAGTTTCACGCCGCGGAGCAGACCCCGGAAGACGCGAATCTCTGGGCGACCCTGGGCGAGCTGAGTCACATCCTCGGCCGCCGCGAGCAGGCGCGTGCCGCCTACGAGCGCTATCTCTCGCTCCGGCCCTATGACGCCGAGATCCGCCATCTCCTCATCGCCCTGCGCGACGAGCCCCCGCCGCCACGGGCCGACAACGACTGCATCCAGCAGCTCTACGAGCGCTTCTCCACCTTCTACGAATCCAACATGCTCGAGGAGCTGGACTACCAGGCGCCCCGGCGGCTCGCCGCCTTGGTCGCCGAGCTCATGGGCGAGCGCACCGGGCTCAGGGCGCTGGAGCTGGGCTGCGGGTCCGGGCTTGCGGGTGTGGAGATTCGGGATAGGTGCGATCACTTGGCCGGGATCGACCTGTCGCCACACATGCTGGAGCTCGCGCGCGGGCGCGGCATCTATGATGCACTGGAGCAGGCAGAGATCGGCGCCTGGCTCCAAGCCTGCGAGCAGAGGTTCGACCTCGTCCTGGCCTGTGACGCGCTCATCTATTTCGGCGATCTCGGTGAGGTGATCGCCGGCGCCGCGTCCTGTCTCGAGCCGGATGGCCTCTTCGTCTTCTCGCTGGAGCTGGGCTCGGAAGCCCCCTATCGGCTCAATGACAATGGCCGCTACAGTCATCACCCCGACAGCCTGCGCGCCCTGGCTGGCGGTGCCGGCCTCGAGGTCGTCCGACTGGAGCAGGGCTATTTGAGGATGGAGTATGGGGAGGAGGTCGAAGGTCTCTTCCTGGCCTTGCGCCTCGCCAGCCTGGAGTGACCCTCGGGGCTGCGCCCCGATCTGGTGATTCCTTACTCGTCGCTGGCCCGCGGCGCAGGGTGCTCCGCGGGCCAGCGGCGGTCTAGTCGCGCTCCTCGCGACTCAGCGAGAGCCCACGCTCGGGGCGTGAGAAGTTGTGGCAGGCGGCGCAGTCCTTGCCTTCCTCCTGCACGTGACGACGATGGACGTCGGAGAAGTCCCTGTCCTCGCGCTCGTTCTCGTGGCACTGGCTGCAGATGGCGTCCAGGTTGCCGTTCAGCGTGGCCTGACCTGTGCCGATGACCGCGCTCGGCGCCGTGCGCAGCGCGTAGCCCAGTCCTTCCAGATCGAGCTGCCTGGGTCCGCCCGACAGCGATGCATGGCAGGAGCCGCAGCCTCGGGCTTCGCCGCCGAGCGCATTGTCCTCCGGCTCGACACCGTGATTGATGGTCTGGTAGGTGAACACCGGGACGATGGTGGTGCTCGGGGGCGTCTCCGTGCTCCCCGGCGTCCCGTCGCAGACGCTGCTCGTCGGCGCGTTCGGCTCGTCCAAGCCAAGTCCCACGGCCACGGCGCGACAGAAGCTGCCGGTGCGGAAGAATTCGAAGGTCGAGTGGCCGACCAAGGTGTTGGTCAGGTCGTTTCGGGCCAGCTTGCTCCAGTGCGGCTTCATCGGGTAGAGCTTGGCGCCGTCCGATGCGACATCGCCGTTGGGCTGACCCAGCACGTAGGTGGCATCGCCCGGGTTGAAGGCCCCGGCGAAGCTGGCGGCGATGGTCGCGTCGAGCGGCACCGTCGGAACATCGTCAAGCGATTCTTCCAGATAGAGCACCTCGCTGGTGCCGTCGAACCAGGCGTAGGTCGGGATGAGCGACGTGCTGCCGAGTCCGCCCTTGTCCTCGCGCGGCAGCCAGCCGCCACGCCCGTTGCAGGCAGCGGCGGAAGGATGCGGATCCTGCCAGTCGCGTGCGACCTCTGTCCCGACGTTGGCCTTGGCGTAAGCGGGGATGTGGCAGGTCTGGCAGGCGACGCGCATGGCGTGCTTGTCGCGGCTGCTGCCTCTGGTGTTGCTGAAGTCCTCGTGCGGCCTGTCGTCATGACAGCCGCCGGTCTCGCAAGTGAAGCGATCCTGGACATCGTTGGGCCGCAGATCGAGTCCACGGCCGCGCATGCGGTGGCTTTCGCCGGCGTCGCCGACCGCGCTGTGGCAGTCCGAGCAGCTGAGGTCGGCACCGTTCGGGCTCATATGCATGTCCAGGGTGACGCTGGGATTGGCGTTCTCCTTCGCCATGTCGCCACGCTTGGTGCCGTCTCCGCCGCCGGCCCCGGCATGGCAGCTGAGACAGGACATGCGCGTCGTGGCGTGGACGTTCTGTGCCGCCTGGAGGGTTGTGATGGGCATGGGCGACATGGGGACGCTGCCGGGCAGGGTATCGCTGCCTGCGGGCAGGAACTGGAAGTCGCCGCTGACGGGGTCGACATTCGGGATGCCCGAGAAGCCGGTGCGAGCTAGCGCCGCCCCGTCGAGCCGGACCAGATCGCCGTCGCTGTCCTCCGTTAGGTTGAGGAGGGAGAAGTCAGCGAAGCCCTGGCCGCTCGCGGTCCAGTCCGGGAACCGCTTGTAGCGCTCCTGGTGACAGGTCAGGCAGTCGATGTTGGCGAGCTGTGCGTGGGCCTCGTCGGATGCGGGATCGAGCTGCTCGAAGAGGGACTGCGCCATGGGGAAGCGGCCGTTGCCGACATGGCAGCCCGCACAGGTGAAGCGCGGCGAATTCTCGTGGGTGCCGCAGTAGGTGTTGATGCCGGTGGCGACCAGGTCCCCAGCCGCCTTGGCCGGGCGCTCTCCCGCCGCCGCGAAGTCGCCCGGGATGTTGGTGACGAAGTCGAAGGCGCCGCCCTGCTGATAGTGCACCGAGCCGTGCATGTCGCGGGCCTCGTTCTGGTGGCATTCGACGCAGACGGCCGGGCCGGTGTAGGCGGTGATATTGCAGTGCTCGGGAATCGGCGAGGTGCAGCCGACGACGGGGCCGTCGGAGACGGTCGCGGTCGTGGTGGATGGCTGGGAGGTGGCGCCGCTGTCGTCGGTCACAGTCAGGCTGACCGGATAGGTGCCGGGCGTCGCATAGCGATGACTGGGATTGGCGCTGGAGCTGCCGCTGCCGTCGCCGAAGCTCCAGGCATAGCTGCTGATGCTGCCGTCAGGGTCGCGTGAGCCGGCGCTGCTGAAGGCGATGTCGGCGCCGGGCGCGCCGCTGTAGGGGCCATTGGCGTCGGCGATCGGCTGCTGGTTTTCGTCGCCGGGCGCCTTGGGCGCGCAGTCGGAGGGTGCCCTGTAGACGTCGCGCTCGGCGGTCTGGCCGTCCGACTGGAGGGCGCGCACGCGACAAGGGACAGGACGTGGCCTCTCTTCGCGGATGGACCAGGAGCCGTCTCTGCCTTCGGTCTCATCTGAGCCGAGACGCTGAGAGGCATCATAGGCGTTGACCAGGGTCACGCGCGATCGGGAGCTGCCTGATCCGCTGACCCGTAATCGTCGCTCCTCGCGATCCCAGGACGCGCGCTCGATGCTGAGTCGGGTGCTCGACCCTTCGTGCTCATCATCATCGTCGTCTGCACTGGCTGGGCATGGCGCCAGCATGACGGCCGTCGCCAGGGCGGCAAGGGCCAATGGGAGCCGCGCCCTGGGTCGGCTCGGTCGCGTGGGCGGTCCGCCTGGGATGCGGCGGTCTTCGGTTGCGGTCATCTCTGTCTCCTGTCGATCTCTCGATGCGCCGGGAGTCCCGTGCGCGTGCCGCGCTCGCGGCCGATCGCGGTTCGCGCGGCGATGGGCGAGCCGCTAGGGAGGGCGCGCCAGCTTGGGACGCTAACCCCTGCCGCCTTAAGAAAACCTTAAGGCGGCAGCTGAATTTGGAGTGAGACTGCCTCTTGGATGGAGGCCTTTCGCGCAGCGCGGGCACTGCCCGCCTCGGATCAGGCCAACCGTCGGAATCTGACTTCGACGAGCAATCCTGTAGCGCCTGTCTCGGCGCCCAGCAGCTCGATGTCGAGGCCATAGATGTCGCAGATGCGGCGGACGATGGACAGGCCGAGTCCAGCGCCAGGCGCGGTCTGTCCAGCCGCGCGATAGAAGCGGTCGAAGACCCGCGCGCGATCCTTGGCGGAGATGCCAGGGCCGGAGTCCTCGACGCTGAGGAAGGCATGCTCGCGCCTTGCCTTGATGCTGACCCTGACCTGTCCGCCGGGGGGCGTGAACTTGATGGCATTGTCCAGCAGGTTGGCGACGAGGACGGCGAGCGGCGCCGGTGGAAGCTCCACCAGGACGGGGTCGTCAGGCGGACACTTGGCGGCGAGCGTCACGCCTCGGGTGTCGGCCATGACCGACTTGTCTTCGATTGCCTCGCCGGCCACGGCGGCGAGCGAGCAGCTCTCCGCGCCGCCGTCACCGACAGAGTGGTGCAGGCGCGAGAGGACGAGCAGTTGAGAGATCAGGTGACTCGCGCGGTCGATCCCTTGAGTCAGGAGATCCAGCGCCTGGTCACGCTCTTGTGCCCGCTTGCTGCGCCGCGCGATCTGCGCGTGGGCGCGGATGATGGTGAAGGGTGTGCGCAGCTCATGGGAGGCATCGGCGGCGAAGTGGCGCTCCGCCGCCAAGGCGCGATCCAGACGCTTCATGAGTCCGTTCAGCGCCAAGGTCAGGGGGCGGATCTCGATGGGGCTGCGGCTCGGGTCGATGGGGTCGAGCTGCTCCGCCGAGCGATGCGACACCTGGCTCGTCAGGCGCCCGAGTGGGCGCAGTCCGTCAGTGACCGCGAGCCAGATCAGCAGGACGGCGAGCGGCATGGACCAGAGAATCGGACGCAGCGCGTGCACCGTGAGGTACTGGATCAGCTCATGGCGGATGGCGTAGCTCTGGCCGACGAAGACGATCTCGTCCGTGCGGCCGGTCGGCAGCCCGAAGACACGCCAGTGCGTGTCGGCAATCCGGTGATCGGAGAAGCCCGGCGCATGGGCGAGCGGCTCGGGTGGCGCCGCTCCGAAGGTACTGATCAGCTTGCCTTGCCGCCACAGCTGGAAGCTGATCATGGACTCATAGGGATGTCCGATGGGCGTCAGCGCCTGAGGCTGACTCGCCGCGTCCGGCAAGCTGCCTTCGCGGGTGAGCTGGAGCAGGACATGGGCGGTCTGGGCGAGCTGGGCGTCCATCAGCTCGCCGACCTCGTGCTCCGAGCGGTCAAGGGACACGGCGGCGACGGCGATCCAGATGGTCGCCCAGACGACGAACAGGGAGAGCAGTAGACGGTGCCGGATGGATCTCATTGGCTGGGCTCCGAGATCAGCTTGTAGCCGACGCCGCGCACGGTCAGGATGCGCGCCTTGCCGAGCTTGGCCCGCAAATTGTGGATGTGGACCTCCATCGCATTGCTCTCCAGGCCGTCTTCCCAACCATAGCTCGCGGCGAGCAGGCGCGTCCTGGGGACCACATGATCGGCCTGCGCGATCAGCGTCTCCAGCAGGCCGTACTCCTTGGGAGAGAGCTCCAGGACACTGCCCGCGAGCGTCACCCGGTGGTTGCGGGTGTCCAGCTCCAGGGCGCCGGCGCGCAAAATCGCGGCCGCATGACCGCAGCTGCGGCGTGACAGGGCGCGGATGCGGGCCGTCAGCTCGTCCAGATCGAAGGGCTTGGCGAGGTAGTCGTCCGCCCCGGCGTCGAGCCCTGCCACCTTGTCCGCGACCGTATCGCGTGCCGTGAGAATGAGGACGGGCAGCTCGAGGCCCTTGGCTCGAAGGTCTCGCAGCAGGGCAAGCCCGTCCCGGCCCGGCAGGCCCAGATCCAGGATGGCGACGTCGAAGTGCTCCACGCGCAGCGCATGCTCCGCGAGCGCCGCGGTGCCGACCCAGTCGGCGGCGTAGCCGTCCTGGGCGAGCCCGGTCTTGAGTGCCGGGCCGAGCAGGGGGTCGTCCTCGACGATCAGGATGCGCATGGTCTCGGCATGATGCCCCGAGTATCCGCGGATTGCTTGCTCCGATGCTCTGAGGCGATTTCCAAGGGGCTTCGCCGCAAAAAGCGAGCTTGACGGCGGAAGGCCGCAGACCCAGGCGGGGCGGGGAACGGATGAGGCGCGCCCCCGCAGACCTTGGCGGTCCGTTGGGATGCGACGACTCGCTGCCTGGGCAAGCATAGCGTGGGAGCGCCGCCCCGGTGGGACGAGGCCGGCTCCTACGCAGCGAGCGTCTCGCCCGCCGCGAGCGACTGAGATCCAAGCTGTGGAGCCCGCCAGCGATTTCGCTTTGCATTTCCCCAGCATTCGCGTATTGTGCATCCCAGATTCAGCGCCATCCGGTCGGCGCGCCCCGTCTCTCGGTTGATATCCCTCATACAGGCTCACCCGTTCAGATACTTCCCTCACTGCCTAGACCGGCCCAGCAAATCCTGGGTAGGCCGACCCAGGAGCATTTATGTCCTTTGCTGAGCTCGGCCTGTCGGCCGAACTGCTGCGCGCGGTCGATGCGCAGGGCTACACCCAGCCCACCCCCATTCAAGCCCAGGCGATTCCCGCCGTTCTCTCCGGCCGCGACGTGCTCGCCGGCGCCCAAACGGGTACTGGCAAGACGGCCGCCTTCACCCTTCCCATGCTGCAACATCTGACCCAGTCCAAGACACCTGGCCGCCTGCCGCGTGCATTGGTACTGACCCCGACGCGCGAGCTCGCCGCCCAGGTTGGCGAGAGCGTGCGCACCTATGGTCAGCACCTGCCGCTGCGCGCCTTGCAGATCTTCGGTGGTGTGGGCATGGGCCAGCAGACGACGCAGCTGCGCCGCGGCGTCGACATCTTGGTCGCGACTCCGGGCCGACTGCTGGATCACGTGGGTCAAGGCAATCTGGATCTCTCCAAGATCGAGCTGCTCGTCCTCGACGAAGCGGACCGCATGCTGGATATGGGCTTCATTCACGACATCCGCCGCGTGCTGCGGCTGCTGCCGGGCGAGCGCCAGAACCTGCTGTTCTCCGCGACCTATTCGCGTGAGATCGAGCAGCTCGCGACCGGTCTGCTGCGCAATCCGCAGCGCATCGAGGTGGCGCGCCGCAACACGGCCGCCGAGACGGTCTCGCAGCTGGCGTATCCCATTGCGCGCGAGCACAAGCGTGCCCTGCTCTCGCACCTGATTCGCACGGGCGGCTGGGACCAGGTCCTGGTGTTCACCCGCACCAAGCATGGCGCGAATCGGCTCGCGCAGCAGCTCGAGCGCGACGGCATCACTGCCGCCGCCATCCACGGCAACAAGAGCCAGGGTGCGCGCACCCGAGCCCTCGCCGACTTCAAGAGTGGCGCTGTGCGCACTCTGGTCGCGACCGACATTGCCGCTCGCGGGCTGGATATCGACCGTTTGCCCTATGTGGTGAACTTCGAGCTGCCCAATGTCGCCGAGGACTATGTGCACCGCATCGGCCGCACCGGTCGCGCGGGTGCGGAAGGAGCGGCCGTCTCCCTGGTCAGCCCGGATGAGCGTGGCTTGCTCGCCGGGATCGAGCGTCTACTCGGTCGGAGGGTCCAGAGCCAGCCGATCGTGGGCTTCTCGGATCTACCCGCGACCGCGGCCGGCGAGGCTAGTGAGGCCGAGCATGACCGCAGGCGGCAGGCACCGGCTGGACGAAAGCACCACCCACGCCCCCGCGTGGAAGGCCGCGACTCCGGCCGCGGCGACGCGAAGCCGCACGCCCGGCCGCGCGGACGCAAGGCCTCTGGTGGGCGATCCAGGCCTCGGGCGACGGTTTGACCGCTAATCGCGACCTGAGGTCAGTGCAAAGCCTGCCTCGGCATCGGCGCCCGATGCGCAGACATGCGTCTGTGCCGAGAGCCGCCGCTTGGCCGGCGGCGCCATATGACAGACTCCGCGGCTTGGCCTAGGCCGATCCGCAGCTCCTTCAGCCGACGCGCGCATCGGTTGGCTGCAGGCAACTACTTTTGATGCGCAGACCCTTGAGAGAATACGAGACTAATGAATATCTATGTTGGCAACCTGGCTTACGCCGTGACCCAGGACGATCTACGCGAAGCATTCGCCACTTATGGCCAGGTTGAGAGCGCCAATCTGATCACGGATAAGTTCACTGGCGACTCCAAAGGCTTTGGGTTCGTCGAGATGCCGAACAACTCCGAAGCCGATGCCGCCATCAAGGCCCTGAACGAGACCCCGCTGAAGGGTCGTCCGCTTCGCGTCAACCAGGCCAAGCCTCGCACCGAGCGCCCCTCGCGCGGTGGCGGCGGCTCGCGCTGGTAAGCTGGTCGCTGGCAGCGATCCGCTGCCGGCTTCCACACCGGGTCGCCTGATCCGGGAAAACGACGAGCGAAAGCGAGGCTCGCCAGCGGATGCTGGTGGGTTTCGCTTTCGCTCGTTGTCGTTTCCGCAAGCGCACTGGTTACGCCGACGCTCGATCGCCCGCTATTCCTGCGCGCCCTTGGGTGGCGGGGTCCAGCCGCGCTCCGTGCGATCATGCAATTGGAGTCTGTCCGTCTCCATGAGCGCCGCCAAGGTCTCCCGATGCTCGCGTGCCCGCGCGAGGAGGGCCCTGTTCTTGGCGACATCCGGGTGCTCGTCCCAAAGCTCGTAGAGCTGATCCAGTCCCGCCTCGTCGTGCCGCCGGAAGGCGCGCGCCATCTTCTCCACCTTGAAGGGGTGCATCCCCAACTGCTTGAGTGCTTCCGCGCCCAAGCGCAGCGAGGCGTCGAAGACCTCCCGTAGCGCGACATCCGCCCCCGCCTTGCGCAGCAGGTAGAGGTGATTCACGTCGAAGGCCCGCGCGAGCACCTTGACCGAGGGGTAGCGCCGCTTCACGTACTCGACCAGCTGCACCGCGCGGTCGCGGTCGTCGATAGCCACGATCAGCAGCTGCGCCTCCTCGATTCCCGCGGCCCGCAGTAGGTCCGGCCGGGTCGCGTCGCCGAAGAAGCTCTTGATGCCGAAGCGATGCTGTGTCTCGATCTGTGCCGCCTCATGGTCCAGCACCACGGTGCGGATTCCGCTGGCGATCAGCAGTCGGTTGACGATCTGACCGAAGCGTCCGATGCCGGCGATGATGACCGGCCCTTGCTCGTCGATCTCGTCCGCGTCCGTCGGCTCGACGCCTGATCTGTGTGGCTGGATCAAGCGGTCGTAGATGACGAAGAGGGCCGGTGTCAGCAGCATCGACAGGGCGACGACCAGTGAGAGGAGCTTGGCGTCCGCCGCGGCGATGACGCTGTTGCTCAGGCTGAAGTTGAGCAGCACGAAGCCGAACTCGCCGGCCTGCGCGAGTCCCAGCGTGAAGAGCCAGCGGTCCGTGGTCTTGAGGCGGAACAGCCGAGCCAGTCCGAAGAGGATGCAGCCCTTGAGAAAGATGACCCCAATGGTCAGCCCCAGCACCGTGGTGAAGTCGCCGAACAGGATCTCGAAGTCGATTCCTGCGCCCACGGTGATGAAGAAGAGTCCGAGCAGCAGGCCCTTGAAGGGCTCGATGTCGGATTCCAGCTCGTGGCGGAACTCGCTGTTGGCCAGGATGACCCCGGCGATGAAGGTGCCGAGCGCGGGCGAGAGGTCCACCAGTGTCATCAGCAGGGCGATGGCGACGACCAGCAGCAAGACCGCGGCGGTGAAGATCTCGCGCAGCCTGGACTCGGCGACGAAGCGCAGCAGGGGGCGCGAGAGAAAGTGTCCGCCGAGCAGGACGGACGCAATGGCGCCCAGCACCACGAGCCCGTGGGCCCAGCCGGGCAGTCCGGCCACCAGGCTCAGCTCGGCGGCGTGGACTAGGGTGTCGGCGTCCGTGGCCTCAGGCGCGTGTACCAGCGCCTCGGCGTCGATCAGCATCAGCTCAGGGCTGGCCAGGAGCGGCAGCACGGCGAGCAGGGGGACCAGGGCGATGTCCTGAAAGAGCAGGACGGAGAAGCTGGACCGCCCGCCCTGGGTGCTGGTCAGTCCCTTTTCGGTCAGGGTCTGCATGACGATGGCGGTGGAGGACAGGGAGAAGATGAGTCCCACGGCCAGTGCGAGTCGCCAGTCGGCGCCAAGGGTCAGGGCCGCGAGCGCAATGAGCGCGGCGGAGAGCGTGACCTGAAGTCCGCCCATCCCGAGCAGGCGCGTGCGCATGGCCCAGAGGGTGCTCGGGTCCAGCTCCAGGCCGATCAGGAAGAGCATCATGACGACGCCGAGCTCGGCGAAATGCTGGATCTCAGAGGTCTCGCTGCCGACCAGACCCAGGGCGGGGCCGATGACGATGCCGGCGATCAGATAGCCCAGGACGGATCCCAGCCCCAAGCGCTTGGCGATGGGCACGGCGATGACGGCCGCGCAGAGATAAACGAAGAGCTGGAAGAGCATGCCGTCCATGCGCTACTCCTTGCGGATCAGGTTGGCCAGCTCGCCGTTGAGCTTGGGGAGCTTCTGGGCACGGCTGATGTCGAGGCGGTCGTCGCGCAACGCCTTGAGGAGATCGCTCCATTCCTGGATGTGCCTGTCGAGCCGGCCCTCCTCCAGTGCGGTGCGGGCGCTGAAGAGCGCGAACGGCGGCAGGTAGACCATGCCACAGAGATGAGCGGTCTGCTCGAGCGGGTTGAGCAGCTCGCGGATGCTGAAGTGGTGAAAGCCCTCGGCGCGGTAGGCCAGCTCGGGTCCGCCCGCCGTCAGGGCACTGAAGAAGAGCTTGCCGTGCAGCGCGGTCCCCTCGGTGCCATAGGCGAAGCCATGCTCCAGCACCAGATCTTGCCACTCCTTGAGGATGGCCGGCGTCGAGTACCAGTAGAGGGGGTGCAGAAAGATGATGACCTCGTGCTCGAGCAGCCGCGCCTGCTCGCGATCGACATCGATGCCATAGTCCGGGTACTCGCCGTAGAGGTCCAGCAGGGTGACGCCTGGGGTCCGCCCCGCGGCTTCGGCGAGGTGGCGGTTGACCTCGGAGCGGTCTGGCGAGGGGTGGGCATAGAGCACGAGAATGGGGCGTATCCAGTCGTGCTGGCGTGGGGTGTCGGTTCTCTGGGGCTCGAGTGACAAGGTCTTTCTCCAAGACCGGCTAACGCCGGATCAGGGCGCATGGCTGGGGAAAACCCTGGCGCGGAAGGCGCTGACGCTTGGGCAGTGGGAAACGACCCTTCCATGGGGTGCGTCCAAACCGCAATAGATTGTGGCGATTCGGCTCGAAAAACAGGGTCCAGATAGGCTCTGACAGGGCTCGTCGGCCAGCTCCCGATCCCGGATGCTCTCAGTGCCTGCTCGCCGGGGTCAATCGGCGCCGGTGCAGGGTGGGGCCGGGGAGCAAGGGGACGGGGTCGCCCGCCACCCAGGCCTCGTAGTCTCCGCGCCGCATCGAGGTGAAGGGATGCGGGCTCGGTCCGCCAGGCAGCTGCAAGATGCCCTCCGACTCCGCGCCTGGTGCGACGACCAGCCGCTGCGAGGCACCGAAGGTGGGCGTCGCAACGCGCGGCACATAGGCATCGCCGGGAACCTCGCGCGGCGGCAGATCGATGTAGCGCCCGAGCCAGCGCGGCAGCGCCTGGGACAACGGGTGGCCGATCGCCGTGGTGTTGCGCTCGCCCCAGGTGCGAGCCGCCCACTGGCCGGGCTCGCCCCAGGCGGCCAAGGTGCGCTGGAGGCAGGCGCGCTCGAGCCCCGCCCAGCTTTCGTATCCAGGCGGCACCCAGGGCGGTCTGGCCTCGAGGATCGCCCAGACGGCGACCTCTGTGCGGGGCAGCTGGGTGATGGCGAGCGGGTCGGAGAGCCCTGGAACTGCGGCCCCGAGTGCGCTCAATAGGGTGAGCCTGACCTCGGCGCGCCAGTCGTGCACCAGGCGGTAGGCGACGGAGTGGGTGGCGGCCTCGCCTGTCCAGTCCGCGAGCAGGCCTTGGAGTCTGTCACGCTCGGGGATGCGCGGCTCGGTCTCGATGAGCGCCCGCAGCCGCGCGTACCACAAGGCCATGAGCTGGGAGCTGGTATCGAGCTGGATCGCGAATAGGGTCTGCTCGTCATGCCTGTCCTGCGCGTTGAGCAGATCGCGAATGCGGCGTGCACGGACCCCGAGTGCATAGCCGCCGTCGCCGATCAAGCCCTGCTCGGCGAGATCGACGACGCGCGCATTGGCCGTCCACAGCCGTGTCTCTCGGCCGGGGGCGATCCTTGGGACGGCGTCGGCGTCGAGCCAGCCGTGCCAGCCAGCTTCGCCATTCGCCCAGCTGCGGTGTCTGGGTCCGTTCAAGCCGATGCGGCGTGGGATGCGCCCCATGAGGGTCCAGCCGATCGCGCCGTCGGTGTCGGCGACGATCAGATTCTGGGCGGGGACGCCAATCTGCGGCGCGAGGTCCAGTGCCTGCCCGACATCGGTTGCCTCGGCCAGATCCGTTAGACGCAGGTTCAAGGCCTCCGGATCCTGGGCGACCCAACGCAGGGCGATCGGCCGGCCTCTGTGGTCGTGGCCCACGACGGGGCCCCAGATGGACTCCGTGATCGCGAAGGGGACGGAAGGGTTTCCGGCGACCGCGATGGTTGCTTGCCTGTGTATCAGCCGTTTCCAGCCGTTTGGGGTGCGGTAGCGCTCCGGATCGCTCGGGTCGAGCTCCAGCACCAGGTGATCCAGCCAGTCGCCATAGCTGTTGGTGAGGCCCCAGGCGATGTGGCCGTTGCTCCCGACGACCAGCGCCGGTGCCCCTGGAAGCGAGACGCCGACGGCGTCCAGCGGCCGCTCGCCGCCGCGAATCATGCGGATGGGGTACCAGGTGGTCGGCACGCGCAGCCCGAGATGCATGTCGTTGGCCAGGATCGCCCTGCCATCGGACGTCAGGCCGCCGGCGACCGCGAAGGCGTTGCTGCCGACCTGGGCCGCGTCGTCCTGAGCTGGGCCGCTCTGAATGGCGGCCTGCGTTTGGTCTTGGCTGGCCTGACGCACGGGTCCGCGCGCGGAGATGTGCGCCAGCGGCCAATCACCGGCCTCGCCTTCGACCGGCGCCTCCCAAGGGCCTGGCGAGGCCGTGAGCAGTGCGAAGACCTCGGGCGTCAGACTGCGAGACGCCGTGTCGAGAACGCGCTCGCGCATGTTGCGCTCGTCCTGGAGGTCGCGAAACATCGCCAGCCCGACGGCATAGGTGTCGACAGGGCGCCATGGCTCTGGCCTCTGGCGCAGGAGGATGTATTCCCAGGGTCTTGCGCGGAGGCTCGCGAGCCCCGCATTCACGCCCGTTGAGTAGGCGCTCAGGATGCGCCGCTCGAGGGCTGTTGTCTGCTCCAAAGCGGCCCGGGCCGTCCCCGCCAGTTGGTGTCGGAGCGCGCCCTCATCGACCGGCACGCCGCTCGGGCCGATGAGCGCAGCCAGGTTGCCCATCCCGACACGCCTGAGCAGGTCCATCTGAAAGAAACGATCCTGCCCGTGCGCATAGCCGATTCCATAGGCGATGTCGGTCTTGGATCCGCCTCTCACCGTCACCCGGCCCTCCGCGTCGCGCTCCAGGACGGTCTCGGCAATGAGACCTTCGACAGCCTCCTCTCCGTCGAGCGGGGGCAGGCTGGCGCCGATCCAGAGTAGAAGGCCGGCGAGGGTCAAGCTGGCGAGCAGTGCGACGCCAAGCAGGGCGCGCAGGGCGTTGCGACGCCATGAGCGGCGAGTCCGGGCTGCCGCTGTGGCCGACTCTGGATCTCTGCTGTCTCGCATGGGCGGCTTCTATCCAACGTGGCGGTAGGGTTATCTTGCGCCCTTGAGGGGGAATTCGCAGGCCGCGACGCCCGAAACGCGACGACTCGACGACCGCGGCCAAGCACTCATCCTAGATTCGGCAATTTGAACCGCAAAGGCGCGAAGGACAGGAAGAAAAACAGAGGCTTGCATCGCTGCGTCGCTTCACCCTCTGAGTGAGCATCGCTTCGCAGGCAAGGTGTTGAAATCCTTTGCGCTCTCTGTGCCCTTTGCGGTTCAACTGCTCTTCTTAGGCTTATGGCTCGGGACGCAATGGACCATCGTACAAAGGCAGACCTCATGGCGCAGCTCGCGTCCCTGGACCATGCCGGCATGCCGCCGGAGCAGGCCTTTCGCACCCTTGCCGAAGGCGCGTCACCCAGCCAGCGCAAGCCGCTGGCGACGGCCGCTGCCCTGGCCGGCCGTGGCCGCAGCCTGGGCGTCATCGGTCGGCAAACCGGCCTCTTCGATCGGGTCGATACCGAGATCCTTCAGGCGGCCTCGGTCGCCGGTAGGATGGAGCAGGCCTATCGGCGTCTCGCCGAGCGCCATGACAAGGCGGATCTCAGGCGCCGCAAGGTCCGCGGAAAGCTGATGCTGCCGGCGTTCGTCTTGATCGTGGCGGCCTTCGTGCGCCCGGTTCAGGGCTTGATTCTGGGCGAGCTTGGTCCTTTCGACTACCTGGGAGCCGTGCTCGCCCCGCTTCTGGTGGTCGCCATGGTGATCTTCTTGGCCCCGCGTCTGTTGGGGGTGGCCAAGTCGGCCGGGGGGAGGCGCTCGTTGGATGCGCTTGCGCTGCGCCTTCCCCTGCTCGGTCGTCTGGAGATCCTTCGCAATCGCTCGCGCTATCTCGACGCGCTGGCCCTGCTGATCGAGTCCGGCGTGCCGGCGCTGAAGGCGCTTAGCATCGCGGCGGGAACCGTCCCGAGCCAGAAGGCGCGTGTCGCGCTGGACGGTCTGCGTCTGGCTGTGGAGTCGGGACATCCCCTGCACCGCGCATTCGCGGACTGTCCGTTGATCGACGCCCGCTCGACCCGGCTGCTCGCTGCGGGCGAGGCCTCCGGCTCGCTCGGCGACATGCTGACCCGCATCGCGGCCATGACAAGGACTGACCTCGAGGGACTCGAGGATGCCCTGGCGACCTGGGTGCCGAGGATCGCCTATCTGGGCGTCGCCGCCTGGATCCTGAGTGGGGTCAGTCCGACGGCCTTTGCGCCCAGTGTGCCTGGCGATCTCTAAGCCGGGCGCGGCCGCTGTGCCGACGCCGAGCCGCGTCATCAGCTCGCGCGCGAGCGACTGCGCCCATTCAAGCCCCCGCGCGCTGGGGCTGCGCGGTCATTTCGATGCGCCTTGACACTGGCTTGGCCCCTGCCTAGCCTGCCGATTCGAGGCTGCCTTGGCCGTCGTCTGGCGGGTGCAGGGACAGTTGGATTTTCCATCCCTCATCCGTGCTCGATACCGCCGCACGGTCAGGACTTGCTGTGGTGACTCGCGAATGAACGGTCTCAGCGCGCTTTTCAAACAGAGCTTCGCCCATGGTGTGCATCCGGCCGAGAACAAGGAGCGCACCGAGGGGCTGCCGATCCAGCGCATGCCCTTCGTCGACCGCTATGTGATCCCCCTGCATCAGAATCTCGGCGTGCCGGCCAAGGCGATCGTCACCGAGGGACAGCGGGTGCAGCGCGGGGAGCGCATCGCCGAGCCCGGAGGCTTCGTCTCCACGGCCTTGCACAGCCCAGTGACCGGCTGGGTGCGGAGCATGGGTCCGCATCGCTTCGTCGACGGGCGCTTCGCGCAGGCCATCGAGATTGCCGCCGACCCCTATGCGACCCAGCGTCTGGCGCCCAAGCCGCCGATCGACTGGGCGGCTCTATCGATGGAGGCATTCATCGGCGAGGTCCAGCAGGCGGGCATCGTCGGTCTTGGCGGCGCCGCCTTTCCTGCCCACGTCAAGCTGTCCATGCCAGACGGGCAGCGCATTCGGCACCTGCTGATCAATGGGGCTGAATGCGAGCCCTTTCTGACCAACGATCATCGCCTCATGCTGGAGCGGCCGGAGACCCTGATCCGGGGCATCGAGCTGATGCGCCGGAAGCTGGGTGCGGACGATGCGACCATCGGTGTCGAGCTGAACAAGGCGGACGCCATCGAGGTCCTGCGCCAGCACTTGAGCGACGATCTGCCGATCCGGGTCGTCCCCCTGCAGGTCAAGTATCCCCAGGGCGCCGAGAAGATGCTCATCAAGGCCATCTACGACAGGGAGGTGCCCTCGGGACTCCTGCCGCGGGACCTGGAGATCCTGGTCAACAACGTCGGCACCGTCGTGGCGATCGCCGACTACTTCGAGCTGGGACAGCCGCTCATCGAGCGCCTGGTGACCGTCTCGGGTCCCGGCGTCGCCTATCCGGCCAATCTCATCGTGCCGCTCGGCACACCTGTGCGCGAGGTGCTGCGCTTCTGCGGCGGTCTCAAGGAGGAGACGCGCGAGGTGCTCATGGGCGGTCCCATGATGGGTGCGCCCATCGCCAGCCTGGATGCCCCCATGCTTAAGGGCAGCTCCGGGCTGCTGGCCTTCACCGCAGAGGAGACGGCCCGCCCCAAGGAGTATCCCTGCATCCGCTGCGGCCGCTGTGTCGAGGCCTGCCCCTACTTCCTGAATCCGTCGCGCCTGGCCCGCCTCGCCAAGGCCCGGCTCTACGAGGAGATGAAGGCCTATCAGGTGATGGAGTGCGTGGAGTGCGGCTCCTGTACCTTCTCATGCCCCTCGGGGATTCCCATCGTTCAGCTTATCCGCAGCGCGAAGGGCGACATTCGGCACGGCAAGATCAAGGCGCATTGAGGCCATCGGCTGCGGTTGCTGGTCCAGTCGCTGAGGCTCAGCCAGGCATTGATTCGCGGCCTGAGAGTAGGGCGTTGGACGAGGACATGAAGTCCATCCTTGCCTGATGGTCTTGCGTCTCCGGCGATCGCGATGCCGGGCGCAATTCGGCTCGGATGCGCTACTGGTCATCGAAGTCGCGGTGCTGTTTTCTGGATGAGGTCCCCAAGGTCTCTTCCTCGCTTGCCTTCGGAGCTCGGCTCCCCGGGGTTTCTCACGTGGCGCGCGAGCCAACTTGACAATAATTATTTTGTTAAATATTTTGGCAAAATATTCATTGCCAGTGTGCTCTTGCAGTCATGTCCACATTTCCTCGTCCCAACCTCGAAAACGCTTTCTGGAGAGATCTGAAGTCCGGCAGCCATTTGCTGATCCCTGGGCCACGGCGTATCGGTAAGACCACGCTGCTCAAGCAGGCGCTGGCTGAGCCTGTGGTCGGCTTCTTCCCAGTCTATGTCTTTGTCGAGTCGGTCGACTCTGTCGATGAGCTGTACCGAAAGCTCTTATCTGCGCTCTTGGATCAGGAGTTCGTGAGTCGACTCAGTCGGGCCTCCCAACGCTTCTCAGGCTGGGTCAAGCAGATTCGAATCGAGGAGATCGGCTCCAAAGTCCGTTTTGGCGCCTCCGGGCCGGTGGATCACTTCGGCGAGTTTGTCCAGTTCTGCCGAAGTCTGGAACTTGATGGACGTATCGTCTTGATGGTCGACGAGCTTCCGCAAGCAGTGGAAAACACGCTGGGAGAAAGATCTGAACAGGAGCGGCGCGAAGCGATACGCATGCTCCAGACCCTCCGCGACTGCCGGCATGATCCCGCTCTCACGGAGCGCGTCCAGTTCGTCTTTGCCGGCTCCATCGGACTGGAGAATGTCGCGGCTTCTCTCGGCGCAAGCAAGCACATCAATGATCTCAAGAGCCTGCGCATCCCTCCGCTCACTCCAAGCGAGGCACGTGCTTTCTTGGGCCAGGAGTTAACGCGGCTTGGCCTTGAGGATCTGCCTCAAGAGGCTCAGGAGCATTTGCTCGGGCGTGTCGGCTGGGACTGGTTGATACCCATCTTTATCAGACGCCTCGCGGAGGAGCTGTCACCCGCTTCTGTCACTCCCGATGCAGTCGAGCAGGCCTTCACTGCACTGCTAACTCACCAAAATCTATTCGAGCACTGGTATAGCCGCTTACGAATGACTCTGGACTCCAGAGAGCTTCAGTTCGTCAAGGCCGTGCTCGGCTACGCGGCAGACCCGCGGAACAACGGTATCCACAGTCGTTCCTTGAGCAACCTCGCCGTGGAGCATGGCGTCTTGGAGCGCCAGGTCGACCTTGTCGGCATCCTCAAGCACGACGGCTACCTCAACAACCAGGAGGATCCCGCATGCTACCGCTTCAACTCTCCGGTGATTCGCGAATGGTGGTGGCGCAACGTCGCCAATTAGGGGTGGAGAAGCGATGGGGGAGACACTGAGTGGAATCTACAATCCGCAGGCGATACCGGAGTCGGAGTTCCTCGCGCGCTATTCGGTCCGTTTGGAGCTAACCGACAAGCTCCTGCGCATGATCCTTGGCAGTGGACCGGAAGACGAGCCAGCGCACGCGATCATTCAGGGGCAAAGGGGGCAGGGCAAGACCAGCCTACTGCGCCGCATCCAGATCTCGCTCCGGGACAATCAGGAGACGCGCGATTGGCTGGTCCCGCTGCTCTTCAAAGAAGAGCTTTACGGTGTCACCAGCCTTTGCCGGCTGTGGGAGGAAGCGGCCAGCCACCTGAGCGACAGACCGGGATTCGAAGGACTACCAGATGCCATGGAGGCAGCATGGGAAACACCACATTACGAGAAGGACTGCCACCTCATTCTGGATCAAGCCCTGGCGAGCCAAGGCCTGCGACTGGTATTGCTCATCGATAATGTCGGCGACCTGTTCGGCAAGCTGAAGCGCCAAGAGCAACAGCGTCTGCGAGAGATTCTGCATACCACCAAACGCATCCAGATCATCGGGGCATCCACCCTGATGCTGGAGCAGCACTATGATCACGGTGCCCCCTTCTACCAGTTTTTTCGGGAATTCAATCTCAATGGGCTTTCCTCTGACGAGACCCTAACCCTATTGAGACACCTGGGCACACCGGAGCAGCAGGCGCGACTAGAAGAGATCATTGCACAGGCTCCAGGTCGCATCGAGACGCTGCGACGCCTCATCGCCGGTGTTCCGCGGACGCTGGTATTGCTCTTTGAGATCTTGCTCGACCGAGACGGAAGCGCGTTCCGCGACCTGGAGCAGTTGCTCGACCGAGTAACGCCGCTCTACAAGCACCGAATGGACGATCTGCCCCCGCAGCAGCAGGCCATTGTGGATGCGGTTGCTCTTGGGTGGGATGCCCTTTCCACCGGGGAAATCGCCCGCGCGACTCGCCTTCCCAGTAAACAGGTTGCTGCACAGCTCAAGCAGTTAGAGCGCGCCAACGTCATTCACCGCGAGCCTACTAGCACCAAAAACAATCTCTATCGGCTCGCGGAGCGCTTCTTCAACATCTGGTACCTGATGCGGCATGGTCGGCGCGGCGACCGGCGCCGAGCGCTTTGGCTGGTGCGGTTTCTGGAGATCTGGTGCACGCCGGAAGATTTACGGGAACGTGCGTTCGGCCACCTCGGCATGCTTGTCGACGGTTGCCTCACTCCCGAGCAGGCCTGGCTCATGACCGAGGCTTTGCGCGGTGCCGGCTTGGACCTAGCTACAGAAGATCGGCTGGCAAAGGCCACTCGGGACTACCTACCGGAAGGCCAACGAGATCAAGTCGTGGCATCCGTCACTGAGTTGGTCGAGCAAATCGAGAAAGATGTCCCCGCGGATTTTGGCCCGTTCTTCGACAGAGAACGAATGGCGAAAATGAGCAATTCCGATGCACTCGACTACGTTACGCGAGGGGTGGCAATTCTTGGTGGGCTCTTGTCGCTGCAAGAAGAGGGGGCCACCGATCAGATTCTCGATCACATTTCGTGCGAGGAGCTTGGCGCAGCCTCGGCTCGCCTGAGCCTGTTCGATAATGGTGCGCCACCCGAGGGGCTCGATCGTTATCCTGCGCTTGTCGAGCTGTGGCGGCGCATGAGGCTACAAGCGACAAGACTGCGCGACTTTGTAGAAGATATGCGTCTGATCAAAACAAAAGCGCCAGGGAGGGACTTGGGGCTTTTGCTAGCTATAGTGCAAGTCTATACAGAGGCGTTTCCCAACGCCTTCAAGACCCTTGAAGCCGTACTCCCAAGCCTAGATCTCGACCGAGAGACACCCAACGTCGCGCTTCTTCTAGTCCTCTTGCTTGCGGCCGAGCAAACCTCCTACGTCCGGCGGTTGTTCGAAGACGAAGCTTTCGGCAAGTACCGATTCAAAGATCGATTCAAACCGCATTACTTCGCGCTTCTCTCGGAACTGGGCGAATCCAGAGCTGACGACCTCAAGCGGATGGGGCCTGAGCTTGCTCAGACCGTCGAGGAGATACGTGCAAAGATCCTCGAGGAGCGCGAGTCCCTCGACGGACATCGAGAGCTGGATCAATCACACGGTCTTGGGAGCTCCCCTGAAGGAGCACAGAATAGCTCGAGTTAGCGCGCATCCAGAACGCCTGTTTCCGATCTCCTGACACGGCTCGATATAGCCCGATAGCCTCCCGTCCGAGAATTGTCCCGATCAGTCGTCCGACTGTGATGTCGGCCAAATCTTCCCGGGCGGCGCCAATCGTCTTGTGTCGGCACTGCGACATAAGCTTCGATGGGCGTATTCAGTGCAGAAAGTCGGTTGGTAGGCAAGGAGCGCGCCATCCGAGGCGGGCAACCTTTCGGCGGATTGAGCAGCTCGGGAATCTGACGAGGATACCCAAACGTTGGGTCAGAGAGCGCCGAGATTTCCTGACGCGATCTTACTCGCGCCGTCATCTGACGTTTGGCAATGCCGCGCACCTCCGCAGCCGCATCCGGATTCGATATGTCTGCCGTCCGGGTCGGCGCGCTTGAGCCAGCGTTGGAAGACGACCCAGGTGCCGCAGAGTGCGGCGAGTCCGAGGATGGCGATGAGGTGCGTCAGCATGGCTCAGGCCGCGCTGAAGAGTCCGGCGAAGCCCATGAAGGCCATGGAGAGGATGCCGGCGATGATGAGGTTGATGGCGGTGCCGCGCAGCAGGCGCGGCACGGGTGCGAGCTCGGCCTCCTCGCGCAGCCCGGCCATGAGCACCAGGGCCAGGGTGAAGCCCAGGCCCGCGCCCAGGGCGTAGATCATGCCTTCCGCCAGCCCGTAGCCCTTGTTGGTCGCGAAGATGGCCAGACCCAGGATGGCGCAGTTGGTGGTGATGAGCGGCAGGAAGATGCCGAGCGCGCGGAAGAGCCCTGGGCTGACGCGCTTGATGACCATCTCGATGAACTGCACCGTGCTGGCGATGACGACGATGAAGCTGATGAGGCGCAGATAGGGCGCGTAGATGAGCACATAGGTGTTCAGCAGCCAGGCGCAGAAGGCCGTGATCAGCATGACGAAGAGGGTCGCCAGCCCCAGCCGGAAGGCGGTGTCCAGGCGCCCCGAGACCCCGAGGAAGGGACAGAGGCCGAGGAAGTAGGCCAGCACGAAGTTGTTGACCAGCAGGGCGCTGATGAAGATCCAGACCAGCTCGTTCACGACCCCTCGACCTCCATCTCGGCGAGGCGCTCGGCCAGCTTTTGGCGGCGCTCGGCCAGCCAGCTGAAGAAGAGCAGCAGCAGGCCGAGGGTCAGAAAGCCGCCGGGTGGCAGGATCATGATGACCCAGGGCTCGAAGTTGGGGCCGAAGAGGTCGACGCCGAAGAGGGCGCCCTCGCCGAGGATCTCGCGCACGCTGCCGAGCGCGACCAGGGCGAAGAGGAAGCCGGTCGCCATCCCCAGGGCATCCATGAGCGCCAGCCGCGCCGGCTGACGCGAGGCGAAGGCCTCCTGGCGGCCGAGGATCAGACAGTTCGCCACGATCAGCGGAATGAAGGCGCCCAGCTCCTTGTGAATGGCCGGGACCAGCGCCTGCAGGCTGTAGTCGGTCACGGTCACGAAGGTCGCGATGATGATGATGAAGCTCGAGATGCGGACCTGCCGCGGGATCCAGCGCTTGAGCAAGGCGACCAGCAGGCTGGACGCCACAAGCACGAAGAAGGTGGCGAGCCCCATGGCCATGCCGTTCACGGCCGAGTTGGTGACGGCCAGCATGGGGCACATGCCAAGCACCTGGGCGAAGACCGGGTTTTCGCGCCAGAGGCCTTTGAAGAATTCTTGGTAGGCGTCGGGTTGCGTCTTGGGCATGGGGTCAGCCTCCAGCTTCCAGCGGCCAGCTTCCAGCCGGTTGCTGCGGGTCGGTATTCGGGGCAGCGCTCGGCGCTGCTGCTTCGTGCGGGGTCGTCGCACTGACTTCGGGCTCCGGAACGGCACGGCGCTTGGCTGGAGGCTGGCCGCTGGCGGCTGGCAGCTTAGAAAGCCACCGCCGGTTGCCCTCGTTGAGGATCCGCACCACCGCCTTGGACGAGATGGTCGCGCCCGTGATGGCGTCGACCTCGTTCGGCGCGGTCGAGGTGCCCTTCTTGACGGCGAGGATCTCCGGGTCGATCGCCAGGCGCTCGAATTCGCCGACGAACTCCAGATCCTTGTAGATCTTGTCGCCCAGGCCGGGCGTCTCGCGGCTCTCCAGGATCTCCATCCCCGTCACCAGGCGCTCGCTCGGCACATAGCCATAGAGCAGGCGAATGGTGTCCTGAAAGCCGGGGCCGGCACTCGGGATGGCGTAGCCGACCAGCTCGCCTGCTGCGTCATAGCCGCCGAAGACCGCCTCTTCCTCGGGGTCCTCCGTGTCCTTCGGCGTTAGCCCGCCGTCCACATAGACCAGGCGCTGGATGTGGTCGATCTCGGGCAGCACCTTGAAGACGGCCTCGCGCAGCACCTTGGCCTGATAGGCCGTGATGGTCGGCAGGGTCGCCTCGTAGACCGAGACGATGATGAGCCCGGAGAGCAGGCCGGCGATGCTCAGGGTCGCGACCAGGCGGGTCGAGCTGGGCTCGGAGTTGGCGCAGCCCGGCGTCTTCAGGGCTTTCTCCGATCCGCCGCTCATTCCTGTCCACCCTGGGGCGATTTGAGTCCCTTGCCGAAGACGCGGGGCTGGGTATAGCGGTCGATCAAAGGGGTTGCAGCATTCATGAGCAGGATGGCGTACATCACACCCTCGGGGAAGCCGCCGAAGACCCGGATCAGCACCACCAATAGGCCGATGCCGATGCCGAAGATCCAGGCGCCCCTGGGCGTCAGTGGCGAGCTGACCGGGTCGGTCGCCATGTAGAAGGCGCCGATGAGTAGACCGCCGGAGAAGATGGAGAAGAGCGGCCCCGGATAGCGCTCGGCGTCGATCAGGAAGAGCAGGCTGGAGAAGGCCGCGACGGCCGCCAGGATGGACACCGGGATGCGCCAATCGAGGTCGCGCCGGAAGGCGAGGAAGAGCCCGCCCAGGATCAACAGCAGTCCGCTGGTCTCGCCGATGCAGCCGGAGGTCTTGCCGATCATCAGATCCCAGAGCGCGGTCGATTCTTGCTGGAACTTCATGAGGCCCAGGGGCGTTGCCGAGGTGACGCCGTCATAGTCGACGTGCATCAAGGGCGCGGCCAGATTGGACGCCGGGACCTGAAAGAAGTCCGCCGAGCCGGTCTGCGCGCTCCAGGTCGTCATGGCGACCGGGAAGGCCGCGAGCAGGAAGGCGCGGCCGACCAGGGCCGGATTGAAGAGGTTGTAGCCCAGCCCGCCCCAGATGATCTTGCCCAGCCCGATGCTGACGACGCCGCCGAGGAAGGCCATCCAGAGCGGCAGCGCGGGCGGCAGCGTCAGCCCGAGCAGGAGCCCGGTGACCAGGGCGCTGCCGTTGCCCAGCTGATCGCGGCGCTCGTCCGCCGGCAGGAAGGCCCATTCGGTCAGGACCGCGCCGCCGATGCAGGCGAGCAGTACCAGCAGGGCGCCGAGTCCGAACATCCAGATGCCGGCAAGGGTTGCCGGGGCGAGCGCGATGAGCACGTCGCGCATCGCCATGGACGTCGTGAGCGGCTGCTTCAGCAGCGGCCCAGGCTGGACGAGGAGCTTGGGGTCGCGGTGTTTCAAGTCGGGGGTACCATCGGGTGTCGGGTGTCAGGTGTCAGGTGTCAGTGGTCAGTGGTCAGTGGTCAGTGGTCAGTGGTCAGTGGTCAGGTCCGGGCTGGCACTCTCCATGCCTTGCTTGCTCAGTCAGGAGCTTGCCCGGCGGCGATTCATGGCCATGGCGCTGATCTCGCTGACGCTGCGGTCTGTCCACAGGCGGCGCTGCCACTCCGTGTAGTCTAAAGGCTCGCGTGTCACGAGCGTGATGAATCGTTCCGCGTCCACCTCTCCAAGAGCGGCGATCAACGCCTCGATACCCTGAAGCCGTAGCTCTGTGTCAGTCGTTGTGCTCATTGATCACCTCGATCATGCCAAGCGGGGTTGCGGCTTTGATTTCTGTTCGAAGCGCTAGCTTTCTTAGGAGCCGATCGTCGCTAGTGACGAAATAGTCCGCGCTGCCTTCAACTGCCGAAGCAACGTGCAAGGCGTCTTTTGTCTTGATGCCGTGAGCAACAAGATCGTTCGCCAGCGCGAGTAGCCTGGGTGTTTCAGACACGTCGACCACTGCGCGCTTTCTCCACATCGCGATAGCAGTGCGCCTTTCTGGAAATGGATTCCGATCGTTTTCGAGGTCGATGATGTATGACCAAACCAGCTCGATCCTCCAGCCGCGATCTCTGCTTGGAGATGCAGTTTTGCCTCGGCTTCGAGCCGGATTCTGATCTGACTCTGAACGTCGAAGGGCCGATTGAAGGCGCAGACGTCGAGGTAGATACGCATGGCAGTCCTAGTCGCGATAGGCGTCTTGACCGCCAAGACCGCGATGATATCCGGCCAGCGTCATGAGTCGCGCGTGGATGTCTTCGCGCAGCTCTTGCTGGAAGGCTGCGCGCAGCTCGGCGATCTGCTGCTCGTAGCGGGCCGCTTGCTCGGCCAGCTCGGCCTGGTGCGCGGCGGCGACGGATGCCTCGGCGGCCTCCTGCACGCGCGCCGTGAAGGGCGTGACCAGGCCCGACAGCTCCTGCAGCACGCGCCAGGACGCCTTGCGCTCCTCGCAGATTCGGGCCAGCTCGGGCGCGACGGCGTAGCGGACCGGGTCCCGTTCCGGGCGCTCGATAGTGACGAACGGGGTCTGTCCCTGACGCTGGCCGGGCTGGAGGGCCAGATAGGCCGGCAGCCGGATGGGCTTGGGCGCATCTTCGGTGAGCGGCGCTAGGTAACCGGCGAAGCGTGACTCGGTCGCTGCCCAATCGGCGGGTGTGATCGGGCCGCCCGCGGTGCTGGGCCAGGTCGCCTGGGGGGCTGGATTGCCGTCCAGGTCGAGCCGCGAGCCGAAGACGCCTTCGGCCTGCGGGTCGTAGATGAAGAGCGGCAGGGTGCGGGTCTCTAGGGCTAGGCGCGCTTGCTCCAGTGTCCGGTCCGTGGCGAAGCCGTGTCGATTCGGGCTGGGTGCGTGCAGATGGATCAGGGCGGGGCCGGGCGAGGCCAAGGCGCCTTTTAGACTGCGCAGCAGATGCTCGGGCGCCCCGATCGAGGTTTGGGCGATGAAGGCATGGCGCTGGCTCAGCGCAAGCTGCGCGAGCTGGATGGCGGGGTCCGGGAGCGCTCTGGGCAGCGCGTCGATTCCAGCGCGGTCGGCGAGCCCCAGGTCCAGCTCGGAGAGCACCAGCACCTTGACGGGCAGTCCGCTGCCGAGCAGCCAGACCAGCTGGGAGAGGCCGCGCCCGGCGAGCATGCGGCTGCTGCCCACAAGCAGCAGGGCCGGGCAGCTCGCGCGCTCCTCCTCGCCGAGGTCGCTCCAGCTCAGTGCGTCCAGCTCCGGCCAGAGGCGTCTGGCGTCGGCCGGCTTGCTCAGCTCCAGGCCCGCCTTGCGCAGCAGGGCCACGCTTTCGGTCGCCTGGCGCAGCTGCGCCTCCAAGAGGCCGGCGGCGAGCTGCGGGCCGTCACCTGTCGGGTCGACGCTGACCGGGATGCGATAGGCGTTCTGCGGAAAGGCTCCGGCGAGGCCGTCGGCGTCCTCGGGCGAGAGCACCAAGCTGACGGCGGCGCGTCCGAGTCCCTGACGGCCCTGGGTGAGGCGCTCCTCGAAGTCCGCGAGCTGGCGCGCCAGCTCGACGAGGCGCTTGAGGCGCTCCGCGTCCAGGGCGCTCCCCATCCGATCCTGGGCCTGGCCGATGAAGGTGCCGAGGTCGGTCTGGCGCGTCTCGATGCCGGCGAGTCCGCGCGCGAGGCCGTCGAGGTCGTTGGCCGGCAGTGCGTCGGCGAGCGTGTCGCGGATGAGCGCGGCGATGCGCTCGCGTGTCTCCGCGACCTGGGCGATGAGCCTTGCGTGGGCGGGGGCCTTATCCGCCTCTGCGACGGCGAGGGCGAGCCTCAGTGCCAGGCGTGCGCCCGAGCCGGACTCCACGCCGTCTCCGCCGATCATGCTGCCGGCCGTGCGCCGGCTCAAGAGACTTGCGGCCAGGGCGCCCATGTCCGCGTCGGCCGCGAGCGCGATGGTCTCGGCATCAGTGTCCGGGATCTGCTCCCAGGCGCGGCGGATGGTCCTGGCGTGCGCGACATCCTCCCGGCGCTGATGGCCCATGCTGAGGGCACCGGGCTCGCAGACGCGGGCGCAGATGCCGCAGCCCTTGCAGGCGGCGGGCTCTACGGAGAGGAAGAGCAGCCGCCCGCTGCCGCGCGTCCGGGATTCGGGGCCGCGGAGCAAGGCGTCGGTCACGGCGACGGGCAGGCTGCCGATGGCCTCCCTCAGGCGTGCGGCGGCGTCAGTCACGGCCTGCTTGCGCTCGGCCGGCAGCGGCATCTTGGCCTCGAGCCACGACAGTGCGTCGTCCAGAAGCCCGCCGAGCGAGCCGGTGGACGCGTCCTCCGCGGCGCAGTTTTGCGCGATGCGCTCGGCCAGCTTGCCGGCGAGCGGCTGCAGGGCGGTCGCCTTGGTCGCCCCAATCAGGGTGTCCAGCAGGCGGCGAGGTGTTGCGGCCAGGGCGCCGATGGCATTGTCCGGGCAGCTCGTCCAGCACTGGCCGCAGCCGGTGCAGAGGGTCGCATCCAGGGTCGGGATGACGCTGCGCTGCACACCGAGGTCGCGGAAGGCCGAGCTCAGTGGGGGGATGGCGCCGAGGGCGAAATAGGGATCCGGCGTCAGCTCATGGGGGCGGCCGGTGCGGTAGAGCACGCCGACCTGGTCCCAGAAGCGCGGCAGGCTGTCGTAGGCGTCGTCACTGTGTCCGAGCGCCCGGGCCACGGCGGGTGCCTGGTCGTCGACCGGCGCCGAAGGCTGCGCCGCGTCCGGGAGCTGGCGATAGTCGACGCGGCGCACGCCATTCAGGCCGGCGGCGAACTCGGCCGCCTTGGTGTCTGGCTTGGTGTCTGGGGACTCCGCCTGCTGCGCGTCCCAGATCGCTTGAAGGCGGCGCGTCGAGCTATCCAGCCAGCCGCGGTCGAGGAGGACGCCGCAGATGGCGCCGAGGAGCGCGGCATCCAGGTCGCCCGATGGTGGCGTCAGGGTGTAGAGGGCGGTCTTGTGCTGCCGCAGCGCCTGCTGCAGCGCGGGATCCAGGCTCGGCCAGAGGATGCCGTCCTCGGCCGCGCCGAGGATGAGCAGGGCGCCTTCCGGGCTAATGTCGAGTAGCGGGTCAGAGCCCTGTGCGGCGGCGTCGAGCGTGAGCACCGAGAGGTCGACCGGCGGCACGCCGCCTGGATCGCGCAGCGCATCGGGTCCAGTCGTGAGGCGGTCGATGCAGTAAGAGCCCCAAGGCTGGGCCGCGAGCGCGGGTCGGCTGCGCAGGCGCCCGCCGAAGAGGGCGAAAAGGAGCGCGCCGGCCTCGGCGGCCAGGCCTTCCCCTCGCTGGCCGGAGCGGCGGTGGATGGCCAGCGTGAGTGCGCGCGAGGGGCGCAGGTCTGGCTCGGCCTGGGTGGCGCGCAGACCGAGCTGCGCCAGGCCCGGGTGATCCCGTTTCACGCGGTCGAGCAGGATCTGACGTTTCGGATAGGGGCTCGATGCGGGGGCGAAGTCGAGGCCGAGATAGCGCGGGATCGGCTGGTCGCGCTTGGCGGCCAGGCAGAGTGCGACCAGGTCGGCGCCACGCAGCGGCAGGCCGCCAAGCCCGTAGATGACGGCATCGGCGCGGAGCAGGCGCAGGTCTGAAAGCTCACGCGTTGGCGCGCCGGCCGCGCGGTGCAAGGCGGCACGCAGCTCGCGCAGCAAGGGCGGATCCTGGTCGAGCGGGCCATCGAGCCGTTCGAGCACCAGGACGCGCTGACCTGGCTTGAGATGGCCGAGCAGTGCATCCGCCGGGAAGGGGCTCAGCCGGCGAATGCCCAGTACGCCGACCTTGACGCGCTCGTGCTGGCGCACCCAGTCGGCGGCGGCCTCCGCCGTTTCGATGGCGCCGCCGAGCGCCAGGAGCACCAGGCTTGCGTCCTCGATGCGGTGGGCGGAGACGCCGGCATGGCGGCGTCCGGTCTCTCGGCCGAGATCCGCCATCGCTTGCTCGATGGCGTCCGCGATCTCGGTCGCGAAGACGGCCTTGGACGCCGCGGACAGGCCCCAGATCTCCGGTGCCTGCGGCGAGCCGAGCAGCACGGGGCGCTCCGGGTCTTGGCGGCGCGGCAGGCGTCTGCGCTGCTCGCCGAAGACCAGGCGCTGCACGGCGTTGGGTGATGCGATGGCATCGCCGGGCTTGCCGACGAAGCGGGCGATCATCTCAGGCGCGGCGAGCCGCACGTCCTGCATCGCGAGCGCGGTCTGCTCGGCGTCCATCGCGACGATGCCAGGGACCAAGGTCTGTTCGGATACCTGGCGCGCGATGAGGCTGAAGTCGACCGCCTCCTGCGCATTGGCGGCGACCAGCACGAAGCAGCCCGTGCCGCAGGCCAGGTGCAGGGCCTCGTGCCCGCTTCCCCTGACCTGGGCGGGGCCGGGCAGGGCGCGATTGGCCAGATGCAGGACCAGAGGGGCGCCGAATCCGGCGGCGGACCGCAGCTGGTCGAGGGCTGCGGCGAGATCGGCGGAGGATAGGAAGACCGTCGCCCGCGCCCCGCCCAGGGCCGCGCCGAGCGCGCTCGCGACGGCGCCCCGCGCCCCTTCCGCGCCCAATGTTCCCAGCGCGCTGCCGAGCTGGTTGCGGCAATGGCGGCGCTGCTCGCCACGCCAGGCGAAGTCGGCCGTGTCGGCCGGAAAGGAGGCGCCCAGACCGGCGACCTCGCTGATGGCGGCCTCCGTGACCGCGACCGCGGTGTTGCCGTCGAGGGCCGTCGGCTCCCCGGCATAGGGGCCAGAGACGCGGGCAGGGGCGCCGAGCACGCGGCTCAGCAGGCGCAAGGCGCTGTTCGAGAAGCTGGCCATCAGAAGGCTTCTCCTACCGGGCTCGACAATCTGCTCGTCGCACTGAACCGATCCATGAGCGCTACAGCAATCACACGCAGGTCAGCAATCACACGCAGGTCTTCAATTCGGGCTCTGAACATTACCATTCTCTTGCACGGCATGGCGCCTGCACCAGCGCCATCTGGATGTCATCGAGTCAGCTGCCCTGCGAGGCGCGGCCAGTCGACTCTTGGAACTGCTTGCCGACGATCCACTGAATCGCGCCGGTCGGACAGCGGAAGGTGGCGTCCGGACGCGCGGGTGCGCCGGATGCGTAATCGATGCTCGGCCGATTGTCCTCCATCCGGATCAGGCCTGGCGCGGCATCCGCGGCGCAGCGGCCGCAGGCGTCGCAGGCCGCCGTGCAGAGGGACAAGGCCATGTCGCCGGCCAGCGGCGTGCTGCATTGGACGAAGAGGTGATGCGTCTCCGAGACCAGCTCGAAGAGGTCACGGGGACAGGCGTCGACACAGTCGCCGCAGGCCGTGCAGGTGACCGGGTCCACCACCGGCAGGCCGTTCGCGCTCATCTCGATGGCGTCGAAATCGCACGAGCGCATGCAATCCGCCAGCCCGAGACAGCCCCAGGAGCAGCCCTTGCCGCCGCCGGAGACGACCGAGGCCGCCCGGCAGCTCTCGAACCCCTGATACTCGGCGATCTGGTGGGCCTGCGCCTTGCCGCCGGCACAGTGGAGTCGCGCGACGCGGCGCTCGCGGGCGCCCGGATCGACGTCCAGCAGCGCGGCGACCGCGTCGATGATGTCGGGGCTCGCGACCGTGCACTGGCCCGGCGAGCTCTGCCCGTCCACCAGCTTCTCCGCGAAGGCGCGGCAGCCCGGCTCGCCGCAGGCGCCGCAGTTGGAGCCGGGCAGCAAGACCTCAGTCGCGTCGATGCGAGGGTCCTCCGCGACCTTCAGATAGCGGTAGGCAATCGCGAGGACGAGCGCGAAGGAAAAGCCGAGCCCGGTCATGATGGCTGGGGCGATGATGTAGTTGTTCATGCTGGAGTGCTTCGGCTCAGACTCGGTCGTCGGGCCCCAGGTTGGTGCGAACGGCTAGCCCCTGTGACCTGGCGTCTGGAGCTTTGCAGCTTATGCGATTGCGGTATCTCGGTTTCTGATCCAGGCAGCTAGGCCGTTGCCTGAAGCTTGATCGAGTCGAGGTAGAGGGTGTCCGGGCAGATATCCTGCTCGTGCGGCCAGGCGACGGTGCCGTCTGCCACCCTGGCTTGTTGGAAGTAGTGGCGGTCACGCAGCTCGCTGAAGACGCCGAAGCCCAATAGATGCGTGCAATCGTAAACCCCCTGCTCCCCATTGGTGAACTGGATGTGCAGCTTGTAATCGGGGCAGGCAGAGACCGCCTTCACTCTCGGGTTCATAAACCATTACCTCAGTGGCTCGATCTTGTAAGGCTGTTGTCCGGATGCAGCCAACTGCCAGTTTGCGACGAACTCATCGCGATGAATCTCTATCCACGCCTGCAGAAGTTTCATCTTGGATGCGGGGATGCCTCCGTCGAGTACGTCCCCCTCAGGGATGGCGACGATCACCTCGTCATCCTGGTACTTGACGTGGATGTGCGGTTTCTTGTGCTGCCGGTTGTCCATGAAATACATGTAGACGATCAGTCCGTAGAACATTGATATCGCAGGCATCGGTCAACGTCTCGTCAGGGCTCGGCTGCAAGCGGTGCTGTCGACTCAGCCAGCCGGGACATACGACAAGAGATCGCTCAAGCGCACTACGAGCTGCCCGAAGCCGCGGTCGACGTAGATGCCGATCTGAGCGATACAGGAGTAGGCGATCGCGAACTGCGCGACGGCGTAGCCGGCCAGGGTGAACTGGCTGAGGCTGAAGAGGCCGATCCCGAACTGGGAGATGTTGATGATCCCGGCGCCGAACTGGCCGATCGAGATGAAGCCCACCGCGGGCACGGGCACCTTGTTCGGGCGGAACTTGAAGGAGATGTGCAGCAGCGGCAGGCCCAGGACCCTCGCCTCGGACTTGTACTCGAAGCCCCAGCCGTCCCATTTGGCGCGCGCCGGATAGGGCGCGCCGCAGGATGGGCAGCTGAAGGCGTTCTCGCTGACCTCGTGCTGGCACTCTCGGCAGGGTTTCATCTTGGTCTCAACCCTCGAGATAGACCGCGGAGGTGTCAAATGCCTCCTCCGGTGTTCCAAACCAGGTGCCGTTGTCGAAGAAGCTCGGCTCGTACTTGTCTTGGCTATAGGTATAGAAGGCCATGCTCCAACGACCCTCTTCGCCGAAGTGGCGCAAGCGGCACAGATGTACCGGAGTGTTGCGCAGTCGCTCTCGGTATTCCTCCGCAGTTATACCGAGGGCCTCGGAATCGAAGTCGGGGGCGACGAAAGGCTCGACGTAGGCGTCGATATAGCAGAAGCAGCCGCGAAAGCGGACGTCGATTCGGTTGAATTTACCGCTGTAGTGCTTATCCGCGTGCTCGACGATCCGCTGGCGGATCTCGGGCTGGAGCGCCGGAGGGATCTTAACGCCTCCGGATTGTGGGTCGAAGGTCCAGACCTGTCTTGGCATCATCGTTCCTAGCAGTCTTTGGAGGGACGCCGCATGATCAATGGGCGTGCAGCGGGGTCACCCGTTCAATACGTGCCAGCTGAATCTCCTACAGCCTTTATCATAAGCGCAGCGGAACGGACGGGCGAGAGTGGCGTCGATCGGTTAGGGGCCGTCGGCGTCGAGACTGCCGGTTAGCTTTACAGCCGCACATTCACCGGCACCGTGTGGAAGTCCAGCTTCATGTCCTCCGGGCTCATGCCGCAGGCGAGCCCGACCAGCTCCGGGAGGTAGAGCACGGGGAGCTGGAAGGGCTTGCCGGCGGCGGCGAGCGCCTTGGGCTGGACGCCGTCCAAGTTCTTGAAGCACAGGGGGCAGGAGGTCACCATGAGGTCGACTTCCTGCTTTTGGGCGCCCTCGAGGACGACGCCAGTCATGGTCTTGGAGAGGTCCGGGTTGGGCCAGGCGACATGGTAGCCGCAGCAGTTGTTGCGGCTCTCGTAGTCGAGGCACTCGGCGCCCAGGACCTGCAGGATGTCTTCCAGCGAGGTGGGATTGTGCGACGACTCGTACTCCTGGATGTCGGCCGGGTTGCGGGTGTGGCAGCCGTAGAAGGAGGCGACGCGCAGTCCATGTAAGGGATGCGTGACGCGCTCGCCGAGCTTGGTGAGGCCGACGTCGTGGGCGAGGATGTAGAGCGTGTGGGTCAGCTCGACCTCGCCGCTGTACTGGATGCCGTCCTCGGCCAGGATGGCGTTGACCTGGTCGAAGAGCCGGGCGTCTTCGGCAAGCCGTTTCTTGCAGTTGGCGATGACGTTGAAGCAGGTCGAGCAGGGCGTGAAGAAGGGCAGCCCCATGCGCTCGGCGCAGGCCATGTTGCGGGCGTTGATGGCCAGGGATGCCAGCTCCGAGCGTTCCTCGATGACGCCGGCGCCGCAGCAGACGGCGTCCGCGATCAGCTCCAGGGAGACGTCGACCTTGTCGAAGACCTGCTGCAGGATGTCGAAGAAGCGGGCGTCGGCGCCCTGGAAGCAGCAGCCGGAGTAGAAGGCGTAGCGCCGGCGGCCATTCTCGTTGTCTGGGGGCTGGGTCATTGCTTGTCCTCTTCCTCCTCGATCTGGCGCACGCGCTCGAAGATCTTCGCCGCCCCGTCCTGGCCGGGCAGGGTGCAGACGCGCCGGGTCGGCTCGATGCCGTGCTTGGTCAGGGCGGCCTCGGCGGACTCGATGGCGTCCCAGCCCTTGGTGCCGAAGACGACCACGGGCAGCATCGGCTTGTTCACCTGACCGAAGCGCTCGATGTCCGCGACATAGGCCTTGGCGCGGCGCGAGCCGGGCGTGTCGCGGATGCCGTCTTCCATGGTGAGCTTGCGGGCACGGCGGACGGTGTCGGCGGGGCGGGTGTCCTTGGGGCAGACCTTGATGCAGCGCCGGCATTGGACGCAGGACCAGAGCCCCTGGTCGATGGCGGCCTGATCGCGGATGCCGCGGAAGTCGTCGCGGACGTCGATGGAGAAGCGGTAGGCCTTGGCGATGGTGACCGGGCCGGCGTAGCTGGCGTCGGCCTTGAGCGAGGAGCAGGCCGAATAACAGGCGCCGCAGAGGATGCAGTCGGTCAGGTGGTCGAAGCGGTTCAGCTCGTCCTGCGACATGAGGGATTCCTGCTCGAGCGCCTCCGGGATGCGCTCCGGATTCTCGATCAGGTAGGGATGCATCTTGGCGAGCTTGTCGATGATGGGGTCGATGTCCACCACCAGGTCGCGCAGCACGGGGAGATTCGCCATGGGCGTGATGGTGACCGAGCCCTTGCCGAAGTCCTTGAGGATGGGCAGGAGCTGGGTGCTGCAGGCGAGGACCGAATTGCCGTTGACCCGCACCGTGCAGGAGCCGCAGATGGCGGAGCGGCAGAAGGCGCGAAAGGTCAGCGTGCTGTCCTGCTCGTCCTTGATCTTGCGCAAGGCCGCGAGCACCGTCATGCCGGTCTCGACATTGAGCTTGAAGTTGTCGAAATAGGGCGAGGCGTCCTGGCCCGGCATGAACCGCTGGACCCGGATGTTGGCGAGCAGGCGCTCGCGCTTGGGAGTGATCTTTCCTGGAGTCATGCGTATTGCCCCTTGACTGATATCAGCCACTCGGCGGAGTGCATCGGCCAGTTCGTGAGTGTGTCCGGAGTGTCGCCGTGCTCGTGATACATTTTGGGATATCCCAGTCCAAAAATGACTGCGCTCGGCGACAGCCTTTTCGCCCCGATTCGCCCTGCGTCCGTGGCGCTACGTCGACCTCTCGCACGCTCGAGGCCGGCTTCGCACCACTCCCTCAAATGGCTTGACGGCGTGTCGGATGCGCTTGCATATGGCCTACGCGGCTCCGGGATCTCGTGGACCTGTGGTCTACGGCGACCCCTTCGCCACTTCGGCCATACGCCCGCGCCGACGCCTATCGGCGACTACGCGCCTTCGCTTCGCTCTCCCTGACGCGCAACGAGTGTCAGGGCAGTCGCATCAGGTTTTTCTAATATTCGAGGCCTTGGAGGCTGTCTTTTGTGGCCTGATTTTCGGCGCCTCGAGCAGCAGCTTGGTGAGCTAGCGCTGGTCCCAGCCGGCTTTCAGTCGCTTGCTCTGGATGCCGAGCTGGGTGCCGTCGTGCTGCACGCGTGTCAGGGCGATGCGCCGAATCAGCGCGAGATTCTCGCGCGCATCGGGATCGCGCACCCGCGAGGCGTCCTCGTTGAAGGAGACATCCAGGCTCCAATGCAGCTGATTCTCCACGCCCTAGTGTCCACGCACCGCCCGCGCGAAGGTTTCGACATCGGTGCCGATGCTGCCGATATAGAAGCGCGTCTCGCGCGTGGTCTTGCCATTGATCGTGCGCTCGGACTCCACCATCCCGATCATGCTCATGGCCTCCCACAGGGCGCTGCGCGGCACGCCCGAGAGGTCGCCGAGGGTGCGGTAGCGACGGATCTCACGCCGTCCATGCCCCTGCTCGGTGGTCTCCAGAAACTGGGACTCGACATCCGCATACTCACGCGCATCGGCCTCGATGAAGGCCTCCTCGACCTCGGCGGCCAAGGTGCTCTGGTTGCCCTTGAGTGCCAAGACATCGTCACCTCCCTGCGCCACAATCTGCGCGGCGATCGCACTCTGACAGCCCATGGCATCGATGGTGACAATGCACCCGCTCAGGTGCAGCAGCTCCAGCACCTGCGGGATGGCCGTGATCCCATTGGACTTCGCATCCGTCGCCACTTGTCCGAGCACCACCCGATTGGCCGTCGCTCAGGCGCTGACCAGATGCAGCGCCGCCAATCCCTGGCCGCGTGCATGCGAGCGGCGCAGCGTCTTGCCATCGATGGCAATGATCTCACCCGGAATGACCTCCCGGATCGCCTCGACCCAGTCGCGAAAGCACGCCTCGAACGCCTCGGGCTGCAGCAGACTGAACACCCGTCCAAAGGTATCGTGGGCGGGGATCCCGTCCGGCAGCTCCAGAAACTGGCTCAGCCAGGCCCGTCTCGCGCGCCCAAGCTCGGCGATTTGCACCCAGCCATCGGCCCCGCAGAGGGTGCCGGCGATGGTAATCACGATCATGTCGAGCAGCTTGTGACGCCGCTTGAGCGCGCAGCGCGGATCCTCCAGCGGGGCAAAATGCGTCATCAGCGAGCGGTCCAGGGTCATCTCAGGCATCGGCGGCAGCACATCATCAGCAAATACGGGCGACGAAACTTACCGACCCTATCGATATTATCCAGTAGTAATCGCTAATATTTTGATGCGATTGCCCCTGTGTGTGTAGTGTATACTCCCGCCTGGAAATGCAATAATCAAGATTGCAACAGATGGTGCCGTCTTTATCCCTTGAATCACAGAAGGCTCGGTTGAGGTTGGCCGATCGCTCCGTGCCGACCCCGACCCCGACCCCGACCCCGACCCCGACCGCCGACCTTGCCCCCACATTCGCGTGCTTGCCCTCCAAGGGCGCCCGCGGGCCACGGCGCGCGGAGCCCGCGGAACTGCGCCTGACGAGTGGGGCTCGACTGTCGGAAGTCGCTCCTGTCCTTCTCCTATGGCTGCTGTTTGCCGGAATGTCGGCCCAAGCGCTCGGCGCCGGTGCGCGCATGGAGCCCATCCTTCCGATTCCCGAGCCGCCGACCCTCGACACGCGCTTGGTCGACCTTGGTGCGCGGCTGTTCGCGGATGCCCGATTGTCTCGGGATGGGTCGCTGAGCTGCGCCTCCTGCCACGACTTGTCGCATTATGGCGCCGATGGTCTGGCGCATCCGATCGGCGTCGACGCGGCCCAGGGGAGCCTGAAGACGCCCACGGTCTACAATAGCGGGCTGAGCTTCGTGCAAGGCTGGGGCGGGCTGGCGTCCACGCTGGATTCCATGGTGGCGCTGGCGATCGAGAGCCCCGCCTCGTTGGGGGGGGGCGCTGGCCAGAGCTGCTGGCGCGCTTGGGATCCGACGAGCGGCTGGTGGCGGATTTCGACGAGGTGAGCGAGCAAGGTATCACGCCGGCAATGGTCTCGGGCGCGATCGCGGCCTTCTTGCGCACCCTCGCCACGCCAGGCTCGCGTTTCGACCGTTGGCTCGAGGGGGACGACGCCGCCTTGACGGAAGCCGAGCTGGAGGGCTACCGCCTGTTCAAGTCATATGGCTGCGTCAGCTGCCACCAAGGGGCCAATGTGGGTGGCAACATGTACGGCCGAATGGGGCTGATGGGCGCCTATTTCGCCGATCGTGGCGGCGAGGTCACTCAAGCCGATCTCGGGCGTTTCGGCGTGACCGGCCTTGCCGAGGATCGCCACTTGTTCAAGGTTCCCAGTCTCCGTCTGGCCGTCCACAACGCGCCCTATTTCCATGATGGAAGCGCGGAAACGCTCGCCGATGCGATCCGGCTGATGGCGCGCTATCAGCTCGGGCGCTCCATTTCGCGCGCGCATGTCAGGGCCATCGAGGCGTTTCTCGCGACCCTCGTCGGCGAGCGTCCGAGGCCGGGTCGATGAAGCGGTTCGGCCGCTCGCTCTCAGTTTTGCCGCTGGCTCTGGCGATTCTGATCGTGCTCATGCTGTTCGCGGGCACCCAAGTGCTCGACGAGGACGCGCACTCCGGCTGGACGCGGGACCTGCTCGCCGTCAAGGAGCTGGAGGCCCGGCTCGATCGGGATACCCTGCGCGTCGCGGCCTTCCTGTTGGCGCAATACGACCCATTGACCGAGGTCGACGACAAGCTGGCGTCTTTGGAGCACGACTTCCGGGATCCCGGTGCGGGACGCTACGGCACCACCACCGATCTGATCGACGAGGCCATCGATGCTTACTGGCGCAGCCTGGATCGCAAGCGGGCGCTCATCGAGCGCATCAAGCTGCAGGCCGCGCTGCTGCGCAACGGCCTGAGCTATCTCCCCTTGGCGGTCGAGGAGCTCGCGGCCAGCGGCGCCGAGATCGCCGGGTCGGCCTCCAGGCTCCTGAATCGGCTGTACCTGCTCAATCTCTTCCCGACTCAAGGCGATGAGCGGGCGATTCGCGAGGACCTCTCGGATCTGGAGGATAGGCTCGTCGAGCGGGGGCCAGACGCGGCCATGCTGCGAAACATCGTGACGCACATGCGCGCCAATCTCGCCGGGCTCCTCGAGCTGCGGCGTCTCCGCGACGCCTTCCTCGCCGTGCCGAGCGGCGAGCGTTTCGAGCGACTGCAGACGCTCTACACGCGGTATCAGTTGGGTGTAACCCATGGCGGGGAGCAATTCAGCATCGTCCTAGCCGGGTTGACGCTGACGTTGCTGCTGGGCTTGGCGCTGGTGCTGCGCCATCTGGAGCGGGCACGCATCCAGTCGGTGTGCGAGCGCAATCGCCTCCGGGATGCCGTGGAGAGCCTGGGCGAGGCCTTCGCGCTCTTCGACGCGGAAGGGCGGCTGCTGCTGAGCAACCGGCGCTTCGCCGCTTTCTACCCGTGGCTGGCAGACGCCCTCCAGCCTCGCGCCGCCCATGCGCAACTGGAGCGCGAGACCCGCGAGCGCATTCGACGATTGCCCGCGGCTGGTGCCACGGACGCTTCCGCGACCAGCCAGACCTACCTCGAGCATCTCGACGATGGTCGCTGGTACTTGGCGAGCGACTCGATGACTGCGGAGGGCGGCATGGCGTGCGTGCGCTTCGACATCACCGAATCCAAGTGTCGCGAGATGGAGCTGCGCAAGCTGTCCTTGGCGCTCGAGCAGAGCCCTGCCTCGGTGATCATCACCGATACCCTGGGCCGCATCGAGTATGTCAATCCGCGATTCGAGGAGGTGACGGGCTACTGCTCCGCAGAAGTCCTCGGACGCAATCCCGGCTTCCTGAAATCGGGGGACAAGTCTCCCGACGACTACCGCGCGCTGTGGGAGACCCTTCGCGCCGGCCGCGAATGGCGCGGCCAGTTTCACAATCGGCGCAAGGACGGCCAGATCTTCTGGGAGTCGGCGACCATCTCGCCCTTGCGCGACGAGACCGGGTGCGTGACGCACTTCGTCGCCGTTAAGGAAGACATCACCGCGCGCAAGCGGGCCGAGGAGCAGCTGCGCACGAATGCCACTGTGTTCGAGACGACCGCGGAGGGGATCATGGTCACGGACGCGGACAAACGCATCAAGACGGTGAACCCGGCCTTCTCGCAGATCACCGGCTACGCGCCCGAGGAAGTGCTGGGGAAAGACCCGAGGATTCTCAGCTCGGGCCGGCACGACGCGCGCTTCTACCAGGCTTTGGCAGCGGCTGCTGTCTCGTGGCGACTGGTCGGGCGAGATCTGGGACCGACGCAAGGACGGCAGTGTCTTTCCCGCCTGGCTATCGATCGTGGCCATCAAGGACGACCGCGGACAGCTGATGGAGCTCGTCGCCATCTTCTCGGACATGACGCAGCGCATGAACGACGAGCAGCAGATCCGCTACCAGGCGCACCACGACGCCTTGACCGGCCTGCCGAACCGCGCGCTGCTGCAGGACCGCTTGGAGCTGGCCATTGCGACCGCGCAGCGCGAGCGGCGCTCCCTGGCCGTGCTCTTCATCGGCCTCGATCGCTTTAAGTCGGTCAACGAGAACCTTGGGCACGTGAGCGGTGATCTCTTGTTGCAGAAGGCGGCCGGACGGCTCGATGCCTGCACCCGGCAGGCCGACACCTTGGCGCGTTTCGGCGGGGACACCTTCGTGATCCTGCTTCCCGAGGTGGCGGGCGGCGAGGAGGTTGCCGCGGTCGCCGACAAGATCATCGATCAGGTCGGTCGGCCTTTCCATTTGGCAGATCGAGAGGTCTTCGTGGGCGCCAGCATTGGTATCGCCCTCTATCCGGCGGATGCCGAGAGTGCCGATGCCATGCTGCTGCATGCCGACATGGCGTTGACGGGCGCCAAGGAGGCGGGGCGCAGACGTTACCAGTTCTTCACCGTGGGGATGCAGCGCTCGATCCGTGCGAAGGCCGAGCTCGAGCAGGAGCTGCGGCGCGCCCTCGAGCGGCAAGAGCTGATCCTCGAATACCAGCCGGTGGCCGATGTCCTGACCCGCCGCCCGGTCGCCTATGAGGCGCTGGTCCGGTGGTGCCATCCTCGGCACGGCATGGTGTCACCCGCGCGCTTCATCCCGTTGGCCGAGGAAACAGGTCTGATCGAGCCGCTCGGCCGCTGGGTGCTCGAGACCGCCTGCCGCCAGCTGCGGGTCTGGCAGGGGATGGGCTGTTCGGATTTGTGCGTGGCGGTCAATGTCTCGGCGCGTCAGCTCGAGCTCGGGCTCTGCGCGGCGGATGTTGAATCCATCCTCGTGGCCAGTGGCGTCCGCCCGGCCAGTCTCATACTGGAGATCACCGAGGGGCTGATGCTCGACGGCCGCGCCGAATCCTGCGGGCGGCTCCAAGCGCTCCGGGATTTGGGCGTGCGGCTCGCCGTCGACGATTTTGGCACGGGCTACTCCTCCCTCGGCTACCTCAAACGCTTTCCCGTGGACGAGCTGAAGATCGATCGCTCATTCGTGCAGGGCTTGCCCGACAGCAGTGACGACGTGTCGCTGGTCGAGGCGATCATCGGGATCGCCCGCAGCCTGAATCTGGCTCTGGTTGCCGAGGGCGTCGAGAACCAGCGTCAGCTTGCGTTTCTGCGCGATCGCGGTTGCGGCTTGGTGCAAGGCTACTTTCTGGGGCGGCCGGCGTCGGGCGAGGCGGTATCCGCGTGGTTGGCGTGCCCGTCGGAATCTGCGAGCCCCCGCCAGGAATCTGCGGCCCATGCTTAGTCTCGTTTTGGGTTTTCGCCGCTCTCGGGTCCGAGCGCCCTGGGTCGACGCATCGAATCGGCCACCCCGCTAGGTGTGCGGAGGGGGCGGGCGTCATCTTGGTCCGATCGGCGGTGTCGCTCTCTTGGTGGGCGCGCCCTGCAAGCAGGTGTGGTCCGGGCGCTTGCTCGCGGTCGGTTTCTTCGTCCTGATCGCTCTTCTGCTCATGGCGCTGGCGCTCGCCCTGTCTCAGATGCAGGGCTTTCTAGGATCAACGACTCGCTCGGACACGAGACTGGCGACCTGATGCTCGGGGAGATCGGCAAGCGGCTCGGGCATCGCCTGTGCGGCGCGGACATGGCGGCGGGTTTCGGCGGCGATGAGCTGATTGCCGTCCTCGGCGCGCTCGAGCGCATCGCGGATGTCGAGATTGTCGCTCGCGACCTGATCGAGGTCATCGCGGCACCCTTGGTCATGGGCGATTAGGACGTAGCGCGTGGGCCTCAGCATCGGGATCGCGATCTTCTCCGATGACGCCGAAGATCTGGACGGGCTCATTCGGCGAGCCGTGCGCGGCGGCCCGCGGCCTCAATGATCTAGCGAGGCTTCGCCTCAAGCCGACGAGCCATGAGGATTGCCGCGGCACAACAACCTGACTCATCTGCAAGGGTTTCGGCCCCTCAAGGAATCTAGTAGGTTCTGGCCTCCGGCTGGAACCGGGTAATGCTCACCGGCTCGAAGCTCAGCGTCGAGTGATCGCCCGGGCCCTGCACGGCGACCGTGTGCTTTAGCCAATGCTCGTCGTCGCGCGTGGCGTGATCCTCGCGATAGTGGGCGCCGCGGGATTCGTTGCGGGCGAGGGCGCCCAGCGTGACGGTCTCGGCGAGCGTCAGCATGTTGCGCAGCTCGAGCGCGGCGAGCATCTCGGTGTTGAAGACGGCGCTGCGGTCTCCGACCATGAGCTTGCGGTAGCGGTCCTTGAGCATCTCCAGGTCGGCGAGGGCGGCGTCCAGGCCTGAGGCGTGACGGTAGATGCCGGCCTTCTCGGACATGACTCGGCCGAGCTCGCGGCGGATGCCGGCGACCGTCTCTTTGCCGTCTCCCTCCATCAGCTCTTTGAGGCAGGTCTCGGCCTCCTCAAAGGCACCCCGGGGCATGGCGCCCAGCTTGGTGCGGCGGGCGTACTCGACCGCGTGGCGGCCGGCGCGGCGCCCGAAGACGAGGATGTCCAGCAGCGAGTTGCCGCCCAGGCGGTTGGCGCCGTGGACGGAAACGCAGGCGGTCTCGCCGGCGGCATAGACCCCATCGATCGGGGTGCAGCCGTTGATGTCCGTGTGCACGCCGCCCATGGAGTAGTGCGCCGTGGGCTTGATCGGGATGGGCTCTTCGATCGGGTCGACGCCCTCGAAATCGATGCAGAGCTGACGGATCTGGGGCAGGCGCTCCAGGATGCGCTCGCGCCCGAGGTGTGTCAGGTCCAGGAAGGCCTCGTCGTCCGGGCCGCCGCGGCCCTCGCGGACCTCGGTCTCGATGGCGCGCGAGACCAGGTCGCGCGGTCCCAGCTCCATCTTGTCCGGGGCATAGCGCTCCATGAAGCGCTCGCCGAGTCCGTTGAGCAGATGACCGCCTTCGCCGCGCGCGCCCTCGGTGACCAGGATGCCGCTGCGGCGCAGGCCAGTGGGGTGGAATTGGATGAACTCCATGTCCTTGAGCGGCAGGCCGGCCCGATAGGCGATGGCCGAGCCGTCTCCCGTGTTGCCGTAGGCGTTGGAGGTGCGCGTCCAGTAGATGCGCCCGTGCCCGCCGGTCGCAAGGATGACCGCCTTGGCCTGGATGGTGTGCAGCCGGCCGGTGCGTAGGCTGTAGGCGTTCACGCCCATGCAGCGCTGACCGTCGTGGATCAGATCGAGCGTGACCCACTCGTTGAAGTAGTCGACGCCGTGCCGCAGCCCCTGCTCGTAGAGGGTGTGCAGCATGATGTGGCCGACCTTGTCCGCGGCATAGCAGGCGCGCGGCTTGGAGGCCCCGCCGAAGGGGCGTTGGGCGATGCGCCCGTCCGTGGTGCGATAGAAGGCGGCGCCCCAGTGCTCCAGCTCGCGGACCACGTCCGGTGCCTCGCGGCACATGAGCTCGGCGGCGTCCTGGTCGGCGAGATAGTCCGACCCCTTGACGGTGTCGAACCAGTGCTCCTCCCAGGTGTCGCTCGGGTCGCGGTTGCCGAGCGCGGCATTGACGCCGCCCTGGGCCGCACCCGTATGCGAGCGGGTCGGATAGACCTTGGTGAGGACGGCGACGTGCAGGTCCTCTTCGAGCCGGGATTCCAGGGCCGCGTAGAGCCCCGCACCTCCGGATCCGACGATCAGGATGTCATAGGTCAGCATGGCTTGGCTGCAGCGGTCGCGGCGCGTGGGGAGCCCAGCGCAGGGTTGATCGGATTGTCCTCTCGAGCCGCCTGCCATCTGTCGCGGCGGTCGGCTTCGGGCGTGCGGCGCTTCTCTGAGCGCCTTGGGGCGCTTATACTTCCCTAAAAGAAATCAATATTCAATATAGCCAATGACGCGATTGGAGCCCCAGGCCCTCATTTGCCCGATCGGCAACGCTCGGGCATGAGCTAGGTCAAGAGGAGGATTTTCCTGGCGCTCGAGGGGGTTGCGCGAGGCGCGGCGTCTGGGATAGAGAAAGGGGCTGACAATTCCATGATCGAGCGGGGGCTGGCCATGTGGGCTCGAATCCGATGTCCTTCGCCAGGCTCGCGGACGCCGCCTCGGGGTGTCTATTGACGCTGTCGATCCTGTTCGCGCGCCGCGGTTGCGGCGGGCCTGCCTGCTTCGGAGCCATCCATCACAGGTCTTTCCTCGACCCCTGCCCGACGGCGGCGCCGTTGGGACGGTGGTCGTAACCTCTAGCGACTCCGGCTTGGCCGGGGCAGGAAGTTTCGAGTGAGCACAGCCACATCAGAGGCCGCTGTGTCCAAGGCGCATGCCAGCGCAGGGCGCGAGGCCAAGATCCTCAAAGAGCACATCGTCGAGATCGTCAGCGATTCGGGCGAGGGTGCGCAGAAGTGCGGCCAGACCTTCGGGACCGTCGGCGCCAAGATGGGCAACGGCGTCTGGACGGTCGAGATCATCCCCGCCGAGATCCAGCCGCCGGCGCGCTCGCCGGCCGGTGCCAGCGGCATCCGCATTCGCTTCGCTTCGCACACCGTCACCAACATGGGCGACGAGGCCGACCTGGTCGTCGCCTTCAACGAGCAGGTGCTCTATTCGCGCATCGCCAACGGCGCCTATCACAGGGGCACGCGGGTCCTGCTGGAGGACAAGTGGCGCGACGACCCGGTGCCCGAGATCCGAGAGCAGTACGCCAAGGCCGTCGCGGAGTTCCGCGAGAACGGGCTGGACGTCCATGAGCTGCCGATCGAGAAGGCCTGTCTCGCCATTACCGAGAATCCCAGGCGCGGCAAGAATATGTTCGTGCTCGGCATGCTCTGCTATCTCTACTCGCGCGACCTGGATCGCGCCAAGGGCGAGATCGCCATCGCCTTCAAGCGTAAAGGCGCCGAGGTCATCGGCCTGAATCATCGCTTGTTCGAGGCCGGCCATGCCTTTGCCGCCGAGCAGCTCGATTTCCGCTACGCCGTGCCGCCGCAGCCGGAGGAGGCGCTGGCCGGGAAGCGCTTCATCGTGACCAATGGCAATCAGGCGGTCGCGCTGGGCGTCATGGCCTCGGGGATGGAGCTGGTCTCCATGTATCCCATCACCCCGGCGACCTCGGCCTCGCATTATCTGGCGGACGTCTACCATCAGGTCGGCGGCTTCGTGCACCAGGCGGAGGATGAGATCGCGGCCATTGGCTTCGCCATCGGCGCCTCCTACGCGGGCAAGACGGCTTGCACCATCACCTCGGGTCCGGGGCTGGCCCTCAAAACCGAGATGCTGGCGCTCGCCGTCATGGCCGAGGTGCCCCTGGTCCTGGTCGACGTCCAGCGTGGCGGGCCGTCCACGGGGCTGCCGACCAAGGTCGAGCAGGGCGATCTGCTCGCCGTGCTCTACGGCGAGCCTGGCGACGCACCCAAGGTGGTGCTGGCCGCGGCGACCATCGAGGAGTGTCTGCACTTCGTCATCATGGCACGACGCCTCGCGGAGACCTTCCGCACACCCGTGGTGCTGCTGACGGATGCCAACCTGGCGACAGGTGTGCAGCCCTATCCCCGCCCCGAGCCCAGCGCGGAGTGGCTGGCGCCGCCGGTCGACCAGTCCGAGTGGAGCGAGGACGTGCCGCCCTACGACTGGGACGCACGCACCGGGCTCTCGCCGCGGCCGATCCCAGGCATGCCGGGCGGTCAGTACATCCTGACCGGCCTGGCGCACACTACGCACAGCAGGGTCGCCTACGATTCGGACTCCAATCAGCTCAGCTCAGAGATGCGCAGCCGCAAGCTGTCGGCGCTGGCGAGCACGCTCAACCCGCCGACGGTGCATGGCGACGAAGACGGCGATCTGCTGCTGGTCGGCTGGGGCTCGACGCTGGGGGCGATCGAGGAGGCCGTCGACCGGGCACGGGCGGAGGGGCTGGCGGTGTCCTGCGTGCACCTGCGCTTCCTTGCGCCGCTGGAGCCCGGTCTCAAGGAGATCTTCGCGCGCTTCCGTCGCGTCATGACCGTCGAGATCAACTATAGCGACGACCTCAAGGCGCCGCTCATCACCGACGAGACCCGCCGCTATGCCCAGCTCGCCATGCTGCTGCGCGGGCAGACCCTGGTCGACGTCGACTGCTGGTCCGTGGTCTATGGACATCCGCTCCAGCCGGGGATGATCCATGGGGTGATCCGCGAGCGGCTGGCCGCCATCCAAGACGGAGGAGACGCTTGATGTTTGGACTCAAGGCCGATTGGTCAACCGAGGTCTTCGACCGTTACTTCACCATCGGCGACTATGCCGGCGGCGAGGCCCGCTGGTGTCCGGGCTGTGGCGACCATGCCGTGCTCAGCGCCGCCCACCGCGTGCTGCGCGACGAGCAGCAGAAGCCGGAGCTGTCCGTCTGCGTCTCTGGCATCGGCTGCTCCAGCCGCATGCCGCACTACATGGGCACCTATGGTTTTCACGGTCTGCACGGACGCGCGCTGCCGGTCGCCTGTGGCGTCAAGTCGCGGCGTCCCGATCTGGACGTCTGGGTGGCGACGGGTGACGGTGACTGCTTCTCGATCGGCGCCGGTCACTGGCTCCACGCGCTCCGCTACAACATGAACATGGTCGTGATGGTCTTCGACAACGCCATCTATGGCCTGACCAAGGCGCAGACCTCGCCAACCACGCCGGTGGGCTTCAAGACCAACACCCATCCGACCGGCGCCATCATCGCCCCGCACAATCCCCTGACCGTCACGCTGGGGATCACCAATGTTTCCTTCGTCGCCCAGGTCGTGGACTGGAATCCGCCGCTGCTGTTCGAGACGCTGAAGGCGGCCTATCGGCACCGCGGTACCAGCTTCGTGCGCATCATCCAGCGCTGCCCGGTCTATTCGGACAAGGTGGTGAAGGAGCTGCAGAGCGACCCCTCGCGCTTCCTGCTGCTACAGCACGAGAAGGGCCTCGCGGTGGACGACAGCGCGCTGCGGCAGTTCCCGGAGCGGACGGAGCATGATCCCTCGGATCTCGGGCGGGCCTTCCAGGTCGCCCTGGACGAGAGCCGCATCCCGCTCGGGCTGCTCTATCACAACCCGGCTGCGCCCTGTTACGAGGATATGTCGAGCCAGGGGACGGACTTTACGCCGGAGCAACGGCTGGCGGGGCTGGAGACTGTGCTGGATCGGTTGACGATTTAGACTTTGCGTCAGTGGTCAGTGGTCAGTGGTCAGTGGTCAGTGGGCGTTTGAGCGGGTGGCGTTGCGCATTTGCACCGCGCCCAATACTGGAGGTGCGTGATGGGGTTTGGCTCGTGAGTCTGACCGACTCGAAGCCGACCAGGCTCAGGGCTCCCGGCGCCGACGGCTATGCAGTTGTGGGGCCGTTGAAGTTGCGCGAGCCGATTGACATCCCTGGTCTCTAAGGGAAATGCCTGGGCCTGTTAGGGCTGTTCGGAGATCGACGCCTCTAGCGTCGTTTCCAGATGCGGCCGAAATCGAAGGGGATGATGCACTTGGACAGCGCGAAGGCGTGGGTCTCGCCCTGGAAGTCGCCGACCTTGCGATAGGCGCCGTCGACGAGCCGGTAGACCTTGGCCTTCTTGAGCTCAGGGTAGACCAAGACGTAGTGAGCGACGCCTTCCTCGGCATAGAGTTGAAGCTTGGTGTGCTCGTCGCGTCTGGCTGTCTTCCTCGAGATGACCTCGACGATCAGCTCGGGTGCCTGAGTTAGGCGCGCTCCTTCCGGCGAATCGCAAGTGATGAGGATGTCCGGGCGAACGACGGTGTCCTCCGCAAGCTCGACATCGATCTCGTAAAGGGGCTCGCATTCTGGGCAGTTGTCGAGGAGCTGGCTCAGTTGTGCGTAGATCGCGCCACTGGCGCGTTGATGCTCGATTCCCGGTGATGGCGTCATGGCAAGCGGCATCCCATGAATCAATTCCCAGTCGCCCTCCCAGATCTCATAGTCGGCGACGCTGTAATGCTCGATCAGTCGTTGCGAGGACATGTTCATCTCCGGCCGATCCACGAATGTGCTGAGCATAGCCTCAGCGCGGTGCGCGTCACGCTTTCATTGTAACCTAGCCCCTCGTTTGGTCGGCTGGCGCGCCGTGACCGCGCACGTCGCTTCACAAGACCTCAGGTCCATCGCTCCAGATGCCTTAGAACTATGACCACGGAAAAGAACTACGAATCCCAGTTTCCCGCTGCAGAAGGGGAGCGAGTGCCCGCTTTGCCGATTGCCGTCAAGGACGCCAAGGCGACGCGCGAACTGATGTTCACCTTGCGGCACTTTCACCTCGGCGACCCTGGTGGGCGCGCGGCGCTCGAGCCGCTCGGAGATGACTGGCTGCCCGCCTTGCTGGATCCCTTCCGGGACGCAAATCGGCTGCGCTACGACTATCCGCTCATTCTGTTCCCACCCGCCGAGGGCGATGGCTCGCAGCCGGCCTCGGAGCTGGCGCAGAGCCTCGCGCAATGGTTGAGCGAGACCGTCCAGGGCTTCGGACCCGAGGCGCAGTCGGCCCGCATTCTCAGGGATCACCTGCCCTGGCTCGAGCACCATTTGCGCACCACGCTGAGGGATCACGAAGGCCCCTTGCTCGCCGTGCCTGTGCTCAATGCCGCGGGTCTCGCGCTGCAGCAGCACCTGGGGCTCGACCAGACGCATCGTGACGCGCTCGCCCAGAACCTGGAGCGGCTGGCCGCGGCGGCTGGCGAGGCCGAGGTGATGGGCTATGGGCGCTATCCCGCGCTGCATCTGCTCATCCATGCGATCCGCAGCCGCGTGGTCCCGCGCCGGGCAGGCTTCCAGGCACGGGTCGACGCCTGCATTCGTGGATTGAAATCCCTGTTCGAGGTGGAGTGGGGCAAGTCGGTCGAGTCGATCGAGCCCAGGCGCGCGCGCGATAGCGTGGGGCCCGGCGGCGGCCGCTTCGATCCGGATGCCCTCTCAGAGGTCATGGACTATGGGCGCGGGACGCGCAAGATGTCGCCCGAGCGCCGCGCCCGCATCGAGCAGGCCTTGGAGGTGCTGGAGAGCTGGCGGCCGGATCCCGTTCTCGTGCGTTTCGTCCACCTCGGTGCCATCGATGCGGACTGGATGCGCGCGAGCGAGGATGTGCGTGATCTGGTCGACCCGGATCCCAGCGGGCGCGCGACCGCACTCTTCGACGAAGAGGCCGCCAAGCTCGCCCAGGTCTTCGCCGCGGTGCGCATCGCCGAGCTGGAGATCGGGTCGATCTATGATCCGACCATCCACGACCCCTGGTTCGCGACCTTCGGCTGGGAGGCCTTTTCCCACGAGGAGCTCTTGCTCGTTCCCTGCGTCATTGCCCTGGAAGATGCCAGTCGAGTCGCGGGCGAGGGCCTGCGCTCGCTGTCCCGGCTACTGAGCTCCGGCAGGCCGGCGCAGATCCTGGTGCGCATCCAGCCGAGCAACAACCCTGGCGCCTTGCCGGACGAGGATCCCTTCCAGTCCTATCGAACGGAGCTCGGCTATCTCGGGATCGCCCACCGGCAGGCCGTGGTCAACCAATCCTCCGCGGCCCGTCACCAGAACTTGATTCAAGGCTATCTGGAGGCCTTGGACGCGACCCACACCAGTCTGCACCTCATCAACACAGGGATGCGGCCCGACAGCAATCTGCTGCAGCTCAACGCCTGGCTGGTCGCCGGGGCGGGGATCGAGGGCCGCGCCCATCCCTTCTTCCGCGTCAATCCGGCCGCCGGGGACTTCGCGGCCAATCGGGTCTCCTTCGACGGCAATCCCCAAGAGGACAGCGATTGGCCGGTCCACCCCTTCAGCTTTCGCGACGAGAACGGCACGGAGGCGACGCTCGACCTGGCCTTCACCTTTGCCGACTACGCCATGCTGGTCCCGCGGCTGAGGGAGCACTTCCGCCTCATCCCGCCGGGCTGCGACTCGGATTCGCTCGTCCCTGTCTCCGACTACCTCTCGCTTCCGCTCGACGAGGCCAATCAGCGGCTGCCCTATCTCTGGGCCGTCGACGGCAACGCCATCCTGCACCGGGTCCTGGTCTCGCGCGAGCTCATCGTCGCCTGTCGCGACCGGCTCAATTTCTGGCACAGCCTGCAAGAGCTGGCAGGGGTGAGGAACCGCTACGTCGAGCTGGCCATCGAGCGCACCCAGGCCGAAGAGCGCCAACGGGCGGCCGAGGAGCGCACGCAGCTGGAGGCCGAGCATGCCGCCGAGGTCGAGCGGGTGCGCGAGCGCGCGGCCGGGGAGGCCATGCAGCGGCTGACCGACACCCTGATGGGGCTGGACTTCAACGCGGCGGTCGGAAACATCCTTCCCGGCGGGCGTCGCGCGGAGCCGGTCGCTGCGATCGAGACCGTCGATGCGACCGTCGCGAGCCAGCCCGAAGAGAGCCAGTCGGAGCAGCCGGCCGAAGACGCCGCGCCAGACCTCGGCTTCGACGAGCCCTGGATCGACACGCCGCTCTGCACCAGCTGCAACGACTGTCCGAGGATCAATTCACAGCTATTCGTTTACAACGAGGATAAGCAAGCGCTCTTGGGCGACCTCAACAAGGGGACCTACGCCCAACTGGTCGAGGCCGCCGAGATCTGCCCCGCCAAGTGCATCCACCCAGGCAAGCCCTGGGACCCGGAGGAGCCTGGCCTGGATGCCCTGGTCGAGCGGGCCGCGGCCTTCGCTTGAGCCTTCGTTCGGTGACTTGAACCGCAAAGGCGCGAAGGATGCGTCTGTAGGGTGGACGAGCCAGGGAGACTGTGAAGAAATTCTGCGCAGGTTGGGCTGAGGTACGAAGCCCAACATGGCGGCTAGCCTAACGCTTTGATTGTTGGCCCCCTGCGTCGGCCCAACCTACACCAATCTGCGATCTTCGCGGTGCGCTTGGATTACTCTCACAGTCTCCAGAGCGAAGTCCACCGAGCCTTGCTCCGGTGCTGGCGGACTGCGCTGCGCTTGTCCGCCCGACGTCTCCCGTGCGCCGATTCCTCTGGCTCCCACGCCCCAGCGTGGGAGCACCTCGGCGACGCTCCAGCGTCGCGTGGCGATGGACTCAGAACGCGACCGACGCCCGCGCCCAGACCGTGCGGCCCGGCTCATTGACCTGCACCGCCTGCGGGTTGAAGGGGTCGACGTTGGCGCGGTTGACGTGGTAGGCGTAGGTGCGGTCGAAGACGTTGTCGACGCCCAGCCGTAGCTCGCCCTGTCTGCCGAGCTTGACCTGTCCATAGAGATCCAGCACCCACCAGCCCGCGGTCTCGCCGACGTCCAGGCCGCTGCCGGTCATGGGGTCGTCGTCGACACGATCCTGGGTGTTCGCCCAGGTGACCTGGGCGCCGGCCGCCCAGAGGTCCTGCCGATAGTCCAGCTTGAGGATGCCGCTCAGGGGCGGGATCTGGGCGATGGCGCGCCCGTCGGTGCGGTTCTGGGCATAGACGTACGCCAGTGACGCGCCCGCCTGCCAATGCTGGGCGAATTCGATCTCGCCGCTCCATTCGCCACCCGTCAGCTCGGCATCGACGTTGCGATAGATGGTCGCGTTGTCGCTCCGCAGGATGCCGGACTGCCCATGGGCGCGGTCGCGGAGGATGTAGTCGGTCACGCGGTCGTAGAAGAGGGCGAGGTCCGTCCGCCAGGCCGCGCCTGTCTTCGCCAGCGTCAGGTCGAGCTGGTGGTGCTGCTCGGGATCGAGATCCGGGTTGCCGACCCAGCGCATGGAGGCCGGATTGCCGTTGGACGCCAGGTAGCGCTCGGTCGCATCCGCCGTGCGCAGGGTCCGGCTGACGCCGGCGGTCAGCTCCAGGTCGTTGCCCAGGTCATGTCCGTAGCTGAGGAAGCCGCCGAGGTTGTCCTCGGTCGCGTCCTTGGCGGTCTTGCCATAGTAGGTCCGGTAAAGCTGATTGGCCGACATCACCCAGGCGGGACCGGTCGGCGCCTTGTTGGCCCGCACGTCCGAGACGCTGGACTCGACATGGTCATAGCGCAGCCCGCCCTTGATCCGGCCATGTGCCCCAATCCCCTGCTCCGCCTCCGCAAAGAGCCCGAGATCGCCCTGCTCGACGTCCGGCCACATGTAGGATTGCGGGACGTTCACGCTGGAGGACTTGTAGCTCCAGTAGCGTGTCGCATCCCGAGTGACGTTCAGATAGTCCAGCCCGAGGGTCCAATCGGTCCCGCGCGTGCTCAGGTCCGCGACGATGCGCCCACCCGCCGAGTTGGACTCCGTCGGCACCCGCATCTTGAACATGGCCGTGAGCGGGCGCAGCGAATAGTTGTCCATGAGGTGGTCGACGTTGACGCTGTAGAGCTCGCCGCTGAGACGCTGCAGCGCGCCCATCGCGACCTCTTGGTCCAGCTTCAGGCGCCACTGATTGGTGTTGCTATAGGGCGAGTCCATGCCGGCCCCGGCGAAGAGCAGGTCCCAGTCGTGGGTGGCGTCGTAGCTCAGCTCGACCCGCGTGGCGTCGCTCGGGGTGTAGCCCAGGATGATGCCGGCCGACTCGGTGTTGTAGGCGCTGCGGACGGTGTTGCCGCTGCCGTCCTCATAGTCGTCGGCGCTGCGGTAGCTGCCAAGGGCGCGTGCGAAGCCGAGCGGATTGCCGATGGCGATGTCGGCGCTGGCCGACTGGGTATCGGCGTTGCTGGTCAGGCCGCCTGTGAAGCGCGCGCGCGCCGACTCGGCCTCGGCAAAGCGCGGCGTCTTGCGCTCGAAGATAACGGTCCCGCCGCTGCCGCCCGCGCCATAGCGGACGGTCTGTGCGCCCTTGATGACGGTCAGGCTGTCATAGCTGTCCAGATCCAGCAGGGTCGTCGGCGGGTCCATGCGATTCGGGCAGCCGCCGAAGGCATAGGCACCGTCCATGAGGATGTTGAGCTGACGATGCTTCTGGCCGCGGATGATGGGGTCGATGCCGTGACCTCCCATGCGCGAGCCGTCGATCCCTGGCAGGCGGCGCAGCAGATCCCCTGCGTCGGCCGGCGTGCTGATATCCAGGGCGTCGAGCGAGGCTGAAAAGGTCAAGGGTGATTCGACCTCAAGCGGCTCGCGAACGACCTCGATCTCCGGCAGCAGGGTTGTCGCCTCTTCGGCATAGGCAGCCAGGGATCCGGCGCCCCATACCAGACCCGTCAAAAGAACGGACTTCGACATCTCATCAAACCTCTCGCAGCTTCTGTGATCGAAACAGCGGGGAGGCTATTGGAAAAAGGACGGGAGGGATGCCTTTGTGCAGCTTTCCTGACTCAAGGCAGAAATATTTGGGGTAAAACACGGATTCACCGGGGCATTTCACGCGAGTACGGCAAGCGTCCGCATGAGGGCAGGACGCAGGCCGCGCGTCTGCTTCGCTGCAGTCGAGTTTTGAAAGGACTACGCTTCTCACTCGCTTTCGGCTTGCACGCTCAGCCGTTTCGGTCGGACATTGGTGGCCCATGCGCCCTGTCCGGCGATCCATACCTCTGGCTGTCTTGTCACGCGCCCAGCGGATTTCCCATGTGTGCGCCGATGCTGCCGACGCGACTGCTCTGCGTTGAGCCTGCGCATACTGTTCACCTGGATTGATTCGCCAGACGGCATCACCATCTGCGAGAGGCCAGCGTCTCGCCTTTCTCTCACCAGTCAGCAACGGGTAGATCAATGGTGCGCAAACAGAAGCAGGGAAGATCGCCGCTCGGCGGCTCGGTCGCGCTGCTGTTGGCGTTGGGTCTCGGATCCGCTTCCGCCGCGGGAGATCCGGCGGACGTCGACGCCCCCGCCTCGGAGCCGACGGCCCAAGCCCTGGCCCTTGCCGACTACCGCGCCATGGCCGCCCGCCAGGCGAGCAATTACGATTCCACCCAGGATATCTCTCCCGAGCAGATGCTCCTGCTGCTGGAGGTGTCCGAGCGGACCGGCGCGAGCCTAGGGCAGGCGTTGGCGACCGGGGAGTTCGAGAGCGCCAAGACCTGGAACGATTTCGTCCGCCCCACGCTTGGTAATGGCAGCTTGGGCTCGGCAACCGGCGTCTGGCAGTTCATTCCCTCGACCTTTCACCTGATCATCAGGAAGTACGGCGCAGACCTGCTGGCGGCGAGCTCGGCAGACGAGGGCTCGGGGAGGGCGGCACTGGATCTCGGCGCCGGGCCGTTCAGCGATGCGCGGGTGCGCGCGATCATTCGGGAGACCGTCGACGGGGTGCGCGACCGTGACGATGTAGAGCTTCAACTGCTGCGGCACAACTTCACGGTTCTGGCCTTCGCCAAGCACTATCTGAGCGTCGAGTCGGGCGCCAAGACACCCGAGGAGGACTACCTGTTCCACTTTCTCGGTGCCAGGCGCGGCAGGGAGATCCTGGCGCTGGCCCGCGGCGAGGCCCGGCATACCTTGTGCGTGAAGCAGTCTCTGCCATCGGCTCCCGCGGGGTCTAAGCGGCCGGCGATCGCGGCGACGGCCGACGAGCGTCGCGCAGTTTTGCGTGCGCGCCGTATCTTGCGCTCCGCGTCGATCGCAGCGGCGGATTCCTCCGCCACCGCCGGAGGTTTCGCCACGCTGCCGCGAATCTCGGCCAGGTACGGCCTCAGCTCGGAGCTGCAGCGGCATGGCCTGGTTGGCAAGGCCCCCAGCTTGGACGCGTCGGCCGTCTATCGTCCGTCCTCGCGTCCACCGACAGGCTCGGCGGTCTGGTCGAGTCCCGACGTGGTGACCTCGCCTCGGGTCTCGTCCCAGTGGGGCCTTCCCGCCGACTCGCCTGTGGTTACCGGAAATGCGGGAATGTTCTACCGCGACGGCAGTGCCAAGACGGATCCCTACACCTGGGCCGAGTTCATGAGTGCGCTCACCAAGCGGGTTCAGGCCAAGCGGCAGCCGGCCATGGTGCGCGCGAAGTATGGCGTGGGCTTCGCGCTGAAGGGCGGCGACATGCCTGGCTGGACGCTCGACGGCGACAAGCGCGTGGAGACCGCCGAGCTGCGCCATGAGATCAGTGGCAGTCTGCTGGTGCCGGAGAAGCTGATTACTGGGCCGCTCGATGCCATGGAGACGCGGACCTACAAGGAGCGTCTTGCCGAGCTGATTCGCCAGGGCGAGGATCTGCCCTTGGCGACCTTACCGCCATCCGTTGTGTCGGCCCTAAGGCACTTGGGGCTCTTGTCGTCCGATGTCGCGGACTTCGACACGGATCGTCCAGAGGTCCGCGAGGCCTTGCACGCCTTCCGCGAGCTGGTCGGTAAGGACGACCCCGATGCCCCGGCGCTCGTCGATCGGCTGATGCCGGCCGAGCGCGTCGCGCTCGAGATGTATGACTGGCGCGTCGCCCGCTATGCGGCCCTTCAGCGCAGCCAAGAGGCGGCGATGGCCGATGCCTTGGACCTCATGGGGATCAAGCGGCTGTTGAAGTCGCATCGCCGCGCCTCGAAGCCACACATCGCCGCCCTGCAGGAGGCCCTGGCCGAGGAGGGGCTGCAGACCCAAACGCGCGGGAGACGGCCGAGCAAGCGCCTGCACTTCGATGGCATCGCCGGCAAGCTGACCCGCGGGGCGCTCGACCGCTTCCAGCTGCGCAGCGGCTTGCGCCAGACCCATGGTCTCTTGGACCCGGTGACCTTGGCCATGCTTGGGCTTCCGCCAATGGGACGGGATATCTTTCTGGCTCCCTCCGGGCCGCAGTGTCTGGTCCAGCCTGAGCTCGAGACTGCGCCAAGCTGTGAAACGCCGCGAGCGACGGGGCGCATCGTTTTCTACAGCCTCATCCCGCGCGGCGAGGATTCACTGCCCGCCTGGTCGGACCTCCTGCTGGCGGAGGCCGAGATTCCGGAGCCGCCCAGCGAGCCTGAGGTCTCTGCGCGCCAGCCCGGGGTCCTGGGCGACTGATCGCTCCGGGCCGCCGCCGGCTCGGCGCACCTTCCATCCGTATCGCCCGCCGCCGCTGCTCGTAAGGGCGAGGAGTGCTTGCTTTCCGGCAGTCTCGCGCTGACCCGCAAGCGCCGCCTCTCCCTTGGTTCGTCCTGCCGCCTCTGCTAGTGTTGCCGGCTATCTCAAGCTCCGGAGCCGACTGAGGATGGACGCGCTGCTACGTCTCTCGGATTTCATCGATACGCTCAATCGCCGCATCGGTCAGGCGGCGATGTGGCTGGTCCTGGGAAGCGTGCTGCTGAGCGCGCTCACCGCCACCCTGCGCTACACGCTCGACTGGGGCTCCAACGCCATGATCGAGGGCCAGTGGTTCATGTTCGGGCTGGTCTTCCTGTTCTGCGCGCCCTGGACGCTGCTGGAGCGTGGCCACGTTCGGGTGGACATCCTCCACAATCGTTTGCCGCCGCGCGTGCGCGTCGGGATCGACATCCTCGGCGGCCTGCTCTTTCTGCTTCCCGTCTGCGTGCTCGTCATCGTCGACGCCTGGGACTACTTTCTCATCTCCTTCCACCAGAACGAGGCCTCCTACAATCCGGGGGGGCTGATCTGGTGGCCGATGAAGCTCGCCATTCCGGTCGGATTCACCCTGCTCGCGCTGCAGGGCCTGTCCGAGGTCATCAAGGGCTTCGGCGCGCTGACCGGTCGGCGGCCGCTGCCGGCCGCTCAGGGAGGACACTGAAGTGGAGGCCTGGCTGATCGCCAACATGGCGCCCGTGATGTTCACGGCGCTGGTGCTCTTCCTGCTGCTGGGCTACCCGGTCGCCTTCTCGCTCGCCGCCGTGGGCATGCTGTTCGGCTGGATCGGCATCGAGCTGGGCATGCTGACGCCGTCACTGCTGCAGGCGCTGCCGGACCGTGTCTTCGGCATCATGCGCAACGAGATCCTGCTTGCGGTGCCCTTCTTCACCTTCATGGGCCTCATCCTCGAGCGCAGCGGCATGGCCGAGGAGCTGCTGGACACGGTCGGGCAGATCTTCGGCGGCGTGCGCGGCGGTCTGGCCTATGCGGTGGTCTTCGTCGGCGCGCTGCTGGCGGCGACGACCGGCGTGGTCGCGGCCTCGGTCATCGCCATGGGGCTGATCTCGCTGCCGATCATGCTGCGCTACGGCTATCACCCCAGGCTGGCGACCGGCGTCATCGCCGCGAGCGGCACCCTGGCGCAGATCGTCCCGCCCTCGTTGGTGCTCATCGTCATGGCCGACGTGCTGGGCCGCTCGGTCGGCGATATGTACAAAGGGGCGCTCATTCCCGGTCTGCTCCTCACCGGCTTCTACGCGCTCTTCGTCTTCGGCACGACCATCTTGAAGCCGGACAGCGCCCCTGCGCTGCCGCCGGAAGCGCGTACGCTCCATGGCCGGAAGCTGCTGTGGCGCGTCGTCATCGCGCTCATTCCGCCGCTGGCGCTCATCTTTCTGGTGCTCGGGACCATCTTCATCGGCTGGGCGACCCCGACCGAGGGCGGCGCCATGGGCGCGGTGGGCGCCCTGCTGCTGGCGGCCATGAAGAAGCGGCTCAATCTGGACATGCTGCGGGAGTCCATGACCTCGACGGCGCGCATCACCAGCTTTGTGATCTTCATCCTGATCGGCTCCAGCGTCTTCAGCCTGACCTTCAGGGGTGTCGATGGAGATCTCTGGGTCGAGCACCTGCTGACCGGACTCCCCGGCGGCGTGATCGGCTTTCTCATCTTCGTCAACCTGCTGGTCTTCTTCCTGGCCTTCTTCCTGGATTTCTTCGAGATCTCCTTCATCATCCTGCCGCTCCTGGCCCCGGTCGCGGCCAAGCTCGGCATCGATCTGGTCTGGTTCGGGGTGCTCATGGGCGTGAACATGCAGACCAGCTTCATGCACCCGCCCTTCGGCTTCGCGCTCTTCTATCTCCGCTCGGTGGCGCCGGCCAAGGTGCGTACAGTGGATATCTACTGGGGCGCGGTGCCCTTCCTCGGCATCCAGCTGGTCATGGTCTTCCTCATCATCGCCTTCCCAGAGCTGGTGAGCTGGGGGCTGGACGGACCGACGATCAACGAGACGCCGACCGAGATCAGTGTGCCTGAGCCTCAGGGCGGCTCGAGCCTGCTGGATAGCTCGGAGTTCGATGGGCTCCTTGGCCCGCCGCCTGCGGATTTCGGTCAGTAGGTCTGATTGCTCGGGTGATGGACCGCCGGGCGAGGGCCGTTTGCGCGCAGACTCCCTATCCTGAATCCGGGACTCAGCTCACAACCTCGGGCAAAAGCGCGGCGATGAAGGTGACAATGGCGTGGAGGAGGGTCGAGAATCGGGCCGCGCAAGCGCGTAGCGGTAAGGCGGAGTCGTGCGCAGCCCGATCCTGAGCCCTCCGTCCCGTTGAGCATTCGCATCCGACTCTGTGCCTGCCTCGGCTCGGCTGGGCGCCGGAAGCGTGCCGGCACAGCACTGGATTCCATGAGGGACGTGAGGCATGTCGACAATGACCCTAGACGCGGACGACCAGGAAATCATCGAGATCTTCGTCGAAGAGGCCGAAGAGGTCCTGCAAGAGATCGATCAGAACCTGAAGGCCCTGAAGGCCAACCCCAAGGACAAGGCCGCACTCGGAGAAGTGCGCCGCGGTTTCCATACGCTCAAGGGCAGCGGCCGCATGGCCAAGGCCCTGGATCTCGGCGAGCTCGCCTGGAAGATCGAGAGCATGCTGAACCGCGCGATCGAGGGCAAGATCCCGGTCAGCGAGCCCATGATTGCGCTGATCCAGCGATGCCATGGGGCCATGCCCAAGCTGGTCGATGCCTTCAAACGACAGCGCCCGTCCGGCCTGGAGTCCGAGATGCAGACCATGATGGGTCAAGCCGACGCCCTGGCCAGCGGCGAGACCCAAGTTGCCAAGCCGCGTCCGGCGGCAGCCCCGCCCGCGGATACCTCCGGCCTCCAGGCCAAGCTCGGCGAGCTGCAGCGTCTGCTGGATCAAACCGCGAAACGCGCGGACGAGGCGCTTCAGCGCGCCGAGATGGGCTTGCAGCAGTCGCGTAAGCTGGCAGGTCACTTGGACGCGGTCGGCAAGGAGCTGCAGAGAAAGGGCGCGGGCGCCGATCTCAAACCGCTCGCCGAGCGCGTCAACACCTTAGCGAGAGACGTCCTCGAGCTGCGGGAGCTATCACGGGGTGCGCCGCAGACGGGCGCAGCTCCCGACACCCGCGAGGTCCAGCATCTCATCGATCAGCGTGTGCGCGAGCGCAGCCATGCTGGCGAGCGATTGCGCCAAGAAACGGACAAACGGCTGGAGATCATGGCCGAGGCCGTCGTCTCGGCACGTCGGATCGCCATCTGGGGGCTGACCATCGGAATCCTGCTGATGATCGGTGCGGTCGGAACCGCCGCTTACTTCCTGCTCTGACGCTCCAAGATGTCTTGGTGGCCGACCGCTCTCGCGGTCTGCCACCGGCCACTCCCCGAGCTGGCTTCCCGGCAAGCGGGGATTCTTGCTCGGTGACGCTGCCTCAATGGCCGCGTAGCGCCTCGATCAGCTCGTCCTTGGTCATGGTCGAGCGACCCTGGATCCCGATCTCTTGCGCCTTGTCTTGGGGCGCTTCCTCGGTCCATTCCTCGCAAGGCGGCGCCTTGCCGCCTTTCCGCCCGGCCTGCCTGCTATCGGCATTGGCGATCCGGGCCGCCTTCTCCTGACGCATCCCTTGGCCTCTGAGCGCCTCGTACTGCGCGTCCTTCTTGATCTGAGGACCCTGATCTTCGTGCTTCGCCATCGTCGTCTCCCCTGAGCGGCTCCCTTGTCAGTGCCTTGCGGCAAAGCAGGCGCCAGGATGTCTTCGGCTCACAACCTGAAAATCTGTTTGCGGTGTCTCGCGCCGAGTGGGGCCTATCGCCGATGGAATGGTGGCTTTGAGCCGGCGCAAAAAAGCCCTGGCGTGCGGTGCAGGCCAGGGCTCGGTTGCTTTGGGACCGACGTCGGCGCCTACTTCATGCGTCTAACCGCCTGACGGAAGTTCGACATCGATGACTCGGCGACGCCCCACCACACGTCCGAGCTCTTCTGGAAGTCGGTCATGGAGTCGTAGAGCTTCTTGAAGGTCGGGTTCTTGCCGGCTTCTTCCGCATAGACCTCTTGGGCGACCTGGTAGGCCTTCAAGAGCACGTCGTCCGGGAAGCGGCGCAGCTCGGCGCCCGCCGCCATGAGGCGCTGCAGTGCGGGCGGGTTCTTGGCGTCATAGGCCGCCAGCATCTCCAGATGCGCGTCGTTGGCCGCAATCGCGAAGGCCGCTTGATAGGACGGGGGCAGCGACTCCCACTGCTCCTTGTTGACGTAGAAAACCAGATGGGTGCCCGGCTCCCACCAGCCCGGGTAGTAGTAATACTTGGCGACCTTGTAGAAGCCGAGCTTCTCGTCGTCGTAGGGGACGGTCCACTCCGCGGCGTCGATGGCGCCGCGCTCCAGGGAGGGGTAGATCTCGCCGCCCGGCAGTGACTGCGGCACGGCACCGAGGCGCGAGAAGATCTCGGCGCCGAAGCCGGGGATGCGGATCTTGAGGCCCTGGAGGTCGTCGAGCGACTTGATCTCCTTGCGGAACCAGCCGCCCATCTGCGCGCCTGTGCTGCCGCCGGGGAAATTGAGGATGCCGTACTCGGCGAACATCTCGCGCAGCATCTCCATGCCGCCGCCTTGCAGCACCCAGGCGGTGAGCTGGCGGGTGTTGAGGCCGAAGGGGAAGGTGGTTTCCAGGGCCAGCGCCTTGTTCTTGCCGAAGTAGTAGTAGGAGGCGGTGTGGCCGCACTCCACGGTGCTCTGCTGCACGGCGTCCAAGACACCGAAGGGCGGGACGATCTCGCCGCCGGCGAAGACGCGGATCTCGAAACGCCCGTCGGTCAGCTCGGCGACGCGCTTGGCCAGGGTCTCGGCGCCGCCATAGATGGTGTCGAGGCTCTTCGGGAAGCTGGAGGCCATGCGCCATTTGATGGCGGGGCCTTGCGCCTTCGCCGGAAGGGAGAGGCCGGCGGCGACCGCGCCGACACCTGCGGTTCTCAGGAAGTCACGTCTCTGCATGCTGTCCTCCAGATGCACTGATGCATTGTTTGGCATTTCCGTGGATGTCGCCTCAGGCAGGTGTGCGCTGTCGATGCTCGGCTCCACCGCCGGCGCATTGTATCCAAAGCACTCCTCGGATTGCGCGCGTCGGCTATTCTCGGAGAGGATGGCGCTGCCTGCTTTGCCGGGTCGTCCTCGACAGCTTCGCTGTCGCGCCTCGGAAACATGCTGCCAGAGGTGCGCGAGCGCTATGACCGTCGGCGCAGGATCTGGCCGCATTGTTGTCAGGCGCATGGTTTTGTTTTGATTGGCGCACAAGAACGGCGCGCTTGAGCCACTATGCTAAGACCGGTGAGCGAGCGTCTGAAGCGACGACAAGACCGCGGGCCGATGTCGTCCGCGATGGCGCGTCTATCCCTATCCAATCATTCGTATCCGCGCCCCGGCATCGGGATTCCGTGCCGAGGCCATGCGCAGGATCCCCGCTGGCTCTGCTGGAGCGAGTTATTTGACGAAGTCATCATCCCATCGACACGGCGTGACGGACGAGCATCCAGTGGTCGAGACGGCCGAGGACGCGAGGGTGTATCTGTTCGTCTGCGCGCAGTGGATCAAGGAGGTGCATGCCGCGCTCGAGGGAGCCCCCAGTCTGCGGCACCTCGAGCTCCATGGCTTCCAGGCCTGCTGCGGTGAGCCGGCGGTTTCTTGCGAAGAGGTTCGTCGGCGGACTGCGGCCATCCCCGGCGATGCCCCCGCGGTTTGGCTCGGGGGTGACTGTCTCGCTGCGCTCGGCGACGCGCGCAGCGAGGTCGAGGCGGTGGCGGGCGAGCTGGATCGGCACGTCGAGATCGCGCACATGCGCGAGTGCGTCCACATGCTCGAGGACCCGAGCTGGGTAGAGGCGCAGCTCAAGCGTGGTGTCCATCTCTGCACGCCGAGCTGGCTGGACCATTGGCAGGCGCTGCCACCCGAGTGCGATCCTCGAAATCCTGGCGTGAATGGCGAGCGCTTGGCCGATGCCAAGACCGAGCTTGTCCTGCTCGACACCGGGCGTGATGCCCATGCGGAGATCAAGCTCGACGCCCTTGCGGAGCGTCTCGAGCGGCCGGTCGCGACCTAGTCGATCGGGCTGGGCTATCTGCGGTTGAATCTGGAGCGGATTGCCGACAGAGCCCAGCTGCGTGCCCAGCAGCGTGCCTCCGCCGCCTTGATCGCGCTATCGCAGCGGCAGGCGCGGGCAACCGCGATGGCGATGGACCTCCTGAGCCGCATTTCGATGGCGGCGAGCGAGCAGGCGGCCGTCGGCAAGATCCTGGAGATCTTCAGGGCGCTCTTCGCCCCGGGTCGTCTCTTCTACTTGCCCGTCGATGCCGAAGGAATTCCCAGCGAGCCGGTTGCCTCGAGCGAGCCATCCGCGGCATCGCTTAGTCCCTTATCGACAAAATCTTTGACAAAACGATGAGAATTCTAAAGGGCCTCCAGCACGAGACTCGGCTGCACAA
>NZ_JAAIJQ010000239.1 GCF_010820565.1 Thiorhodococcus minor | reverse complement strand
GAGCCCTCGGCCTCGAAAAGCTATTTTCTATACCCCCTGCGTACCTCCTCGATCCCGGGCTTGTCCAACAACCGGTTCAGATCGTCGCTCGCTTCGCTCGGACGATCTAACCTTATTCGTTAGGCGACGATGCGTGATGGCAAGACCTGACCCCGATCTTCACCTGACCCCGATCTTCACCAATCGCATTCGCCAGCTCTTGAGCTTGGGCACAACGAAACGCACGGCGATCTGGACAGGTATGAGCTCGAAAGGCTATTGGCACCTGTCCCGCTCGCTGGGCACGCAAACCGGGATGACCAACAACTGGCTGAAAGCTCAGGGCTTGATCAGTATTCGCGATCAGTGGATGAAAGCGCATGGCTATGCCTGACGCGTCGTCTGCTCCCTTCTGGTGAACCGCCTAGTGCGGACCCGGGCCTCGATCATCGTTCGGTCCATCTGGCTGCCGGGAGCAAGGCGCCCCTGCGTAAGGCACTGATTTCCTAACCAAGATCGCAGCGATCCTTACGCTTGCACTGGGTTTTGGACCAGACGATGATCAAGGCCCGGACCCGCATGCTAGGTGGTGTGGGGAGGGCGGGCTAAATACCCGCCCTTACCCGATTAGGCGCTCGCTGCCGGCCAGGGAAGCGCAAAGCGCGAGGCCGGTAGTCCCGGGTAGGCGTGTGCGCGTGCGTATTGCCGTAATGACGAAGGACGTGAGTCCTTCGTCGTGAAGGCAATATGCAAAGCGCAGTCACACACGCCGTAGAGTCATTCGTCGTAGGGTCGTGCGCAGCCCGAGTGCGCCAACGGCGCTACTCGAGGCGGAGCAGCGACCCGGAGCGGGACGGCCCGGGCTGAGAAGGTTGTCGCCCTGCGCGAGTCCCGTCGGCGAGGGATCGACCCGACGGGTATCACGAGCGCAGACGCGACACTCCGGTTTTTATGTGCTTCTTGACTTAAGCGGAAAACGTTCTGGATGCTTAATAATTTCTCTAGTCAAGTCAACATCTAAATCAGGCCAGTAAAAATGATCTGGCGATTGTTCTTCTACATTTACAATTGACTTGACCGCCATTTCTCTAAACCATGGAAAATCATCATATGACATGAACAATTCTTCTCCATGGGCGAACAGCCATACCCCATGCGTAGAAATATTAGTTACTTCCACTTCTGAAATGCTGTTGCCATGCGCTAACGAGCTCATTGTAATGAACCTCTACGAGTGACTCTATTTGCTTCAGTTGTTTTCTTGAATACTTATGGTTCTTGGCAAGCTCAATTTCAGGCTTAAGCCAAAATTTCGCTTCTCCATCGCCTGATACTACATGGACGTGCATCCTTTCCTCTTCTCTTGAGAAGAAGAAAAATCTATATCCACTTTCTTTAAATACTGTAGGGCTCATTTCACCTGCTGCACATAACGCCGCCAAGAACGGTGCGAACTTGTGAGCGTCCGGCGACCGTAGGGAGCAAATTTAATGGTCTTGTTGGACGAAGCCGCTGCGCGGAGAAAGCCCATGCGGCGGCGTGGCGCTTAGAATGTAACCTCATGCCCTCGGTTGCGAGGGGCCGTTTGTTCA
>NZ_JAAIJQ010000238.1 GCF_010820565.1 Thiorhodococcus minor | reverse complement strand
TAGTCCCTTATCGACAAAATCTTTGACAAAACGATGAGAATTCTAAAGGGCCTCCAGCACGAGACTCGGCTGCACAAAATACTCGCGGATGACGAGCGCGGTGGTCACTACGCGCCGCCCGAGCTTGGTGAAGAAGTATTTGTAGGCATGACCGACCTTCTTGATGAGCCCATGGGTGCGTAGGCGTTTGATCAGATAGGACGCGCGGCTTGGTGAGAGTCCATCGATGTGCTCACGCAGATCGCGAGCGCGGAAGCCGGAGATCGACCACTCGCCCCGGGCGAGCGTGAGGAAGAGCTGATAGTCGGGGTCGAGGAAGAGGTCAAAACCGCGAAAGGAGCGGCCCTTGACCTTGCTCGGAGCAGCCATCTTGGCCAGTGCCTTTTGGGGCGCGTCGGGATTGTCGATGCAGGCCATGAAGGCGAGGTAGCGCTCATTGGCGGCGGACATGAGCCGGCGCAGGTCGTTGAGGCTGTAGATCGATTTGCGCAGTGGGGCGAGCTTGAAGACGGTCTCGCCGTTACGCTGTTCCACGTGACGGTGGTGTTTGAAGAAGGACACATCGTTGGCGGTGCACTCGACACGGGCCATGATGCCTGCTTTATCGTAGAGCTTGATGCTGGCTGGCCCCATGTGATGGCGAATGCGGGTCCCCTGGATGCGGGTGGAGAAGTCGTTGCCGACCTCGCCTTGGTACTTGGCGGTGAGCTTGTGGCCGAGGAAGGTCGCGACCTGCTCGGCTTTGATCACGTGCACGGCGGTGCGCACGATCGCTTCATAGAGCGGTTGGAAGTGCGCCTGTTTGAGAAAGACGACATCGGTGGCGTACTCGACCTGCATGAAGCTCCAATGCACGCCACTGCGAAAGTGCCCGAGCACGGGGCAGAAGCGTTGCGCCCAGGCATTGAGGTGCTGATGCAGGGTCGTGGGATCGAGGCTGTCGGCGAGACGCTGAGCGGCGCCCGGATCGGCGAGGCGCACGAAGGCGTTATCGGCGGCGTCGAAGGCGATGCCGGCGTGCATGAGCTGTCGCGCCAACCAACCGTGGCCGTTGAAATAGACCTGCAGGCGAAACGGTGCCCAGGTTGGGACGCGCACGTAGCACAGACCGAAGTCGGCGTCGACGAAGTAGAAATAGTAGTGCAGGCACTTGCCGCTGATCGGCTTGAAGAAGGTCTTGCCACTCGCCTTGTCGTGCCAGGGGCGATAGGAGGAGCAGGCTTCCATCGCCGAGAAGATGTGCACCAAACCGGGATGATCGCCACGCTCGGCGAGGATTGCTTGAACCCGATCCTCCTTGCGAAACGCCTTGAGCTTACGGATAAACTCGATTTGCACACCGGCCTCGGCCGCGAGATGCTCGGCATTGGCGCGGATCTCCTCGCGCAACGGCTCGGCCCACTGGGTGTAATCGAACAGGCGGATGTCGCGTTGACCAAGGTAGCTCGCCATCGCCTTGGCGTGGCAGATCTCCGGGAAGGTGCCGGTGATGACGACCCGGTCGAAGCAAGACAACACACAGCTGATCTCATCGTGATGCTGTTCAACAAAGGGGTTCATCGTCTGACTCCCGTGTGCGGGCTTACTCAAACGATAGACGAT
>NZ_JAAIJQ010000237.1 GCF_010820565.1 Thiorhodococcus minor | reverse complement strand
CCTCGGCCACTGCTCGCGCGCATGACGCCTACCAAGATCCGTCAGTTCGCCGCCGCGGCCGCGGCCCTGGAAACCGGCGACTTGCGCGATGTCTGCCGGCCGGGACGACGCCACACCTTGTTGTTGTGCCTATTGGCAACGCGCAACAAGGCCGTGGAACGCCTGCAAGACGTCCAAGCCCACCAACGCGAGACCGAGGAAAGGCTGCTCGGGGTTTTTTGGGACGGTCCTGAAGCATGCAGGTGACGACGGCGATGATCAGACGGTGGGCCACACGATCCGTCAGCTGCTTGCCGAACAAGGCGGCGTCGAGGCGCTCTCCGGGCAGCTGCACGCGGTGACGGCTTACCACGATAACAACTACCTGCCGCTCCTGTGGCCGATCCACAGCCACGACCGCAGTGCCTTGTTCCGGTTGCTCGACCTGCTGCAACTGGAGTCTTCGACCAGGGATCATCGCCTTCTGGAGGCCCTTGTCGTCGTCCGGCAGCACCAGGGAAGTCGGCGCAGCGCGTTGGCAGCATCCGTCGACGTGGGTTTCGCCTCCCAGCGCTGGCAGGCCTTTGTCCGAGAGGACGTCAACGGCAAGGTTTTCCACGGGAGGCGCGCGCTCGAGCTCTGCGTCTTCATGTACCTGGCCGAGGCGCTGCAAAGCGGCGACGTGTTCGTCGTCAGTTCAGGGGCTTGCGCCGATTACCGAGCGCAGCCGTTGGCTTGGGATGCCAAGCTCGATGATGCCACCAGACGCAATTTGTTCGTCGTTTTCGGCTTCGGCTGCAATCTCGGGGAGAGCCAAACCGCGAGGCATGCGCCGGAGGCGATCGACCGGCATTCCCTACGCCGAATCAACGCTCAACACGTCAGCGTCGAGAAGCTCGAGGCCGCGTTGCGCGACATCATTCACGAGTACGCGCGGTTCGATCTTCCGCGGTTCTGGGGGCGCCCCAATGTCGCGATCGCCGACGGGACGCACATGGAGCTGCGCGGGAACAACCTCTTGGGCGAACAGCACATTCGGTATGGGCGTTACGGCGGGATTGCGTACCACCACATCTCCTCGACCTACATCGCGCTGTTCAGCAACTTCATCGCCTGTGGCGTCTGGGAAGCCGTCTACATCCTCGATGGGCTGTTGCAGGACCGCTCCGATTTCGCGGTCGATCGCGTGCACGCGGATACCCATGGCCAGAGCGAGCCGGTATTCGGTCTGCCCTACCTCCTCGGCATCAAGCTGCTGCCCCGGATGAGAACCTGGAATGACGCGGTCTTCTACCGCCCGGCCAAGGACATTGTCTACCGCCATATCGACCCGCTGTTTTCCAGGACGGTCGGCTGGGAATTGATCGAGACCCATTGGCAAGACATGATGCAAGTGGTCCTCTCGATCCAAGCGGGCAAGGTGCTCCCGTCGATGCTCCTGCGCAAGCTCGGAAGCCACAGTCGGCAGAACCGGCTCTACCGGGCATTCCGCGAGCTTGGGCGCGTTGTGCGAACGCTGTTCCTGCTGAGTTTCGTCTCGGAGGGGGATCTGCGTCAAAGCATCCGCGCCGAGACCACCAAGATCGAGTCCTACAACGACTTCCTCGACTGGATCGGCTTTGGCGGCCCGATCCTCAAGAGCGGCGACCCGATCGAGCAGCTCAAGCAGGTTAAGTA
>NZ_JAAIJQ010000236.1 GCF_010820565.1 Thiorhodococcus minor | reverse complement strand
CTACGGCAAGACGCGCCAGGAGCGCTACATCGATGAGGACGGGGAGGTGCGTACGCGCCTCAAGCGCTTACCACCCGATCAATGGGGCGTGCTCATCCAGGATCACCACCCGGGCTTCATCGATTGGACCACCTTCGAGGCCAATCGGATGCGCCTGAGTGCGAATACGCATCCCACACCCAATGAGAGCGTGGGCGCCTTGCGTGAGGGCTCGGCGCTGCTGCAGGGCATCGCGCTGTGCGGGCATTGTGGGCGCAAACTGCGGGTCGCCTACAGCGGTCGCTCGGGCGTCGCGTCCTATTACTGCCCGGGCGACACCCTCGCCAACGGACGCGGCCAGGCGTGCGTACGCGTCGGCGGGTCGCGCATCCAGCAGGCGGTGAGCGCTGCGGTCCTCGCCGCCGTTCAGCCAGCCGCCTTGCAGGCGGCCCTGGAGGCCGCCGAGGGTCTCGACAGCGCTGAGCAGGCGGCGTTGGCGCAGTGGCAACAGCAGCTCGAGCAGGCGCGCTATCAAGCGCACTTGGCCCAGCGGCGCTATCAGAACGTCGATCCCGACAACCGTCTGGTCGCCCGTGGCTTGGAGACCGCCTGGGAGGCCGCCTTGCAGCGCGTGCAGCGCGCTGAGCAGGAGGTGCAACGACGCCAGCAGCACCCGCAACCGGCGCTCTCTGCCGCCGAGCGCGAGGCCATCCTCAGCCTCGCCGACGATCTGCAGGCGGTCTGGTCGGCCCCCTCGACCAGCGATCGCGACCGCAAGGAATTGCTGCGCGCCTTGCTCGAGGAGGTCATGGTCACGCACGACAGCGAGGCGCACCAGGTGCACCTGACCTTGCGCTGGACGGGTGGCTTGATCAGCGATATCGCTGTGGCCTTGCCGCAACGCGCGGCCACGGTGCGCACCGATGAGGACACGGTGGCGCTCATTCGCCGCTTGGCCGTCCATTATCCGGATACCGTCATTGCCGGCGTGCTCAACCGCCAGCAGCGCACCACGGCCACCGGCCTGCCCTTTAGCGCCAACCGCGTCAGCAGTCTGCGCACCCATTGGGGGATTCCCTGCTTCACGCCACCGGCCGAGCCTCCCGTCGGCGAGCCGGTGACGATCCGCGAGGCCGCCACCATCCTCGGTGTGGCCCCATCGACGTTACATCGCCAGCTCAATGACGGACTCATCGCGGGCGAGCAAGTCACACCGGGTGCGCCGTGGCGCATCGTCATCACCGAGGCACTCCGCGCGCACTTCGCCGGCGAGGCTCCGGAGGGCTACGTGCCCATCGTCGAGGCCATGCGCCGGCTTGGGGTGTCGCGCCAGACGGTGTTGCAGCGTGTCAAGCGCGGTGAGCTCGAGGCCATCCATGTCTCACAGGGCAACCGTAAAGGCCTGAGAATTAAGGTTCAAAATCCAACACTCGATCTTTTCGACGAGCCAGCATCAGCTGGGGGGTAGTATGAACAGCGATCCAAACAGCCCCGGATATCCCCCTCCAAGATCCATTCGGCGCGCGTTCGCTGAGCCAGGACCTGAAAGCAAGCCGCCATCGCATCTTGCGCGGAGCGTGCTTGGCGAAAGCCATACGAGCAGGTGTCGGCCAGCGTTTCAGAGACCGGGTCCAAGGCCAAAAGCTCCAGGGCCTGCTCGGCCCGGTCGGCCTGGACGGG
>NZ_JAAIJQ010000235.1 GCF_010820565.1 Thiorhodococcus minor | reverse complement strand
CTGGGTCGTCTGGCCTCGATCCGCGCGGGTCTGCGTGACGCGCTGGAGTCAGGCCCCTGGTGCGACGAGGCGGGCTTTGCGCGGCGCGTCGAGCAGGCCTATCGGGAGATGTGGCGGAAATGGTGCGGCGGGGAGGACGGGCTCAATCGAGCGATGACGGCTCCGGCTGCCGCAGGTTTCGCGAGCAGCGCCTCGAAGGCCCGTGGGCCGAATGCGCAATCCCGGGAGCCTGGATCGCCAGGGGACCTGCTCGACCAGGGGCCGTTGCTCGACCTGGTGCGCGCGGGGCGGCTCGGGGACGCCGAGGATTTGGCGCGAGACAGGATCAGAGCCCATCCGGGCGATGCCTTCGCGCGAAAGGTGCTCGGCACGCTGTTGGCCCAAGCGCTCCGGAACGAAGAGGCCCTGCAGGTCCTCGAAGAGGCTCGAGGGTTGGACCCGAGCGATTCGGATACGCTCAACAGCCTGGGGCGTGCCTATCAAGCACTCGACCGACTGGAGGAGGCGGTCGAGTCCTATCGGCGAGCGCTCGATCTTCATCCGGAGCAGGCCGAGATTTGGAACAACCTCGGGATGGCGCAGCAGATGATGGGGCAGCTCGAGGGCGCGCTTTGCAGTTATGACCGAGCGCTCGGCCTCAAGCCGCTCTATGCCAAGGCGCTGACCAATCGCGGGCGCGTCTTGATGCAGATGGGGCGGTTGGATGAGTCTCTCGTCTGGCATGACCGATCCTTGGCGATCGATCCGAGCAGTGCCGAGGCACACAGTTGCCGCGGTTTGACGCTGCGGGCACTCAGGCGGCCGCGAGAGGCGCTGGACGCATTCGATCGAGCGCTGAGAGCGAAGCCTGCGTCCGCCGATATCTTGAACAACAAAGGTGTGGCGGCGATGGATCTCGGCCGCTTCGAGGACGCGCTGGCATGCTTCGAGCAGTCGTTGGCGATCGATCCAGAGACGGCCGAGACCTATTGTAATTTGGGGCTGCTCATGTACGAGCAAGCTCGCAACGATCGTGCACTGGTGCTATTCGATCGTGCCCTTGAGATCGCGCCGGAATCGATCGAGACATGGATCAATCGCGGAATCGTACTGCAGGATGCGAGTCGTTTCGAAGACGCACTGACCTGCTTCCAGCGCGTGCTTGCGATACATCCCGACGATTGGGAGGCACTGAGCAATCGAGGAAGTGTGCTCAAGGACCAGGGGCTGCTCGATGAGGCGCTGACCGACTATGAGCGCGCTATCCTGATCGAGCCTGACGCCCACAGGCTCTATTCGGGCCGCCTCTACACCCTGAACTACCACCCGGACAAATCGGCCGAGGAGATCTTCGCGGCGTATCGTGATTACGAGCGCCGCTTTGGCGATCCGCTGCGCGCGAGCTGGCGCGCGCACGGCAACGACCGCGACCCGGATCGTCGTCTGCGCCTGGGCTACGTCTCGGCGGACCTGCGCGCGCACTCGCTGCGCTCCTTCCTCGAGCCGCTGCTGGCGCGTCACGACCATGGCGCGCTGGAGCTGATTGCCTACGCCGAGCTGGCGCGTGGCGATGGGGTGACCGAGCGCTACCGGGGCTGGTTCGAGCATTGGGTGGACACCCGTGGTCTGAGCGACGCGGCGCTGGCCGAGCGCATCCGCGCCGACGCGGTGGACATCCTGAT
>NZ_JAAIJQ010000234.1 GCF_010820565.1 Thiorhodococcus minor | reverse complement strand
CGGTCGCGCTGCAGCGCCTCGACCTGGTCGTCGAGGATGGCGGCGACGGCACGGCGCAGCTTGGGGCTCAGCAGGGGCTCCAGGGTCTGGCGCAGGAAGGGCGCATTGGTCGGCGTCACGTTGCCGAGCAGCTCGGTGACGAAGAGTCCCCAGGCCTCCTTGACCTCCTGACTCGCCGAGGCGCGTGCGACATTGACCTGCTGCTCGAGGATCGGCGGCACCAGCACCACGGTGCGCTCGGCCTGCAGCAGACCGATCAGGGTGAGGAGGTTGGTCCCCAGCAGCGCGATCAGGACGCCGCGGTGAAAGCGGTTCTCCGTAACCAGGCGCTGCCAGGTCTGACGAAAGCGCTCCAGGTTCATGCCCGTGGCCTCATGGCAGATAGCGCCGCACAAAGGGATTGGGCGTGGTGCGATGCCCCATGGGCATGAGCCCGATCCAGTAGAGCGCGTGCAGGGCGTAGCCGTCGGCACGGCTCTCGCGGAAGCGGCCATAGAGGCGCACCGCGAGCAGGCCGAGCAGGATGAAGATCAGCGGCTGATTGACCAGAATGCCGATCACCAGCACCAGGAAGAAGGGCGTGACGTCGTCGATGCGCCAGAACAGCAGGTTCGGCGGATCATCGACGTGACGGGGCAGCTCCAGGGTGGCCATCGGGGTTGCTCGCTCCGGGTGAGAGAGTCGCTTCGGTGCGGCAACGATGCCGGCTCTCGCGCCCGGCGTCAGGAAACAACGGTTATTCGCGCAAGAACCGTTTTTCAGCGGCCAGGAAGGCGCGTCGCTGCGGCGCGACGGGTGCTTGCGGTCGTTTCCCCAGTGGCGCCGCAGCCGACCTCAGGCGGGTGCACGCGAATGGGCGGAAAGGAGCTGGCCAGCAATGGGCAGCGACGGGCCCGCTTACGCGAAGGGTCTAGAATGACGTTCAACAACCCCATCGGGCATGCGAACCGAGACAGCCAGGAGCGACCAGCCATGACACCCGAACGGCTCAACGCAGACTTTGGACTCGCCGAGCACCTCGTCTTCTTCGCGGGACCCGGCGGACTGGTGCAGGCGCGGCTGCAGAATCTCTGGGGGGCGGCGGTGGTCTCGACCTACGCCGGTCACGTCTTGAGCTATTTGCCGGCAGGCGAGGCGCAGGACCTGCTGTTCGTCTCCGAGCAGGCCCACTACCAGGCCGGCAAGGCCATCAAAGGCGGGATCCCGGTGTGCTGGCCGTGGTTTGGCCCAGATCCGCAGGCGCTAGGGCGTCCTCAGCATGGCTTCGTCCGCACCCGTCCGTGGCAGGTGATCGGGAGCCATCGCTCGACCGACGGCGCCATCCGGCTGGTCCTGGGATTGACCGACACGGACCACACCCGTGCGCTTTGGCCGCACGCCTTCGCGTTACGGATCGAGGTCACCCTGGGCCAGGCCCTGCAGGTCGCGCTGGTCACGGAAAACCGCGGCGACGCCGCCGTGGAGATTGGCCAGGCCCTGCATACCTATTTCCAGGTGGGTGATGTCACCCGGGCCCGGGTGGTCGGCCTCGACGGTGTCAGCTACATCGACAAATTGGACGCGGGTATCGAGAAGGTGCAGCGCGGTGCCTTGACGGTCTCCGGCCCGCTCGATCGCATCTACCTCGCGCCACCGCAGGCGCTGGTGTTGGAGGACCCCGCTTTTGGGCGGGCAATCAGGA
>NZ_JAAIJQ010000233.1 GCF_010820565.1 Thiorhodococcus minor | reverse complement strand
TGCTGCTGACGTTGGAGAATTGCCGCGCGAGCGTCGCCGAGCTGGTCGACGCCATCGGACAGCTGGATCAATGGGTCTCGAATGACCATGATGCACTGCTTGCGGAGTGACTGCGGGGTGGCCGGATTTGTGGGGATACCTCAGAACCGGAGAGTAAGCCGGGTCCTTGCCGCCGTTTAGGCCGAAGTTGGTGTTCTCTGTTTGCCGCCTGGTTTCCCGGCGGTGCCACAATATCTCGGCCATGCAGCGGTTTGTTCCCGGCTCCTCGCAGAACCGGACTTGGAGTGTTACCGAATATTATGTGGCGCGCCACATAATGTACGTAATGTGGCGTTGCCTGTTATGTGGCGTCCCGTCGCGCAGAGGCCACAGATACTGATCTACGGGCAGCCCGGGCGCCACATAAACAAAGCCTACAACGATTGGAGAAATGCCATCAAGGAGGCGTCGTCAGCCCAATGTTTCCCAGGTATCGTATTGCCTGTGAGGTCGCATTTTGCTAACGCCTTGGCCTTCATCTCCAGGTCGAACTCGGCATAGACGTGCGTGGTGTTGATCGAGGCATGCCCGAGCCAAGCCCTGATCGTATTGATATCCACGCCGGCGCGCAGGAGAAAGACGGCGGTGGTATGGCGAATCGAGTGCGGACTGACGCGCTTGCTCGCCAGCGAAGGGAGTTCGGCTGCTGCTTTTTGGGCGCAACGCTCCACCAGCGTGTGGATGCCAAAGCGTGTGATCGATCGGCCGCATCGGTTAAGGAACACCGCCTCGGTCGGCGCGCGTTCCGCCACCATGGGCGCGAGCGTCTGCACGGTCGTCGACCAAAGCGGGCAAAAGCGGATCTTGTTGCCTTTGCCGAGCAACCGGGCCGAGGGTTGAGCCAAGTCGAGGTCGGCAATCGTCAGCCCGGCCGCCTCGCTCGCCCTTGCCCCAGAGTTGAACAGGAAGAGCAACAGCGCATAGTCGCGCCGCCCTTGGTGAGTCGTGCGATCCGGCGCCCGGAGCAGGGCATCCATTTCCGGTTTTTCCAGATAAGGCACAGCCGGTTGAGCGGTTTTCTTGAAAGGAATACAGCGGATTTCTCCGCACCAGGCAATATGTTCCGGACTGTACTCGGCCACGAAGCCGGCGAACGCGCGAATCGCCGCTAGGCGCTGATTACGTGTGGCGCTCGTGCAATGACGCGTGTCCTCGACAGACTGCAGGAAGGCGCGCACAGACTCCGGGCTGACCGCTTCCACGCTCAGACGATCAAGGGATTGATGACAGCGTGCGGCGACGAAAGGCAGCAGCAGGCGCAGTGCATCCCGGTAGCTCAACTGCGTCTGGCGCGATAGATTCCGTTCGACGATAAGATGCTCAAGCAGGAAACGACGCACCCAGGGTCCCAACAGAGCGGTGTCATTCATGATCCACCTCTGGCTGGGCGTAGCGCTCAAAGAGACGACTCGCCGCATCCAGCAATGCTGGCGTCATCGTCAGATAGCGCTGGGTGGCCGCGACATCGACATGCCCCAGATAGGTCGCCAGTTGCGGTAACAGCCGTTGTACGTCGGCGCCCTCGCGGTACCAGGCGACGAGGCGGTGCACGGCCATGGTGTGACGATTATGCCGCGCGCGGCATAAGCGCCATCATGCCGACAACCGAATTATGCCGAGTCGTCAGCGGCTGCCTTTGCCTTTCTTCCGTATTTCTTGAGACTTACG
>NZ_JAAIJQ010000232.1 GCF_010820565.1 Thiorhodococcus minor | reverse complement strand
AAACGCCAGACCTCGCCGTGGACCTACATCGCCGAGGTGGTTCGCCAACGACGCAAGGGGCTTGAGGCGCCTGCGTTACCGCAGCCGGCTGCAGCCTGACAAGGCCTCCCGGGTAGCTCCTTTGGGGTGGGGGGTAAACCTTTACGCCGAATCACGGTCGTCACCTAGAGCTCTTGTGCTCACAGAAGCGCGACTCGAGCGCTCCAGCTTGGGTCGCGTTCTTCAACCTCCTACCAGCTCCTAAGCTTGCCCGGAGTGTCGTCTTCCAAGGGCGAGGTGAAGGGACGCTCACGATGGGGACGATTGTGCGGAAGATTCCAAGGCAGGCAAGCGTGTGCAGCTGAGGCCGGGAGCCAGGTGGTGGAAGGCGCTCAAGACGGCGAGTGCATCTGAGGTATGGTCAACGAGACGGCGCTTCCCTAGGCCTATCTCGATGGGGCGCAAGGTCGTTGGACCCTCCACCCGGTCTGGCATCCTCAACGCGATCTACTCCAATGCACCGGTGTCCGAGACGATCCGCGATCCTTTGCATGAATATTCCACCAAACCATCTCGCAACCGGACTGAGGTGCCAGTCGGGAAGGAGCCGCGGCGTCGCAAGGCGAGAGGAACAAAAGGCTAGAGGTATAGAGGTGCCATGCGCCGCCAGTGATAGCCCTGGTGGGCTCGGCCGTCCCACTCGTGGAGTGCGTGCCAGATGCCTTTGCTCCAGAGCGTGTGGCTGAGATGCCGATTGTTGTCGAGAAAGGGGTCCTCCCGACCGACCACGAAGACGATGTCCATGCGGCGCAGCGCGTCGAGGCGGTGGGGGCAGCTGAGATTGGGCAGATACTGGCTCGGCGTGTGGAAGTAGATCAGGTCGTCGCGGTGCCCGCTGAAGAGGTCGCAAAAGTGCTCGACGTCTAGCGTCAGATCGTAGCGCCCTGAGAAGGCCGCGAGCTTCTGGAAGAGGTGCGGGTGGCGGAAGGCGATATTGGCCGCGTGGAAGGCCCCGAGGCTGCAGCCGTGGGCGATGGTGCAGGGGTGTCCGTTCTTCATCGCCATCAGTGGCATCACCTCGTTGAGGATGTAGTCCTCGAAGGCGTTGTGGCGGCGAATCCGATCGAGCGGGCTGCACCAGAAGCAATAGAGCGATTCCCGGTCGACACTGTCCACGCAGTAGAGCTGGAGCTGGCCTGCCTCGAGCTTGTGCCGCACGGCATCGACGAGCCGCAGATTCTCGTATTCGTAGAAGCGCCCGTCGCGCGTGGGGAACACCAGCACCTTGGCGCCGGCGTGCCCGAAGACAAGCAGCTCCATGTCGCGGCCGAGCCGGGGGCTGTGCCAACGGTGATATTCGCGATTCACCCGCGCGCACCTCAGTCGATTGACATCGGCGCAATGGTAGCGATTGCGGATTGCGGATCCGTGAACCTAAATAGAGACGTCAGCTTCCAGCCGCCAGCCTCCAGCGGAGGAACATTTGCGGCTTGGCGGCTCTTTCGACGATGGGCGGCTCACCCGTCGGGTGAGCGATCGAACGGCGGGAAGCAGCGCCAAGACAAGGCTTTAAGCTGGCTGCTGGCAGCTCTTTCCAGGGTGGACGTCAATGACGGGCGCGGCCGGGCCCTCAGCGCTGCTCGCTGTTGTTCTTCACCCTGATCCGCGAAGCACCGCCCCTTTGGGCGAGGACACGCCCACCGGTGAATCGGTTTTTTGGTGAAAGAGCGTGAGGGAGAGCAGGTCCTGACCTTCTCGGTCC
>NZ_JAAIJQ010000231.1 GCF_010820565.1 Thiorhodococcus minor | reverse complement strand
GAGCGTCAGGGCGACCTCTTCAACGACGATTTCGACGATCCGATCTCCTTCTGAAAGACCTCAACGCGGCGGGCCGATGGCCGCCGGGACAGCCCACGGCACCCGAAGGCGAGCCCTCTACACGCCTCGCCAACCTCTGACCCAGGCAACCCCTTCGCCTCAAACTATTCCACCTCCTACCATGACCTCACCGGGGTGATCAGTGCGGGAAAGACACCGGTCTGGGACGCGAAATAACTCGGGAAATGGCCGGTGAAAAAATGTGAGAGACAACAGCATGCCCGAGCCAAGCCCGGATCGTATTGATATCCACGCCGGCGCGCAGGAGAAAGACGGCAGTGGTATGGCGCAGCGAATGCGGGCTGACGCGTTTGCTCGCCAGCGAAGGGAGTTTGGCCGCTGCTTTTTGGGCGCAACGCTCCACCAGAGTGTGGATACCAAAGCGCGTGATCGGTTGGCCGCATCGGTTGAGGAACACGGCCTCGGTCGGTGCGCGTTCCGCCACCAAGGGCGCGAGCGTCTGCACGGTCGTGGACCACAGCGGGCAAAAGCGGATCTTGTTGCCTTTGCCCAGCAACCGAACCGAGGGTTGAGCCAAGTCGAGGTCGGCGATCGTCAACCCGGCCGCCTCACTCGCCCTTGCCCCTGAGTTGAACAGGAAGAGCAACAGCGCGTAGTCGCGCCGCCCTTGGCTGGTCGTGCGATCCGGCGCCCGGAGCAGGGCATCCATTTCCGGTTTTTCCAGATAAGGCACGGCCGGTTGACCGGTTTTCTTGAAAGGAATACGGCGAATTTCTCCGCACCAGGCAATATGCTCCGGACTGTACTCGGCCACAAAGCCAGCGAAAGCGCGAATGGCCGCCAGGCGCTGATTCCGTGTGGCACACGTGCAATGACGCGCTTCCTCGACAGACTGCAGGAAAGCGCGCACAGACTCCGCGCTGACCTGCTCCACGCTCAAACGATCAAGGGATTGATGACAGCGTACGGCGACGAAAGGCAGCAGGAGGCGCAGTGCATCACGGTAACTCAGCTGCGTCTGACGCGACAGATTGCGTTCGACGATGAGATGCTCAAGCAAGAAGCGGCGGACCCAAGGACCCAGCAGAGCGGTATCATTCATGACTGACCTCCGGCTGGATATAGTGCTCAAAGCGACGACTCGCTTCCTGCAGCAATGCCGGCGTCATCGTCAGATAGCGCTGGGTGGCCGCGACATCGACATGCCCCAGATAGGTTGCCAGTTTCGGCAACAGCCGTTGCACGTCGGCACCCTCGCGATACCAGGCGACGAGACGGTGGACGGCCATGGTGTGGCGCTTATGCCGCGCGCGGCATAAACGCCATCATGCCGACAACCCGATTATGCCGAATCAAGCGGCCGGCGATCGGCCGGCGGCGCTCTGGCGTTGCTTGCAGTCGGCATAATCAGAGGCCTTCGAGGAAGGGGGGGATGATGGGTTTCGCTGCGCTCTACCCATCCTACGTGGTGGCTTGGTTAATCGGCTTCGTCGGCGGGGATGTCGAATGGCGCGCTGCCGCCGACGGGCCAATCGGCGGGGTAAATGCCTTGGCGAACGGCGCGATGGAATGAGCAAGGTAGGATGGGTAGAGTGACCACGCTATGACGCTGCCCCTTGGCACGGACGCCGACTGGTCACGAAACCCATCGATCCACTGGAGGCGTCCGCCGCGTGAGCCGGCGGCGCGAAGCCGCGCGGGATTGTCCCGGCGCGTGCAGGGGGCTACAGTTCTCGGCCATCTGGACAGGGGAGATGGGGATGGCCAAGCACCACGACACCGGCTACAAGGAGCTGTTCA
>NZ_JAAIJQ010000230.1 GCF_010820565.1 Thiorhodococcus minor | reverse complement strand
AGACCGATCTGGCGCGACAGCTTCACAAAGGTGTATCGCAGACTCCACTGACTGAGTCGTGTCCCCTGCTCGGAGATCAGAAAGCTTGGTGTGGGCGCGCTCGGAAAGACGCGATGGCGAGCGACCACATAGGCGCGGAGAACTTCCTGGGTGGTCGCGTGCAGCGGCAGCACCCGCGCCTTGTCGAACTTGCCATGGCGGATCGTCACCTCACCGAGGGTGAGATCGACGTCGGTATCATCGAGCGCGAGCAGCTCGCCGACGCGCATCCCGGTCACGCTCAGCAGCCCCAAGGCGGTGACGGCGGTTTGGGCACGCAATCCGGTCGGTGAGTGCAATTGGGCAGCAGCCTCCAGCAGCCGCACGACTTCGGTGTCGGTATAGAGATACGGGACGGCCCGTTGTGGGCGGGCACTCAGGAGCCCGATTGCGGGAATCTGGGTCTGGGGATCCATGGCGGCACGAAAGCGGGCGAAGCCACGCACGAGCGTCAAGCGCCGAGTCCCTTCGGCGGGCGAGGCTGTCGGCGACTGCGTCGCCCACTGCAGTGCCAACTCGCTGGTGATGTGCGCGCAGCCGTGCTGTTCGAGAAAGGCCAGGAAGCGCGACAGCAAGCGCTGCGCGTCATCCATCTTAAAGCCGAGCGCGCGGCGTAAGGCCAGGTACTCTTCGAGGGCGTGTGCCAAGGTCTTCATTGCACACCTCCCGGCCAAGGCGGCGCCAGTCGGCGCAACGCCGGCTCATCGACCTTCGCGTAGATCCGCGTGGTGTCGAGGTTTTGGTGGCGTAATAGCTCCCCGATTTCGACCAGAGACGCACCCTCGCGCAGTAACCGGGTGGCCAGCGAATGCCGCAGCAGATGGGCGCCCTGATGGGGCGGATGCAGATCGGCGCGGGCCAACGCGCGGCGCACGATGGTTCCGACGGCGTTGCCGGCTTGGAAGCCACGCCGTGGGGCGCGCAGACAGACAAAGACCTGGCGGGTACTGCACGCTGGTCGGGCATCGCGTAGATAACGGCTGAGCGCTTCGCCGACGTCCCACGGTAAGGGCAAGCGCTCGACATCCTCAGCCGGCATGAACTTCGGTAAGCCCGCTAAGTGCCGGCGCGCCGGTGCTGGCACGGCTTGCGCCAGATCGATGGCCAGGATGCCGTGCTGCAGCAGAAAGCGCAGGAATCCGCGCAACGCACTGGCGATCAGTTGGGTGTGCCCGGCACTGTAGCGGCGCGCCTGCTCGAGCATGAAGGCGTTGACATCCTCAGCGCTGAGGTCAGTCAAAACCGGTGGCGATTGCGCCCCAAAGCGCCAGTCGAGAAAGCGCGTGACCGTATCCAGATAGGTGCTGACCGTCTCTGGGACCAAATTGCGCTGGTTGATCAGATGGGTGCGAAACGCCTCCCGAATCGGAGCGTTCGGATCAAGATCTGGTGACTCCGAAGGCGGTAGGAGGACACCTGTCCGGCGCAAGCACGCCAGCAAGAACGCCAGCATCGGGTGGTCTTCGCTACGTGGCTTGAAGTGGCGATAACGCTCCGCTAAGAAGGCGTCAAGGACGGCCTCATCCAGGTCAAGGATCCTGTGATCAGACGATTCAAGCCAGATCCCTGCCGTCGCGAACAACCGCAGGGCGTAGTTCGATGTCGCGATCGCGTATCCGCGCTCGGAGAGCTCACGGCTGAGCGCCGCGAGATGGGGCGCTAACAGGCCCGCCTGCAACTTCTCCAACACGACCGGTTTGAGACCGCAGTGCTCGTTCATGCTGTTTCCTCTGTGGCTAATCGGATGACTTGCCACTGGGAAACAATCAGAATAATGCCGGGTC
>NZ_JAAIJQ010000022.1 GCF_010820565.1 Thiorhodococcus minor | reverse complement strand
CGGGCGGCTGGATAGGAGGAGCCGGATGAGCGGAGACGTTCACGTCCGGTTCTGTGAGCGCCTCGGGGGGCGGTTCCTCGGGGCGACTCGACTCATCATCACGGGCGTTTCTCGGGCATTGCTCGAAGCGCACGTCAAACCGCTGGTGGTGCAGTTCCTCAAGGAGCGAGGACTGGAGTTGGCAGAGGAGAAGACCCGCATCGTCCATATCGATCAGGGCTTCGACTTCCTCGGTTTCAATGTCCGGAAATATCAGGGAAAGCTGCTCATCAAGCCAGCCGCATCCAGCATCGCAGCGGTCAAGGAGCGCGTGCAAGGCATCATCCGCACAGGCAAAGGTCTGCCTCAGGGTGTCCTCATCCGCCGCCTCAACCCGGTGATCCGGGGCTGGGGCAACGACTACCGCCATGTCGTGAGCAAGGACATCTTCAACGACATCGACCATGCGATCTGGCGCATGACATGGAATTGGGCGAAACGGCGACACTCCCAGCGTACCCGCAGGTGGGTCAAGGAGCGCTACTACACCCGCAAGGCGGGCTACGACTGGGTGTTCACAGACGGGTCGGTCGATCTCTTTCGGATGCTGAGCATTCCGATCCGCCGCCATGTGCGCATTCGCGCCGCCGCCAACCCCTATGACTCCGCGCAGGCGAGCTACTTCGCCGCACGACGCGCGCGTCACAGGCAAGAGGCGCCGAAAAGCGCACCCAAATGGCTCTTCTGTGATGCGCCGCCGTCACGTCCCCGTTGATCGTCGGGTGCTTCACGGCGCCTTATCAAGGCTTGAGCCCGGTGCGGGGAAACTCGCACGCCGGGTTCTTAGGGGGCCGGGTGACGGTAACGTCACCCGGCTACCCGACTACCGGCCTCGCGCTTTGCGCTTCCCTGGCCGGCAGCGTCGGAGTGCAGAGCGCTGAGGCGATTTCCGGAAATGCGTGTACCAGGCAGCGCCGGATTGAGGTCCGCCTTCGAGGAGCGCCGGCAGGAGCATAGCCGAGCCATGCGACTGTCGGCGCGACACAGAAAGCGGGCGTCAAGACCAGCCAGATGGTATGAGAAGTGACAGAAGCCGCCAAAACACCCCGACGGCAGAGCGCCGTCAGATCAAGCGCCTGACGAGCAAGGGGATCCGCACCCCGGAGCCCAGCCCGAGCGGGAATCGCGCGGGGCCGACGCGGATTCAACTCCCTCTCCTCCTGCGAGAAAGAACCAATCTGGGGGTGACGAGCTTGAGGTCGACACACCCCCAGCAGCTGTGCTGCCGATATCCGTGATGAGATCCGCAGCCTCGAGTGGCATGCCCTACTAGGCGTCGAGGTTGTCCAGCGCCTTCTGGAACCGATTGGCGTGCGAGCGCTCGGCCTTGGCCAGGGTCTCGAACCAATCGGCGATTTCGTCGAAGCCCTCGTCACGAGCGGCTTTCGCCATCCCGGGATACATATCCGTGTATTCGTGGGTTTCGCCAGCGATCGACGCCTTGAGATTGTCGGAGGTTCCGCCGATCGGCAGACCTGTTGCCGGATCGCCAACCGCCTCCAAGTACTCGAGGTGACCGTGCGCGTGACCCGTCTCGCCCTCGGCGGTCGATCTGAAAACGGCGGCAACGTCGTTGTAACCCTCGACGTCGGCCTTTGCCGCGAAGTAGAGGTAGCGACGGTTGGCCTGCGACTCGCCAGCGAAGGCTTCTTTCAAGCTCTGCTCGGTCTTGCTGCCTTTCAGCTCCATAGGGCTCTCCTCGTAATTACTGGGGGTTTTCTTCTGACCGCGTCTCGAACGTGCTGAACCTTAAGTTGAGGGGGTCGGGCGAAGAAATTGTTTGTTCCAATGACGGTGATCGTTGCTCATTATGGAGCCTAGACTCCAGCTCCCGACAGCCTCTACGCGTTTCGGCGACTCAACGGCTTGGCCTGTAGCCAAGCCCAGCAACGCCCAGCGAGGCCGTCGCGCGTCGACAGCCCAAGCGGCCCGACCGCGCTTGCTCACCTAGGCCTTTGAGCGCTGGCATCGATCACCAGATGATGTGTGCAGGAGGAGGAATCAAGCCGAGGCAAGATGACGCAGGGCACCTTGTCTTGTGACACATCTCTCACTCTGACCGCCTTGCATGCATAACCATTAGGATCACGTGAACGGGTTCATTGTGAGCGTTAGAAGCGGCTGATAGAACAGCGGTCCATGGACCTACGAGTCCCGAGCCATCTCCGCTAGCCGCATCATTCGGGAACCATTTATGTCGGCAGACACGCCCACGAACGTCGCTAACATTCACCATCCGCATCAGCTACAGGACGTCGCCACGAGCGCAGAGAAAGAGATGCCTATCCGTCTACTCCAATTGACCGACTTGCATCTCTTCGGTGATTCGACCGGCCAGCTCCTGGGCATCACCACGCGAGACAGCTTCGAGGCCGTGCTCGAGCTTGCGCTCTCGTCGAGCACGGAGACCAGCGCCGTCATCCTGAGCGGAGATCTGGTGCACGATGAAACGGCGTCGGGATACCGATACTTGGGAGAAGCCTTGCGTCGGACACAGCTGCCTCACTACTGCGTGGGGGGCAATCACGACAATCTGGAGCTGATGTCCGCGCACCTGGGCTCGGCGGCGCTCGGACCGGTCGCGCTCAGGCGACTTCAAGGATGGAACCTGGTTTTCCTAAGCTCCAGCGTTCCAGGGCAAGACGGCGGACACCTGAGCGCGGTCCAGCTGAGCCAGCTTGAGAGCCTGCTGGAAGAAAATCGCGCGCCAACGGCGATCTTCCTCCACCACCATCCCATTCCTATCCACAGCGCATGGATGGACACCATGGGCGTCGACAACGGCGCGGAGCTGACAGCACTCTGCGACCGCCACCCGCACCTCAAGGCCATCGTGTTCGGCCACATCCATCAGGCGTTCCATGCCAAGCATGGCGAGTGCGCAATCCTAGGCTCTCCATCGACCTGCTTTCAGTTCCTCCCGGGCAGCCGAGATTTCGCCATCGACGATAGCCCGCCCGGCTATCGGGAGCTGACCCTCTACCCGGACGGAGCCCTCGCGACCAAGGTCGTGCGCCTACAGCACTACGCGGAGCTGCCCCTGCACCAGGTCGGCGGCTACTAATCGATCACAAAGTCAGCGTGCGAGGCGTAGTCGAGCGGCTCGCACGCAACCCCCGTGACCCGAGCGGCAGATGGCCCACTACGAAGCCAATCGCGCAACTGGGTCACGGCGTGCGCCTCGCCACAGACCAGCACCTCAACGCGCCCATCGGGCAGGTTCTTGGCATAGCCGGTCACACCGAGCCGCATCGCCTGCTCGCGCGCCGAGGCCCTGAAAAAGACCCCCTGCACCCGCCCAGCCACTAGACAGCGGTAGCAGACCCGTTGCTCCGCGTGTTGATGATCATCCATCTCGGACTCCTCAGGATTGCGGCGCCTCAGCCGCCGGTGTCAAGCGTCGAGCCGGCCGTGCAGGCTCTCGAGATCAAGGGCAGCGCGATTTCCGCCGCTCCGCGGCCTCATCGCCGAGACGTCTCGCGCCGCTCGCGCTTGTACTGTGAAAAGCTCATGTCCTTGTAGCGGCCCTCGACCACATAGGTCCCGAGGAGCATGAACTCATCGGCGTCGCGCGTCGCCCCCGTGTACCTCGCCACCAGGCTCCCATCTAGGTCGAAAAAGGCGAACACGGGCGTGGCGCGCACACGGTGCGACTTGAGCGCGAAGTCCTTCTGCGCCATGACCTGACCGGAAAAGTCCGTGATCTCGATATCTCCCTCGATGTCCACCGGAAAGATCAGGAAATGGTCCCTGAAGTAGTCTTGGACCTCCGATCGATTGAGCACCGTGGTCTTCATCCGATGACAGAAGGGACACTCATCCATCTCGAACATCAGCAAGATGCCTTGCTTCCCCTCGCCCCTGGCCGTCTCGAGCTCTTCGGAGAAATCCCCGAAGGTGGCGCCGAAGAAGTGGTCTGCCGGATCCCGAATGTCCGCCAGCGCGGTCCCGGCCCAAACGAGTGCGAGCCAAAGGAGTATCCAGCCAGATGCGCTTGCAGGTTTCCCTCGGGATCTCCAGCTCTGAATCGAGTGCATTCCAAACTCCTCCTCATCGTTATCCGGTCCAATGTCAGCCAGATCGGCAAGACTGGGCGACCCCAGCGAGCGCGGAGCCGCCGGCTCCTCGAGCGGGGGCAAGGCACGAAGCCCGGACGACGCCGCACCTCGATCTATCCTCGCACCGGCCCGACCTGCCGCCCGTCTCATGTCCCGGGGTGGCGAGCTGCCAACGGCAGCGGGTCCAGATTCTCACCAGATCGGGCGCCGCTTTCAACGTCAGTCGAGCGGACCCTGGGCCGGGGCAGGACCTCGCGGCGAGACACGACCGAGCGCTCGCGCGCAGGCGGGTAGACTGTCGGCGCGGACGTTTGCGTTAGACTATCGCCCCGTGAGCGGCCGCAGATGAGAGCAGCCACCAACGCGAGCAGCCATCAATGAGCACCGAGCAGAGATTCCAATGCGCTACATCCTGGTTCTTTACTACAGTCGCCATGGCGCAACCGCCGAAATGGCGCATCAAGTCGCACGCGGTGTCGAGTCGGCGGGACTGGAAGCCAGGCTGCGAAGGGTTCCAGCCGTCTCCACGGTCTGCGAGGCCGTGGAGGACAGCATCCCGCCAACGGGCGCGCCTTACGCCGAGCTGGACGACCTCAAGCACTGCGCCGGTCTCGCCTTGGGCAGCCCGACACGCTTCGGGAACATGGCGGCACCCATGAAGTATTTTCTCGATGGCACCAGCGGTCTTTGGCTAGCGGGTGCGCTGGCGGGCAAGCCGGCGGGGGTGTTCACGTCCACCTCGAGCCTGCATGGCGGCCAGGAGACTACCCTGCTCAGCATGATGCTCCCGCTGATGCACCACGGCATGCTGATCATGGGGCTGCCCTACAGCGAATCGGACTTGCTGCACACGCAAACGGGCGGTACGCCCTACGGCCCCTCCCACCTGGCTGGCACCGATAGCGACCGCCCCGTCGCCGAGGAGGAGAAACGGCTCTGTCATGCCCTCGGCAAGCGCCTCGCGGCCACGGCCGCAAGGCTCGCGGTCGAGCCGCGTTGAGCCCGCCAGGGCCCAGCCACCTTTGAGCGCGCCCTACCAACAGCTGCATTTGCCGATCGAGCTCCCGCGCGAGCCGACCATCGCGGAGTATCTCCCCGGCCCCAACATGGAGGCCGTCGCCGCTGTCGCCGCGATCGCTCAAGGCTCGGGGGAGCCGTTCGTCTTTCTCTTCGGAAACAGCGGGACTGGCAAGACGCACCTGCTGCAGGCAGCTTGCATCTCGGCGCGCGAGCACCGTCGCAAGGCGCACTATCTGCCGCTTGCCACAGCCGGCCTGACGCCCTCGGTACTGGAAGATCTCGAGCGCATGGAGCTGGTTGCCATCGATGACATGCAAAGCGTCGTCGGCAGCGGCACCTGGGAAGAGGCCCTGTTCGGCCTATTCAACCGCTTGCGCGACCGCGGCCGCCAGCTGATCATCGCTGCGAATAGCGCGCCCGACAGCCTCGGCGTCGGTCTGCCCGATCTCGCCTCGAGGCTGCTCTGGGGACCGCGCTACCGCCTGCAGCCCTTGCAGGACGACGATTGCGCCCGCCTCATGGCGGAATCCGCCGCGCGCCGCGGACTGCAGCTCGGCCCAGAGGTGATCCGCTTCATCATGAACCGCTATCCCCGCGATCCTAGATCCCTGATGGACATCCTTGCCCGCATCGACAGCGCAAGCCTGCGCGAGCAGCGTCAGCCGACCATCCCGCTCGTCAGACGCGCACTGGATGGCGACGCCTAAGCGCGCTCAGTCGTGCCGACTCCAGCCCTGCCGCGCGGCCTTGCGCCCCCAGATCCAAACATATTGAGCGCCGCTGATGATCACGGTGACCAGACAGCTCCAAACGAGCGTCTGGAGCCAGACATCGGGCAGCCCGTAGACCCCGGCGTGCGTGAGCACCGCGACCACGAGCAGAAGCTGGATCGCGGTATTCACCTTGCTGACGGGGATCGGCGCCGCCTCCACCTCGGCGACGCCATAGTTGTAGAGCACGGCACCGCTGACGATGACGACATCGCGCAGGACGACGGCCAGCACCAGCCACAAGGGGATCAGGCCCTGCGAGCCGAGAACCAGGAAGCAGCAGACAAGCAAGGTCTTGTCGGCCAGCGGATCCAGGATCCCCCCCAGCCGGCTCTGCCACCCATAATGCTTGGCGAGGAAACCGTCCAGCCCATCCGAGGCGCCCGCGGCGGCGAACAGGATCAAGGCCCAGAGATACTGCTCCTGAATCAGCAGATAGACCACCGGGACGACGGCGATCAGCCTGGTGACGCTAATGATGTTGGGAAGATCGCTCGGCTTCAAAGACCACATCCTTAAGGCAGTGTGCACACTTGTGGGGCTGTGATCCTAGCTTGGAGCATCCTGAGTGTCCAAGGCTCGTTATACTATGCGGCCTATCATCAGCCAGACCGGAGCCACCGCGTGCCGCAGGATTTCCAACGCCCTCCATCCGCCAACTTGAGCTATCGCAGCGCTGGCGTCGACATCGACGCGGGAGCCAGGCTTGTGGACCGCATCAAGCCGCTCGCCGCGGCGACGCGAAGGCCGGGCGTCCTCGATGGGCTCGGAGGCTTCGGCGCACTCTTCGAGCTGCCGCTCGATCGCTATCGCGAGCCAGTCCTGGTCTCCGGGACGGATGGCGTCGGCACCAAGCTCAAGCTCGCGATCGAGCTCGGACGGCATGACACCATCGGCATCGACCTGGTCGCCATGTGTGCGAACGACATCCTCGTCAGCGGCGCCGAGCCGCTGTTCTTCCTCGACTACTACGCCACGGGGAAGCTCGACGTCGAGGTCGCCGAATCCGTCGTCTCCGGCATCGCGCGCGGCTGCGAGCTGGCACAGTGCGCGCTGACCGGAGGCGAAACGGCCGAGATGCCCGGCATGTACGCCAAGGGCGACTACGACCTGGCGGGCTTCTGCGTCGGCATCGCCGAAAAGCGCCGCCTGATCACGCCAGATCGCGCCAAGCCCGGAGACGTCCTCATCGGGCTCGCCTCCTCCGGGCCTCACTCCAACGGCTACTCGCTCATCCGCAAGGTGATCGAGGTGAGCAGCGCCGACCTGTCCCAGGATCTCGACGGCCGTCCACTCGGCGACGCGCTCTTGGCCCCGACGCGCATCTACGTGCGCTCCGTCCTGCCCCTGACGCAGTCCATGGAGGTGCATGCGCTCGCGCACATCACCGGCGGCGGACTCACGGAAAACCTCCCACGCGTGCTGCCCGCGGGCGTCCTTGCGCGCATCGGTCTCGCGTCGTGGAAACGTCCGGCCGTCTTCGACTGGCTGCAGACGCGCGGCGGCATCTCGCACATGGAAATGCTTCGCACCTTCAACTGCGGGGTCGGCATGGTGATCTGCGTCGCAGCCGAGGACGCGGAAAGCGCCCTGGAGCAGCTGCGCCAAAGCGGCGAAACGGCTTGGAAGATCGGCCATCTCGAGGTCGCGGAGGGCGAGCCTCAGGTCGTCTTCAACGACGGTGGGGCGAGCAATGGCTGAGCGGACACCGCTCCCGGTCGTCGCGCTCATCTCTGGCAGCGGCAGCAACCTGCAGGCACTGATCGACGCACAGCTCCGAGGCGCGCCCATCCGCATCGCGGCCGTCATCAGCAATCGCGCGGATGCCTTCGGACTCGAGCGCGCACGCCGCCACGACATCCCGACCGAGGTCCTCAGCCACCGCGACTACGGCGACCGGGAGGGCTTCGACGCGGCACTCGGCGATCTGATCGACCGCTTCGCCCCAGGTCTCGTGGTGCTTGCGGGCTTCATGCGTATCCTCACTGAAGGTTTCGTCGACCGCTACCAAGGTCGGATGATGAACATCCACCCTTCGCTCCTCCCGAAGTATCGCGGCCTGCACACACACCAGCGCGCGCTCGATGCCGGCGAGACCGAGCACGGCGCCAGCGTCCACTTCGTCACGGCCGAGCTGGACGGGGGACCCGTGATCCTGCAGGCCCGTGTCCCTGTGCTGCCCGGCGATGACGCCGCAGCGCTCGCGGCCCGCGTGCTCGAGCGCGAGCACCGCATCTACCCGACGGCCGTACGCTGGTTCGCCGAGGGTCGGCTGAGGCTCGGGGAAGATGGCCGCCCACATCTCGACGGAACGCCCCTCCGAGCGCCATGCCTGCTCGACGACCTGGACGCTCGCGAGAGCGAGGCCGCAATCTAAGCCAGCCGCGACAAAGAGCGAGGACGGGTCCCGGCTACTCCTCGAGCTCTTCGACCGAGCCATGCGGCTCGTAGAGGCGGTCTTCGTGCGGCAGGCAGGTGCTGGGACGGACTGGCGTGCAGGCATGGGCGTCGCGGACCAAGCGGACATAGGCGGATTGCCGCTTCGTCCCATAGTCCATGTCGCCGGTTCCGAAGTGCAGGCGCCAGGCGCTGCCCGGATAATAGGTCGCGGGTGTACCGGACCAGAAGCGCCCCGGCGGCGTGTTGGGGAAGGCCACGCCGTCGATGTCCAGTCCATGGCAGCGCCGCTGCAGCAAGGACATCAGCTCATCCCGGTCCGGTAGCCGCCAATCGGCATGCCCGGCGAAGGTCGAGGTCTGGGCGCGCCGCATCGCCCATTTCCAGCTGAGCGCGGTCGCCTGACCGCGCGCACAGCCGATCCCGGTAAGCCCCTCGGCGCACTGCTTCCACATGAGCCCGGTTCTGGCGTCCTTCACGGTACCGTTCTGGATCACAACGAAACGCGGACTCGGCATGTCCGGCAGCGCTTCGTCTTCGCACTCGCGCGCGCCGGCAGCGGCGACGAGTCCAAAGATGCAGGCCACGAAGCTCCAGAGTCGCGCCGAGGTCATGGGATGGCGGCGCTCCGCTGCAGTGATTGAATCATGGTCAGGATGCGCCGCTCGAGCTCGCGCAGCTCTTCGCAAACGGCCGCTGCGACACCATCGTCGCCCAGATTAACGGCCTCGCTCGCCATGGCGCAGGCGCGCAGCAGCTCATGGTGGAGATACCTGAGCTCAGTGTATTCCGGCAGGCGCCCGTAATAGCGCCGGCCTTCGCCCTTCAGCCAAACGACGAACTGCGGGCTGGGAAGCTCCTCTCCTCTGAGCATCTCCCCGCAAGGCTCGCGACGCTCGACACCTTCGACCAAGCGGGTGATCCAGCGGCTGTATTCGTATCTCGCCAGCATCAGAGGCATATCCTGGCTCCGGCAGCGCCGATCACCCAAGAGTGCCCATTTCCAATCGGGCCGATAGGATGAGATCCAAGCGGCGACCTGATCGGGCGGCATTGGCCGCGCAATTCCAAAGCCCTGAGCGTAATCGCATCCCTGCCGCATCAGCACCAGCCCCTGCTCGGGGGTCTCCACGCCCTCGGCGACCACCTGCTTGCGGAAGATCGCCGCGAGCCCGATGACGCCCTCCACGAGCGCGAGATCGTCCTGGTCGTCCAGCATGTCGCGCACGAAAGAGCGATCGACCTTGAGCGTGTCCGCGGGCAGCTGCTTGAGATAGCTGAGCGACGAGTAGCCGGTACCGAAATCGTCCAGCGCGAAGCGCACGCCGATGGCCTGGCATTCCGCCATGAGCGCGCGCATCCTGACGACATCCTCCAGTGCGGTGCTCTCGAGGATCTCCAGCTCCAGGCGATCCGGAGGCATCTGCGGATGCCGGGCCAGGATACGCTTCAGTCCCGCCAGGAAGCCAGGATGCTGGAAGTGGCGGGCGGCGATATTGACGCTGATGACCAGGTCGAGCTCCTGATCCCGCCACCGCATGGCTTGGGCGATGGCCTCGCCGAGCACCCACTCGCCGATGTCGACGATGAGCGGCGAGTGCTCCGCGACTGGCAGGAAGTCCCCTGGAGCGACGAGGGTGTCAGCATCCCTCTGCCAGCGGATCAAGGCCTCCACCCCAATGACCTGCCCCGTGCGCATGTTGACCTTGGGCTGATAGTGCAACCGCAGCTCGCCCTGCCGCAGGGCGAGGCGCAGACGCTCCAGCTCCTGATGACGGGCCCTCAGATCCTTCGCCGCCTCCATGTCGAAGAGCTGGTAGCGGTTGCGGCCGAGCTGCTTGGCCTGATACATGGAATGATCGGCATGACGCAGCAGCGTATCCGGGTCGCTGTCGTCCAAGGGATAGAGTGTCACCCCGATACTGGCCGAAACCCTGATCGCCAGATCGCCGACATCATAGGGCCGCGTGACTTGGGTGAAAATGCGCCCCAGGATCTCGTCGAGCTCGTCCGCGCTGAGGAGGTCGGTGAGCAGCAGGACGAACTCGTCCCCGCCGAGGCGCCCCGCGACATCATAGACCCGCATCGTCCCGCGCAGCCGGTTGGCCACTTTGACCAGCAGTGCGTTCCCGGCCTCGTGGCCGTACTTGTCGTTGACGCGCTTGAAGTCGTCCAGATCGAGCGAGCAGATGGCGACCAGCCGCTCGAAGCGCAGGGCCCGCGCCATGGCTTGATGGAGACGACGAACGAGCAGGACCCGATTGGGCAGATCGGTCAGGGGATCGTAGTGCGACAGGCTGACCAGACGTTGCTGCGTCGTCTTTAGGTCGGTGATGTCGAGGAAGGTCCCGATGTAGTGGGAGATGCCGCCCTGGTCGTCCTTGACGGCATTGATATGCAGGGTCTCCGGAAAGACCTCGCCCGATTTCTTGCGGTTCCAGATCTCCCCCTGCCAATGACCGTCGCGCTCAAGCTGGCGCCACATCTGCTCGTAGAAGCAGGCGTCCTGCAGTCCCGACCTGAGGATCCCAGGCGTCTTGCCGAGCACTTCCTCGCGGCTGTAGCCCGTCATTCTCGTGAACGCCGCATTGACATCCAGGATCCGCTTGCGGGGATCCGTGATCAGGATCCCCTCCTGCGAGCTCTCGAAGACGCTCGCGATCAGCCGCAGCCTGGATTCGGCCCGACACCGCGCCGTCTGATCGCGCAGCGTCTCGACCACCGCGATGACACGCCCTTCCGCATCGCGGATCGCGCGTGCGTCCAGTGCCAGATAGCACTCCACGCCGCGCAAAGGCATGACGCACCAATTCTCCGCGTGCGCCTCATGCGCCTCGCTGGCATCGAGCACATGCTCGGGGTAGAGACGCTCGATCTCGCCGTCCCGGCCGGCAAGGATGAGATCGGCGAGACAGGGGCGCGGCGCGTCGTAGAAGGCCCGCCAATGCTCTCGGGTTCCCAGCACATCGCGGGCGCGCATCCCCGTCAGGCGCTCGCACGCCTGGTTCCAGACGATGACCCGACCCTCGGCGTCGATGACGAACGCGGGGACCACGAGCTGATGCATCAGCTCGATCGCAAAGCCCTGCCCGTAGAGCGACGCCCCACAATCCCTAGTCGCCTGCTGCGCTTTCGTCATACGGACAGTTCTGAGAGTGACTCCATGAGTGACGCCATCTGGATCTTCGGTCGCGCTTTCTTCAGCGATCTCGTCCAAAGCGGCCTCTGCCTGATCGGGGCTAGCCCGAGCGCTTCCGGCTTCCCTCCGGCTCGGACCCAGAGGCCCCCTCTGTCGCATTCTTTGCCGCCCCCGTAGAGACGTTGGTCAGCATCTTCTGGAAAAGGTCCCAGGATGCCATGGTTCCGGCAAGGTAGGGCTGGAAGAGCTTCAGAGGATCGTACCCTTCCGCGCCCGCGACCATGCGCTCGCGGATGTCATCCATGATCTGACGCTGAAAAGCCTCGACATCCGGCAAACCGAACAACTTACGGACCTCTTCCGGGGAGATGTCGATATCGACGGTCACTTTCATGGGCCACTCCTGGTCGCAAGATGGGTGTCGGTCTCGCGTCTGGAGGCGACTACCCGATGTCCTCCAACAGGCAGGCTACGAGCATGCGCGGTGGGGAAACAGCTCTCAGTGCCGGCTTGCGCGGGGGACTTCCTCGAGCTGGACCGGCTCCTCGACGGCGAAGATACGCTTGACGCGCCGGCCTAGCAGCACGCAGGCGCGCTCGAAGGCGCGGCCTGCCTCGCGCGCGTTCCACTCCCATTCCGACGGATGCGCGTTCGCGGCGAACTGCCAATGTCCGGTCGTGAGAACCGAGCCGACGCGAATCTCCAGCGTCCAATCGTGCCACAGCTGGCCGGGCTGATCCTCTTCGACGAACTCTTGCTCGACCAAGCGCACGTAGTTCCCCGCTTGGTCATCCATCGCCGCCTGGTTGGAGAGCACTAGGGTATCATCGATACAGCTGCTCCAGCCGGTATGTACGGCGCTCGCGGTTCCCATCAGCGCGTGAATAATGAGGCCCGGAGTGATCGTGAGGGAGAGCGGCGTATCCCAGTCCGGCTCGCCTGAATCGATTTCTGATGCCATGACCCATTCCGAAGCTAGATGACTCGAGCTGTGTGACCCGGCTTAGCGAGCGGTACAGCGCGCCTCGAAGTCTAAGGCCCGAGCACCGAGTGCGGCAATCCCGCACGGCGAAACCTAAACCCCCGAAAACAATAGGTGTAAAGCCATGTCTGTGATCTTGGATCTCGCGATGTTCCCGACAGACCAGGGAGTCAGTGTGAGTCGATTCGTCGCCCCCGTGGTCGCGATGATTCGCGACAGCGGGCTCGATTATCAGCTCTCGCCCATGGGAACACAGATCGAGACGGACACGCTGCCCGAGGCGCTCGACCTCATTGCCCGCGCCCAGAGCCTGCTCGACGAGCAGGGCTGCGAGCGCGTCTACGCAGTCGCCAAGCTCGACATTCGCAAGGGTCCCAAGGGCCGCTTGAAAGGCAAGATCCAGTCGGTCGAAGGCCGCATCGGTACCCTCAGTCACGGCAGCTAGAGCTCCATTGACCGCAGCTTCCCGGTAAGGTATTGGATCAGCCTTATCGGAGCATCGGCCATGAAGATCGCCATCTTTTCGGATGTGCAGGGCAACCTGCCGGCCATGGAAGAGGCCGTCTCGCGCATACTCGCCTGGGATCCGGACATGGTGATCATGGATGGCGACCTCGTGAACCGCGGCCCCAGCAGCCGCGCATGCCTGGAGCGTTTCGACGCGCTGCGGCGCAGCAAGGGCTGGCTGCCGGTCAAGGGCAATCACGAGGACTGGATCCTGCGCTGCGCCCGCGAAGCGCCGCGCGACGCCCTCGAGGCGGAGATGCGGCGATTCGCGGACTGGACCTATCACCAGGTCCGTCCGCGCCTGAGCGCGCTGGAGGACTGGCCGGACCACCTCTGCTTCAACGGCGGAGACGACACCAGCTGGGTGCACGTCACCCATGGCACCATGGCGAGCAACCGCCAAGGCATCACCACCAGTGTCAGCGACGCAGACGTCCGCGCCGTCATGCCCGACGGCGTCGCCCTCTTCGTCACCGCCCATACGCACCGTCCGCTCCAGCGCGTCGTGGACGGCATCCCAGTCCTCAACGTCGGCTCCGTCGGCTCGCCCTTCGACGGCGACCCACGCGGGAGCTATGTCCTGTTGGAGCTGCGCGCGACAGGCTGGCATTGGGAGATCGTTCGCTTCGACTACGACCGCGACCAGGCCGAGCGCGACTTCCACGATCACGGCTTCATCGAGGGAGGCGGGCCGCTCGCACGGATCCTGTTCGAGGAATGGCGACGCGCCCGCTTGCTGATGCCGGCCTGGCGCCGCGACTTCGAGCCCGCCGTCCTCGCCGGCGAGCGGCCGCTGGAGCCCGCGGTCGAGGCCTTCCTGGCCAGTATCGATTGACTCGAGCTGTATTCAATGAAAGACGCAGATACCCTATCCAGATTTCTCTTCGAAAATGCCGGCATCCGCGGCAACCTCGTCCATCTCGACGCCAGCTGGCGCGCCGTCTTGGACGCACACAGCTATCCGGACGCCGTCCAGGAGCCGCTTGGCCAAGCGCTCGCGGCCGTCGCACTGCTCGCGGCAACCATCAAATTCGAGGGCTCCCTCATCCTCCAAGTCCAGAGCGCTGGCCCCATTCGCACCCTGGTCGCGCAAGCCACCAATGCCCGTACCCTGCGTGGGCTGGCCCGCTGGCAGGGCGATGTGCCTGAGCAAGGCTCGCTCGCGGAGCGTTTTGGCGAGGGACGCCTGGTGCTGACGGTGCAACGGCCGAATGCCAAGCCCTATCAAGGCGTCGTGCCCCTAGAGGGCGCGGACCTCTCCGCGGCGATCGAGGGCTACTTCAGCGAATCGGAGCAGCTCAAGACCCGGCTGTGGCTGACCGCCAACGACCAGCGCGCGGCCGGACTGTTGCTGCAGAAGATGCCGAATCAAGGCGCCAAGGACGAGGACTGGGAGCGCGTCGAGATGCTGGCCGGCACATTGACCGCGGGCGAGCTCAGGGACCTCCCGAGCGAGGATCTGCTCTACCGGCTGTTCAATGAAGAGACAGTGAGACTCTTCGAGCCCGAGCCCGTGTCCTTCCGCTGCGGCTGCTCACGCAGCCGTATCGAGGATACCGTCAAGATGCTGAGCGAAGAGGAGGTCGACAGCATCCTTGCCGAGCAAGGCGCCATCGAAGTGACCTGCGAATTCTGCAACCGCGAGTATCGCTTCGACCCCGTCGACACACGCCAGCTATTCGCCGCCACCACCAAGCACGAGCCACCGCAGACGCGGCAATAGGGTGCGCCGAGCGAGCGCAAGCCGCGCCTAGGCTGAGCTCGCTCCAGCGACGCGGCTCCAGCGGCGCGACGACCTGGCAACCGACGGACTTTCGGACCGATGGACCTGCAATCCTTCCTGACCGGCCTCCAGCCCCTACTCGGGCTGGGGGTCTTGATTCTGCTGGCCTGGCTGCTCAGTGAAGACCGGCGTGCCGTGCGCCCTCGCCTCATCCTGGCGGGCATCGCACTCCAGCTCGTCATGGCACTGGTGCTGCTCAAGCTGCCCCAGGTTCAAGACGCCTTCCTCGTCTTGAACCACATGGTGCTCGCGCTCCAGGAGGCGACCCAGACGGGCACCGAGCTGGTCTTCGGCTATCTCGGCGGCGGCTCCGCTCCCTTCGAGACCAGCTATCCGCAGAACAGCTTCGTGCTGGCATTCCGCGCCCTTCCGCTGATTTTGGTCATCAGCGCCCTCTCCGCCCTGCTCTTTCACTGGCGCATCCTGCCGCTGCTGGTGCGCGGTTTCGCATGGCTGCTGCGGCGCACACTCGGAACCGGCGGGCCACTGGGTCTGGGTGCGGCAGCGAACGTCTTCGTCGGAATGACGGAGGCGCCCCTGCTGATCCGCCCCTATCTGGCCTCCATGTCCAGGTCCGCGCTCTTCGGTCTCATGACCTGCGGCATGGCGACCATCGCCGGGACCGTGATGTTTCTCTATGCGAGCTTCCTGTCCGGTGTCGTCCCGGATGCCATCGGACACATCCTCACCGCATCCCTCATCAACGCCCCTGCGGCGCTCACCCTCGCCGGCATCCTGGTGCCGGAGGGAGCGAGCGCCACCGATGAGCCCGAGGTCCGCATCGACGCCCAGACGCGCAGCGCCATGGACGCCGTGACCCGCGGCACGCTGGACGCCATTCCGCTCTGGCTCAACATCATGGCCATGCTGATCGTCATGGTCGCCCTAGTCAGCCTGGCCAATCAGCTCCTTGGGCTTCTGCCGGCGATCGGCGGCGAGCCGGTCTCCGCCCAGCGCTTGCTTGGCTGGATCATGGCCCCGGTCGTCTGGCTGATCGGCATCCCCTGGTCGGAAGCGAGCGCGGCGGGCGCCCTCATGGGTATCAAGACGGTCCTCAACGAGCTCATCGCCTACCTCGAGCTGGCCGGGCTGCCGGAGGGTACGCTCAGCGAGCGCAGCCGGCTCATCATGACTTATGCCCTGTGCGGCTTCGCCAACCTCGGCAGCCTCGGCATCATGATCGGCGGACTCGGCACCATGGCACCCGCCCGACGCGACGAGATCGTCGGGCTCGGAATGAAGTCCATCCTGGCCGGAACCATGACGACGCTCATGACAGGTGCGGTCGTCGCCCTTTGGATCTAGGGCCAAGCCCGGCGATCGGCTCGACCGGACGAGAGCGATCAGCTGCCAGCTTCCAGCAGCCAGCTTTCGGAAGCAGTCAGTTGGCCGGCGGATGGCATCCGCACGAGCGCATCCATTGGGTGAATGCCTTAAGCAGGACGACGGATGTGGATCGAGCCAATCCATCACAGCAGGAGGAGAGTTGAGCCGCAAAGCTCAAAGCGCAGGACGGATTTCAATGCACCCCCTTCGCAGGACTACTCCAGAGGGCAACAGGGCATTGCGGAGCAAGCCCTTGTCTTTCTTCGCGTCCTTGGCGTCTTCGCGGTTCGAGCTTGCTGACAGCGGATCGACCCCTGGGCCTTGATCATCGTCTGGTCCAAAACCCAGTGCAAGCGTAAGGATCGCTGCGATCTTGGTTAGGAAATCAGTGCCTTACGCAGGGGCGCCTTGCTCCCGGCAGCCAGGTGGACCGAACGATGATCGAGGCCGACTCCTGGACCGACGAAAGCGCCAACGAAGAGACCCCCGGACTCCATTGGAGAAGCCGGGGGTCTGGTTGTCGCAAGCAATGCCGAGCTGAAGCCCGGACCTAGGGCGTTGCGGCTGGCTCGGCCGCTGGCTCTGCCTCGGAATCAGACTCGGTAGCCTCCGCCTCGGAAGCGACAGTGCCGGCTTGCTCGGGCTGCTGCAGCGCGAGCGGCACCCCGATCGAGGGCTCGACGACCATGCCGCGCTCCGCAACGAGCTTATCGACCAGGGGCTGGTGCATCATCAGCAGCGTCCAGGCCATCACGACTCCAGCCGGCCAAGCCAAGAGCGCCGATGGCTTTGGCGAACGGAAGCGCATGACGATCCAGAGCCAAAGCACGGTCGCCACCGCGGCCACCAGATAGAGGATCGGCTGGAAGGCGAAGCCATAGCCGTCCGGCATGACGGCGTTGACTTGCTCGATCTCCGGCACCTCCCCCTTGAATCTGAGATAGCCCCAGAGCCCCCAAAGCGTCAGGGCCAGGGCACCAAAGAGCAAGGCGGACAGCCACTTGACGGGTGCCACGATCAAGCCCGGCATCCGGGTGATGCTGCCGGCACCCAGGGCGGCCAATGGGATCAGCAGCATCACGCCATGGATCGGCCGCGCCGCCTCGGCGGTCAGGAGCACTGCCCAGCCGACGACCGAGACCAGCAGCGCCAAGCGGACTCCCGGCAGCCCGAAGAATGCGAAGGGACGCACGATCAGCGCCAAGATCGCCAGCAGCCAGGCGGGAAAGGCCATGATCAGGATCGCCCAGAGCCACTGGAGGTTCTCCTGCGGCGTGCCGACGGCGATGTTATTGAGATAGAGGTCGAGATTGTTGCCCCACAGCCATTGATCCAGCAGCTGCGGATCACGCTGATAGAGCAGCCAAGGCCAGATCGCGAGCCAGGGCAGTGCGAACAGCAGCCCCACGAACATCCCGCGGATCTGTTTCCCGAGCCCGCCCCAAGTCGCCAGGAAGGGCATGAGCAAGGCGGTCACGCCGAGGATCGCCGGACCGAGGAGCCCCTTCGCCATGAAGGCGATGCCGGCCCCCGTGCCCAGCCAGAGCCCGCCCCAGAGGGTGCTCCTAGGCAAGAGCAGCAAGCCGTAGAGGCCGACGGTGACGCCGGCCACCAGCGCGCTGTCCGTCGTCACATCGTGACCGAACCAAACCACACCCAGGGTGCCGATCAGGATGAGCACGGTCATTGCCCCGGTTCGGCCGACGTTCTTGTGCTCGGCGGGCTTCCAAGTCAGGCGCCCGAGCAGGCCGGCGAATAATAGGGTAATGGCGAGATAGGCCCCGCCGGCGACCCGTGCGGCATCGCGCTCGGGAATGTAGTCCGCCAGCTTGTCGGTGAGTCCCACGGCGGTCATGAAAAAAAGCGGCGGCGTCTCGAGAGCGGGCTGATCGTCGCGCATCGGCACGACGAAATCATTGCTCTCGGCCATCGTCTGGACAATCTCCAGGCTCTGCACCTCATGCAGCTTCCAGGGTGCATGTCCGACGAGGCCGGAGCCAACGAAAACGATGGCCAAAATGAAGGTGAGCAGCAAGAGCGAGCGGCCTTGCGGGCGCGCAGCTCGGGCATCCGACTTGGCGTCGGCGGTCTTATTCTCTGCGTTGGACATAGTGATTCCTCACAGCAAAATCGCGCGGATCATAACACGGGCCGATCAAACTTTAGAGTGTTCTAATGTTATTAATCTCTACGACCCGGCTTGCACCTTAACAAGACATCGGCACAAGGCAAGGAATTGTATGCGGCATCGATCTGAAGATGGGCGCCCTCTTCCGCCAAGGCCATCTACCCGGTCGGGCAGGCTTCTCCAGTCCCCAGCCAAAACCCCAGGCTCTTATGAAGGAGCTCGTCCCACTGCATGTAGTGGGAGCCGTCGCAGGAGAAGTTCAGGCCCACCATGCCGTTGAAGATATTGAGCGAGCCCGAGCGCAGATAGATGGTCTCGTCCATGAGCCGCAGCTCGCGAAAGGTGTCGAAGACCGGTCGGATCTTTTCTTCAGGGATGGACGCGTCCTCGGGATAGGGGCGTCTGGTATAGGCCAGGCAGATGCCTGGATTCGTCAGGTCCTCGTAATCGAGGATGCGGTAGCGGAAGGGGTCGTCGATGGTCCAGAGCGTCGCGCGCGAGCTGGAGAAGTGCAGCTTGCCATGAAACACGCCGTGGGCGGTGATGAGCTCGACGATCAGGTCCAGCACCTCGTCGATGCGGCTGTCCATGAGGCTCTCGACACGCTGCTGGTTGAAGAGCCCCCCACGGATGGCGGGATCTCCCTTCATCTGCAGCCATTGCTCCGGCTGCTTGTAAAGCTCCCGCGTGAGGGGCAGCTCGCGCAGGTCGAAGTCGGCGCCCAAGAAGCCGAGCAGGCCGCCGGCTTCGTCCTCGATGCGCTGGACGGCGGTGAGCGAGGGGCGGCGCGCATTGCGGCTCAGATAGACGGGCGAGAGCGAGAAGCGGTCGCCCGCGATTGCCTCCGCGAGGTATGGACGCTGGCTCCTGTCGCGCCCCAGATGCTCCGGGAGCAGCCCTTGCGGAGAGACATTCGCCGTGATCTGGTGCGCATTCGCATCCAGGATGTAGAGATACTTGCAGGACGCCAGGCTTGGTAGGGCATCGACTAGGATGCCCTCCAAGGCCAGCCGGTCGGGCCAGGCCGACCGGCATCCGGCCACCAGCCGCTCGCACAGCCCGGACAGGCGGCCCTGCAGCAGCATGCGTTGCCGCGCGACGGCGGTCTGAAGTGCTTCACTCATAGGGCGGTCAGTCTACCAGCTCGCCCTGGAGCACGCGCTCGAAGGCAAGCTGACCGTCCGCCATACCCACCTCGATGAGGTCGCCCGGCGCGAACTTTCCGGCGAGGATCTCCTGCGCGAGCGGGTTCTCGAGCTGTGCTCGGATCGCCCGCTTGAGCGGCCGCGCGCCATAGACCGGGTCGAATCCAGCCTCCCCCAGATGGTCGAGCGCCGCCTCGCTGACCTCCAAACGCATATCCCGATCGGCCAGACGCGCCTGGAGATAGGTGATCTGGATACGCGCGATGGCCCGGATCTGCGCTTGCTGGAGCGGATGGAAGACGACGATCTCGTCCAGCCGGTTGATGAACTCCGGCCGGAAGGCGTGACGAACGATCTCCATGACAGCGCCCTTCATCTCGGCGTAGTTGGCCTCCCCGGCGCGCTGCTGGATGACGTCCGAGCCCAGGTTGGAGGTCATGACGATGACGGCGTTGCGGAAGTCCACGGTGCGCCCCTGGCCGTCGGTCAGGCGGCCGTCGTCCAGCACCTGCAGCAGCACGTTGAAGACGTCCGGATGGGCCTTTTCGACCTCGTCGAGCAGGATGAGGCTGTAGGGCCGGCGACGGATCGCCTCCGTGAGATAGCCGCCTTCCTCATAGCCCACGTAGCCGGGCGGCGCGCCGATGAGCCGGGCGACCGAGTGCTTCTCCATGAACTCGGACATATCGATGCGGACCATGGCCTCCTCGGTATCGAAGAGGAAGGCCGCAAGCGCCTTGCACAGCTCCGTCTTGCCGACACCCGTCGGCCCCAGGAAAAGGAAGGAGCCGATAGGTCGTGCCGGATCCGACAGCCCCGCGCGCGAACGGCGGATGGCGTCGCTGACGGCGCGCACCGCCTCATTCTGCCCGACGACCCGCTGCTCGATCTCCTGCTCCATGCGCAGCAGCTTCTCGCGCTCGCCTTCGAGCATCCGAGAGACAGGGATGCCGGTCCACTTGGAGACGATCTCGGCGATCTCCTCGTCCGTGACCTTGTTGCGCAGCAGCCTGTTCTCGCCACCCACCTCCAGGTCGGCCGCCGAGGCGAGCTGCTTCTCCAGCTCGGGAATGCGGCCGTATTGCAGCTCGGACATGCGGGCCAGATCCCCGGCGCGACGCGCGGTCTCCATCTCGATGCGGGCGCGGTCGAGCGCTTCCTTGATGTGGGCCGTGCCCTGCACCGCCGCCTTCTCGGACTTCCAGACTTCATCGAGGTCGGCGAACTCGCGCTCCAATCGGCCGATCTGCTCCTCCAGATCCGCCAGCCGCTTCTTGGAGGCGTCGTCCGATTCCTTCTTGAGCGCCTCGCGCTCGATCTTGAGCTGGATCAGACGGCGGTCGAGCCTGTCCATCTCCTCGGGCATGGAGTCGATCTCCATGCGGATCTGGGAGGCCGCCTCATCGATGAGGTCGATGGCCTTGTCCGGGAGCTGGCGGTCGGCGATGTAACGGTGCGAGAGCACAGCGGCGGCGACGATGGCCGGGTCGGTAATCTCCACGGCGTGGTGGACCTCGTAACGCTCCTTGAGGCCGCGCAGGATGGCGATGGTGTCCTCGACGTTGGGCTCATCGACCAGCACCTTCTGGAAGCGGCGCTCCAGCGCGGCGTCCTTCTCGACATACTTGCGGTACTCGTCGAGCGTCGTGGCGCCCACGCAGTGCAGCTCGCCGCGGGCCAGCGCGGGCTTGAGCATGTTGCCCGCGTCCATGGCGCCCTCGGCCTTGCCGGCCCCAACCATGGTGTGGAGCTCGTCGACGAAGAGGATGATGTTGCCTTCCTGGCGCGCGATGTCGTTGAGCACGGCCTTGAGGCGCTCCTCGAACTCGCCGCGAAACTTGGCGCCGGCGATGAGCGCGGCCATGTCGAGCGAGAGCAGCCGCTTGGACTTGAGCCCCTCGGGCACCTCGCCGTTGACGATGCGCTGGGCAAGCCCTTCCACGATGGCCGTCTTACCCACGCCAGGCTCACCGATGAGCACTGGATTGTTCTTGGTGCGGCGCTGGAGCACCTGAATGGTCCGGCGGATCTCGTCGTCACGCCCGATGACCGGATCGAGCTTGCCTTGCTCGGCCCGCTCGGTCAGATCGATGGTGTACTTCTCCAAGGCTTGGCGCTGGTCCTCGGCATTGGGGTCGTCGACGCCCTGCCCGCCACGCACCGAGTCGATCGCCTTCTCGATGGCCCCTTTGCTCGCGCCCGCCTCGCGCAGGGCGCTGCCGAGCGGTCCCTTGTCCTCGAGCGCCGCGAGGACGAAGAGCTCCGAGGAGACGTATTGGTCCTTGCGCTGCTGGGCGAGCTTGTCGGTCAGATTGAGCAGGCGGCTCAGGTCGTTGCTCAGATGGACGTCGCCGCCCGCACCCTGCACGGTCGAGAGCCGATCCAACGCCTCGCCCAGGCTGGAGCGCAAGCGGTTGGCATTCACATCAGCCTGATTGAGCAGGTGGCGAATGGTCCCGCCCTCTTGGTCCAGCAGCGCGACCATGAGGTGCACCGGCTCGATGAATTGATGGTCGCGGCCCAGGGCGAGGCTTTGCGCATCCGCCAGGGCCATCTGAAACTTCGCAGTCAGCTTGTCCGTTCTCACAGTGGCTTACTCCAGAAAACTTGTAGGGTTTTATCGGAAATGTGGGAAGCGACCCGCCCGAATCAAGGGCAGCGGCGGACGGCTGGCCAGCAGCCAAGCATTGGGCGCCACCTGCCCGCTCCTGTAAACTGCCTTGAACAAGATCACAGCTTCGAGTCCGCCGACGCCGCCTCGCTCCACGCGATGATCCCGCGACCCCAATTAGCTGGCGGCTGGCGGCTGGCGGCTGGCGGCTGGCGGCTGGCGGCTGGCGGCTGGCGGCTCGACAGCGAATTCCCCGGACAACGAAAATGGAAATTTCCGCTATCATGCCCGCGTGAACCTTCGTGACCTCAAATATATCCTCGCCGTCGCCGAAACGCGGCACTTTGGCCGTGCCGCGGAGCGTTGCTTCGTCAGCCAGCCGACGTTGAGCGGCCAGATCAAGAAGCTCGAGGACGAGCTAGATGTGGTCATCTTCGAGCGCACCAACCGCTCGGTCGAGGTTACCCCGGTCGGTGAGGTCATTCTGGCCCACGCCCGCCTCGCTCTGGAGCAAGCCGAGGCCATCGAGCAGGTCGCCCGTGCCCATCAGGACCCGCTTGCAGGTCCGCTGCGCATCGGGGCCATTCCGACACTCAGCCCCTATCTGATGCCGCTGGTCCTGGTGCCGCTCAAGCGGACCTACCCCAAGCTCAAACTGGTCCTCTCGGAGGAGATCACCGCATCACTGCTCGGGCGCCTCGCGCGGCACGAGATCGACGCCGCGCTGCTCGCGACCCCGGTCGACGACACGGATTTCGAGACCATCCCCCTTTTCGACGAGCCGTTTTGGCTGGCCCATCCGGTGAATCACCCGCTCTACGAGCAGGATGAGATCACGGAGAAGGACTTGGAGGATCTCGAGCTGCTCTTGCTCGCGGATGGTCACTGTTTGACACATCAGGTCATGGACGTCTGCCGCATGGCCGAGCGCCCTACGCGCGGGGAGATGGCCGACTTGCGCGCATCCAGCCTGGAGACCCTCCTGCAGCTCGTCGGCGCCGGCTTCGGCTGCACGCTGATCCCGGCCCTCGCGATCCGCGGCGGCTGGATGACCGACAGCGGCATTGTCGCCCGCCCACTGCAGCTTCCCGACGCCTTCCGCCGGATCTCACTCGTCTATCGCCGCAGCTTCCCCCGCCGCCAGACGCTAGAGGCCTTCGCGGACATGGTCCGCACTCACCTCCCAAACACCGTCAGACGACTGAGCTGATTCGCGTTGAGCACAAGACTGTATCTTTTATCTGACGCTGTCGCTTGAGCAAGACAAATTTGCAGAATACGCTACACTTTGTCTCAGGTGCCGGAACCAGATGCCGCGCCCAATGAGGCAGCCGGGCAGGCGTCTGATGGGCAACCGGGAGTCGCCCGGACTGGTGTGTTGATTGCTTAGTATTCCTGCGAAAGCACACCTAATCCGTCGTCAGCATTGGGGGGGACCCATCATGAGCATCAAACAATTACAGGCCGTCTGGGAGCTTTGCCGCCAGGGGTTCCAAGTCACCGCAGACAACGCGGCGAGAAGCTGGCACGACGGCAAGCCGTTCGAGCTCAGGGACAGAGTCCCGCTCGGGCGCTCGCTCGAAAGCTTGATCGACCAATGCAATTGGGAGGTCGAGCGCAAGACCAGGATCCACTAGACCGGGCAGGCACCTTGCCTCGCTTGAGCTAGATTGTTCAGGCAGCACAGCTGCGGTTATCGCCGGCGTGCTCAGTCGCAGCCCGTGCTCCCGCCGCTCACCCAAACGCCATCGTCGACAGACTCGCGATAGACTGACACACAGCCAGCATCGTCACGTTTCGAGGTCCTGCTAAAGATGGCCAAGGGATATCTCATCATTGAGACACGCGCCGATCACCCCGGCGTTACACGCATTCGCGCGACCGAGCAGCTCGCCGATCCGGATTCTCCATCCAGCAGCGGGGAAGCTGACACCAAGGTTCACTTCGTCGCGCGCTTTGGCAACGTCTTCGTGGCGCGGATGCACGCCCACACTGCCCTGCGGCGGCAGACGCTCGATGCGGAGGCCGGCCTCTACCGGGTCGACCCTGCGACTGCGGTGGCGGCCATCGATGCCATCGACCTAGGCCACGAGCCGATCTACCTAGATCCCGAGGTCGCAAGCGATCCGGGAATCGGGCGAGACACCGCCCGCCGACGCCGCAATCATCGGCTCGTCGACCGCGTTTTCAATGGCGCCGGAGCTGCGGCGGTCATCTCGCTCGTCCTCCTCGCCCTCCTTGGCATCTGATCGGCCTTTCAGCCGCGGCTCAGGCGAGCTCGAGGTCTGCGAAGATATGGACCGCCAGCCAGACGCAACGAGGCTCGGCGCTGGTGCTGAGGACCCGGTGCGGCGTGCGTGACGGGATGAAGCGGAAGTCGCCGGCCTCGAGCGTGATCGCTTCGCCCGCGATCTCAAGCGTCGCCCGTCCTTGCAGCAGGCAGACCCATTCATCCTGCTCCTGGTCATAGAGGACCGGATCGGGCTGGTCGCTGCTGACGATGCGCTCGATTTTGACCCGGCCGCATCTCAGCAGGTCCTCGAACACTTCGCCCGCGAGCGGCTCCGGAAGTGACGTGAAGAGCTTGCCTTCCATCCGGGATTCGGCCTTCGACATCAGCGCTCTGCCTCAACCAAGCATCGATTCTTCTTCGCGCGCTTCGCGCCTTAGCGGTTCCAAATTCTCCGGCCGGCATCAGAGCAGCACACGCTCGATCCCGCCGTCTTTGAGCCGCTCGATGAAGCGCTGCTGCCAGCCCTCGCCCAGCATGCGCTTGGCCATCTCGACGACGATATAGTCGGTCTCGAGGCCGGTGTCGTCCCGATACTTGGAGAGACCCTGCTGACAGGCGGGGCAGGCCGTCAACAGCTTCGCCTCGCCATCCGTCACCCGCGGCTTCCCGGTCAGGCCCTGGATGCCGGCGGTCAGCTCCTCCTGCTTGCGGAAACGGACCTGGTTGGCGATGTCCGGACGGGTCGCGCCCAGGGTGCCGGCCTCGCCGCAGCAGCGATCCGATAGGGTCACGGTCTGGCCGATGAGGCTGGTCGCGACCTTGGTCGGCGCATAGCGCTTCATGGGCGTGTGGCAAGGGTCGTGATAGAGGTATTGCACCCCATCGACGCCGTTGAGGCTCACGCCCTTTTCCATCAGCCACTCATGGATGTCGAGCAGACGGCAGCCGGGGAAGATGCGCTCGAACTCGTACTTCAGCAGCTGATCCATACAGGTCCCGCAGGACACCAGCACGGTGCGAATGTCGAGATAGTTCAGGGTGTTGGCGACCCGATGAAAGAGCACCCGGTTCTCCATGGTGATCTGCCGCCCACGCCCCTCCAGCCCGGCCGCACTCTGCGGATAGCCGCAGCAGAGATAACCGGGCGGCAGGACGGTTTGAGCGCCCTGCTCCCAGAGCATGGCCAGGGTCGCCAGCCCCACGTCCGAGTAGAGGCGCTCGGACCCGCAGCCGGGGAAGTAGAAGACCGCCTCGTCGTCGTCCGCGACCACCTTGGGGTCCTTCAGGATGGGCACCTGGGCGCGGTCCTCGAGCGCCAGCAGGTTGCGGAAGGTCTGCTTCGGCAAGTCGACGCGAATCGGCCGGCTGACCAGCTCGACGGCCAGGCCGGTTGCGGCGGGACGGCCCGTCGTGCTTCCTGGCCGCTCGGTTCGCTGTTTGGTGAGCCGCAACAGCTTGGCCGCGCGATGCGCCGCGTTCATGGCCGCGAAGCCCCACTCGGCCAGCCCCTTGCGCATCAACCGAATGGCGCGCGGATCCGTGACGTTGAGGAATTGCATGGCCGCCCAGGCGCCTGGGCTGAAGGCGCGCTTGCCGCGGTCGACCAGGATGCGTCGCATGCGCGTGGTGACCTCGCCGAAGTCGATGTTGACCGGACAAGGTGTCAGACACTTGTGACAGACCGTACAGTGATCGGCGACGTCGTTCATCTCGGTGAAGTGCCGCAGCGAGAGGCCGCGCCGGGTCTGCTCCTCGTAGAGGAAGGCCTCGATGATGAGCCCGGTGCCCAGGATCTTGTTGCGCGGCGAATAGAGGAGATTGGCGCGTGGCACATGGGTCATGCACTTGGGCTTGCACTTGCCGCAGCGCAGACAGTGCTTGACGTCGTCGTTGAGGGCGCCGAGCTCGGTCTCCTCGAGGATGATGGCCTCCTGCTCGACCAGGCGCAGTGAGGGCGTGTAGGCGCCGTCCAGCCCAGAGCCCGGCATCAGCTTGCCGCGATTGAAGAGCGCCTTGGGATCGACCTTGTCCTTGTAGGCGACGAAGGCCTCCAGCTTCTCGGGCTCGAGAAACTGCAGCTTCGTCAAACCGATGCCGTGCTCGCCCGAGATGACCCCGCCGAGGCTGGTCGCTAGCGCCATGATGCGCGCCACCACGCGGTCTGCCTCGTGCAGCATGGCGTAGTCGGACGAATGGACCGGGATGTTGGTGTGGACGTTGCCGTCGCCGGCGTGCATGTGCAGGGCGACGAAGAGGCGGGAGTCCTTGACGCCCTTGTGGATCTCGCGCAGACGCTCACGGACACGGGCGAATTCCTGCCCGCCGAAGATCTCGTCGAGCCGGTCCGCGACCTCGTCCTTGAGCGCCTGACGCAGATCGCGCCGCAGCATCATGCTCGCCAGGGTGTCGCCCTCGCGGATCAGCGCCTTTTCTGCGCCCTCCAGCAGATCCAGGTTGTCCGCAGCGGGCTGGTCGAGCCGCTCCAAGATGGCCTGCCAGCGCCCGCGCACCTGGGTGATGGAGTCGCGCGCGGCGTCCCGCTTGGCGCTGAGGATGGCCCGGCTCTCGTCCGATCCTTCATAGTCGCCCTCGACCCGCGCCTCGGGCATCTCTGAGGCGAGATAGTCCAGCACGGCCGCCATGATGGCGTCCTTGTTGCGGATGGACAGCTCGATATTGATGCGCTCGATGCCCCGGCTGTAGTCGGACAGCCGATCGAGCGGGATGACGACGTCTTCGTTGATCTTGAAGGCGTTGGTGTGGCGTGAGATGGCGGCGGTGCGGGCGCGGTCCAGCCAAAAGCGCTTGCGCGCCTCCGGGCTGATGGCGATGAAGCCCTCGCCGTCGCGCGCCTGGGCCAGCCGCACCACCTGCTCGGCAACCGCGGTCAGCGCGGTCTCGTCGTCACTGACCAGATCGGCGATGAGCACCATCTTGGGCAGCTCGTGGCGGGGCGCCTTGGTGGAGTAATCCACGGCGCGCACATAGCGCTCGTCCAGGTGCTCCAGGCCGGCCATCTGCACGGCCGATTGAGACTCGATGTAGTCCTTGATCTCGACGATGGCGGGGACGGCGAGATCCAGGTCGGTGCCGAAGAACTCCAGACAGACCGTGCGCACATGATCCGGCATGCGGTGCAGGACGAAGCGGGCCGAGGTGATGATGCCGTCGCAGCCTTCTTTCTGGACGCCCGGCAGGCCGGAGAGGAACTTGTCGGTCACGTCCTTGCCCAGACCGACCTTGCGGAAGGACTGGCCGGGCATCTCCAGGATCTCCGGCTCGCCGCGCGGCGTCTTGCCGTCCGGCGCATAGCGCGAGATGCGGAAGCGCACCCGCTCCTGGTCGTGGATCTTGCCGAGGTTGTGGTCGAGCCGCTCGACCTCGAGCCAGTCGGCGTCCGGCGTCACCATGCGCCAGGAGGCCAGATTGTCCAGGGCCGTGCCCCAGAGCACCGCCTTCTTGCCGCCGGCGTTCATGGCGATGTTGCCGCCGATGCAGGAGGCATCCTGCGAGGTCGGGTCCACGGCGAAGGCCAGGCCATTGGCGTCTGCCAGGTCGGACACGCGCCGCGTCACCACGCCGGCGCCGCAATGCGCGGTCGGCACCAAGCCCTCCACGCCGGGCAGGGCGACCCGCTCCACGCCGGAGAGCGTCTCGAGCTTCTCGGTATTGATGACGGCGGTCATGGCGTGCAGCGGGACCGCCGAGCCCGTGTAGCCAGTGCCGCCGCCGCGGGGGATCAGGGTCAGGCCGCAGTCGATGCAGGCCTTGACGATGGGCGCAACCTCCTCCTCCGTGTCCGGGGAGATCACCACGAAGGGCAGCTCGACGCGCCAGTCCGTCGCGTCCGTCGCGTGCGAGACGCGCGCCAAGCCGCCGAAGTCCAGGTTGTCCTTGCGACTGATGCCGCTCAGGGCCTTGCGCAGACGCTCGCGCTGCTCACGCTCCGTCTCGAACCAGTCGCCGAAGCGCTTCACCGCGGCCCGGGCGGCCGCCAGCAGCTCGGCGGCACGCCGGTTGTCGTTCAGGCGCTGCTCGAACTGATCGAGCCGGTGGTCGAGCGCCTGCAGCAGAAGCTGACGGCGCTTCAGGTTCTCCAGCAGGTCGTCCTGGAGGTAGGGATTGCGGGTGACCACCCACATGTCGCCCAGCACCTCGAAGAGCATCCGCGCGGAGCGTCCGGTGCGGCGGCTGCCGCGCAGCTCCTCGATCAGGCTCCACATGGATGCGCCGAGGAAGCGGATCACGATCTCGCGATCCGAATAGGACGTGTAGTTGTAGGGAATTTCGCGGATACGGGGCTGCTGTTCTGACATTACTGCGCGGGTCTGCTCGTCGATGATTTCTTGCACTGCACAAAATGGTACTGCAAAGTTGAGTGCTTTGGTTTGCCGAGTCTTGCGGGTGGACAGCTTTCACTCTATGTTGGCCCGAGCGCATTGATCTTTCGGGGAAGGTCTTTCGGACCAGGTCCGGTAGGGTGGATGAGCGAGAGCGAAATCCACCGATCCCGCGCCGGCGTTGGTGGACTGCGCTGCGCTTGTCCACCCTACCGGACACTCCGGCCGCCCCCTCGATCAATGCCGACCGACCCACCGACGGAGGGCACCAATGGGCCTGCCACAGATCGATTCTCCGATTTCGGCTGCCGACTACCTCGCCTGGGAGGAAGAGCAGCCCGAGAAGTCTGAGTACGTGTGCGGCGAGATCTTCCCGATGGACGAATTTTCACGGCGGCACGTCATGGTCTGCGGGAATGTCGCTTCGACCCTGCACCTGGCGCTCGAAGAGACAGGTTGGAGGGTTTACGCGTCGCAGATGAAGCTCCGCGTCCTCGAGGACGAAGCCTACTTCTACCCGGATGTGCTGGTGACCTGTGATCCTGCCGATCATCGCGCCGATCAATTCATGAGTGCGCCGACGGTGGTCGTCGAAGTCCTCTCGCCCTCCACCGCGGCCTTCGACCGCGGGGACAAATTCGCGCTCTACCGGCAAATCCCGTCGCTCAAGGAATTCGTCCTGATCGACCCGGAGAAGCGCCGTATCGAGTGCTACCGGCGCGGCGAGCAAGCCCGCTGGGAGCTGGAAGACATCGCTCCAGACGGCCCGCTGCGCCTGCAGAGCCTGGATGCCGAGGTCCCTTGGGAGCGGATCTTCCGCAATGCCGATTGAACCTTATTTGATTCAGATCAAATACTTGACGATGAAGCCCAGATATTTTTGATCGGATGCCCTCCCCGCCCACTCAACACCGCACCCTGAGTGACCGCGTCAACACCTTCGGTCAGTACCTGCTGAAGCGCTACGGCCAGCGGGTGCACAAGCTCGCCCTGAACGCGGGCTTCACCTGCCCAAACCGCGACGGCTCCAAGGGACACGGCGGCTGCACTTTCTGTAACAACGTCTCTTTCGGGCCAAACGCGAAGCGGTCGCCACAGATCGATCCGCAGCTCGAGGCCGGTCGCGGCGTGCTCGCCAAGCGCACGGGCGCGCGGCGCTTCATGGCCTACTTCCAGACCTACACCAACACCTACGATGAGATCGAGGTGCTGCGCGAGCGCTATGACAGCGCCCTGACACAGCCGGACGTCGTTGGCCTGTCGGTCGGCACCCGGCCGGACTGCGTTCCGGAGGCCGTGCTGGACCTGCTCGCCAGCTATCGCGCCAAGGGCAAGGAGGTTTGGCTGGAGCTGGGGCTGCAGTCCGCGGACGACGCCACCTTGGCGCGGGTCAACCGGGGGCACGGCTTCGAGGAGTATCGAACCGCCGTAACCGCCGCGCACCGGCGCGGCATCCAGGTCTGCACCCACCTCATCATCGGCCTGCCCGGCGAAGGCCGAGACGCCGCCCTGACCACGCTCGACCGTGTGCTCGAGCTCGGCGTCGAGGGGCTCAAGCTCCATCCGCTGCACGTCGTGCGCCACACCCAGCTCGCCATCCAATGGCGCCGTGGGGAGTACGCGCCGCTAACCCTCGAAGACTACATCGGCATCTGCGCCGACCTGGTCGAGCGCACGCCCCCGGCCGTGATCTACCACAGGCTTACGGGCACGGCCTCGAAAGACATCCTGCTGGCGCCCGACTGGTGCAGCCAGAAGTGGGCCGTGCTCAACGGCATCGAGGCCGAGCTCTACCGCCGCGGCACCCGCCAAGGCGACAAGACCGCCCCCACGCCGCATCACCAACTCGTCAGAACTGCATAGTCCGCAGGGGATCGAAATACCATGGAGCTCGTCTGTCCCGCCGGCAATCTGCCGATGCTCAAGGCCGCCGTCGACAATGGCGCCAACGCCGTCTATATCGGCTTCCGCGATGACACCAACGCCCGTCACTTCGCCGGCCTGAACTTCAACGACAAGCAGATCGCCCAAGGCGTGCAGTACGCGCGCGACCGTGGCGTCAAGGTCTTCGTCGCGATCAACACCTATGCGCAGCCGAATGGCTGGGAGCGCTGGACCGCCGCCGTGGACCGCGCCGCCGGCTTCGGTGTCGACGCCATCATCCTGGCCGACATGGGCGTGCTGGACTATGCCGCCGAGCGTCACCCCAAGGTCAACCTGCATCTCTCCGTGCAGGGCTCCGCGACCAACCCGGCCGCCATCGGCTTCATGCAGCGCCACTTCGGCATCAAGCGCGTGGTGGTGCCGCGCGTGCTCTCGCTCGCGCAGGTCGCGCACCTGATCGAGCAGACCAGCGTACCTGTCGAGATCTTCGGCTTCGGCAGCCTTTGCGTCATGGTCGAGGGCCGCTGCCTGCTGTCCTCCTATGCCAGCGGCCAGTCGCCCAACACCTTCGGCGCCTGCTCTCCGGCCGCCCACGTCGAATGGCGCGACACGCCCGAGGGCCAAGAGACCCGGCTCGGGGGCGTGCTCCTCGAGCGACGGTCGCACTCCGAGGCGGCCGGCTACCCGACCATTTGCAAGGGCCGCTACGATGTCGACGGCGAGCTGCGCCATGCCATCGAGGAGCCGACCAGCCTCAACACCCTCGACGTCCTGCCGCAGATCCTCGAGGCCGGCGTCAGCGCCATCAAGATCGAGGGGCGCCAGCGCAGCACCCGCTACGTCTCCCAGGTCGCCAAGGTCTGGCGCGAGGCGATCGACATGTGCAAGCGCAACCCGCAGGCCTTCCGCCCCAAGGAAAGCTGGCACCAGATCCTCGCGCAGGTCTCCGAGGGTGCCCAGACCACCATCGGCCCCTACGAGCGCACCTGGCATTGAGTGAGCTGCCAGCGTCCAGCCGCCAGCTCCCAGCGCCCCAGCGTTTGGCCTCGATAGAACCCTGAAGACCTTAGAGTACCCGTGAACACCGCTACCCATCGCCCCCGTCTCTCGCTAGGTCCCATCACCTACCTCTGGCCGCGCGAGCAAGTCCTCGACTTCTATGCCGAGATGCTCGAAACGCCCGTGGACATCGTCTATGTCGGCGAGACCATCTGCTCCAAGCGCCGCCAGATGCGCCCCGAGGACTATTGGGAGATCGCCGAGCGCGTGGTCGCCGCGGGGAAGGAGGCCGTCATCTCCACGCTCGCGCTGATCGAATCCGACGGCGAGCTCAAGACCCTCAAGCGCATCTGCGCCGACGAGCGCTTCATGATCGAGGCGAACGATCTCGCCGCGCTGGACTTCCTGGAAGGGCGAGCCTTCGTCACCGGGCATTCGATCAACCTCTACAACCATCGCACCCTGGCCTTCCTCGCCAAGCAGGGTCTGAAGCGCTGGGTGCTCCCGGTGGAGCTTGGCCGCGACACGGCGACCGAGCTGCTGAAGTCGCGTCCCGAGGGCGTCGAGTGCGAGCTCTTCGCCTACGGCCGCCTGCCGCTGGCCTACTCCGCCCGCTGCTTCACCGCCTACAACCGCAACCTGGGCAAGGACGACTGCCAGTTCTGCTGCGGCGACTACCCGGACGGCCTGGTCGTCACCACCCAGGACGGCAACGCGTTCCTCGACCTCAACGGCATCCAGACCCAGTCCGCCAGCACGCACAATCTTTTGCCGGCCCTGGCGGAAGTCGCGGACATGGGTGTCGACGTGCTGCGCATCAGTCCGCAGTCCGAGCACACCGCCGATGTCGTCCGGGTGTTCGCGGACTGCCTCACCGGCGATCTGGACGCGAGCGCCGGCACCGCCAAGCTCCGCGGCTGGGCACCCTCTGATCTCTGCGACGGCTACTGGACGGGTGACTCCGGCTACAAGGCGAGCATGTCGGCCTAGCGCAGCCACAGCGAGGTCAGCGATATCCCCGAGGTCGCGCCAGAGTCGACCAGCCGCTCGAAGCAGTTTCTCCTCTCGGCGGCACTGCTCGCGGCGCTCTGCCTCGGGCTCTGGGGCTTGGCGACCTGGGCCTACCGAGACGGTGTCGACAGCCTGGCCGAGCAGGGACGCACAGATCTCGACCTCTATGTCGCACATCTGCAGGGACTGCTCGCCAAGTACGAGCCCCTGCCGGAGCTGTTGGCGACCAACCCGCGACTGATCGACTTCCTGCGCGCCCCAGGCGGCCGCGAGAGCATCGAGGCGCTCAGCCGCTACCTCGAGACCATCAATCGCATCAGCGACGCGGCCGACACCTACCTGATGGACGCGACCGGGCTGACCATCGCGGCGAGCAACTGGAGCGCCGAGCGCCCCTTCGTCGGGCGCAACTTCAGCTTCCGCCCCTATTTCCGCGATGCCATGGGAGGCCAGCTCGGGCGCTACTTCGCACTGGGCACGACCTCCAAGCAGCGCGGCTACTATTTCGCCTATCCCGTTCGAGCAGACGAGGCGATCCTCGGCGCCGTGGTCGTCAAGATCGACATCACCGAGACCGAGCGGCGCTGGAGCAAACCGGACCGCATCTTCTTGGTGACCGACCCGGATGGCGTCATCTTCGTCTCGACCCGGCCCGAGCAGCGTTTTCACACCCTGCTCCCCATCGACGCGGAGACCCGCGCCAGGATCGAGCGCAGCAACCGCTATCCCGAGGCGAAACTGGCGCCCTTGGCGCTCACGCTGGGTGCAACACTGCCGGCCGGCCAGATCGTCCGAATCCGCACCGACGCGCGCTGGCCGCACCACAGAAGCTATCTGCTCCAGACCCGCAGCATGCCGACGGCCGGCTGGCGGGTGCACGCCTTGATCGACACCGCTGAGGCGCTGCGCGACAGCCTGAGGCTCACGATGCTGGCCGCGGCCTTGATCATCATGACCGCCCTCATCGCCGCCCTGCTCTTTCAGCAGCAGCGCGGAAGACGTGCGCACGCCGCACTCGCCGAGCGCGCCCGAGCCTCCCTCGAGCGCATCAATTCGGAGCTGGAGGAGCGCGTCGCCAGCCGCACCGCCGAGCTGACGCGCACCAACCAGCGCCTGCGCGACGAGATCGACGAGCGCCGGCGCGCCGAGCAGGCCTTGCGCGAGGCGCAGCAGGCGCTCATCCAGTCGGCCAAGCTCGCGACGCTCGGCCAGATGTCGGCCGGCATCAACCACGAGCTGAATCAGCCGCTCTCGGCGATCCGCACCTATGCGGACAACGGCCGGCTGCTGCTGAGCAAGGGGCGCGCGACCGAGGTCGCCGGCAATCTGGAGCAGATCATGGCGCTGACCGATCGCATGGCCAAGATCGGCTCCCAGCTCAAGCTCTTCGCGCGCAAGACCTCGGGCGAGCTGAGCGACCTGCCCTTGGCGCCTGTGATCGAGAGTGCCGCGCGCATCGCCGCGCCCTTGCTCGCCAAGAGCGACGGCCGGCTCGAGGTGGATGTCCCATCCCATCTGGCCGTGCGCGCCAACGACGTCCTGCTGCAGCAAGTCATCCTGAATCTGCTCGGCAACGCCTGCCAAGCGATACAGGGGCAGTCAGAGCGCTGGATCGCGGTCTCGGCAGGTCGCGATGGCGCGCATGTCCTCATGCGCGTCCAAGACACAGGCCCAGGCATTCCGAGCGCGGATCTGGATCGGATCTTCGAGCCCTTCTTCACCACCAAGGACGCCGGAGAGGGGCTTGGGCTCGGCTTGGCGATCTCGGCCCGCATCGCCAGCGAGATGGGCGGTGCGCTCAAGGCCATTCCCTGCGCGACCGGCGCCTGTTTCGAGCTTTGTCTCCCAGTGGCGGAAACCCACCCATGAGCAGCCGTGCATGAGCAGCAGTCCCAACGTCATCTTCGTCGACGACGAGCAGCATATCCGCGCCGCCAACCGGCAAACGCTGGAGCTGGCCGGCCTGCAGGCCCAGGTCTTCGAGCGCGCGGAGCGCGCCCTGCCGCTGCTGAGCAGGGAGTGGCCAGGGGTGCTGATCACCGACATTCGCCTGCCCGGCATGGACGGCCTGGAGCTGCTGGAGCGGGCGCATGCGGTCGATCCGGACCTTCCCGTCATCCTCATCACCGGCCATGGCGACATCAGCACCGCCGTCAACGCCATGCGCGCCGGCGCCTACGACTTCATCGAAAAGCCCTATCCGGCCGACCGCCTCATCGAGACCGTCCAGCGGGCGCTGGATAAGCGCGCCCTGGTCATGGAGAACCGCAATCTGCGCGTCGAGCTCATGGCCAATACGGCACTGGGGCCACGCATCATCGGCCACAGCCCAGAGATGCGTCAGCTGCGCGCCACCATCGCGCAGATCTCGGACACGGGGGCGGATGTCCTCGTGCTGGGCGAGACCGGCACCGGGAAGGAGCTGATCGCGCGCTCGCTGCACGAGCACAGCCGCCGGCGCGACCGCAACTTCGTCGCGGTCAACTGCGGCGCGGTTCCGGAGAGCATGATCGAGAGCGAGCTCTTCGGTCACGAGGCAGGCGCCTTCACCGGCGCCAAGGGACGCCGTATCGGCAAGTTCGAGCACGCCCACGGCGGCACCCTCTTCCTCGACGAGATCGAGAGCATGCCCGCCTCGGCGCAGGTGCAGCTCCTGCGCGTGCTCCAAGAGCGCACCATCGAGCGCCTCGGCTCCAACAAACTGATCCCGCTCGACTTCCGCGTCGTCGCAGCGACCAAGGTCGACCTGCGCGAGGCCGCGACCGCCGGCAGCTTCCGCGAAGACCTCTACTACAGGCTCAATGTCGTCACCCTGCACATCCCGCCCCTGCGCGAGCGGCGAGACGACATCCCGCTGCTCTTTCACCATTTTCTCCTCGTCGCGCAGGACCGTTTCCAGCGCGACGCGCCCTTCCCTGCACAGAGCGAGATCACCGCGCTGCTCGGGTACGACTGGCCCGGCAATGTGCGCGAGCTGCGCAACCTCACCGAGCGCTATGTGCTCTTGGGCGAGCAATACGGCTGGTCGCTCGAGCGCCTGCACGAGGGGACCCAGGCCGGCCAGCCGCGCACCCTTCCCGAGCAGGTCGAATGCTTCGAGAAGAGCCTGATCGTCCAGGCGCTCGCCGCGAGCAGGGGCAGCATCAAGGAGACCATGACCATGCTCGGCATTCCGCGTAAGACCCTCTACGACAAGATGCAGAAGCACGGGCTGAGCAAGGACGACTACAAGGCCTGAGGTGATTTCCTGAAATGATCCTACCCAGAACAGCGCCTCCAGCCTGGACGATGGGCACGCTGCGCTTTGCCCATCCTACGGGGAATCTGTTTCCCGGAAATCACCTGAGCGGCAATGGGCGGATTTCCGCCCCGCCCAACGACCATGAATGGGTGGAGATCCACCCATTCACCCGCACCAATCGCTCCCCTCGGTTCGAAAAAAGGGCATTCATGACAGGGAGGTAACCAAACCCAAGCGATCTGGCCCGCGCCTTGCTGACGGTGCTCCGATCCAAAGGGATCAGCGAATCACCACACATCATCGCGAGGACACAGCATGAAACGCACCCTAGCCGCACTGACGCTGGCCGCGACCGCGGCCTCGGCGCTGGTCACTGGCATCGCCAGCGCCGCAGACCCCATGGTCATCAAGTTCTCCCACGTGGTCGCGGAGAACACGCCGAAGGGAGTCATGGCGAACAAGTTCAAGGAGCTGGTCGCCGAGCGCATGGGCGACAAGGTCGTGGTCGAGGTCTATCCCAACTCCCAGCTGTTCGGTGACGACAAGGTCCTCGAGGCCATGCAGCTCGGCGACGTCCAGCTCGCCGCACCCGCGCTGTCCAAGTTCAGCCGCTATACCGATCAGCTCGCCCTCTACGACCTGCCCTTCCTCTTCCAGGACCTGGATGCGGTCGACCGCTTCCAGCAGAGCGACACGGGCCAGGCCATGATGGGGTCCATGCAGAAGAAGGGACTCATCGGCCTCGGCTACCTGCACAACGGCATGAAGCAGCTCAGCTCCAGCAAGCCGCTGCGCGTTCCGGCGGACGCCTCGGGCCTGAAGTTCCGCATCATGTCCTCCGAGGTCCTCGAGGCCCAGTTCGAGGCCGTCGACGCCACCCCGCTGAAAAAGCCCTTCTCCGAGGTCTTCACCCTGCTGCAGACCAAGGCCATCGACGGTCAGGAGAACACCTGGTCGAACATCTATTCCAAGAAGTTCTTCGAGGTGCAGCCCTACATCACCGAGTCCAACCACGGCCTGCTCGACTACTTGGTCGTGACCTCGGCCGAGTTCTGGAAGGGATTGCCGGACGACCTGCGCGGCGACCTCAAGGCCGCACTGGATGAGGCCATTGCCTACGGCAACGACATCGCGCGTAAGAAGGCCGACGAGGATCGCGCCGCGATCATCGCCTCCAAGCGCTCCGAGGTCATCGAGCTGACGCCGGAAGAGCGCGCCCAGTGGGTTCAGGCCATGAAGCCGGTGTGGAAGGAGTTCGAGGACGAGATCGGCGCGGATCTGATCGACGCGGCCTACGCGGCGAATCAGCAGTAGCCAGCGCGCAAGCGCCGGTCTCGCCGGCGCTTGCGCTCGGATTTCGCCAGCAAGACGCCGGCGCACGTCCTACCCTAGGGGATTGCGCTCGGCTCCCTGGGAGGCGCGTCACGCACGCTCGACGCCTCCCTTCTACCGACAACGATAAGAACCGACTGGCCATGCCCATGCTCTTTCGTCTCATCGACAAGACCGAGGAAGCCATCATCTCGCTGCTGCTGGTGGCCATGACCCTCTTGGTGTTCTGGGAGGTCATCCTCCGCTTCGTCTTCAACACCGGGCTGACCTGGGGGCAGGAGGCCACGCTGCATCTCTCGGCCTGGTTCGTGCTGTTCGGCGTCTCCTACGGCCTCAAGACAGGTGCCCACATCGGCGTCGACGCCTTCGTCCGGCTGCTCTCGCCGCTCGGCCAGCGCATCATCACCGCCATCGCCGTGCTGCTCTCGCTCGTCTACTGCGGCCTCTTCATCTACGGCTCCTGGATCTACCTCAGCAAGATGCACATGATCGGCATCGAGCTGGAGGACATCGAGGTCCAGACCTGGGTCGCCCACAGCATTTTGCTGATCGGGCTGGCGATGCTGTCGCTGCGGCTGCTCGCACTGCTCTGGCAGGTCGCGACGGGTAAGACGACCGGCTTCCGCCGCACCGACGAGGCCAAGGAAAGCATGCATCTGGCCGAGGAGCTCAAGCGCGAGGTGGCCGACCGATGACCACGGCAACCCTTTTCCTGCTCCTGTTCGGCTGCATGCTCATCGGCATGCCGATCGCGATCGCGCTCGGCTTCTCGAGCATCGTGACCATCCTCATCTTCTCGAACGATTCGCTGGCCTCCATCGCCCTCAAGCTCTTCGAGGCGCTGTCGGCCCACTACACGCTGCTCGCCATTCCCTTCTTCATCCTCTCGTCCGCCTTCCTGTCGACGGGCGGCGTGGCCAAGCGGCTGATCCGATTCGCGACCGGGGTCGTCGGGCACATCCGCGGTGGGCTCGCCATGGCCTCCGTGCTGGCCTGCATGCTCTTCGCCGCCGTGTCGGGCTCCTCGCCGGCCACGGTGGCCGCCATCGGCAGCATCGTCATCGTCGGCATGGTGAAATCCGGCTACCCCAAGTCTTTCGCCGCGGGCGTCATCACCAATGCCGGCACGCTCGGCATCCTCATCCCGCCCTCCATCGTGATGCTGGTCTACGCGGCCGCGACCGAAGTCTCCGCCGCGCGCATGTTCATGGCGGGCTTCATCCCAGGTCTCATGATGGGACTGCTGCTGATGATCGCCATCTATATCGTGGCCCGCGTCAAGGGGCTGCCCTCACAGCCCTGGCCCGGCTTCCGCGAGATCCTCAGCGCCGGATTCAGCGCCTCGGGCGGTATCCTGCTCATCGTCATCGTCCTGGGCTCCATCTACGGCGGCATCGCGAGCCCGACCGAGGCCGCCGCGGTCTCGGCCGTCTATGCCTTCCTGGTCGCCGTCATCGGCTATCGGGATATGGGGCCGCTCAAGGAGACACCCTGGCGCAAGCAGGGGGAAGGCATCGGCAGCGCTATCGCCAGGAGTCTCTGGCAGGTTCCCCTGGCACTCCCGCAAAGCTTCGCGCATCCGGAGGTCCGCAAGGTCGTCCTGGACGGGGCCAAGGTCTCCATCATGCTGCTCTTCATCATCGCCAACGCCATGCTGTTCGCGCATGTGCTGACGACCGAGCGCATTCCCCACGAGATCGCCGAGACCATCGTCGAATGGGGCCTGTCGCCCTGGATGTTCCTCATCGTCGTCAACATCCTGCTGCTGATCGCCGGGAACTTCATGGAGCCCTCGGCGATTCTGCTGATCATGGCACCCATCCTCTTCCCGATCGCCACCCAGCTGGGCATTGATCCCATCCATCTCGGCATCATCATGGTGGTGAACATGGAGATCGGCATGCTGACGCCGCCCGTGGGTCTCAATCTCTTCGTCACCGCCGGCATTACCGGGGAGAGCATGGGCTGGGTGATCAAGGCCGTGCTGCCCTGGATGCTGCTGCTCCTCGGCTTCCTGATGCTCATCACCTACATTCCGCAGATCTCGCTCTTCCTGCCGGAGTACATCGACAAACTGCAGGGCTACAACTGACCTATGATGCCGAGCCACTCCCACATCCTTTACGCGACGGATCTGGGGCGCTACACGCGCCCCGTCTTCCGCAATGCCGTCGCGCTCGCGCAAAGCACAGGTGCGCGCATCACCATGCTGCACGTCATCGAGCCACTGGGGAATACCGGCCGGGCGGTGATCGGCGCCTATCTGCCGAACATGGACATCAGACGCATCGAGCAGGAGGCGCTGAAGGAGATCCTTGCAACCATGCACAAGCGGTTGAGCAAGTTTTGCGAAGACGAGCTAAACGCCGCCTCGGCGGAGATCGAGGCCGACATCGTCGAGGCGCTGGAGGTCGGCAGCGGCCTGCCGTCCGAGGAGATCATCAGGACGGCGGAGACGCGCGACGCCGACCTCATCGTGATGGGAACCTGCACGCACTCGCTGATGGGGCGCTCCTCCGTCGGCTCCACCGCGCGCAAGGTCATCCAGCACAGCAGCGTCCCCGTCCTGCTCGTGCCCAATGTGGTGTCACGACAATAGCGCGAGGCCCTGAGCCGCCAACCCTGAGGGCGCGCACAGGCGTCGCGTCCTCAGGCCGTGTCATCTCATCAGGCGGCCAGCGACGACTTGATCGACTCGAAGCGGGTCGATCCCAAGAACGCGCGCAGGTGCAGCCGAACGGGACGCAGAGCATCCAAGACCAGACTTCGACGCGGAGCGTGGAAGTGTGGGGGGACAGCCTGCTCGCGGGGAGCATTGCAGATGCTTTGCACGCCGCATAAGCTCGCGTTATGTGCGGACGCTTTGCCCAATTCAGCCTACCGGAGGCGCTCGAGGACTACTTCGAGGTGGCGGACGGCTACGACTTACCGCCGCCGCGCTACAACATTGCGCCGGGAAGTCGAATCCTGGCCGTGCGTGCCGGACCGGATGGCCGACGGGTCTTCGCGAAGCTGCATTGGGGGCTCATCCCGAGCTGGGCGAAGGACCGCAAATTCGGCTACCGCACCATCAATGCGCGGGCGGAGACGGTGGCGGAGAAACCAGCGTTTCGGGCGGCCTTCAAGAGCCGGCGCTGTCTGATTCCGGCGGACGGCTTCTATGAGTGGCAAGCGACGCCGGACGGCAAGCAGCCCTACTTCATCCGCTTGACGGATGGGGACCCGATCGCCTTCGCGGGACTCTGGGAGACCTGGACAGATCGGGAGACGGGCGAAGCCGTCGAGAGCGGCACCATCATCGTCACCCAGGCCAATGCGCTGGTCAGGGGGATCCACGACCGCATGCCAGTTATCCTCGATCCGCGGGACTTCTCGACCTGGCTCGATCCGACCATCCAGACTGCCGCCAAGCTGCGGGGCCTGCTGAGGCCGCTCGCGCCCGAGCGGCTGAGCATGCATGCGGTCGAGCGCCGCGTCGGCAAGCCCAGCAACGAAGACCCGAGCCTCATCCGCCCACTCACGCCCGAGTGAGCCAGGTCGAAGGCCTGCGCAGTCGCGCTGCGCCACGCCGAATCCGTCCCGAGACGGCTCGCGGGGCTGCGCGCGAGGAGTGGCACACAGCCGAGGCGTCAGGCGGCCTGAAGCCTCAGTCGACGGGGACAGAGTAGATCCAGGCATCCTGATCGACCTTGAGGTCGATCAGGCTTCCATTGCGCACGTCCAAATGGAGGTAAATTGGCTCGCCGGCGGGCACCATGATGCCGTAGCCCGAGGGAAAGGTGATGCTGGTCGTGGTGATGTTGGAGCCGATGTAGGTGCTTCCCGACGACGCCCCATAGTCGAACAGCCCAGGACCCGCGTATTTCGCCCTGAAAATACAGCCGGCAGAGTCATCACCCGCGCATTGGTACATCTCAGGACGCGTGCTCACCTCAACATCCACATAGAGATCGATATCCGCCTGCTCAGCGATGCTGACACCCAAGATGGCGATGGCCGTCTTGGGTGTCCAGGCGCCCGCGCGGTCCTTGTGACAGGTCTCGCCGCGCTTGCAGAGGCCAGTCGTGGCCTTGATGACTGTGGTCTTGAGCGGCTGGATGTCGCCCGCATCCGCAAGCGGCAAGAAACAGGCTCCCAAGAGCATCAAGGGAGCAAGGGCGAGCGCGGGCAAGGGTAAGCGCGGAAGCATTGTGGGTCCTCAGACTGTGGCGGCGGAAAGAGGCGAAGCGCCGAGCCTCACCCGGAGGCGGTAGGAGCCAGGTCGCTCCGGCAGCGTCACCCGCACCTCCCCGTCCATCACGGGAGCTGGCGAGCCGTCGAGCGCGGCGGACAAGGCGCATGCGTCATCCTGGCGCGCGCGCTCGACCTGGATCTCGCAGGTTGTCGCACCGTCCGGCAGACGATGGCGCACGCGGAAACCTGACCAGCTCGCGGGGATGCAGGGTCGGACGACCAGGGTGCGGCCATTCTCCACCCGAACGCCGAGCACGGACTCGAGCGCCACCCGATACCACCAGCCCGCCGACCCGGTATACCAGCTCCAGCCGCCGCGACCGACGTGGGGCGACGCCCCGTAGACATCGGCGGCGACCACATAGGGCTCGAGGCGATAGCGCGACACCTCAGCTGGCGTCCTGGTGCGACTCACAGGGCTCAGCATCGCCAGCAGGGGCGCGGCGCGCTCGCTACGGCCCAGCTCGGCGATCGCCTTCACGGCCCAGCAGGCGGCGTGGCTGTACTGACCGCCGTTCTCACGCACGCCGGCGACATAGCCCTTGATGTAGCCAGGGTCCTTGGTTGTATCGACGAAGGGCGGAGTCAGAAGCCGGATCAGACCTTCGGCCTGGCTGACGAGCTCAGCCTCCATGGCATCCAGGGCTTGCTCGGCACGCTCGCGCGGGACGGCCCCCGAGATCACCGACCAGGACTGCGCCAGTGCATCGATCCGGCACTCGGCATCAGAGGCAGCGCCAAGCGGCGTGCCGTCGTCATAGTAGGCCCTGCGATACCAGCCGCCGTCCCAACCACTGGTTTCCAGTGCTTGGCCGAGGTCCGCCTGATAGGCGCGATAACGCTCGACCCGCGCCCGATCGCCCCGCCCCTCGCACAAGGGCAGGAAGTCGCTGAGGATAAGGTGCAGGAAGAAGCCCAGCCAGACGCTCTCGCCCCGCCCCTCGCGACCGACGCGATTCATGCCGTCGTTCCAGTCGCCAGTCCCCATGAGCGGTAGGCCGTGCGCGCCCCGCGTCAGCGACCGATCGATGGCGCGGCAGCAGTGGTCATAGAGATCGGCGGTCTCTCCGCTCGGCTCGGGCTTGAGGTAATCCTCGTCCTGTCCGGGCGCCAGCTCGGGCGCCGTCAGATAGGGCGCCCGCTCATCGAGGATGGCACCTTCCCCCGTGACCCGGACATAGTGCGCGGTCAGATAGGGCAGCCACAGCAGATCGTCCGAGAAACGCGTGCGCAGCCCGCGCTCCATGGGCGGTGGATGCCACCAGTGCAGGACGTCGCCCTCGACGAGCTGATGCGCCGCATGGAGCAGGATCTGGTCGCGCGTGATATCCGGGCGAATCGCGGCGAAGGCGGATGCGTCCTGGATCTGGTCGCGATAGCCGTAGGCGCCGCCGGACTGGTAGAAGGCGGAGCGTGCCCAGATGCGGCAGCCGAGACTTTGGTAGAGCAGCCAGCCATTGAGCATGAGATCGATAGCGGGCTCCGGGGTCTCCACCTGGACGCCCGAGACCAGCGCATCCCAGAAGGCGCACGCCTCGTCCAAGGCCTTGCCGACCGCCGCGGCGTCCTGGTAGCGCTGCAGCAGCTCGGCGAGCGCATCCTCATCCATCACCTCGCCGAGCAGGAAATCGCAGACGAGCGCGGCACCCGGGGCGATCCGGACGTCGAGCTGCTGCGCGAAGCAGGGATCCAGGCCGGCCCCGGCACGGCCGTTCAGTGTCTCGCCCAGCTCCAGGGCCGCCGGCACAGTCGGATCGCGGTGACGGCCGAGGAAAGCCAGACGATCGCAGGTGAAGCTGCGCCGCTCGACCTGGGTCCCGGAGACCACGGCAGTCGCGAAGACGATCCCTCCCGCAAAGTCGCCAGCCGCTGGATTGACCGCGCGCAGCAGTGCCCGCTCTGGCTCGATGCTGGTGACGATGGGGCCGTCGGTGGACGGCTGACTCGCCATGACGAGACGCTGATAGCCGAAGAGCCCCAGCCGCCTTGCCGTCGCCCCTTCATTGGCGATGCGCAGTCGAAGGATCCGCACCTGGTCTTGGCGCGGGACGAAGACCGTCGTCTCCTGCGCCAGGTCGGCATGAGTCGTCGAGAAGCGCGTATAGCCGAAACCATGCTCGACGCCATAGTCGCAAGGCGCCGGACGCGGCCCCGGCATGGGCGACCAGGACTCGCCACTGGCCTGGTCGCGAATGTAGACCGCCTCGCCATGCGGATCGCTGACGGGGTCGTTCGACCAAGGGGTCAGTCGGTTCGCCTGGCTGTTGCGCGACCAGGTATAGCCGGCCCCGGACTCGCTGATCAGGCAGCCGAAATGCGGATTGGCGATGACATTGATCCAGGGCTGAGGCGGGTGCCGATGCCCATCGGCTCGGCGCGACACCAGGATCCGGTAGGCGCGACCGTCCTCCGAGAAGCCGCCATAGCCATTGAAGTGCTGCACCCCATCGGGCGCCTGGATCGCGTCATCGCCAGCGTCGTCAATGGGCTGCGACGGCCGGGACTGCCGCGTCGGGCGGATGATGGATTCATCGGCCAGCAGCTCGAGGGCGGCGGTACGGTCGGCTGCCGCTCCCGTCACCCAGGTCAGCTCGGTGCAGGCACCAGGCTCCAGCTCGACGAGCGTGCGCAAGGCGAGGATGGGATCCAGTACCTTGCCCAAGCCACCGGAGAGGGACCGATGATTCCGCATCGCGGCCGGGCTGGAGGTCGTACAGCTGCGTCCTAGGAAGGCGGCGCGGTCCGTCTCCCACTCCAGCGCCTCGGCGCCGAGCAAGGCATGCAGCATCCAGGGCCAGGACTCGTCATCTCCGCGCGGGCGCCTGTGCGCGAGCAAGGCACCAGTCTCCGCGTCACGCTCGGTTTGCACGAAGAGCTTCGCAAAGGCCGGGTGCGCGACATCCGCGTCGACATGGAAGAGCACCACCTCCAGATAGCTGGTCAGCTCGATCCGCCGTGGTCGATCCGAGCTAGTCGTCAGCCTTAGCCGTCGGCGCTCGAAATCCTTGTCCGCGTCCAGGCTGAGCTCCAGCCGTGCCGCGACGCCTTCGTCCTCGCGCTCCAGCACGAATCGATCGTCCAGCATCGCGGTTTGGTAGACAGATGGGACGACGCGCGTGGGCTGGTAGCCCAAGGACCAGAAGTGGCGCGTCTCCAGGTCCCTGAGATAGAGGAGGCTGCCGAGGTCGTCCTGGATGGGGTCGTCGCGCCAGCGCGTCAGCGCCAGCCCCTGCCAGCGGGTCTGCCCGGCGCCCGAATCCGTGACCACGACCTCCAGCCGCCCGTTGCTCAGCCGGTAGGCGTCCGCCGCGGGTCCCAGTGGCAGGGTGAAGTCTTCTATGCTCATTGACGCTGACTCCGAGCCTCGATGGAATGCCGATCAGCCGAGCAGAGTCACCTCCGCCGGCAGCGTCGCGAGATGGGCCTCCCGCGCATTGAAGTCACGGCTCTGCTTCCCATTGATCTGCACGCTCACCAAGGGTCCCGGCGTTGGGGGCGCGACGCGAATACCGCCGGGCGGGAGCTCGAGATCGCCAGAGATGGTCACCTGGAAGGCGCCCGCCTCCGTGCGCCTCAGTGCGAGATCGACCGCGCCATAGATAGTCGGCAGACCGCGGACCGAGATCTCGCCCGCGTCGATCCAATCGGCCGGGATCCCCGCAGCGACGACCAAGGCCGCGTCGGCCTCGCGCTCGTAGACGAAGAGATCCCGGAAGACCAGGCAGTACTCGGCGCCAATCCAGGCGTGCGGCAGATCCCCTTGATGTCCAGGTGCTCGGGGATCGCGCCAGGCGATCTCCGGCCATTGATGCCAGGCCGGTGGGCGCCGCTCTTCCAGATAGAAGCGCAACAGCGCGTGCGCCTCATCGCGCCGGCCCAGGCGAACGAGCGCGCCGACGATGCGCATCTCATAGGGGGTGTAGTTGGTCCAGGGCACTGGATTCGGGCCGTGCATCTCCCTAAAGCGCTGCATGAAGAGGTCGAAGCTGTGGTGCAGGGCCAGGCTCGGCAAGCGATGCCCCTCGTCGATCAGGGTGAGTGCATTGGCCGTCGCGGTCGGATCCGGGTCGGCCCACTCCACGGAGCCAGGCAAGAAGTCGATGCCACGCTCCTCCATGGTCCGGTCGATGGAGACGTGCAGCGTTGCGCGGAAGTCGTCGCGGAGATTGGCAAGCCGCTCCGCGCTGGCCGCGTCACCGACGACTTGCGCCAGCTCGGCGGCATCCTTGAATCCGCGCAGCGCCCAGAAGTCGTCCCAGTAGGCGTGGACCGGATGGGCCAAGTAGCCTTCATGGCTCACCGACTCCGGCAGCAGGCCGTAACGCGCGCGATGCTCCGTCGTCTCATAGCGTGCCGTGAGTCGCTTCGCGCGCAACTGCTCCAGGTAGTCGACCGCCCTGAGGACCGCCGGCCACAGATCGTCGACCAGCGCGCGATCGCGTGAGAAGCGCCAGTAGTCCGCGACGGCGAAGATGAGCTGGCCGTGGCTGTCGTGCTCGGGGAGCCAATCCGCCCCGTCGTAATCGACGCAGCAGGGGACATTGCCGTCCTCCGCCTGGAAGCGCGCATACCAGCGGATGAAATCGCCGGCCTCGCGCACGCAGCCGAAGCGGAGCAAGGCCGCGGCCATGACGGCACCGTCACGGATCCAAGATCGCGTGTAGCGGCGCGGACCCGGCTGCAGCGCCGGGCCGTCCCGGTTGATCAGGATGTGGCCGATCGCGGCCTTGCAGCAATCGGCCACATCCTGGACCGACTCTGGCATGCGGATGTCGACGCTCCCCAGCGTCCGCTCCCAGCGCTCGACGGCCGCCGCAAGGATGGCGCCGCCATCGAAATCTGTGCCGCCGAGCTCCGCGGGATCGGCGCCGTTGCGGCCGGCCAGGGGCGCGGCGAGCCAGACGTCGCGCGCCTCGCCGGGATCGACGGCGACCTCGAAGCGCAGCGCGCCTGTGGCGAAGCCGAACATGTCCAGCGCATCCTGCGCTGGCGGGAGCGTATCGCGCGCCACATGATCCGCGATGGCGCCCTCGTCGAAGCTCGCGGCGCCAAACCCGGAAGGCGCGCTCAGGGGCACCAGCGCGAGCTGGCCATTGACCTGAACGCAACCAGCTTTGTAGCCCAGCATGCGAATGCGCTTCACGCCGCCGACGTCCTTGTAGCCTTGCCAGGGAGGAGACACCTGGAAGGGGCGCACCACGGCATAGAGGCCGATCTGCAAGGGCGTCGAGCGATGATTCTCGACCCGGTAGCGCAGATAGACCCATCCTGTCTCCGGCTCGCCCTGGGCGAGCGCAGTGACGCTGAGCGCCAATCCCGCGCAGAGCCATGTGGTTTCAGGAATGGGCACCTGGGGGTGGAGCAGTTCCTGCTGCAAGGTGCAATCCGCCCAGGTCGTCAGCTCGCCCTGGATGTTCAGCATGGGCTCGATGGAGTAGCCTGCCCGCGCCACCTCTAGCATCCCCTCCTCATTGAGGAGAGCGGGAGCCCTGCCGTCCGGGATGTCGACCGGGGTCCAATAGGTCTGCTCGCGGTAGAGCCAGCGCGGATAGCAGCCCCGCCGCCCGTCCGCGGCGACGCGCTCGAAGAAGTCGTTGAGCGAGCGCGCATAGCCCTCGGGCTGCAGCTCGAAAGCGACGAGCCCGGGCACCTCGTCCCCGTCGCGCCCGCCGAGCGTCAACCGCAGTCGCCGTGAGCAACCGTTCGGCAGATAGACGTAGGAGCGCACCCCGGCCGACCGCGGCGCATCATAGACGCACTTCCAGGATTCACCGTCGGCGCTCGCCAGCACCTTGAACTGCCGCGGCTGGACGGATGCCCAATGCAAGACGAGACCGCTGTAGTCGCAGGACTCGTGAAGATCCAGCTCGACCCAAGCCGGCAGGTGCTCGGCGCGCCAGCAGCTGTCCGGTCGGGGATCGAGGATGCACTCAGGCGGACCATCGCCGCCCCTGCTCGATGCGCGCACGGAGGGCGCTTGTGACGGCGTTCTGTCCTCCAGGCGCAGATTGGCGAGCCAGAGGCTGCCGCGGCCCCCGGGGCCCGCGGTGACCGCAATTTCGATGGCGGCGATCTCGTCTGGCACGCCGCCCCCGGCGGGGCCCCAACCGAAGTCGATCTGGCGACTGCCGATCCGCAGTAATCGCCAGTCGGAGCTGAAATCGAAGGACTCGTCGCGGTAGCGCCAGACATTCTCACCGCTGGTGTCCACCAGCTTGAGCTCGAAGGCATTGGCCGGCGCCTGGGCGCGCACCGACATCAGGAAGGCGAAGCTATCAGGCATCGCGAGACGCACGGCCTTGCGCGCCACGACGAAGCCGCCACCGTCGCCGAAGTCGAAATCCAATCGCATCGCGGGGCCGTCCGGCCCGCTGTCCGGCACCAAGCGCGCCTCGGCCTGTCCCGAAGCCACGGTCGACCAGCTCGCGAGGTCGGAGAAATCGTCCAGATTCAGAGATTGCATGCGCTTGGTCCTCAACAATAGGGCTCGGGACAGAGAGGACGAGCGAGCTCCGCGGAAGGCCACCGCGAGCGGCGCTCGGCGAGCCGCGGGGCTAAGCTATACTGCCAAGGGTCCGAAGTCACCCGACGTGCCCCGCCCGGCATAAGCCGCCCCGCCCATCCATACGGCGACCGCTGCGATGCGCATCATCTGGTCCCTGGTCAACGCCCTTAAGGTTCCCATCACGCCGGCCATCTGGGAGCGCTTCGTCCTCATGATGCGCGAGCTCGCAAGCTCGGAGGTCGGCGGCAAGGCCAAGCTCCTGTTCGCGCTGCTCATCCTCTTCCTGTTCGCGATCAACGGATTGAACGTGCTCAACAGCTACGTCAATCGCGACTTCATGACCGCAATCGAGCATCAGAACATGCAGGGCTTCGTCTATTACGCCTTGTTGTTCATTTTCGTGATGGGCGTCTCAACCCTGGTGGCCGTGATCTACCGCTACACCGAAGAGACCCTGGGACTGCTCTGGCGCAAATGGCTGACGGAGCGCGCGATCGAGCGCTATCTGGGCGAGCGCATCTACTTTCAGCTGCACTCCAAGGGGCAGCTGCCGAACCCGGACCAGCGCATCTCGGAGGACATCCGCGCCCTCACGGCCACGACGCTGTCCTTCACCCTGATGTTCCTCAACGCCAGCTTCACCGTGGTCGCCTTCTCGGGCGTGCTCTGGACCATCAGCCCCCTGCTCTTCGTCGTTGCCGTCGCCTATTCGATCCTCGGCTCGCTGCTGACCATCTACCTGGGCAAACCCCTGGTCAAGCTCAATTATGACCAGCTCGACAAGGAAGCCAACTTCCGCTCGCGCCTGGTGCACGTGCGTGAGAACGCGGAATCCGTCGCGCTGTTGCGCCGCGAGGAGCGCCTCAAGGTCCGCCTCAGATACCGCCTGGATCAGCTCACCTCCAACTTCAAGCGCATCATCGAGGTGAATCGAAACCTCGGCTTCTTCACCACCGGCTACAACTATCTGATCCAGATCATCCCAGCCCTCTTCGTCGCACCTCTCTTCATCAAGGGACATGCGGAGTTTGGCGTCATCACCCAATCAGCCGTCGCCTTCGGGCATTTGCTCGGCGCCTTCTCGCTGATCGTGACCCAGTTCCAGTCCATCTCGACCTACACCGCGGTGATCGCCCGGCTCAATGCGCTGCGCGATGCCATGACGCAGGACAGGCCAGATCACGCACCCAAGCTGGAGCTCTGCGAGGGCTGCGGCAGCGTCGCCTATGAAAAGCTGACGCTCTACACGCCGCGCGAAGGGAGGGTGCTCATCAAGGATCTCAGCCTCTCTATCCCAACTGGGGTCTGTCTGCTGGTTCGCGCCACCAGCGAGGCCGCAGAGAAGGCGCTGTTCAGGGCAACCGCGGATCTCTGGCAGCACGGTGAGGGGCACATCCTGCATCCCGGGCACGACGCCATCTTCTTCCTGCCAGAGCGCCCCTATGTGCCTCCAGGCACCCTGCGCGAGATCCTGCTGCGGCCGGCACAAGAGCGCTGGCTGCCGGACTGGCAGATTCTCGCGAGCCTCAAGCTGCTCAATCTCGAGCAAGCCCTGGCCAAGGCCGGCGGCCTGGACACGGAGCACAACTGGTCGGACTTGCTCTCCCTCAGCGAGCAGCAGCGCCTGAGCTTCGGGCGCATGCTCCTCGCGGCCCCGCAGTTCGTCTTTCTCGATCATCCCAGCCGCAGCCTTAGCGAATGCCCGCTCGGCGAGCTGCTGAACCTGCTGCGCCAGCAAGGCATCACCTATCTCACGCTCGGCGATCTGGCAGACGAGCCGAGGTTCTACGATCGGCTGCTGGAGATCTCCGCGGATGGCACCTGGCGGGTCCGCCCGCCGACCTCGGACGAAGTCGGTGCGCCGAAGCAATGAGCCGTGGGCACGCCTTTCCGTCTGGATTCATCTGGGGGGCCGCGACCTCCGCCTATCAGGTCGAGGGATACCCCTTGGCCGACGGCGCCGGCCCCAGCATCTGGCACAGATTCGCCCACACCCCGGGACGGGTGGCAGGCGGCGCGACCGGCGATCTGGCCTGCGGCCACTACCATCGCTTTCGCGAGGACGTCGCGCTCATGGCGGAGCTGGGCCTGAGTGCCTATCGCTTCAGTATCGCCTGGGGACGCGTACTGCCGGATGGGCGCGGCCGGGTCAATCGAAAGGGGCTCGACTTCTACCTGCGTTTGGTCGACGCACTGCTGGAGCATGACATCCAGCCGATGGTCACGCTCTATCACTGGGACCTGCCGGCAGCACTCCAGGAGCGCGGCGGCTGGCTCGATCCGGACAGCGCCGTCTGGTTTGCCGACTATGCGCAGATCCTGTTCCGGGCGCTCGACGATCGCGTGCAGGCCTGGGTGACCATCAACGAGCCCTGGGTCGTCGCGGTGCTCGGACACTTGGAAGGTGTCCACGCACCAGGTCATCGCGATGCCCGCGAGGCCGTCCGCGTCATGCACCATCTGCTCCTGGCCCATGCGGAGGCCTGCGCGACCTATGGTGCGCTCGGTCGGCACCAGATCGGCATCGCCCTAAACCTGGAGCCTCAGCATCCGGCGTCGGACTCGGAGGCGGACCGGGCAGCGGCCGACCGGCGGGACGCCTTCATCAATGGCTGGCTCCTGGATCCGCTCTTCCACGGCCGTTACCCTGAGGCAATGGCGGACATCTTCGGCAGCGCCTGGCCGGACTTCCCGAGCACCGAGATCGATCGCATCCGCTGCCCCGCCGACTTCCTCGGCGTCAACTACTACTCGCGAGGCTGGGTCCGCGACGATCCGGCCGTCCAGCCGACAGGCGCGGCGCGGATCGAGCGCCCGAATGCGCCCGTGACGGCCATGGGCTGGGAGGTCTATCCCCGTGGACTGACGGAGATCCTGCTACGGCTCAAGACCCAGTACGGCAATCCGCCCGTCTACATCACCGAGAACGGCGCCGCCTTCGAGGATTCTGCGCCAACCGCGGGACGGGTCGAAGACCCAAGGCGCGTCGCCTACCTGCGCGAGCACATCGGCGCCGCCGGCGCGGCCATCCAGGCCGGGGCCGACCTGCGCGGCTACTTCGTCTGGTCGCTGCTCGACAACTTCGAGTGGGCCGAGGGCTACGCAAAGCGCTTCGGCCTATTTCGCGTGGACCCGAGCGACCAATCGCGCCTGCCAAAGGCCAGCGCCGAATGCTACAAAGACATCATCGCTTCGCATGGTGCCGGCCTGATTCCGGAGCCAAGCTAACACGGACCCGACCGGCGTATTTCTGATGGAGACTACGCTTGATCATGGACGATACTCGAGAGCCACTTTCGGCCAAAGATCTCTCCGCACCAGCCGCTTCCTGCGCGGATCGGCAAACGCTGACCGATGCCTCCGAGGCCGCAACAGCCCAAGATTGGGTGCCGATCGAGTATCGGCAGCTCAGCCCCGGGCGCTTCTCCGGGCTGATGCAAAGCCTGGAGCTCTCGAATATCGCGCTATTTCACGAACGCCACGATCAGGACGTGCACAAGACGGGGGCCCTGCCGCCCGGACAATGTACCGTCTCACTGATCGATCGTGGTCATAGCGCCGCCCGCTTCTCGCAATTTCCCATCGACGGTCCGGACGTCCTCTTCTTTCAGACCGAGCGGCACGAATTCGACATCGTCATTCCCCGCGGACGGGCAACGATCTACGCACACCTCGAGCAGGAAGAGCTCGTCCGAGGGCTCGAGACCTTGGACAAGCCGCTTGCCGAACGACTCGCCGGCAGCCGTGGCCTGCAATCCTTAGGCCCCTTCGGTAAGGCTGGACTCGAGCAGACCATGCACGCGCTTCTCGGGATCGCTCAAGATCCGGGCCTCGGCCAAGGCGGCGCCGACCCACGCCTGCTGCGGCGCAAACTCATGGACCAGATATTGCTCGCGATCGTCGCTTGTAGACATCCCCTGGCGGGGAACGCCTCGGAGCTGCATGCGCGCCGTCGTTCCTTTCAAATCGTACGCGCCGCGCGCGAATTCATGGAGGCACAGCTAGACGAAGGCATCACCCCCGGCATGGTCGATCTATGCGCGAATACCGGCGTCTCCGAGCGGACCTTGCGCTACGCCTTCCATGACCAGCTCGGACGTCCGCCGAGTGCCTATTTGCGTCTTCTGCGGCTCAACCGCATCCGCGCCGACCTGCTCACAGCGACGCCCTCGACCTCCGTTTCCTCCGTCGCCATCCGTTGGGGCTTTCTCCATCTCGGACGCTTTGCACAAGACTATCGACGACTCTTCCAAGAGACCCCATCCGCCACGCTGAGCCATGCCCGGCGCCCGTGATCAGAGCCCCCGCCCCGCCTCCTTTAGGCGCCAGCGCTTGATCGGGAAGTCTTGCCGAATTCGGATAGTGGGGCGCTCGCAAAGGGCATAGTCTCGGCTCCATCCACAACTCGACGATGACGGCTCCAGACTCGCCTTGTGCTCGCGCCAATGCTTCCTCGCACACGTCAGGGGGTTAGCGCCGCGCCCCTCGCCTCTCGAGCCAAACCGACAATGGGGAGCACCTGGTAGATGCCGTCCGGCGATCCGGTCATCTGCCGAGGAGCGGATATCGGTGAAAACTAGTTCGCATATCAGATGGAGCGAGTAGAGCGCTCGGTCTTGACGACGCCGGCATCAGGGGTGAATGCGCGTCCAAGTACGTCCACATATCGGCTCTCAGATGGAAGCCCGGGGCTTGCCGACGCCAAAGAACGCACACCTATTGATGACTGCGCTGCCTGGGGGTTTTGGCCCAAACCGCCGAAAATATGCAATCGGCCTCGGAGCGAAGTCTACCAGGTGCAGCGGCCCCCAGATTCCGCTGCGACGTGGAGGAATCAGGATCCTACGAGCGACGGACTGTGGCCGTGCCGCGGTGACCAGACCGGACGGCCGGATATGACCGGGTATTTTTCGATCCGCCCGTCACTGTCATGTCCGAGTTTCTACAAGACCTACATCATCGGCGTCGCAACGCGCACGGTCGCTCGAAGCGACCGCTGGCATCCTCAGCGGAGCCACATACCCTGCGCTCGGCGCCCTCTCAATGGAGGCAAGCCGCAAGCATGGCCATCAATGCAATTATTCAAGGTCGGAAACTGCAACGAGCCGCGGATGCGCCGGTACGCATGGAGGTCGTCAGCGATACCGTCGAAGACTGGATTGCCTCCGCGACCGCGCCGGTGGCCGATCAGCTCCACGACCGCTTCGTCGTTCTGAGCGACGCCGCCGAGGCGCCGAACGGCCCGGAGCTGCTCAGCGTCGATGTCGACGATACCAAGCTGGTCCACTATCGCTCTGCACCGCCGCCGACGGATGGCAAGACCTATGCGTCGACATGGCTGCGTGCCGAACATGAGGTGCCACGCACGCACGCCGAGCGTGACGATCGGATCATCCAGATCAAGGCGCTGCAGCACGACCGCGAACGCATCGCCTTCATCCACTACGCCGATGCTGCACGCGAGCGGCTAGTGGAGCCGATCATCTACGACGAGACGGCCGATCGCTGGCGCCCGTGGCAGCCGGAGGTGGATCCCGACACCGGCGAGATCGACGGCAGCATCCGCAACGCCATCACCGCCAACGCGCAGATGGGGATCTACCGCGACCGCGCGGGGCGCCCCATCGTCTACGGCACCGGAACCAACTATGCCAGCGGTCGCGCAACCCTGTTCGCCCTCGTGCGCGACGCAGGGACCGAGCGCTGGAGCGCGGCCCGGGCCGCCTTCGCCGGCACCGACGCGACCCGATTTCAGCTGCTGCCCGCTTGGGACGGCAATGCCGATGTGACCATCATGAAGCTCGACCCAGACACGGTCGGCTTCCTGCAGGCGCGCATCCGTTGGAGCGACGACGCCTGGGCCTATCGGATCGAGCCACTCGATTCAGGCTGGCGGACGATCGACTCCTCTGCCCTGCCGCTGTTCTCGGACATCGCCGCCGCCGGGGCCGAGGGCATTCATCCCCTGCCGGAGGCGCTCGGCACCGCCGGCTTCCTCTTCCATGTCTCCCATCAGCTCTATCTGATCACCGGCTGCGACACCGCGGTCCCCGCCGTGAAGCGCCTGACCGAGCCGGACAGCAGCGGGGCCGTGCCGGCGGCCCCGACCGGGATCACATCGGTTGCGCTCGGCTGGGAGCATGGCATCGGCAGCGATGGCGCAGCACGGCTCTACGCGCGCGAGGAGAGCGGCAACCTGCGCTTGTGGACGCTTGAGCTCAAGCCGGGCGCCGCCCCGCAAGCGGCGCCTCAATGCGGTGGCTGGATCTGTCTCGGCGAGGGCATGTATGCCATCGGCTGTGCCGCACGGACACGCGGCGGCAGTGAGCTGTTCGTGGTCAACGAAGGCAGCGACGGCGCCAAGATCGCGTTCTGGGCCAAGGGGCCGAGCCAGACGAGCTGGTATGCGCAGCAAGTCGATGCGGCGACCGACGACCCGCAAAAGGTTACTCGGACCATCGTACACAAGAGCCAGATCAAGCTCTACGACCCCGATGGCGCACCGCTCACCCAAGCCAACGGACTGCGGCTGTATGCGGACTGCCCATGCACGGTCATCGTCAACGGCACCGCTCACCGGCTCGCCGCCGACCCGGCGCACGCCGTCGAAGTCAGCACCACCGGCAGCGGCGAGCTGGAGATCATGCTGGAAGCCACCGATCTCTCGGCGCCCACCCTCCTTGTCGCCCCGATGGACGTCGATATCGCCGATGCCGTGCCCTTCCAGCCCGCGGCGGCCGTGGCCCGCCGCTTGGCTGGCAAGGAGCCGGGCCGGGAGGTCAGCGTCGAATCGCTGCGCGCGGCAAATCTGGTGGGCGACGATCAATCCGATGATCAGGTCGGCCAGATCGCCGAGATGATCACTAGCGCCGGGCAGCAGGCGTGGAAATTCGAGCACGGCAACCGGAAGATGCGCCGCGGCGCCCGGTCCCAGCCGGCACGCAGCTTCACGATCGACTTCGCTCCCGACAGAGCGCCTGCGATATCCACCGCGGTCCTCCTCGGCGCCGACAATGCCGCCGCCAACGCCTTGATCCCGGGACTGGGCACCGCGCTGGCCGACGCCTTGGCCTTCGTTCAGAACGCCGTCTCCAGCGCCCTGCGCGCCGCCGTCGAGCTGAGCGACGGCGTTGTCCGTCTGGTGCTAGAGATCGGCGGGCAGGTCAAGGCCTGGGTGCTGGACTCGATGGCGCAGGTGCAGGCGGCGCTGAGCGCGATCCTGTGCCGGCTGGCCAAGGCCGTGGGCGCGGTTGCCGATGCGGTGCGGCGCCTGATCGAGTTCGTCGCCGCACTGCTGGACTGGGGCGACATCGTCGTCGTCAACGATCTGTTGCGCTACGTCACCCTGGGCACGCTGCGCAAGCTCGAACAGGAGGTCAAAGGGGAGTTGCGCGAATTCGTCCTGGGTCAAATCGACAAGGGCGTCGGCGATTTGCGCAACAGGGTCGATCAGCTGCGCGGCGAATTGCAGAAGGTCTGGAATCCGTCCTTCAGCCAGCTCGCCACCGGGGCCATGCCCATGATCGAGGGCAAGTCGGCGCTGCCGGCTGGGGCGGACAAGACGCTGGCGCTGATGAAGGTGCAGACCACCACCGTTCAGGGCCTCGTCCTCAAGCACCTCGACAAGTTGCCGAACCCGGCGAACATGCAGGTGGAATGGACCTTCACGGATGAACTGCGCACAGGGCTGGAGCAGCTGCGCACGCAGCTGCTGGGGCGACACTGCGACAGCCGCACCGGCGTCGACATGGCGCAGGATCGGCGCTTCAAGGCCCTGGGCCAGCTCATCGACGAGCTCAACGGCCTGCCGCCGGCCGATCTTGGCGCGCGATCGCTGGACTGGCTCTTCGGGCTGATGGTCCGCGTGCTCGATTGCGTGGAGATCGGCGCGAAGGAGATCACCAACCTGGTCCTCGATATGGTCGGACAGGTCACGGCCTGGCTGCGCCGCGTCCTGCTGACGCCGCTTACGATCCCCGGCCTGTCCACCCTGTTCGAGGCCGCCTGCGGCCACCAGCTGACGCTGCTGGATGCGCTGACCCTGACCCTTGCGGCGCCGGCCACGGTACTCTGGAAGCTGACCCATGGCGGGCAGGCACCGTTCAAGGAGAGCCCGGTGCCGCTGATGCATCAGCATCGGCTGTTTCCCGCCGAAACCATGGGCGACCTCCAACCCCCTGCCCAATCGGCCGCACTCGGCGCTGCCCGAGCCAACCTCCCTCAGCTTACCGTCGACCCGGTGCATCTCGCGTTCTACGCCTATCTGCCGAATTACCACTGGAATAGCGCCGAGTATCACTCCATCGATGCCGATGCCCTGGTCTACGCGGACTACATCGAGGCGGCGACCACTGTGCAGACCGTCGCGCAGTTCTGCACTGCCTTGGGCGACATCCTGCTCATCCCGCCGATCAATGCGTTGTGCGACGCCACCGAGATCGGCCTGCTGGACGCTGAAGCGGTGACCCGCTGGCTGAAGAACCTGGTCAAGCTCGTCATGCTGTCTCACGTCGCGCTGGATCTGGTCGTCGACACCCTGACCGAGGTCGTCGCCAAGTACGCGCCGCAGAGCCAGGGCGCGAAATTCCTCGAGACCCGAACCCTGCCGCCCAACCTGCTCGGACTCCCCTATGCAGCCAAGCTGGTGACCTTGGCCGGCGCCACGGTCTCGGTGATCGGCCTGTTCTTCGTGTTCGACTTCAGTCCGCCGCCGGTATCCAATGCCGTCAACATCTTCAGCGCGCTGTTCGATAGCGTCCTGGGGCTGGCGTACAGCATCGCCGTCGTGGCCCAATTGCTGGAGATCATCCTGATGGCGATCGCCAAAGGGGACGTTTGGGGGCATCTGCTGGTCTACCTGGACCAGTTCGGAGCCGGCCTGGACGCAATGACGTCGGTCTGCGAGCCACTGGTGCTCGTGGCGGTCTACTCGCCGGAGCCCTTGAGCAAATTCGGCAGCGCCCTGCTGCTGATCACGGAGGATGCGGCGTTGCCGTTCCTCTCCGGCATCTTTTCGTTGATCGCGATCACCGCCAAAGAGGGCACATTCCGTTGGCGGGAATTCGCCGACGACGACCAGGCCGACACCTGAGGGCGCACCGATGACAGCGTACAAGACAACCGGCGGCGGCCTGCCGAAGGCGCGGATGGCACTGCTCGCGCTCGCGACGGCGGCGCTGCAGCCGGCGTTTGCGCAGGCGCCGCCCGAGGACGGCTATCCGGAGGATGAGCCGCGCATGGTGGCCTTCCTGTTCAACCGTGCCAGCCAGAGCGGCGCCCACTGTCCCAAGGGCTGGTCCGAGCTTGAGGAGGCCCGCGGCCGGCTGGTGCTGGCCATGACGGACCCGAGCAGACTGCCGCGGGCGAACGCGAAGCAGGATCTGCCGATCCGGGGCAGAACGCTGCATGGCGAACATGCGCATCGGCTCAAGCTCAAGACGAGCGCCGAGATGCAGGTTCTGGATCTCTACCTCGACGGTGCGAATCCGCATCTAACCCGAGCCGGCCGGATCACCGTCGGCGGGCATGTCCTGGACTACCGACAATCCGATCCGAACGCACCGGTCGGCGGCAGCGTCCAGGCGCGAACGCTGGAGGATGGCGCAATGGTCGGCACGGAGCCCGGTCACTGGTCCTTTCCCTACATGCCGCTGTTGGTCTGTCAACAGGATCGACCCACCAAGCTGACCCGGGCCTTGCCGCTCAACAGCGTAATGTTCTTCATCGGTCGGCGCTGTCCGACGGGCGAGCGCGGCAACGATGTCTGGCAGATCTACGAGGAGGCCGCCGGTCGCTTCATCGTGACCACCATGGGGCGGACCGAGGCATCGGCCGCGGAACCTCGTACCGGGACGACCAGCGGGACGGCGGCCACCCGAGGCTTCACCGGGGCCCACCGGCATCCGGACGCCAGTTATCGCTTCGCACTCGAGACCGGCGGCATCGCCGACTGGGATCGGGTGCAATTGACCCCGCCCTGGCCCGGCCTGCCGTCGCACCTGTGGTATCTGGGCTCGTGGATCGACTTCAGCTACACCCAGCCATCGTCGGAGGCCGATCCGCCGGCGCATATCGAGCTGCTGCCCTGCATCAAGTCAGGCGGCTATGCCGATCGCCATGCCCGCGCCCTAGTGCCGCCGATGCTGAGCATCTTCAGCGCCGACCAATACTGCGACGGCAGCGGGGCGGGTCAGCTGCGCTGGATCACCGCCCCCAATGGCGGTTTCCTGCTGGTCGGCTTGGAGCCCGGGCAGGATCCCATCACGCCCGTCGGCGAGGCACTGACGGCAGGCCAACCGCTGACCCATCGGCATCGGCTCAGCGCCGCGCTTGCGCCCGAGCAATCGCAAACCCGGCAGCTGCGGGGTCAGGGCTATCAGCAACTCGCGGTGCCCAAGGCGCAGCAGACGTCCTGGGATACGGGGGACAGCCAACAGGTGCTGCCGACCATCCTGCTGCGCCACTGCACCCTGGCACCCGAAACCAGGCAGAGCCTGAGCACGGGAAAGGCATCCCCATGAGCACTCCGCGACCGGAACAAAGCGGAATCCAGGCTCGCGGTTGGGACGAATCGTTTGGCAATGGGGGATGCGCAGCATAGACGCTATCTCGGATTCCGCGTTGCTTCATCCGGGCCACGGTGCTGAGGCACCGCCTGGGCGGCTTCCGTCCAGCCGGGTTTGGTGTACGTTTCCTTTCCGCGAGGCCCGGAGAGCGCAGCGAAGCCGAGCGGCCCCGGTCGGTGTGGGCGCGGGCGTAGCGGCGCAGTACCGAGGGCTGTGCCCGAGGCGCGGAGGGGATATGCAGCGTGCACCCCTCACACCGTTGAGTCATTCATCGTAAGGGCGTGGCAGGGCGCCGAGTGCCGCCGCCGTGCCCCGGAGCGGAACGAGCCCAGGCTAAAAGGCTGTCTCGTCGCGAGGGCGTTGGGGCGACTGGGAGTCCCGCAACGCATCCTAGGGTCTGAGCAGGATACGTGTAAATTTTAGTAATCTCGCCCAGATGCCATGTCTTCGCCCACTTCTCGAAGTAGCTTCTGGACCAAGTCGTCCGAGACGTAGAGTCCTGATTCCCGCAGTCGCCGAATCACAGGCTCCGCTCGCTCGATCAGCCCCCTGACCTTCGCACGACCCACGATACCCAGGGTGCCGATGATTGTGAGGCCCATGGCCTTTGCGCAACGCCTGGCCTCCAGGTCGTCGAGGACGACACGGTCGGCGGAATGCATGACAGCATGGCTGATGACTTGGGTTTCCCCGGGGCCGAGATCCCAGCTGAGGATGTTGGCTGGTGGGAGTTCGTCATCCACGATGATCGCCGACTCGAGAGCCATCAGCGTTTGGACCTTGGGCGCACCATCCGTCTTGGCGCCGACCTCCCGAATCACGGCTCTGGGTACCGCAATTTCTCCCGCCAAGGCACCGAGCAGCTGAATCTGCTCGACCTTGCCAAGCAAGATCAACGGCGAGGCATTGACGACCCAGCGATCAGGCGCCATGGATCTCCTTGGCGAGCTCTTCAGCCGTCACTTGGCACGCCGGAACCTTGCGGCGGTGAAGTTCCTCCAAGAAATCGGCTCGGGTCAGCTCGGCAAGCTCTGCGGCCTTTCCTTGGGACACGATCCCTTGTGCGTACCACTGAACCGCCGCGGCGATGCGCATCTCCCGTGCGAACTCGCTCGGCGCCAGACGCAACGCGCCGAAGGCGGACGCATCGAAGTCGAATGTGATCGTGGTTGTCATGGGCTCGCTCACGGTTGTCACTGATTTACTTAGCCGCGTCACGCTCCTGGAGCTGGGGCGGGGCCGTGCACTACGCGCTGCACGGTGCTGACACCGATACCCAGCTCAGCAGCGATCTTTTTGATACCTTGCCCTTGTCGACGCGCCGCACGGATTCTTTCCTCGACGACCTCCGGTGTGCGGAGCCTGCCGAGGGTCTTACCCTGGGCGCGAGCACGCTCGAGTCCGGCGCGAGCTCGCTCGCGAATCATGGCCCGCTCGAATTCGGCGAACACGCCGCACATCTGGACCATGGCTTTACCGGCCGCCGTCGTGCTGTCGATGCCCTGCTGATGCAGATATAGACCGACGTCCTTGGCCTGCAGGTCGGAAAGCAGTGCCACGAGCTGCTGCAGCGACCGCCCCAGTCGATCAACCGACCAGGCCATCACCAGATCGCTCTCACTCCGGACGGTGGCGTCGTAGAGCCGGTCGTATCCCGGTCTGCGCTCACTTCCCTTGGCGCCTCTGACGCCGTGGTCGATGTACTCGGCGGCGATGTGCCAATCCATACGCTCGGCGACGGCTCTCAGCGCTTGGAGCTAATTGTCCGGCGCCTGCTCACCGGTCGAGACCCTGGCATCGATAGCAACGTGCTTGCTCGCGCGCTCAAGGGTATACCAAAAACCGATTCACCGGTCTTTGGGCGTGTCCTCGCCCAAAGGCCGGTGCTTCGCGAATCAGAGCGAAGAACAACACCCGCCTGGGCTTCACCAGCCTTGGACGCCGGCGTTGCGCATCCATCCAGCGCAATAGTCCCAGCTCTTCCCAAGCTCGACCCAGTAGTCGGTCTGACTCGGCAGGTGGGCCGATTTGGTCACCGAGCACTCTCCGACATTCAGATTCCGATAGCCCTTGTCGCGGGCCGTCCAGCTGCAGGCGATCCCCCACTCCTTCGCGGCGGAGCCCGCCGGCTCCGCGGTTTGACCCAAGAGATTGAGTCCCGGCTGGGCAATCGCCGCGCTCGCGCCCAGCATCAGACAGAACCCACACACCAAGCCGTTCGTGCTCATGTCGTTCCTCCAGCATCACCTTTGTGCCTGAGGTTGCAGCGCATCAGGAGAACCGCTTCAACCATACTGAGTGTAGCAATATTGGTTGGCGCTTTCGGCGGCCAGGACAGTGTAAAGGGGGCGAGGCATGGCATCGTCGACGGTCTGGCTGCTGAGGACCAAGAGCGCAGGTTGCTCGTTCTCCCCGCGCCGCTCAGCCTTCTCTGCGGCTCCAGCGATCGATCCAGAGCAAGCCACGCCCAAGCGATCAGCCGCCGGGCCCCGGAAGATCGGCGCCGGCCCAGAGCCTGGTGTGCAATAGACGAAGCCCCTCGCGGTGGGACAGCAAGGCGCGTTTCTCGGCCAGACCCAGAGAGTCGGGCCCGTCGTCCTGCAGCTGCAGGACGAGCCCCTCCAAGGCATGACGGTGGCGCCGGCTCGAGGGTGCGTCATGCAGCATGGAGTCGTGCAAGGCATAGAGACAGGGCTCCGTCATGGCCGCAGTCCAGAGCGGCTGAGCGCTGCCGCCGCGAGGCCCCGAAGGCAAGGCATCGGTCAGCCGCGCGTCCAATCGTGTGAGCACGTCCGGCTCTTCGGTCTCGGCGGGTGTCAGGAAGAGGCCGGCGCGCTTGGCATGCCTTCCGAGCGAGGTTCGGCTGGTGAGGATCGAGACAGGTATGGACAAGGCCAGACCGGCGAGCACCGGCGTGAACCACCAGAAGAAGTCCTGGACGTAGACGTAGGCGAGATAGCCCGTCAGAAAGGCGATCAGGGTGTGAATGCCATGCGCCCTCATGGCCTCGAGGACACCTGTCTGATGATCGCCGCGCCGCTGTGCCGGCCAGCCAACCGTCGTCCGCAGCAGGATGGCCGCCACGAACTTGCTCTGAAACAGCATCAAGACGGGCGCCAGCAAGACCGACAGCAGGCTCTCGATGAGGACGCTCAGGCTGGCGCCGCGCAGGCCGCCGAAGCGTTCGGCCTCCTCGCGATCCGTGGCCAGGAGCATCAAGGCGAGGATCTTCGGCAGGAAGAGAATGGCGAGCGTCACCCAGAGCACAGTGGTCATCTCGACCACATAGGATTCCGGCCAGATCGGCAGCGCATTGTGGCCGAAGAAGTAGACCGGCGACTTGAGACTCTTGAGATAGGCCTCGATGCCAGTTGCCACGAGAAACAGCAGCCAGAGGGGCGAGGCCGCGTAGGACATCACGCCCATGGCGAAGTGGATGCGGCTCAAGGGCTTGAAGCCACGTGCCATGACGAGCCTGGCGTGCTGCAGATTGCCTTGGCACCAGCGCCGATCGCGCTTGGCATAGTCGATCAGGGTCGGCGGAATCTCCTCATAGGAGCCGCCGAGGTCGTAGGCGAGCCGCACCTTCCAGCCCGCGCGCGCCAACAAGGCCGCCTCGACGAAGTCGTGACTCAGGATCTCGCCGCCGAAGGGCTCCTTGCCCGGAAGCCTGGGAAGACCGCAGTGCTCGGCGAAGGGGCGCACGCGCAGGATGGCGTTGTGACCCCAGAAATTGGCCGTATCCTGCTGCCAGAAGGCCAGCCCGGCGGCGAACATCCGCCCATAGAGGCTGCCGGCGAACTGCAGCATGCGCGCGAAGAAGGAGGCGCGATTGACGGGGATCGGCGGCACCTGCAGGAGCGCCAGCCGAGCATCCGCCTCCATGCGCCGAACCATCTCGACGAGCGTCTCGCCGCTCATGATGCTGTCCGCATCCAGGACGATCATGTAGCGGTAGCGCTCACCCCAGTCCCGGCAGAAGTCGGCGACGTTTCCGCTCTTGCGGGCGCGGTTCTCGACACGGTTGCGGTAGAAGACGCGCGCGGGCTCACCGAGATCCGCGACCCATCGGCGCCATAGCAGCTCCTCTTGGATCCAGATGTCCGGATCCCGGGTATCGCTCAGAATGAAGACCTCGAAGCCCGCTTGCTGACCTGTCGCCTCGAGCGACTCGTACATGGCCCGGAGGCCGGCGAACACCCGCTCGGAATCCTCGTTGTAGACCGGCATGACCAGAGCCGTCCGGAAGCCTGGCTGCTCCGAGGGCCGCACCACGGAATCCGCCGCCGCGGCATCGACATGCCGCCGGTAACGCATCAGCCTCACGAACCCGATCGCAGCCGTCCAGAAGGATGCGCTGATCCATAGCATGAGAATGGTGTACAGAGCGAGCAGCACCAGCTCGAGCAGCGAGATGCCGTCATCCTGGATCGCCGCCGAGAGCAGCGACATGGTGAAGAGCGTCGTGACGACGACCAGGGTGAAGTAGATGGCGCGGTGAAATCGCTGTGCGGGGAGCGGCGCGTGCTGGAGCCAGGCCATGGAGGCTAACCTGCGGGGGTTGCGTGCCTGCCGCGCCAGCCGAGCCAGCGGGCGATGCGAAGGAGCAGGCGGCGACCGAGGCGGTAGCAACAGAGCTCGATGCGAGTGGGCTCCATGCGCAGCGGCGCCCGCTCGGGCACCGCCAGGACCCGCTCGGCGCGGATGCGCTCCGCGAGCGGCTCGTTGCTCAGCCCCGCCCAGCGGGAGGTCCAGCCCGGAACATCGCCGCCGAGGACGGCCGCGCGGGCCGCCGAGAAGGCATCCGGATCGCGCTCCAGGCCGAGCTCGGAGACTAGCCATTGGTCGAGCAGCGAATGGACCTCCTCGACGGCGGCCTCGAACGGGTCGCCCAGCTGACCAAGTGCCGCGCGCAGCTCTACTCGCTTGACGACACGCTGGAGGAGGACGCCGGCCTCTGCATCACGCTGCACCCCGAGCGCATGCAAATAGCGCCCGGCACGCTCCTCGACGGCACGCCGATCGAAGGCCGGCAGACTTCTGATGGGCGCCCCGATGCCGACCGCGCCGATCGGCCTGGCTATTCCCTCACCCATCTGAAGCTCCAGGTCTCGCTCAGGACGTCATGCCCATGGCGCAGAAAGGCCCTCAGATCCGCCGGCTTCTTGCCATCGGGGTCGAGCTCGAAGAAGAGTCGCCACCCCTTGGTCTCGGGATTGGGCTGAGCCACCGGCATGGAAAGCCTGCCCGTTGTACTGGTGACGACGGCCTCGAGCTCGGTCTCCGGATCGAGCTGCGCCAGCGACTCGCCGACGAAATCGACCACCAGCTTGCGGCGGCTCGGATCCAGGATGTCCGTGCCCGCGGCCCCGATACGCGTCGCCTTCACTCGCCCCCCCATGAGACCGGTCTCGAGATCCCTCCCGAATCTCAGGCGGTATTCGAGTCTCCAGGACTCGCCGGCCTCCGGCCTGCGCTCGGGCATCCAGTAGGCGACGATATTGTCGTAGCGCTCCGCATTGCTCGGGATCTCGACCAGCTCGACCACGCCCTTGCCCCAGTCCCCGACCGGCTCGATCAAGGCGCTGGGACGATTGTGATAGTGGGCCTCGAGGTCTTGATAGTCCTCGAAGCTGCGGTCGCGCTGCAGGAGCCCGAATGCCTGGGGATTCTCGGCGACGAAGTCGCTGACGCGCAGACCGAGCGGATTGACCAAGGGACGCCAGATGCGCTCGCCCGTGCCGTCCACCACCAAGAGACCGTCGGAATCGTGGACCTCGGGCCGGAAGTCGTCCACGAACCTGTCGGTATTCTCGCCGTGGAAGAACATGCTCGTAAGGGGCGCGATCCCGATCTTCTTGACCGATTTGCGCATGAAGATGTGCGCCTTGACATCGACCACGGTCTCCATGCCCGGACGGATCAAGAAGCTGTAGGCTCCTGAGGCGCTCTCGCTATCCAGCAGGGCGTAGACCCTGATGTCGACCGCATCCTGGGCTGGCTTGCGCACCCAGAATTCGCGAAAGACCGGGAATTCCTCCTTGGTCGGCAACCCGGTGTCGAGGGCGAGGCCGCGCGCCGTGATGCCGTAGCTCAGCCCCTTGGAGACGGCGCGGAAGTAGCTCGCGCCAAGAAAGACGATGACCTCGTCGAAGACCGAATCGCGATTGATGGGATACAGGAGGCGCAGTCCGGCGAAGCCGAGATCCGCGGGCATTTCCGCGGGGACGTCGTTCTTGCCGTAATCGAAGAGGTCGTGCCGAAAGGGCAGCGGCCGCGCGACGCCATCCTCGACGACATTGACGGTCAGGCGATCCTTGAACAGAAAACCGCGAGGAAAGAGCTGCATCTGGAAGGGCAGCCCGTCCTCTTTCCAAATGCTCTCTTCGCGGTTGAAACGGATGTCACGATAACCGTCGTAATCCAGGTCCGCCAGATAATCCGGCAGTGCCGGTCGGTCGGGCTCGAAATCCCGGGTGGAAAGCTCTTCCGCGCGCCGAGCCACCGCGGCGAAGGTGAAGTCGCCGGGTGCGCCCTCCGCCGGAACCGGCTCGACGACACCTGGGGTGTCGGCGGCAGAGAGGGGGAGACCAGAGCCCAGGGCGACTCCGAACGACAGAATTCCGAGCAGCCGAGCAATCGTCATGATGTTCTCGCTGATTCGTTGAGTCCTGGAGTATGGGGGACGGCCGCCCCCGCCTCCCGTACACATGATACCAAGCGCCGCGAATGACCGAATCAGTCGAGCCACGCAAGCTGGGACGGAGAACCGAGCCGACTCGAATTCTAACCCCAAAGCCTCGGAAATTACGCGGTGATTTCGGCTCGGCGCGCACCTTTCACACTCTATCCATGGGGCGCGAGACCGACAGACGCGGCTCGCTTGTGCTCGGCGCAATGGCATCGTCACTTGGGAGCGGCGTCACAGCGGTGCGCCACTCCTACGCAGCCTAGACTTGAGCCAGTGGCGGATCGAGACGGATGCAGCGTCGGTTGCTCAGACGCAAGCCTCGGACCTGCCGGGCCGGTCGCTCAGGCCGCGTGAGATCGGCCGACCGAGGCGCCCTCCGCGAAGCGAATGCCCAGGAGACACTCGCCGTCGGCCCGCAAATCCTCGGCCCACACCACACTTGCCCGACGCGCGAGGTGATCTTGTTCCAGCCCATCTCGGGGCACTCGAAGGTCAGCAGGAGTCGCGACTGTATCGGGTGGGCGCAGGACGCCCAAACGCGAATGCCACTCTCACTGACACCGCGCGACATGCCCAGATGGCTCATGGGGTGCGGATCATACTCCGCGGCATCCGACTTCTGCATCTGGACGTCGAACATGAGCCCGAAACGCGGATGACGGCGTCGCTCGGCGGCGTTGCGTGTTTCCATCTGAGATCCCTTTCATGATCACCGATATCGCAAGCAAAGCATCTGTCGCAAGCAAAGCATCCTGTGTCTGGGACAGAGAACCGATCAGCTGACCAGCTCCAGGCTGGCCGAGTCCTCCGAGGTCAAGAAGGGATCGGCGCGACTGAAACAGAAGGTGTTGCGCGACATCCTCTTCGCCCGGTACATGGCCTCGTCGGCCTCTCGCAGCAGTTGGGTCCGACAATCTGGGCCACCCTGGCTCAAGGCGATCCCCAGACTGGCGCCGACGCGAACCGACCGCCCTCCGCCGATCTCGCAGTGCTGCGAAACAGCGCGGATGATCTTGCGCGCCAGGGACACCAGTGACTCCGGTCTATCGACCGCGGTGACCAGAACCACGAACTCGTCTCCACCCATGCGGCCGACGAGGTCGGACCTTCTGACCAAGGTGGAGAGACGCCCGCCGACACACCGAAGCACGGCGTCCCCGGCGTCGTGCCCGTGGGTGTCATTGACTTCCTTGAACAGATCGAGGTCCACCATGATCAGCGCCAAGCGTCCGTCCAAGGGCCGATCCTTCAGACTGAGCGCCTGCTCGAGCTTGGCCTCGAAGCCGCGGCGATTCAGCAGGCCAGTCAAGGGATCTGTCATGGAGGCGTGCAAGGCGAGCGCGGCGGCGCGCTTGTGGGCCGTGATGTCATTGATCACGCCCTGATAGAGCTGCTTGTCGATCTGGCTGAGAACCAGTTGGAGCCAGCGATCTTCCGTTCCATGACGCAGTCTGATCTCGCGCTGCAGCGGTCTGTCCTTGGTGCAGGCGGCGAGCGCGCGCAGCATGGCCTCTTCATCCTTCCCGAGCAGCTCCGCCAGCACCTGCCCCGAATGCCCCAGCCTCGACTCGGACTGCAGAAGCTCCTGACATGCCGGGTTGCAGGAGATCAGCCCGCCATGACGATCGACCAGGAAGATCCCCGTCGCCGCCTGCTCGAAGATCGAGCGATACTTGAGCTCCTCGATCTCGCGCGCCTCGCGCAAGCGGCGCTCCTGATGCAGCAGTCCCAGCAGGCGATCGATCAAATGGTTGATGTAGTTGACCACATCGCCGATCTCGTCGCGCTCATGTCCCCGCGCGTGCGTCAGCTTCTCGCCATGCTCGGCGGGCAGTCGATAGAGATGGTCGGCCAGCCGATGCAGCGGGCGTGTGATCTGCCGATAGACGACGAGGAGGACGGCAAGTGCGACGACGAAGATCTGGACGAACAATGAGACGGCAATGAAATAGGACGCGTCCGAGGCGGACTCGGCAAGCGCGACCGGATCCGGCACCAAGGAGATCTTTCCGACGACCTGCTTGGCGTCGAAGGGAGAGAAGAGCGGCCGCACGATCGGCGCAGCCTCATGAGAAGCCACCAATGCGGAGGCCAGCTCACGAACAGAGCGCTCGGCTTCCGCGAGCAGCTCTTCGCCGGCGTAAATCGCGACCTTTTGGACGATCCGGTTGGCGAGCAGGCCCTCCTCGACTTCGCTCGCCAATTGAAAATCATTGGTGAAACTGGCGATGCTCGCCGTGCGCTCGATGGTGTCGAGAAGCTCGTGCAGCTTGATCTCGTTGCGTGCGCTCTCGCGCTCCACGGCCACGCGATAGCCGAGCCACAAGGAGCCTGCTCCCACCGACGCTACGAGGAGAAGTATCCCGAGCGTCGTCCGAGCAACGAGACTCGTCGGCGCCAACCTTCGCATCCTGAGGGCCAAGATCAAGATCCTGCTGTATCCATCCTTAATTTTGCCCACGAAGAATAGGCTATTTTCGATCCAGAGGTGAACCTCTACCTTTCCCAGAAACGCACCGCCCCGCCACAACGCGGGCGATCTCGGCGTCGTCTCGAGTCAAGAGGTCCGGGAGCACGGGCACCCTCATCGATCGTCGCCACAGCCCGAGCACGACAGCGCGCAAGGACAGGTGCTTCCTCAGGCTCGCAGTCAACCGAGCAGGCACCGCTTGGATCAGGCCCCTTGCAAGTCAGGAGGATGGGCATTTAAATTGCCCATCCTCAAAACGTGAATCAAAGAGCCTCGACTCGCCTTGTTCTCTCAGCCGCCTAGCGCGTCTCCTCAACGGTGGGAGACGCGACCTCTCATCGAGGAGGCAACAGCCCCCTGCCTGACTCCGAAGAGTCGCAATCTCATGCTCGGCGCTTGGCTCGCGCTCACCCTAGGCACGCCCTTCCTAGCCTTCTGCGAGCCAGCGCCCTTCGCACTGAGCGGATTCGGGACACTCGCGATCGCGCGCTCGACGGATGGCTCGGCCCAGTTCGTGCGCAATCTCTCGCAGCCCGAGGGGCTCGGCACGAGCTGGCGATTCGAGAACGATTCCTCGCTAGGCATCCAGGCCAATATCGGCGTTCGCGAGGATCTGGAGGCCGTCGCACAGGTCGTCACACACTACCGCTACGACGGTCGCGCCACCCCCGATCTCACCTGGGGCTTCCTGCGCTACGACCCGAGCCCCACCTGGACCCTGCGCGCCGGGCGCCTCGGCACCGAGTTCTATCTGCTGGCCGATTCACGCATGGTCGGCTACTCCTACGTGACCGTGCGACCGCCGGTGGATTTCTACGGGACCCTGCCATTCAACTACATGAACGGCGCCGACCTGGCCGTGACCAGCCTGCTCCCAAGCGGGGGGCTGGTGACCGGAAAGCTCTATGGCGGCGTCAGCCGAGAGCGCGCACCGCTGGGAAAAGATCCGGACTTCGACATGAGCGGATCCGTCCTGGCCGGCGCCTATCTGGATGTCCACAAGGGCCCCTGGCAGGTACGCCTCAGCCATACGCGCATGCGCTTCAAGAACGACTTACCGCTGGATTACCTCTATGACGCCCTGCCCGAGGCCACCGCCGACGCGCTGCGCGTCGCGGGTGAATGGACGCACTTCACCTCACTGGGCATGTCATACGACGCCAGTCCGTTTCAAGCCCAGCTGATGGTCAGCAAGACCGGAAATACGCACGCCGCGTTTCAGGACACCTGGGCCGGGTATCTCGTCCTCAGCTATCGCGTCGGCGAGCTGACGCCCTTCGTCGGTCTGTCGGCGGCCAAGTCCAGCCCCAAGCGCTTGAGCCATCCCCTGCCCCCCTACACGGACCTCTATCTGCAAGACTTCCACAGCGACCAGCGGAGCCTGTTCTTCGGCGCGCGCTGGGACTTCATGAAAAACACCTGCCTGAAGGCACAGGTGGACGTCATCAGGGGGCAAGCGGATTCCGAGTTTCTCTATGTTTGGGAGACGTCGGAGTGGGATGGATCCATGGCGGTACTCAGCCTGTCACTGGACTTCGTGTTCTAGAGCCGGGTCATGAAGCTCTTCGCCAAGGCAATCGTCCTTCTATTGTTTTCCCTGGCGACAGCGGAATCCAACGATCGCTCAGGCATCGTCGTCGTCATGAGCGCAAACAGCGGCATCGAGGCCCTCACCCGCGAGCAGGTCATCAACATCTTCTTCGGACGCTTCCGCAAGCTGCCGAACGGCGAGACCGCGGTACCTGTGGATCAGCCAGCTGGGGCGCCTCTCAAATCGGCCTTCTACCGGCAGCTGGTCAACAAAGATCTCGCCGAGATCCGCGCCTACTGGGCCCGGCTTGTGTTCTCAGGCAGAACCGCCCCACCTGAGCAGACGAAAACGGAGCAAGAAGCACTGCAGCTCCTGTTGGAGCAGCCAGGCGCGGTCGGCTATCTGTGGGAGGGCTCACTGCCGCCTAGGCTGCGCGTCGTCTTCGATCTATGAGCCCTAAGGCGATTGCCGGAAATTCGTTTGCCAGGTGGCGCCGGATCGAGGTCCGCCTTCAAGGAGCGCCGGCAGGAGCATCGCTGAGCGATGTGACTGTCGGCACGACACAGGAGGCGGGCGTCAAGACAAGCCAGATGGTTTGAGAATTGACAGAAATCGCCTAAGAGCGGCCAGCCACCAGCAATCAGCTTCCAGCAGTTGGCTTACCGAGGCTTGCCTTCTGGACCTCACCCGATAAGTTCCTCGGGCAAGCACCGTCTAGGCGCTCGCCCGAGGCAAACGCACCCGAGCGACGAGCCCACCGTGCATCGCTGAATCGAAGCCTAGGGTCCCTCCGTAGGCATCGACGACATCGCGCACGATGGCGAGGCCCAGTCCGCTGCCGTCCTTGCGCTCATCCAGCCGCACGCCCCGCTCTCCCAGCCGGTGGCGATGCTCGGCCGCCACCCCTGGACCATCGTCACTGATGGAGATCTCGACCTCTGGGCCGACATCGACGTGGACATCGACCTTGGATTGCGCCCACTTGGCGGCGTTCTCGAGGAGATTCCCAAGGAGCTCCAGGAGATCGTCCGGCATCAGGGCCACATGGACCTGCTCGGGCGCATGGATGCGCCAGTCGATGTCCTCTCCCCCGGGAATCCGCTTGAGCGTTCCGACGACCCGTCCGATCGCGCCGACCACCTCGACCCGCGCCCGGGCCGTCGCGGCGCCCGAGCGCACCCGCGCGCGCACCAGCTCGCGATCCACCCGGCGGCGCATGCCCTCGGCCAGCTGCTCGAGGTCGGTGGCCACCACCGGATTGCCCTGCGCGCGCAGCCGCTCCGCGTCTGCGGACAAGGCGCTCAGCGGCGTCTTGAGCCCGTGCGCCAGATCGGCGGTCCAGGCGCGGGCGCGCTCGACAGCCTCCTCGCGCGCCGCGAGGAGCGCGTTCACCTCCATCACCAGCGGCAGCACCTCGTCCGGCACGCCCTCCTCCAGGCGCTTGGCCGCACCTGAGCGGATCGCCGCCACGCCGCGGCGCACCCGCTCCAGAGGAGTCAGACCCGTCTGAAGCTGTACCAGAGCGGCCAAGGTCAGCACCAAGGCGACCAGGCCCAGATAGGGCAGCATGTCCGCCGCGAAGGCGTCGCGCGCATCGGTCAGCTCGCGGCTGTCCATCGCCGCCATGAGCCGAACCGCGCGCGTGCCCTCCCCCAGCAGGACCAGACGCTCGCGCACCAGGAGGGTTTGACCACCGGGTCCGGCCAGAACGTGTGCGTGCACGCTGCCCGGCTCGAGGCGATCGGCGGGGAGGAGGATGCGGGTATCCCACAACGAGCGCGAGCGCAGCAGCCCGATGTCGATGGCGCCGCCGCTCTCGTCTTCGATCTGCCAATAGTGCCCACTCAGGGGTACGGCGAAGCGCGGATCGACCGGCAGCGGGTCGACCTGAAGCTCACCATCGTTAGCGAGGCTGGTGGCTGCCGCCAGCTGGTTGACCTGGGCGACCAGCTCGGCGCCGATGCGACGCTCGACATGGCGCTCGAAGAGGGTGAGGAGTCCCAAGCCCGCGACTAGGACCGCAATCAGAATGGAGCCCGCCGCGGCCAGCGCGAGCCGCGCACGCAGCGAGCGCCGGGTCATGAATCCTCTGCCTCGATGAGGTAGCCGAACCCGCGCCGAGTCTGAATGATGTCACTGCCCAGCTTGCGCCTTACCCGCCCCACCAGCACTTCGACCGCATTGGAGTCGCGCTCGAAGTCCTGGGCATAGAGCTGCTCCGTCAGCTCCATCTGCGACACGACGCGCCCGGCATGCTGCATCAGATAGCTGACCAAGCGGTATTCCTGAGGGGACAGATGCACAGGCACGCCGTCCAGGCTGATGCGCATCTGGCGCGTATCCAAGGTCAGCTTGCCGATCTCCAGCACCGCGGAGGCACGGCCCGCCGTCCGCCGGGTGAGCGCCCTGACCCGCGCCAGCAGCTCCTCCATGCGGAAGGGCTTGGGCAGATAGTCGTCGGCGCCGGCGTCGATCCCCTCGACGCGCTCATGCCAGTCGCCGCGGGCACTGAGGATGAGCACCGGGAAGGTCTGACCATTGGCACGCCAGCGGCGCAGGACGGAGAGACCGTCCATGCCGGGTAGCCCCAGATCCAGGACGACGCCGGACCAGTTCTCGGTGTCGCCGCGAAACCAGGCATCCTCGCCCTCGCTGCTGCGCTCCACCACGAAGCCCGCTCCCTCCAGGGCCGTCTGGACGCCCGCCGCGAGGCGATCGTCGTCTTCGACCAGCAGCAGACGCATCAGTCGGCCTCCCACTCCAGGACGCGCGCATCGGCACCGTTCACCAGCACCTCCATCAGACGTCCATCTTCCGCAATGACCTTCACCTCATAGACCCAGTGTCCGTCCTCGTGCTCCAGCTCGAGACCAACCACCTCCCCGGGGACCGCATCGCGTGCCGCCGCCAGGATCTCCTCCACTGGGCGCACCTCGCCGCGCTCGAGCGCATGTCGGGCACGGTCATGATCATGGCTATAGCCGTGGCCGTATCCGCCGCGGTCCGCCAAGGCCAGCGTCAGCCCGCCGCTCCAGAAGAGTAGCAAGGCCACGATCAATCGAGCAGGTTGTTTGAAAGACAAAACCACCTCGTCTCAGGTGCATCAGACGGCGGGGGCACCCGCCAGAGTGGCGATCCAAGCTTGCACATCCAAGCTGACCAAAGCCTGACAAGCCCACTCAGCGAGCCGTCAGCCCCCGATCGGTAGGCTAGCGGCCAATCCTTGCAGACCGGCCGCGGCCTCCCGGCACGGCCAAGCGCCAAAACACATCAGCAACCGGAGCAACGACCGTGAGCCACAGCATGGACATCGCAAGCCCCGAGACCGAGACCGAGACCCAGCCGTATAGCCCGGCGGACGGTGAGCGCGTCAAGGTCTGGGACCCCTTGGTGCGCATCTTCCACTGGTCGCTCGCGGCCGGCTTCACGACGGCCTTCGTCGTCGAAGACAACCTGCTTGGCGTGCACGTCTGGGCCGGCTACCTGGTCCTGACCCTGATCGCAGTGCGGGTCCTTTGGGGAGTGGTCGGAACCCCGCACGCCCGCTTCAAGGACTTCGTCCGCGCACCGGCCGAAGTGCGCGACTACCTCCTGGAGGTGCTGCGGTTTCGCGCCCTGCGCTACCTGGGCCACAACCCAGCGGGCGGCGCCATGATCCTCGCGCTGCTCGTCATGGTCTCGCTCACCGGCCTGAGCGGCATGGCGCTCTACGGCGCCCAAGAATTCGCCGGCCCCCTCGCCGCTCTGATGAGCGACGTCTCCGGGTCCACGGCGCATGCACTGGAGGACGTGCACGAAGTCCTCGCCAATCTCACGCTCACCCTAGTCATCCTGCACCTGGGAGGCGTGCTCTTTTCCAGCCTGGCGCACCGCGAAAACCTCATCGGCGCCATGATCAGCGGCTACAAGCGGAGACATCAGCCATGAAGACCACGATCGCAACCCTGCTCATCGCCGCCAGCGCGGCAGCCCTGCCCGCGACCTTGCTCGCGGCGAACGCCGCCGCCGGCAAGGCCGGCTGGGTGGCGGAGCACCCGCAAGCCGATGGCTCGCCCGCGCGCAGCTGCGCCACCTGTCACGGCACAGACCTCACCCAGCCGGGCAAGCACGCCAAGACCGGCAAGGTGATCGAGCCGATGGCGCCGTCCGTCAACCCGCAACGTCTCACCGACGAGAAGAAGATCGCCAAGTGGTTCCGGCGCAACTGCAAATGGACCCTCGGGCGTGAGTGCACCGCCGAGGAAAAGGCCGATTTTCTCGCCTACATCAAGACTCAGTAAGGAGTAGCCAGACCATGCCCAAGTTTCAACGACTTTATCCCCTGCTCGCCGTCGCCGTGCTCAGCCTCGGCTCCGCCGGCGTCGCCTTCAGCGATTGGGGCGAGCGCGAGGAGCACGAAGAGGATGAGCGGCACGAGGGCCGCGGCGGCTGGCTGCGCCCGCGCGCGGACGTCGCGCCCGTGAGCAATCCGACCTACGCCGAAGAGTGCGGCGCCTGCCACATGGCCTATCAGCCCGGACTGCTTCCCGCCGCCGCCTGGGCCCGGGTCATGGAGCCGTCTGCACTCACCGACCACTATGGCGACGACGCCTCGCTCTCCGAGGCGCTGCGTCAAGAGCTTGCGACCTACCTGACCGGAAACGCCGCCAACTTCGACAGCCGCACCCGCTCGCGCGCCTTCGCAGTCTCCATGGCATCCGCCGGCAGCACGGGCGGGACGCTGCCACGTATCAGCACGACGGGCTACTTCCTGCGCAAGCACGACGAGATCCCGCCGCGAATGGTCAAGGACAACCCCGAGGTCGGCAGCTTCAGCCAATGCAACAACTGCCACCAAGGCGCCGCGAAAGGGGTCTACAACGATGACCAAGTGCGCATTCCGGGCTACGGCCGCTGGGAAGACTGATCTCGACTGGCCCTGCCCGGATGGAGCCGGTAGAAGCCCGCGGTATCATTCCGCCCGTAGCCGGGTCCAACACCTCGGGACAGGCCGAAACCGGCCTATGGCCGGCCGGAGAGTAAGCCGGGTCCTTGCCGCCGTTTAGGCCGAAGTTGGTGTTCTCTGTTTGCCGCCTGGTTTCCCGGCGGT
>NZ_JAAIJQ010000229.1 GCF_010820565.1 Thiorhodococcus minor | reverse complement strand
GAACGGCGTCCTGACGGGCTCCTGGGACTACGACGCCAACGGCAACCGCATCGGCGTCGACGGCGTGGCCAACGGCAGCTACGACGAGCAGGACCGCCTGCTCCAGTCCGACACACCGGCCCGGCCACGCCCGAGCGCGGCCATTGGCTATATCATCGACGGGCAGGATCGGCGCATCGGCAAGACCCGGGACGGTGAGCTGGTTCAGGGGTTCCTCTACAAGGATCAGCTCAACCCCATCGCCGAGCTGGACGGCGAGGGCAACCTCGTCTCGGTCTTCGTGTATGGCGACAAGGCCAACGTCCCGGCCTACCTGATCAAGATCGATCCCGAGACGCAGGAAGAGACCACCTACCGGATCCTCTCCGACCACCTCGGCAGCCCGCGGCTGATCGTCGCCGTCGAGACCGGGGCCGTCGTTCAGCGAATGGACTACGATGCCTGGGGTGTCGTCACGCGGGATACCAACCCGGGGTTCCAGCCGTTCGGGTTTGCTGGGGGGCTCTATGACTCAGAGACCGGGCTCGTGCGGTTTGGGGTGAGGGATTATGATCCCTATACCGGACGGTGGATGGGGAAGGATCCGATTGGTTTCAGAAGTGGCCCAAACTTCTATCAGTATGCCATGCAAGACCCAATGAATCTCATTGACCCAACGGGACTATATTCCGCCTGCGACAGATATTCAACACCAATAACGCCATGGCTGAATCGTGGTTTACCTCGCGAGATCTCGGCCACGGAATGGAAATATGATTGGAGCAAATTTCATACTCCAGAGGAACAGGTTGGCGGGGGTGGCCCCTTTGGCTTACTGATGGGAATCACCAACGCTTTCACTGGTCGCTTGAGTTGCGTTTACAGCAGGGAAGTAACCTACAGCCAGAGCACTTATCGCAGAATTCTAGTCTTTGAAATGTGTGCCTCCGACTGTGATTTGCACGCAGATTTCCATATAGATGAAGAAAGTAGTGAATCGCTATCCGAGAAAACAGAGACAGCTATACGCGCGTTCTTAGTTCCTGTCTTTTATTCCGGAAGCTACGACGGTCTGTGTATAAACTCTCCCTTGAGGCCGCGATGATTAGGCTAATTAGTTATCTCGCCACCCTGTTCTTTTTTATCCCAGGAAGCAGCGTTAGCGCCGACTTCGACGACTTTATTCGTCGGCACGAAATAGCTATGGAATGCTACTCGAACAGGGATTATCGTTGCGCGGTCGATCAATACGAAGGGACCTCTATAGAGTATAAAGACTATGTTATTTTGTTCAACAGCTACGCATTGCTTTGGGGCGAAACAAGAGAAGAAAAGTGGCGGATTCTTGGCTATGATTTAATTGATGAATACAGAATAGAAAAAAGCAAATTACGGCGCTATGATCTTCTTGCACCACTGCCGATGCTATTGGCTTTTGGCGATTGCGAGAGAGCCTATGAAATCATCGCTTATTATAATGCGGAGGATGCTTCTTCCAGGCGCGCTGGTTTTTCTGCCAGAAAACGTGCTTTTTTGGATAAAATTCTCTCCTTATTAAAGTCTAATAACTCTCCTTGCAACCAGGCAACCTTGGAGAAAATCATTGATCAAATGAACCGCCTAAATCGCCTTGAAAGAAACGATCCAGAGTGATTTCAGTGAGCAGGGTTCAGGGTTTTGAGTAGGCCGGGCACTCCCCGGACGGTAGGGCGACGTTTGTGTTCTCGGCAATTCCGGTGACAGTTTACTCAATGGCACGGGAAGCGGGGTCAGGTCTCGCATTGTATCATTTTCCCCGATACGCTATCAGGGGGAAAGGGGACAGTGCGGCCTGGCAAGGCCGCGTGTTCTAGCGGGTGTGACTCCCGCCTGGGTAATCGTGCGCCGCGAGCCCAGTATCG
>NZ_JAAIJQ010000228.1 GCF_010820565.1 Thiorhodococcus minor | reverse complement strand
CGCGACGTCCTTGCCGACGAGCTCGTGCTTGGCGGTCCGCACCGCTGCCAGATGCGGCGCGCCACACCCCGTCAAGGCGAGTGTTGCGCACACCGCGAATAACGTGATTGATTGCTCCTTAACGGACATGTCTTTGTTCCCCTTTATTTCGTTTGGTGCCTCGGGCCGGACGCGACCGGGCCCTGGCTCGGTCGCATCCGGGACGCCTGTGGCGGTCGAAGAAGCCCGCGGCTATTCCGCGCTGTTGCGCCAGGAAAGGTGATCAGACGGTCGGCCTGGCGATCGCTGAGTCCGGCTGCCAAATGCTGTACCTGCTCGCTCGCCCGTGTCAGTCGCGCCTGCAAGGTTGCAAGATCCAGGGTGCTTGGCGTTGTCGCGGAGTCGAACTGGCTTGCGGCTGCAACCGTCGGAGCAGCCAATTGAGACTGCTATCGGGCGAGCTCGCCCGCATTTGGGCAGACGGTTCGAAATGGCCTGCTGCACGGCAGTACATAGACCAATAAGCCGGCGGTAAACACGGCGAAGAGGGTCGCGACCAATAGGCTGTCGAGGCTCTGCGGCCGATAGACACCGAGGCCCAGGATCACGATCAGGATCGGCACATCGAGAGCATGGGCGAGCCTGGGCAGGAGTTGCTCCTGTGCCTGCACGAGCTCTCGTGACAGTCTGCCTGCGATCAGATCATCGCCAGCCAGCCATTCCAGCCGCTTTGCATGCGGCCAGGTCAGTCTGTTGATGATGAAAAGCTCGAACAGGAATAGAACGGCCATGCCGAGCAGCCAAGGCTGTGCCAGGGCATTGGTGCCGTTGTGGTAGAGGGCGATCAGCGACCCGCCCGAGGCGATGATCAGCACGCCTCCAGGAAGCACCGAGAGGTCATGAAGAGCTCGCATGGAGCGGACGGCCTCCAGGTAGCCGTGCAGACTGATCACCTCGCGCGAGAGCCATTCGGCGAGCCATGCGCCGATCAGACCCGAGGCCAGAATGATGACGCCGAGGTGGTGCAGGAAGTTGAGCAGGGTGTGGATCATGAGCCCCTGCTAGGCCCCTTCAGCGCTGGCTAGCGAACGGCGTCGACTCAGGCGCAAACCGTCGCGGAAGTTCAGCGCGATCAGCGACAGGTTCGCCGCGCCGGCCAGGAGCTCGAGGCACTGCGCGGCATAGAACCAGGCATCGAATTCCGCGCTTCCGGCCTTGGCGTTCAGATAGAGCGCCAAGGGAGCCAGAATCAGCAGCCCGTTCATTGCGACGAACGGCATCCGACGCTGCTTGGCTGTCACTAAGAGGTGCTGGCGCTTCCCCGCGAGCGAGAACCCGCTGCCAGCGGTGATGATCAGTAGTGGAATGAGCCCGAGAAGGGCATAGGCGATCGCCTGTTTGACCGCCGCGACGGCCTTGTAGGACAGGAACAGCTCCGAGACGATCGTCGAGAGCAAGAACGCAAGAATCGTCAACGCAGCAAGCGTCGCTGCAGCGATGTGGACCTGATGCTTCATCGTCGTGTACCTCGTTCGGTCGGTGGCTAGGAAGCAAGGGCTCGAAGCGGGGGCCGGTTGGCAGTTCCTGCAACGCACTTGAGGGGCGAGCGAACCGGCAATTCGGAAACGAGTTTACGTAACGAGAGCTCGTTGTCAACATGTCCCGACCGGTGCTCGCAGCTGGCGAGTTGGTCGCTTCGCCCACGCCGGTACGGTCCTAAGGCGGGTTGATCCTGAAAAGGGCTGTCGAACCGCAAAGCGCGCTAAGAGCGCAAAGGATTTCAATGCGTTGCGGAGTGGAGCTTGCTCACCCAATGGGTGACATGGATGCAGGCTCTCCCGTTTGCTCTGGGGTTGTGATATCTTTAAAATCAATGGCTTGCCTGCTGCTTTCCGCTAGAACCCTATT
>NZ_JAAIJQ010000227.1 GCF_010820565.1 Thiorhodococcus minor | reverse complement strand
GGCCTTGATCATCGTTTGGTCCACTGTTGCTAAGCTGCCACAGGGACGAGGTGCGGCTGCCTCGCCGGGCGCGGTCGTCGTCGCGCCGGTCGGGCCGGCCAGGGCATGCGCTCAAGCACCTGCTCGAACAAGGATGGGTGGGGCTGAGCGAAGAAGCGCTCAGCGGCCGTAGTGGCATCGGGGCGTGTGATCGCAAAGTTGTGCAGGGCGGTTAAAACCTGCTGCTTGCGCGGGCTGAGTTGGTGATGCCCATGCTGATAGAGCGCGAGGAAGCCGTTGCGCCCCTCGACACACGAGCTGCTGCGCTGGAACAGGTCGGCACACTCACCGGCAACCTGCTCAAGGTAGCAGCGGGTCTCCTGATCGAGCGACTGGATCGGGTGCGAAGGCTGCTGCAGCGGGGCGAGGCGCTCGGCACTCAGTGCTCGGAGGCGATGGCGTTGCTCAGCGCGGGTGCTGCGCGCGGCGGCGCGCTCCAGATAGAGCGCCGGGATCAGGTCGTTGAGCATGGCCTGCTCGATCGCCGGTGCCAGGTCCAGCGCCTGCACCCGAGTGTTGACCATCATGAAGAAGAACGCCAGCGTGGCCACAAGGCGGTGGGTGAGTCGCTTCGCCTTGGCCAGATGTGCGCACAGGCGCTCGGAGAGGTCCGCCTCCTCGGCGATCGTCTCCAAGCGCGCAAACACGGCCCCTAAGCGCGTCTGCAACTGCTCGGGCGTTTGCGCCTGTCCCTGTTGGAGTTCGTAGGGATGATCGACCTCGCTGAAGGCGCCGATCAGGGCTTTCGCCTCAGCGCGCCGCGCCTGGGCGCGCTCATGCGCGCGACTGGCCTGGACGTCGGCGCTCAGCGCCTCATCGATGCGCGCGGCAAACGCCGGCGGGCGTCCCGGGCCATGGCGGCGGCGATGATAGGCCTGCTCGGCGGCGCATGCGCCTTGCCAGCGTGCCTTTGCCTCAGCCGCCGCCGTCTCGGCCTGCTGCTCAGCGCGCTTTAGCGCGAGGCTCATCGCCTGGCTGACCTCATGCTGCAGATGAAACAGATCCGTGGAGTGATGCGCGCCCAGATCGCGCTCGACATGTGCCAACAACCCCTTGGCCTCATCACTGGTGCCTTGCACCACGGTGACGTTCAGCCCCGCGAGCCCGCTCTCGAGCGCCTGCGTCCAGGCCGCCGCCGAGCGCGCATCGCTCGTCTGCTCGAGCAGGATGAAGCCCGAGACCGCATCGATGCTTACCAAGCGCATGCCGTCCTTCCAGGTCTCATCTTCGGCGAGACTCAGCAGGCGATGGGGCATGGCTTGGCCCAGCGCCTCGCGCAGGTCGGTGGCAGCGCTCACAATCTGCTCCTCCAGTTCGACTTGGAACGCCTGCTGCGTGCCGTAGGAGGCGCCGATGAACGCCGACAGTCCGCTGCGCGCGAGAAAGTCGCAGACCACGCGCACGCCCGCGCCGCCCTGCTCGCTGATGCTCCAGTGCGCGGCGACCAGGATCTGGCGCAGCCAGAGCACGCCCTCGGGCGTCTCGACGAAGGCCGCCAGCGCCGCCGGTGCCGGTGCCGCAGGCGGCGCGTTCCAGTGACGCAGTGTGCTGCGCGCGACGCCAGCGCCGGTGAGCGCCGCGCGTTGACTCTGCCCATCCTGCTGCGCTTGCGCCACTGCATGCAGCTGCTTGGCGCGCTCCAAGCGATTATGGATTGGCGTGGGGCGTCGATCTGCAATAGAGTCAACAGCGGCAGGGGCATCGGGCAACGGCATTTCCCTCGGTTAGTTTGCACTTCCAAGGGTACGCCTACCTAGTGCTCCTGCCACTCTTCAGGGCTCCTGCCACTCTTCAGGGCGCTTGATCGCCTACCGAAATACTCGGTTTTGGACCAACCGATGATCAAGGCC
>NZ_JAAIJQ010000226.1 GCF_010820565.1 Thiorhodococcus minor | reverse complement strand
CGATACTGGGCTCGCGGCGCACGATTACCCAGGCGGGAGTCACACCCGCTAGAACACGCGGCCTTGCCAGGCCGCACTGTCCCCTTTTCTGTACTTTTCTGCTTAACTTAATGACATTGCATCCAAGACCACTACTCTTCCGCTTCTTTCCTCTTCTTGATAAGAAGATACAGCGCAGTTGATAAAGACCCAATAAGGAACATCGGCCACATCAGGAGAGCGCTAAATAACACCTCCAACTGCGCACGCATCTTAGCGACTGAACCATCAGGCAGATTTTTGCCAAAGTAATCCAAAAACCTGGGAACAAAAAGTTCGCTGAAGACGTAATACTGAATACCGAGAATCCCCAGAAATAGAAACAGCATAAGGGAAAGCAGATGAATCTTACCAGTAATTGTTAACGAAGCCACCGGGTTGCTCTCCTTTATACTCTATAATGGACTGTTCAAAAGCGCCGAATGAGACTTCAAAACACTTTAAGTTTAATAAGCTATCACTCGCTACTCGCACTTTGGGAAATCTTCAAAATCTTCAAGTTGCCGTTCAAGTTCTTCGAGTTCCTTTTGCATCGGATCAAAACGTCTTTCTTTTAGGTCCTCCACCGTTGAAATATCCCTCATAAGATCCCAAATCGTCAAAGCACCGCCTGTCACCGCTAACCCGGCCCCAAGTAATCCAGCCCAAGCAGGTGCAGTCCCAATGATTGCCGTGCCTACAAGAGCACCACCTGCCCCCGTCAAAAGAGCACCACCTACACCCATCATCGACAACAGACCGAATGGGTCGTTTAGATTAACCGGATCATTTAGAATGTATCCATATAGATTTGTCCCATCCCCTCCAAACCCAATCGGATCCTTCCCCATCCACCGCCCGGTATAGGGATCATAGTCCCTGGCCCCAAACCGCACGAGCCCAGTGTCTGAATCATAGAGCCCCCCGGCAAACCCAAACGGCTGGAACCCCGGCTGGGTATCCCGCGTGACGACACCCCAGGCATCGTAGTCCATCCGCTGTACGACGGCTCCGCTCTCGACGGCGACGACCAGCCGTGGGCTGCCGAGGTGGTCGGAGAGGATCCGGTAGCGGGTCTCCTCCTGCGTCTCGGGATCGATCTTGATCAGATAAGCCGGGACATTGGCCTGCTCGCCATAGACGAAGACGGCGACCAGGTTCCCCTCCCCGTCCAGCTCGGCGATGGGGTTGAGCTGATCCTTGTAGAGGAATCCCTGGACCAATTCACCGTCGCGGGTCTTGCCGATGCGCCGATCCTGGCCGTCGATGACGTAGCCAATGGCCGCGCTCGGGCGTGGCCGGGCCGGTGTGTCGGACTGGAGCAGGCGGTCCTGCTCGTCGTAGCTGCCGTTGGCCACGCCGTCGACGCCGATGCGGTTGCCATTGGCGTCGTAGTCCCAGGCGCCGGTGACGGTGCCGTTCTCCTGGACCTCGGTCAGGCGCCCGGCCAGGTCGTAGGCGTAGGCGTAGACGCTGGTCTGGCCCTGTAGGGTCTCGGTCTTGGTGCGGATGCGCCCGAGGCGGTCGCGGCTGTAGGTGACGCCGTAGAGGGCGCTGCCGCTGTGCTGCGCGTTGACGGAGGCGAGTTCACCGAAGGCGTTATAGCCCTGGGTGGTGGTGAGGCCGCCGAGGGTGGTGCCGGTCAGCAGCCCGTTGCCGGCATGGCGCGCGAGGATCAGCTCACCGGCCCGGGTCAGCAGCCCGTCGTCGCCGTAGCCGTAGGGGATGCGGTGCGTGGCGTTGACGGTGTGGGCGGCGATGGCGAGGTCGCTGTTCCAATCGGTCTCGACCTGGCCATTGACGGTGCCGGACCACTGGGTGTCGATGGTGAGCGCGCCGTCATAGTCGAAGGCCAGCACCTCGCCCTCGGGCGTGGTGATCGTGGC
>NZ_JAAIJQ010000225.1 GCF_010820565.1 Thiorhodococcus minor | reverse complement strand
CGATACTGGGCTCGCGGCGCACGATTACCCAGGCGGGAGTCACACCCGCTAGAACACGCGGCCTTGCCAGGCCGCACTGCCCCCTGTTTCGATGCGGCGGGGATTACCATCCCCTATCCGCAGCGCGACCTGCACCTCGATATCGCCGGCGCGGCTGCCCTGGCCGGCCCGCCCGATCCCCGGCCCACGCCAGCTTCCGATGCTGCCGGTCATTGATCCCTCGTTCGCACCGAGAATGAAACCGTTGGGCGCCATGAGCCCGAAATCGGTCCCTCGAGAGGCGGCCAGATCGGTGAACATGATTGGTCGCGCAGAGGCCTTGTGACCTTGATCATCGTTTGGTCCAGTGGCTGACGATTCCTGCGTAGTCAGGGCTTCCAGCCCTGATTCCGTCAGGCCAGGATGGCCTGACTACGCATTCGCTGGCCGATGTGGGCGAAGGGATGATCGAGGCCGGCCTTGTGGAAGGCGGTTGGATCGTCTATCCATGAACGGCTACTGCCCGAACGTCGAGAAGTCCACCTCTTCGATCTGCGGCAAGCTCCAGCTCTGGTCGAAGAAGGGCGCGGTCGGTCCGTAGAAGCGGAAGTAGGGGAACCAGGCGCGCCCGGGCACGGACTTGATCCAGTTGTTCTCCCAGCCCTTGGGTGCCTGGGGACCGACGAAGATGGGCGTGGAGCCATCCGGGTTGGTCTGGACCCCTTCGTGCGCGGAACCCCGCTCGGCGCGTTGCTGGTCGCTGGTGATCAGACCGCGCGTGTCCACGTCGTAGACGGTGACTGCCCAGAACAGCTCTACTGGTGGATCGGCCGGGACCTTGATCAGATAGGAGCGATCCCCGGCCAGCGCCCTGTCCTCGGTGTCCAGGAACATGCCGCCGTAACCCATGCCGAAACCGGGCAAGGGGAAGGACATCCGCTCGGATGTGGTGCAGGCCTCGTAGGTGTAGCGCGCACGCGGATCGAACCGGTCATAGTAGTTGGTGCGCTGGGTGTGCTCCATGGCGTCACCCGGCTCCGAGCCTGCGACGCGGCCGAGGATCAGTCGCCAGCCATCGTCGCGCAGCACGCCGGGCAGGCGCTCTCGGAAGACGAAGTTCTTGGCCATCGCCTCGCCGACCACCACCGCGTCGGCCATGATCTCCTTCTGGCGATCGGTCGGCGCGAAGGGCTTGTCCTTTTCGATGCCCATCTCCTTCAAGAAATACATGAAGAAGCGGTCGCGCTCTTCGACGGGCTCTTCCTGCAGGATGGCGTGGAGCATCTCCCAATATTTCATGCCGCGGGGCTGGAAGTTGCGACCGGGCTTGTTGTCGGCCGGGATGAGGCTGACCGGTTTGGGTGCTTCGCCGTTGTAGTAGACCTTGATCTGGCTGATGGCCTGGTCGCGCTCTTCCGGCGGCATGGAGGCGCGGACCAGAAACCAGACGTTGTTGGTCTTGGATTCGATGTATTTGGCGCCCTCGATGTAGGGAATTTCCGATGTCGGCGTATCGGGACCGGTGATCACCCAAGTCCCGCCGTTGCCCGCAAAGGGGCCGAACATGCCGAAATCCGCCAGACCCCGCTGCCAGAAATCGATGGCCAGGCCAATGAACTTGGCGGCGGGGATCTCGATAATGGTCGCCTTGTCCTTGACGTTGGTCCAGCCAAACAGATAAGGGGTCGACTCATTGGCCGTCAGGATCAGCGATCGATCATTGAACTGGGTCGCGTAGACCATCTGGTTCGGCTGCATAGCGTACTGATCAAGGTACGATTGCCGCCACTGCGCCTGCCCCACGATCGGCAGAGACCAGAGATAGGCCTGCACGGCCCGATGGTAGTCCATCTCGTAGTGGGTGCAACCTGCCGAGCGCGGGCGCATCAAGCCGCGAGCGCATGGTATGAGTCGGCATTGGCGGTCGCTTGGCCA
>NZ_JAAIJQ010000224.1 GCF_010820565.1 Thiorhodococcus minor | reverse complement strand
GAGCCCTCGGCCTCGAAAAGCTATTTTCTATACCCCCTGCGTACCTCCTCGATCCCGGGCTTGTCCAACAACCGGTTCAGATCGTCGCTCGCTTCGCTCGGACGATCTAACCTTATTCGTTGGACGATCTAACCTTATTCGTTAGGGGGTTTTATGGAGTGGCAGTCAATTGAAACAGCGCCGCGAGACGGGACGCATGTTTTGTTATTTGAAGCGGGGTCAATGATTGTTGGCGCATGGGATATGGTCTGTGAGTGCTGGGATGTTGTTCCAGAAATCACATGCGCTCAGGTTGATAGTCCATCTCACTGGATGTGCTTGCCTATTCCCCCGTCCTCCTAACTTCGAGTTGGGCTCAACATATTAGCTACAGAATTGAATCATCATAAATTTATTGCCCATGCTCCCACGGATAAAAGTAGCCGAACTGCTCACAATACCACGCTGCTTGAGTAAGCACCGTATGAGGGAGGGCTTGCCAATCTTCAATAGAAATTGTTGGTTTATTGTAATGTTTTCCTTTGTAAAGCTTATCTGCATTCACGGGCGAAGTATTCAAACTAACGCATTGATGCTCTTTATCTATTAAATTTAGATTAATAAGATACTCTCGTAATTTTTCTTGTTCATCTTCTATTCGGAAGACAAAATCTGTTTGATTGAGGACGATGCGTGCCCAACCAACAATCGAACACACCGATTTCTCGAGATCCGTGGAAAGACCATCTAGATTTATATTAAGCCTTGCTAATATATGCTTTTGCCGAAATTGGTATGAAGCAGGCGCATATGTATTCTCGCGAACCACGGATTCAGCTGCTTTCCCTAAATCACGCACAGGCATTATAAGATATTTCCAAGCTAACCGAAGGCGAGAACTTGAAACCAAGTCTAAAGCCCAAGGATTATTTTTGTCCTCTACGGCGAACATCCAAGAACTAATCCCATCTCTTCCAGCCTTTTCGTGCCCCACGTCCAAACCCATCTGACGGCACAGTGCTGACGCATAACCAGTGCCACATCGTGGGTGACCCGTGATAAGTAATGTTCTAAAAAATTTCTTTTTTATATGAGATTTTAAAAGTGCGCTGGCTGCGTTCGCACCCGAAATATCGTTATTCTTGTGAAGATAATCAACATGAACTTTTTTGGGGTGTATAGTTGATGGAAACTGTCCTTCTGCCCATGACAGTTCAGATGCTATAGGGGGAAATATACTGAACGACTCTCCAGGTTTCGGTGCCAATTGATGTTGATAAACATCTGCAGTGTGTCTAATTATTCCATCCCTTTCAATAAGAGCCGCTGCATAACTTCTAGTAATAGCATGACATGGATTTGCCATTTTAACGGTTTCAGCAATTTTGACGGGTGCGTCACTATCTAAGTGTTCGCCACATTTGGCCCACCCAAAGCGTAACAAGCAGTTTTTTCCCGCACTAAAGGGAATGCGACCCTCTTCAACTTCATTTTGCACCCAAGACAGCACTCGGTAGGTTTGAGGGTGCAGCCAAACGTCATCCTCCATTATTAATACTTTTTCTGCAGTACCCTCCGCAATAGTTCGCCATAGACGCCTATAGCTTAGAAAGCATGCTATTTGCTCAGGAACAAGAAAATTGTTGCAATCATCATTCCCACAATCTAGTTTTCCGCACCGAAAGCATGGGGGGTATCTTACGACGCCTCCACATTGCTCTACCGCTTCAATCTCAGGATGATCGGCGCCTATAGCATCAAAAAATCGATACTTAGTGATTCCAAACCGAGGAAGATGATCACGAATATGTTGTCGTCGTTCTATAGATGATTTTAAGCTAAGAACCCATATTTCATCGAATAAGCTGCGAAAAGGCTCTGTATTGTATAAATTTTCAATTTTCATAGATTGATTGGCAAGTTAATTCTTCGCAGCCTCCGGCGTAGGGAAACCGGTTACCCGGTTCCCCCGCCACAGACCCGGACGTGCAGTTTTCCCGCATCCGGTTCCTC
>NZ_JAAIJQ010000223.1 GCF_010820565.1 Thiorhodococcus minor | reverse complement strand
CCTCCATGTCTACCCCCCGAGGTCGAACGCAAAGCTGGCGTGTACGAACGAGGGGCGAGATGTGGGTAACGATATGGGATGAGTGCGCGTCGTCGCTTCGCCAGCAGCGAGTCGCCGAGATGCGCCTTGATCCAGTGATCGACATCGACGGTGCGCACGCGCTCGAGGGCGTCGCGGATCAGCGCCGGCGTCCACTCGGTGAGCAAGGCGGGAATGGTCAGCACCAGCTTGCCGATCTCTTTGAGTGGTCCGCGCTCGGTGAAGTGCTTGTAGCGCCCGAAGACCGATTCGATGATGTCGGAGGAGGCCAGCCAGGCCTGCCCGGGCGGGACCTTGGCGACCTCCTGCTCGACGCACGCGAGCAGGCGGTCGGTGAAGGCGCGCGCGCGGGGTGTGAGGCGCGCGCGTGCGGGCTGCTCGGCCTGCAAGGTGGTGAGGGCCTGAGCGCCGAGCCCCTGGGTCTTGAGCACGGACTGAATGCGCTGGGACTGGCGCATCATCTCGGCATAGACGTGCAGCGCTTCACGGTACTCCAGCAGCCAGGCAAAGCCCTCGAGAAAGCGCTCTCGCCCGCCGTCGGCCTGGCTCCAGAAGGCGTCACCCAGCGTCTCCAGGGGGAGGTCACTGTGGGCTTGCAGCGCCTCACAGAAGGCCGCCTTCTCGGCATAGCGGCGCCCGATCAGGGGGCGCAGCGGCGCGACGCGCGCGGCGCCGAAGCGCGCGCGCAAGTGCTTCCAGGCCGGGTAGCTGAGCACGCAGGGCCGAGCGATGGCACTGAAGTCGCCACGATCGTGATAGGCCAGCAGCCGCTCGGCCCACTCGACGTGCGCGGCGAAATGCATATAGCGCGCCTTGGTGCGCTGACGTGGAGGCAGCAGGAAGGCCAGATCGGTTTGCTGGAAGACACTCAAGGTCGCGCTGCAGTGTTCCAGGAAGGCGCTCCAGCGCGCGTCGGCGCTCAGCTCGGCCTTGAGCAGGGTGGCGATGCGATGGGAGATGTCGTACGTCTCGATACACTGCGGCGCGTGCGCCTGCTGAAACCGTGCGATGCCGGCGCTCAGGTCGCTACCATGATCGGCAACGATCTGCACCGGCGGGCCGGTGCGCGCGCTCGTCTGGGCGAGGGCCGCCGCCACCGCGGCGCCGTTGCTGCGGGTCATGACCTCCACGGCCAGCACCGTCATGGCCGCGTGGGTAGGGCTGTCGCCGTGCTCGGCCAAGGCGCTCACGGGGATCCCGAGGATCACCAGGCATTTGGCCTCGCCCAGCGACACCGTATGATCGATGACGTAGATCCAGTCCTCGCGCCGCTCGGGCGGGCGCTGCAACAGCGCCAAGCCGCCGCGATAGACCCAGTTGAGCACGGTGCTCGGTCTCGGTGCGGCCATGGCGTGCCAAGGGGCGAACAGCTCGAGCACGCGCGCCACGCCGCGGATTCCCAAGCCAGCGTGCAGATACAGCTGCAGCGTCCACTGAATCATCACGGCCGGATCGGTATGCCGCGCCGGGGGCAACAGCGCCTGGCGCTCGAGCCGCTCCGCGCTCGGCGCCGCATCACCCTCGGGCCTGTCTTCGCCGCTCGCGCCCGCATTCGCCTCGGCGCCCAGCGCGCGCTCCTTCCAATAGCGGCGGCTCTTCTCCAGATCCCGGATCTTCACCTGGGCCGCACGCAGACGCTCTTGCTTCTCCCGCGCCCTGGCCTTCCAGGCATCGCGCGAGTGTTTTGAACAACCGGGCCAGACGGCTGGCCGAGCTCTTGAAATCCTCCATCGCTCCTCCCGCTGTCGCGACCGGCGCCCGACGCGCCATCTCGGTGAGTGTGCCGCGCTGCCCGTAGCCGTGTCGAGCATCGCCCGAGAGGCTCAGCGGACGCAGACCGACGGTTCGGCTCGCCGACGCGGTTATTGCGTGAGCAAAGCAGTCGGATTTTGGATCAGATCGAACTCCCTAGTCTCGGATTCGCGGCGCATGTTGAGTCGGCATATACTTCATATAGGCACAAGATCACATTTCTTGAATGCCTGAAAATTCAACGTGAGCAATGAATCGAGTTCTTTC
>NZ_JAAIJQ010000222.1 GCF_010820565.1 Thiorhodococcus minor | reverse complement strand
ACCAAACTTGAGCGTTTCACACGGATGGCGCGCGAAGAGCCGCGCAAGCGGTTCAATGCCCTGATGGGACTGTTGAGCGCGAAGGACGGTGTCAGGTCTTGTCTTTTGCTTTTTCAGGCTGTGACCAATAGGGTTCGCTTGCGAGTTCGTCCAGGGCGCAAGGCAAGACCCGTCCCCCACGGCCCCCGCGCGGCCCTGCGCCTGCGGCGGCTACACGTTGAAGACGATTCGCGAGCACTTCGGCCTTCCGCATCGGCCGATTCGCTACGAGGTACAGAACAGGCAAAACGCAAGACCTGACACTGCTTTGTACGGGCGCCCTTGCCCAGCGGATGGACTACGATGTGTGGGGTGTGGTCACGCGGGATACCAACCCGGGGTTCCAGCCGTTCGGGTTTGCGGGCGGGCTTTACGAGCCGGAGACCGGGCTCGTGCGGTTCGGGGCCAGGGATTATGATCCCTATACCGGGCGGTGGTTGGGGAAGGATCCGATTGGGTTTGAGGGTGGGGTGAACCTATTTGGATATGTTGATAACGATCCGGCTAATTGGATAGATTCTCGCGGATTAGCGCCCAAAGACAAGTGGTACGGCTACAATAATCCAGACTTTCGCGATTGGGCGCATCAACAAAAACAAGATATGGGCATACCTGGCAATGAGAATTTCACAAAAGAGGATATTGAGAAGTTACATGACCAGTGGCTCAGAGAAGGAAAGCCTAGAGGAAAGGGTGGAAAAAGCGGCAGGGGTGGTAAGAGCAGAGGCAAAGGTAGAGGTGGATTGTGGACCGTATTCATGCCTAGTGTGTGGCATCTTTGTCAACAAGATCCTACGCATCCAGCATGCGCACCAGAAGACTGCCAGTAACTTTTAGAACTCAAGTTTCGCGGTTCTGAGAATGGTCGTCTCAGCAGTGACCTAGGCTTGCGGGGTTTCGGTGGGGTTTGCGCGAAAACGGGCAAACCCCTCGGAAACTCCCCCTACCCAGGCGCAGCACCCCTCCAAAAGGGAAAAACTTCAATTTTAGAAATCAGGGTGATTTATTTGTCGTCGATAATGCCTGATATTATATTCTTAGATGACTTTGATAGTTGCTCAAGAACATACGTGACATTGTCTTTTTATCATGAGAATTGTATGCCTGACGATATATCTGTGGCTCTTGGGATCGAGCCAACTCGTACTATTCTCAAGAAGAAAAAAACGAGAATAAAAAAGAATGCTTGGTTTCTTTCGACGCAGGACTTTGTTGACTCTCGCGACTTGCGAAGGCATTTATTCTTTGTGGCTGAAAGAATCAACAAAAAGATTGACGCGCTTTCTTTACTGAAAAATTGTGGTTGGAACGCGATGCTTCATTGCTATTGGGAATCGAGAGAAGGAAATGGGGGGCCGATACTTGATGTCACTACTCTGAAAGTTATAGCCAAGATGGAGATCGATCTGCATTTTGATGTTTGGATAGATATGCCGAGCTAAACCCATCCCATTACACAGGTAAACGTTTAGCCCCCCACCCCCCAGAGCAGTCGAAGGACGGTGTCAGGTCTTGTCTTTTGCTTTTTTAGGCTGTGACCAATAGGGTTCGCTTGCGAGTTCGTCCAGGGCGCAAGGCAAGACCCGTCCCCCACGGCCCCGCGCGGCCCTGCGCCTGCGCCTGCGGCGGCTACACGTTGAAGACGATTCGCGAGCACTTCGGCCTTCCGCATCGGCCGATTCGCTACGAGGTACAGAACAGGCAAAACGCAAGACCTGACACTGCTTTGCGTGCGGTTTGGGGCTAGGGACTATGATCCCTATACGGGACGATGGATGGGGAAGGATCCGATTGGGTTTGAGGGGGATGGCGCGAATTTATACGGTTACGTTACGAATAACCCTATAAACGTATTAGACCCCGTTGGATTGCGTTCTGTCGGTGGGACAATTGTTGTTCCGTCAGGTGGTTTCCGACCCACTCCAGGTCCTAGCCACAGAGAAATATTCAACGATACTTCATATAGGCACAAGATCACATTTCTTGAATGCCTGAAAATTCAACGTGAGCAATGAATCGAGTTCTTTCTT
>NZ_JAAIJQ010000221.1 GCF_010820565.1 Thiorhodococcus minor | reverse complement strand
TCTTCGGTGTTGAGACTGATAGCGTTGCAACGCTTCATCGGCATGCTCCTACAAGGTTCCTGTGAAGACGCATTATTGTAACATAATCATAGCTTTAGGCGCTAAGTCCATGGCATTGGGTGCTCTGGTTGCCCTTGAGCGGGTCCGAGGGTCTTGAAATCGAGCAACGCGCATCGAGTGGAGGCCACCGTTGTTCATCATGACGGACTCGTCCAGCGCTCCCGTCTGGCGTTGCAAGTATGGGTGATGGCATATATGCTGTCATCATGATTCCGATTGTCATTGACACCAGTGTGTTTGTTGCCGGTCTGCGTTCTGCCAGCGGCGCATCGCGCATGGTCTTGCGACGGGCGCTGACCGGGTACTTCCAGCCCTTGTTTGGTCATGCGCTGTGGTTTGAATATCAGGATCTGTTCGGGCGCGAGGTCTGGGGTGAAGCCACTACGCCTGCCGAGCGGTTGCAGTTGTTGTCGGCGCTGGCGAAGCAAGGACGATGGGTCAAGGTGTATTACGGTTGGCGTCCCAATTTGCCGGATGAAGCGGACAATCACTTAATTGAGCTGGCATTGGCGGGGAATGCCGCAGGGATTGTCACACACAATGTTCGTGATGTTCGACGCGGCGAATTGAGACTCGGTGATTTGCGTATTTTGACCCCCGCGCAAAGTCTGGAGGAATTGCGATGAGCACTTTGACCATCAGATTGCCCGACGATACCACTGAGCGACTCAAAGCCTTGGCACATCGCCGTGGTTTGAGCCTGAACAAGCTCATGGAAGAGCTGAGCGCGCAAGCGCTGGCGGCCTGGGACACTGAAAACCATTTCCGTACCCTGGCTGCAACCGGCAATGTTGAGCAAGCGTTGGCCATATTGGATCGTCTCGATGCCAAACCGGTAGATGGCGAGAGCGAGGTAGCAAGGTAGATCGGCCGAGCCGCTCCCAGGGGCGCAGGGTCACCATTTGGCTGTCCCCAACCTATAGAGGGGACGACGAGGGAGCAGGTCTCCCATGGCTCGTAGGCGTTGGTGGTCCAGCCTCAGGCCCGAGCGAGGCCCTAGGTCCGCGAGTGTCAGGTCTTGAGCTCACGCATGCGAGGGGCACGATGGGGCTTGGCTGGCGCCGAGCCTGACAGGGGCGACGTGCCCGGCCACCTCGCGGATGGGGCGAAGCGGTTGCGGGACGGCGTGCTTCGTGCAGCACTTCGCTTGCGACAACGCTCTGCGGTGTGGCGTCCCCTCTGGCGTTCTGTGCGGCGGGACCTGCCTGCGAGGTCGGTACAGCCCCCGGACCCGCTCGGCGCAGAGCGCCGGGAGTGCGCTTGGCACCGTGGAGCGGATGTCGCGAGAGGCTTGCTGTCACGCTAGTCCGACCACGGCTAATCCCGAAGATGAGGTCGGCAAGCCGCCGCCGACGAATACGTTCACAGTCTCCTTGAGCAAGGGGCTAGAGAAGCGCCGAGTCTCAGGGCAGGAAGTCCTCGAGCGGGCTGCCGACAGGCGATCGACCTGGGTGAAATGCGCGTCGAGGGTCAGCAGGCTGGCTCCGTGCTCCAGCGCATTGGCGGCGATCCGGAGATCATTGGACGGAATCGGCTGTCCCCAACGACGCGAGGCATTGCTCATGGGGGGGCGTCGAGCGTGGCCAGCCGCTCGCGCATGAAGGTCGTGATTTGTTTCGCCTCGTGGCGCAAGAAGCGCATCTCGTGCTGGTCGCGGTCTAGACTAGGACGCCATGACGGGCGTTGATTGTCAGTTGGACCAGTAGGGTGCACGAGCGAGAGCGAAGTCCACCGAATCCCGCGCCGGCGCTGGTGGACTGCGCTGCGCTCGTCCACCTACAGCGGAAGGTCGGGCCAATCGATGATCGACGCCCCGTGACGCCTGTACTGAGCACCTGAGCTCATGAGCATCATCCTGAAGAAGCTCCCCATCGGCCTGCAGACCCAATGCCATGGACTTAAGCCGCCCGGCAGTAAGCCGGGTGGAATCCAGGCTTGAGCTTGCCGGGATTGCGGCGTGGAAATTGTCGGTCTGGCCGTACCGCCTCGACGGCATCGGAAAGCGCGAGGACGGCCTGTGTCAGCAGGGTG
>NZ_JAAIJQ010000220.1 GCF_010820565.1 Thiorhodococcus minor | reverse complement strand
CGAGTACTTTAGCGACCGGCTCGAGACCCACTCCTGGAGTGCCGTCAAGCTCGACTTGTACGGGCTGAAGTTCTTCTACGCCCATGTGCTGCGCAAGCCTTGGGTCAACGTCGACCTCGTCAAGCCACCCAAGGGGCAACGCCTGCCGGATATCGTCACCGTCGAGGAGGCCCAGCGCCTGATTCAGGCAACCCAAACGCTGAGCTACAAGGTCTTCTTCTTCACCCTCTACAGCCTGGGTCTACGCCTCGGCGAGGGGCTGCGCCTCACCGTGGCCGATATCGATGCGGAGCGTCGGCGCGTGCACATCCGTGATGCCAAGGGCAACAAGGATCGCTTGGTGCCACTGCCCGAGACAACGCTTGAGCTGCTGCGCCGCTTCTGGCGACTGCATCGCAACCCGGTCCTGTTGTTTCCCAATCGCCACGGGGGACTCAAGGCGGCAGCATCGGCGTCCACGCCGCTGGATCGCGGCGGCGTGCAGGTCACCCTGCGCAAGGTCGTCGAGACGTGTGGGATTAAAAAAAGATCACACCCCACTGTCTTCGCCACAGCTACGCCACACACCTGATCGAGGCCGGTGTCGATCTGCTGGAAGTCCAAAAGATCCTCGGCCATCACTCCATCCTCACCACCGCCCGCTACACCCACCTGACCGCTCAGACCAACGGCAACGCCGAGCACGCCATCAACGCCTTGATGAGCGGCTTCTCCATCGACTGGAGGGGCGTGAAATGATCCTGCTGTCTTCGATCATCACCACCTTCAAGGCGGCGTATCTGGCGCAGATGGGTGATTCGATTCTACCCAGCCAGCGCAAGGCCCTCGAGGCGCTGCAGACCTGCCGCACCTCGGCCAGCCCCGTGATGCGCGCGCAGTGCAGCGCCTGCGATCACACCGAACGCGTCCCGCACTCCTGTGGTCATCGTGCCTGTCCTCACTGTCAGCACCATGAGAGCCAGCAATGGATCGAGCGTCAACTCGCCCGGCAGGTGCCAGCGACCTATTTCCTCCTCACCTTCACCGTACCCGAGGCGCTGCGCTCACTGGTGTGGTCCAACCAGCAGGCGCTCTACGATCACCTCATCCGCGCGAGCTGGGAGACGGTGCGTACCTTCGCGCGCAACGACAACGCTTTGCAGGGCGAGGCCGGGGCGATTGCGGTGCTCCATACCCATTCGCGCCGCCTCGACTTTCACCCCCATGTCCACCTGGTGGTGCCAGCCGCGGCCATCGATCCGGACAAGAAGCTGTGGCGCACCAAAAGCGCCAAGCGCGGCTATCTGTTCAATCACAAGGCGCTGGCCAAGGTCTTCCGCGCCAAGCTGCTGGAGGCCATCACCGCCGCGGGGCTGACCCTTCCGTCCGGCCTGCCGAGCGCCTGGGTCGTCGACTGCAAAAACGTCGGCCGTGGCGAGAAGGCGCTGATCTATTTGGGGCGCTATCTCTATCGCGGCGTCATCCAAGAGAAGGACATCGTTTCCTGTGAGAACGGCCAGGTGACCTTCCGTTACCGCGATGCCAAGCGCAAGCGCTTGGAGTACCGCACCCTGCCGGGCGCGCGCTTCCTCGCCCTGGTGCTCGCGCATGTCTTGCCCAAGGGATTCCGACGGACACGCAACTACGGCTTTCTGCATCCCAACAGCAAGCGCGCCATTGCCGTGCTGCAGTGGCTCTTCGGCCTCGATCCGAAGCGCCTGATCGCTCAACTCAAACCCCGGCCCAAGCTGAAATGCCCGTGCTGCGGGGCTGAGATGGTGAGCGTGCAAACACGTCTGCCGCCGCGCTCATTGCAACCGACCCTGCGCCCAACCCTTGAGGCGGCGCAGGCCGTGGTGATGTAACCGCTCCCAAAAGACCGACCCCGGGACTGCGGCTTCTTCCGGCCGAGGCTGGCGCTCGCCTGACATTCAGGCACAATGCCCACGCTGAACACCGTTGGGCGCAATCTTGAACCCGATGGCGGCCTGACAGCCGGGGCTCGGCACCTCCTCATTAGCTTCCAGGGCTCCGCGAGCCCTCGGCCTCGAAAAGCTATTTTCTATACCCCCTGCGTACCTCCTCGATCCCGGGCTTGTCCAACAACCGGTT
>NZ_JAAIJQ010000021.1 GCF_010820565.1 Thiorhodococcus minor | reverse complement strand
TCCACGCCTCAATCCCGGCAAGCTCAAGCCCGGATTCCACCCGGCGTACTGCCGGGCGGCTTAAGTCCATGGCATTGCCGGCTACCCTTCCGCTGTTCTTGTCCGCGCTCATCGGAATAGGCTGGATCGGAAGGCGGCGCACTGAGAGATGATTGGCCTCTCCTCGCCCGGCTACCACCTGCTTAGAGACTAGGACTTGTGTGGCAGGAACGCGCTCCACGTCATCCCTTGGAGGCCTCCTTGTCACCTCCGGTCAAGCAAGGTCCAGCTCGAACCCGTCCTTAAAGGGATTCTCGATGTGTAGCGTGCCCAGCACTCTGCCGTCCTGGAGATCCTCGGTAAGGAGTCGCGTCACTCCCGCAGCCTTGGTCGTTTCCACGATCATGGCGTCCCAAAAGGAGAAGCTCTCCTCCTCTTTTAGGCGCATGGCTGCTCGCAAAGCGCGACCATCCGCGACCACCACAGGGAGCAGCTCCATCCAATCCTTGACCATGGCGGCAGCCTCCTCTACCGGCATCTTGTTCTTTCGCGTGACGGCGTGGAAAAACTCGGCCAACGCTTGCAGTGTCAGAATGCAATCCTTGTCAGCGAGTGCATCCACAAGCTTGCAGGCTTCCTCATGCTTGCGCCCTGCGTCGGTATCGATGCTGTAGATCAGAATGTTGGTGTCGATGCTGAAGCGCGCCTCGTTCATCAGTCGCGCTCATGGAGGGTGTCTCGATCGACTTTAACGCCGCCGAGCTGATACCCACGACGCATTCGCTGATTCAGCCGCTGGCGGGCAGCCTGTTGCGCCCCGGAAAGGCGGGATTCGGGCTCGATCGGCAGCAGCCGTGCAATGGGCTTGCCGCGCCGGGTGATGATCACCTCAGCACCCTGCTCGACGCGTTCGAGATAGCGTGACAGATGTTGATTTGCATCGCGGATGGAAACGATTTCCTGCATTTCGCTGCCTTGTGGGACGTTCTACATTGAGGGGAGACTAGACCAGTCGCACGCATGGCACAAGCACAAGTCAGCCGAAGTAGTGGTCCCCAGCGTCATATGCTCCAGTGCTTTGCCCGCCCACTACATACCGTACACCAGAAATCACCATAACTCGGGCGAGCCACATACCAAGGCATTCGGTAACGGTTTGTTCGAGCTACGTCTGAAAAGCGCCGATGGGATCGCGCGTGTCTTCTTCTGCACGCAGGTCGGACAGCGAATCGTGATGCTGCACTGCTTTGTGAAGAAGACCAACAAGACACCCGTGCGCGAACGGCGTCTCGCCGAAGCGCGGATGAAGGAGATCCACCATGCAGACCCACGATGAACTGATCGAGACGCTGATGCAGCGTCCCGGTGTGCAAGCCGAGGTCGAGCGCTTGGAGCGGGAGGAATTCGCCCTGCTCGAACTGTTACTGAAGGCGCGGCACGAGGCGGGGCTTTCCCAGGCTCAGGTCGCCGAGCGCATGGGGACCCACGCGCCCGCAGTCGCTCGCTTGGAGCGGGCGCTTGCGACGGGCAAGCACTCGCCGTCCGTTGCCACCTTGCGCAAATATGCCCGCGCTTGCGGCAAGAATCTCTTCGTGGATCTCAGGGACTAGCCATGGCCACACAAGCCCGTAAGACAAGAGCCGAGGAAACCGCAGAACAGGTCGCCGATGTCGTTGGCACTGGACGGAAGCTGAAGCTTCCCTCGGTCGATTTCTCGGCCCCCGACTGCCCCAAGACCTGACTCGAGATCGACTTTCCGGTCCTTTCCATCAACCTGCAGGCAAAGCCCTGTTCGTGCTCACTGAGCCACCTCATTGAGCGTCCGGTCTCCGAGCTTTTCTTGCCGGTCAACGTCAAGGGCCATCTGCCCGCTCCCCGCGTGAGGAATCGCCCAACCCTCGCACCTTGCGGAGTTTCGCATCGGGTCGTCACCAGAACGACGCACCCGTCTTCGCTCGCTAACAACTTGGGCGGAATCCAACGGACCCAACGCGGCGTATTCTGAGAGAATTTCGCGGAAGATCCTGAGGAACAACAGGTGAATCCGAAATGGGCCATCTAGCAGGCGGCAAGTCAGGGCTGACGCCCTTGATCGATCGCCTGAACCACTACCCCATCGGTCTCGTCGACAGCGAGCGGCTGCGCGAGATCCTGTCCTTGCTCTTCGACGAGACGGAGGCCTTCGTCGGCGCCTGCTTTCCGCTGCATGAAGCGACCCTGGAGGAGCTGGCCGGGCTGACCGAGATGGCGCCCGAGCAGCTCCTTCCGGTGCTCGAGCGCATGGCCGACAAGGGCCTGGTGATGGACATGCCCTTCGCCGGAACGACCTACTACCTGCTGGTCCCCGGCCTGATCGGTTTCATGGAATTCACCTTCATGCGGCGCCGGTCCGATCTGCCGCTCGGAGACCTGGCTCGGCTGATGACCGAGTATCTCGAGGAAAACGGCAAGGCGGGACAGGCGGGCGAGTTCTTCGGCAGCCGCAGCCAGCTTACCCGTGCCCTGGTCTACGAGGAGCAGATTCCAGTCAGCTCCCAGGTCACCTCCTACGAGGACGCCAGGCAGATCATCCTGGACGCCGACTACTGCGCCATCACGCTCTGCTATTGCCGGCACAAGAAGGAGCACCTGGGTCTCGCGTGCCGCAAGGGCGCCCCGGTCGAGGGCATCTGCATGGTGCTCGGCGAGGGGGCGCGCTTTCTGGTGCGGCGCGGCTTTGCCCAGGAGCGCGACAAGGCCAGCATGCTGGAGACCCTGACCCATGCGCGCGCGCTCGGCCTCACCCATGTCACGGACAATGTCCGCGAGCAGCCCTCCTTCCTCTGCAACTGCTGCCGCTGCTGCTGCGAGCTGATGGCCGGCGTCCAGCTGGGATTCAGCGACGGAATCGCCAAGACGCCCTTTCTCGCCGAGATCGATGCGCAGCGCTGCGACTATTGCGGCGCCTGTCTGAAGGCCTGCAACGTCAAGTGCATCGGGCTCGCGCCCACTGCGCGGCGGTCTCCGAGCGACGCCCGATTCGCCGCGGTCGATCCAGCCGTCTGCCTGGGCTGTGGCGCCTGCGTCTCGGTCTGTGAGCGGGAAGCCATCTCACTGCGGGAGCGCCCGCAGCGGCCTAAGCCGCCCAAGACCCGCGGCCAGCTGTTCGCCCGCATTCTCTGGGAGAAGGGCCGCATCTGGCCCTTTGTGCTCGATCGCGCAAGACGCTGGCTGCCCTGAGCGGGACACGCTAGATCATCCCGCCATTCACGGAGATCACCTGACCGGTGACATAGGAGGCCGCATCCGAGGCCAGAAAGGCGACGACATCGGCGACCTCCTCGGGACGGCCGGCGCGCTTCATCGGCACCAGCTGGGCGACCGCTTCCGGCGGGAAATGGTCCTCGCTCATCTGGGTCTCGATGATCCCAGGGGCCACCGCATTGACGGTGATGCCGCGGCTGGCGAGCTCGAGCGACAATGACCGCGTCGCCGCATGCAGCGCGCCCTTGGCGGCCGAATAGTTGACTTGGCCACGATTTCCGACGATCGCGGACACGGATGTGACCGAGATGATGCGCCCCCAGCGGCCGCGGATCATCGGCAGAGTCAGGGGCTGGGTGATGTTGAAGAAGCCGTTGAGGCTGACATCCAGGACCGCCTGCCACTGATCGGGCCGCATCCCAGGGAAGACGGCGTCGTCATGGATGCCCGCATTGTTCACCAGGATCTGCACCGGGCGCTCGTCGGCCAGCTCCTCCAGAACAGCCCGGCAGCGCCCGGTATCAGTGACATCCAGGATCAGCCCCCGCGCCTCCCCACCGGCGTCCTGGATCTCCCGCACGAGCGCCTCCACGCGCCCCGCGCCTTGGTTGCCATGGACGATGACGTCATGGCCTCGCCTGGCCAGGGATCGACAAATCGCGGCGCCGATGCCCCCGCTTCCGCCCGTGACTAAGGCGCGCTTACCCATGCTCTCTCTCCCAAGCCGAACGCTCAAGCCGACGGCTTGGCCGAAGACGCGAGCACGATGGTCAGACGCCCGCCGAGAAGCCGCCGACGTTCGCCCTGAATCTCGAAGCCGTAGAGCAAGCCACCGGCATCGCCGCCGATCCGCGTCACCTCGATACTGAGGGGTCCCTCGATGCTGTCCAGCTCGCTGCAATCGCAGGTGAGCCCCCGCACGCTGCCGAGCATGCCCGGCGCGCGATCCGCGCCTTGCAGCGCGCCATGAATGGCGACGGCTTGGGCCGCGTACTCGATGCCGACCAAGGCGCTGAGCCGCCCGTCGATGCACAATGGGTGCTCGGGCGAGCGGTGACTCCAAGCCGTGCAGCGCAAGGATTCGTCGTCCCAAGCATCGACGCGGTCGTTCAGGCACATGGCGCCCTGATGCGGGATGTGGGCCAGAATCCAGTCACGGTCGAGCGGCGGTGTCATGGCGCAACCTCCAGCAGCAGGGCTCGACCATCTAGGTAATCCAGCGCCACCCGTCCCGCCTCGGCACGGGCCAGCGCGCTCAACAAGGGTAAGGCGCGCGCGGCCGGAGCGCCCTGCCGCAGCGCCTCCAGCACAGGGTCCGAGAGCCGATCCGCAGGTGCGTCCGAGAGCCCCAGCAGCCTCAACGAAGGCCCAGGGCCGACCTCCTCGGGGCGCAGCAAGAGACCGACGCCGAACGCTGGACCCAAGGGACGCGACTCGGCCAGGGGCGAGGGATAGGGATGGTCGTAGGTGACGAGAAGCACGGGGGCACCCTCGGTCGCCACCAGCGCGAAGGCCTCCAGCAGCCCCACGGCGAAGCTCCCGTCGAAGGCCGAGACCACGCTGGAGCCGGACTGGGCGCCCGTCGCGATCCCCCAATAGCCGGACGCCGCATTGTTGACCGAGTTGTGGAAACGAATCGGCGAGATGAGGCGATCTTCCCCGGCTAGCAGCTCGCAGATCGCATGGCAGTTCTCGCCATCTCCGCCCGAGGATGCGAAGACGGTCGCCGGGATGGCGGGCTCGATGCCGGCGTCGCGGCACGCGGCCAGGCCGGCGGCCATGGCGAGCTTGACGACCTTGCCGACGCGCCGCCGCTCGGCCGGCGGCAGCCCCTCGGGATTGGGAATCCGCGTTGGAGCCAGGGCCGCGCCGCTCTCACTGAGCAGGCGCTCGCGCAGCTGACCCCAATCATCGGCGCCAGGCCCGACGAGGCCGATGCCGCAGACCCGCGCCGCGATCGAGAGGGCGTTCTCAGTCATGAGCGGACGCCTCCTCATCCCGCGAGAAGATCAAGCTGCAGTTGGTCCCACCGAAGCCGAAGGAGTTGCTCAGCACATTGCGCAGCGGCGCCCGACGCGTGACAGGATCCAGGCCGATCGGAATCCCTGGATCCGGCTCGCGCAGACCGACGTTTCCGGGGACCAGCCCCGCGTTCAACGCGATCAGGCAAAGCGCGGCCTCGACACCGCCGGCGGCGCCCAGCGTGTGGCCGGTCGCGCCCTTGGTCGAGCTCGCGGGCACGCCGGCACCGAAGCGCCGGGCGACCGCCTTGCCCTCGGCCGCGTCGTTGGAGGGCGTCGCCGTGCCGTGCAGATTGATGTAGTCGATCTCGGCGGGCTCGAGCCCGGCCCGCGCCAGGGCGGCGTCCATCGCCTGGAGCGCGCCGCGCGCCTCGGGATGGGGCGTCGACATATGGTGCGCATCGCTGGACTCGCCATAGCCGCTGAGCCAGAGACGGGACCGCGCATCACGCTCCAGAAGCGCATAGCCGGCGGCCTCGCCGATCGAGAGACCATCGCGCTCAGGGTCGAAGGGGCGGCAGGGTCCTCGCGAGAGCAGCTCCAGCGAGTTGAAGCCATAGAGCGTGGTCAAGCAGAGCGTATCCACGCCGCCAACCACGGCCGCGTCGATGAGACCGCAAGCGATCTGACGCGCCGCCGTCGCGAAGGCCTTGGCGCTCGACGAGCAGGCCGTGGAGATGACGCCGAACGGGCCGGCGGCGCCGACGAGCCGGCTGACGTGCTCGGCGAGCGAGGAGATGCTGTGGCTGGAGCGGTAGTCGAGCCATGCGGGCAAGGCGCCTGTGTCCGGGTCGCGCACCCGATAAGCGCGCTCGGTGTCGAGAATCCCGGATGTGCTGGTGCCAAGATAGACGGCCACGCGGGAGGCGCCATGGCGGCTCACCGCATCGCGCGCAGCAGCCAAGAAACCGTCCTGCTCCAAGGCGAGCTCCGCGAGACGGTTGTTGCGGCAGCCATGCGCACGCGTCTCCGGCGAGGGCATGGGCGCATCAAGGCCGTCGACCTTTCCGACCCAGGTGTCGAGATCCACGTCTTCGAAGGAGCAAGGTGCCAGACCACTGCGGCCGCTCATCAAGGCATCGAGGTGTGCCGAAATGCCGCGACCCAGGCAGGTCGTCAGGGTGTAACTGGTGACAGCAATCCGGTTCAAACGGGCGTCCTTTCGGTCGTCAGATATTGCAGAGCCCCGTCGATTCGGCTCCATCCGTCGCTAGCGATGCCATCGGGGACTTGGCCGGGGAGCGCAATGAGTCAGGCTCTCCCTATAGGGTGCGCGACCAGCAAATGGTTCGCAAATGGGGTGCCCGCGCTCATGGGCAGGCTCCGGGCAGCGAATCCGAGCGCCTCGAGCTCGGCCTGCCAATCGGCGAGCGAGCGGCAATGCAGCGGGCCCAGTGACTGTCCGCGCAACCGGGTGACAAGCGCGTCCACCGCCAGGCTGATGCGAAACGGCAAGCCGCCGCCGGCGTCGCCAACGCGCAAGAGCAGGCTGCCCTCTGGCTCGAGACAGGCATGGACGCGCTCGAGCACCCTTCGCTGGTCTTGGACACTGATGTAGTGCAGGACATCCAGAATGACAACCAAGCTGGCGCGGCCGAAGGACACCTCGCGGATATCCCCATGCTCGATCTGCAGCGCGGTCGGAAGCGCCTGGCGGGCGCGTGTCACGTCGCGCTGCTGTCGCTCGATGCCGCGATAGCCTTCCAGGTGAGGTGGCGCCGGCCAATCGGCGGGCCAATCGCCATCGGCATGGAGCAGGCTCGCGGCACGCAGCCAGCTTGCAAGCAGGGCCTCTCCACAGCCGAGATCGAGAATGCTCGCGGACGCCGGCAGCAGCCCATCGCGCAGCATAGCGATGAAGACCGGGTCTCCGTCGAGCTTGCCGCGCGCGAAGTGATAGGCATAGCGACCTGCGCGCTGATAGGGGGCTGCGGCCTCAGCGATCAGGCGCCGCGTGAAATCCGAGCTCATACGTCTCCCATGCTCATGATTCTCCCATCTCTTCAAGGGCCTGGCGCAGGGTGACGGGCTCCAGACCCGCGGTGCGAATCCGTTCGATCAGACCGGGCAGCACTCGGAGGATCACGGGGCTACCCGATGCGTCTCGTGCGGCGTTGGCATCATGCAGGAGCAAGATGGCACCAGGCGCGAGACCAGACTCCAGCCGTGCCAGAACGCGCTTGGGCTCCGACTCACGGGTATCGAAGCCGCGCCGGCTCCAGCTCGCCAGGCGGAGCCCGAGGCGCGCCAGCACGGGCTCGAGAAAGGGGTTGCGCAGCCCCGCCGGCGCGCGAAAGAAGCGGGGCGCCTCGCCCGCGAGCCGCGCGAGCAAGGCCTGGGCGCGCTCCAGGTCCGCGCGCATCCGCCACGGCCCGAGCAGCGAGAAGTCGTGGCGATGGCTGTAGGAGTGATTCTCGACGGCGTGGCCTGCGGAGCGGATCGCGGCGACCAGCTCTGGGTGGGCCTCGGCGCGCTTGCCGATACAAAAGAAGGTCGCCTTCACACCCTGGGCTGCCAGGATCGCAAGCACCTCAGGGGTTACCGCCGGATCCGGGCCATCGTCGATAGTGATCGCGATCTGACCGCGACGCACCGCCGAGGGCGGCAGCGCCCGCCAGCTCGGACCGAGCAAGGCGGAGCGCGGCCAGAGCCCGGCCAGTGTCAGCACCAGATGATCGAGCACCAGCACCCAGACCCACCAAGGCCATAGCGCGGACCGCCACAGCCAGCCCAGCGGGACAACCACATGAAGCCCCAGGCTCAGCCAGATGAGCGCCGTCGGGCGCCAGGGTCTCGGTCGCGTCATCGCGACCTGAGACGTCGCCGCGCTTGGCCTGTCCCGAGTCAGACTGGCATCCATGGCTAAAGGCTCCTCACCTTAGGGGCGCGACTCAGCATGGCGGCGAAGAGCAGCGCCAAGACGGCCCCTGGCCCAACCGTGATGCCGATGGCCTGGAGGACAGGCACCGAGGACGTCGCAAGGAGACCAAAGCCGGCAAGCGTTGTCAGATTGGCGAAGAGCAGCGAGGCCAGGGTGCGCGGCTTTGGCGCACCCTGGCCTCGCGCGAAGAAGAGTGCATAGTTGGACCCGACTGCGACGACCAGCAGCAGCCCGACCAGATGCATGAGGATCAGCGACTCTCCCGCGAGCACCAGCGCGCCGGTCAGGGTCAGCACGGCGGCTAGCAGCGGCAGGACCACCCGCCACAGACGGCCAAGGGAGCGCAGCGCGACCGCCAGGACCAGCAGAACGGCCGCAAGCCCGATCAGAGACAAGACGATCGCCTCGCTCAGATAGGCCGCATAGAGGGCGTCCGACTCGCGCTTGAGCGCCAGCAGCCGCAGCCTGGCCTCCGAAGACTCGACCGACGCCAGCGCCTCGCGCACCCGCTCGACGTCGATCCCGAGCTCTCCGGCCGGGTCGGACGCCGCCCTCAAGGGCAGGCTCGCGCGCCAGCCCTGCCCCGTCTCGGTCAGCATCGTGCTGACGGCGAGGGCAAAGGAGGTTCCGCTCAGGGACTCGGGGCCGATCGTCCCCGCCTCCCGCGTGGCTGCGACATCCGCCAAGAAGGGGCGGAGCCGGTCGGCCTTCAGCGGCAGCTCGGCCGTCGCCGCTGCCAGCCTGGATGCCAAGACATCCTGCTCCGGCAGACTGGCTAGCCTCGCCCGCTGCGTCGCCTGACTCGGGAGGTAGCGGGCGGGACTGTCCCAGCCGGCGATGGCACCTTCCTCCACCAGCGCATCAAGCAACCGAGCGACCTCCTCGCACTGGCGGAGCAGGGTCTCCCGGTCCGGCGCATCCATCACCACCAGCGCGCTCGCCTCGGGCGCGCCCAGCTCCGCCCGCAGCCGTGCGTCGAGCGCCTGCGCCTGCGCCGAGACCGGGCTGAGCGCGAGCAGCGAGTCGTTCCACAGCCCATCGCGATGCGTCCAGATCACCACCAGCCCGACGACGCAGAGCAGAGGCACCAGCCAGCGCAGTCGAGCCAAGGCAGGCAGTGCACTCGCGAGCATCTCGCCCAGCGGCCTCAAGTCGCGTAGCCTGGGCTTGGCCGGAAGAAAGGCCGGCAGCACCCAGCGCGTGACCAATGCCGCCGCGATCAGTCCCGTGGTCGAATAGAGGCCGAGCTGGGCCAGTCCTGGGAACCCTGAGCCGAGCATGACGCCGAAACCGCAGACCGAGGTTAGCAGGCCGATACGAATCGTCGGCCAGAGATCCGCGAGGGCGCCCGCCTCCGAGCTCGCGCCGCCACGCTGGACGAAGAGGTAGATGCCATAGTCCACCGCCTCGCCGATCAGGGTCGCCCCGAAGCCGATGGTGAGACCATGGACCACTCCAAACCCCAGGCTGACCGCCGCGATCCCCGCCAAGGCGCCAGTCGCCACGGGCAAGAGCCCGAGCAGCAGGACAGGCACCGAGCGATAAACCGACAGCAGCAGGGCGACGATGATGAGGGTGGCGAGCAGGGCGATGCGTGTCACCTCGCCCTTGATGGTCGCGCGCGACGCGACGGCGAAGACGCTGGGGCCGCTCTCGATCAGGCGCAGCGAGCTGGCCCCCGGCAACGCCTCTCGCAGCTCGGCGAAAGCGGCGTCGATCTGCGCTAGGGCCGCCTCTTGAGCGTCCAGATCCGAGCCAGACGCGGCTGTGAGCGCCAGCAGCAGCGCCTCCTCGCCATCGCGGCTGACCCAGACGCCATGCTCGCGCCTCGGCTGCTGCCCGCGCTCCAGCCGCTCGAGGATCTGGATGAGCTCGCCCGTGGGATCGCCCGGGACCAGGTCTTCGATCAGCATCCCAGCCGGCGAGACCAGCCAATCCAGCGTCTCGTTCAGGGCCTTGCGCAGTCCAGCGACTTCGAAGCGTTGGGCCTCGACCGCCGGACTCAGCAGATAGCGATGCGCGAAGAGCCAGTCGCGGTCACGCGCGAGCGCGGCGGCGTCGCCGTTGGCGACCAGCTCAAAGGCCCCGCTGGCGCGCAGCCGGGCTACCAAGGCCTGCGAGACCTCGGCGCGCAGCTCGCCCTCGCCACCGCCGATCGCCACCAGCGTCAGGCGAGAGACCGTCCCATCTTGAAGCTGATCGACCAACAGCGCCTGCTCAGGCGTGGGCGAGCGCGGCAGGAAGACGGACATGTCGGCCGAATAGTCCGCCTTGACGACGAGGGCGAGCAGCACCCCGACCATTGCGAGCCAGCCGAGGATGCGCAGCAGCCGCGCCGGCGCCCTCATCTCGGCGCCCTCATGGCCGCTTGTCGCCGATCTCGATAACCGAGCGATCGCCGTCGGTCTCGATCGTCTCCACAAGCTCGACCTGCCCGCCGCGGCCCACCAGATGGATGCGCCGCAACATCGGAAGCGCCTCCGGGTCCCGCGGCAGCAGATCGAGAATCCAGGCCTCGGGCGTTCCCGCGTGATTCAAGCTGAAGTCGCGCTCCAGGGCGTCTCGATCGCCACCGAGCACCGCGCGCAGACTGCCGATGAGGAGCGCCACTTCGGGATGCTCGCTCAAGGAGAGCTCACGGCGACGGCCGTCATGGATGAGCGTCAAGGTATCCCCCGCAAGAATGGCGGATTCCTGCCGCGGGACCTGGGTATGGCGCTCGAGACGATCCGGCGGGAGATAGACGAGCTCGCCGCGCGCCGCGATGGGGCGGTCGAGCAAGGCGAGGTAGCGCGTCTCGACGAAACCGACCCGACCCTGCGGATGATCGGCGAGCAGCGCCATCAGGGCGTTTAGATCGAACCCGGCAGCGAAGACGGCGCAGGCCGGAACGACGGCGAGCCAGGCGGCGACGGCAAGGATCTGGAAGCGCTCAGTAATCATAAGGTCGGGGGCTTGGATCACGGCTGGGCCTCAGGCCAGGCAAGGGTTGCAGAAGCCGCGGACGGCGTCCAGCGCCAAGACGGCCCTCGCATCACCCAGGCCACTTCGCTTAGACTCGCGCATCGCGCGGCGGCAGAGGCCTCATCTCCATCGCTCGGCTCCGACGCCCGAAGACCGCCGTCGAGACGCATCTTCCCGGTCGGCCTTGCTGGACAAAATCCGCCGAAATCCGGACAATTCGACGCGATTTGCCGCCGATTCCCTCCGGACGGCAGTCCCCTGAGAATCACTTTCGTCTGGAAGGCAAACGGCGCGATGGCCACGATCCTGGTCCTCAACGGACCCAACCTCAACTTGCTCGGCACGCGCGAGCCCGGCCACTATGGCCAGGTGACACTCGCCCAGATCCAGCGCAGGCTCGAAGAGACGGCGCAGGCCGACGGTCATCGACTTCTATTCCTCCAGAGCAACGCGGAGCATGTGCTCATCGAAGCCATCCATCAGGCTCCGCGCGATGATGTACGCTACATCATCGTCAATCCGGCTGCTTTCACCCATACCAGCGTCGCCCTGCGCGACGCCCTGCTGGCCGTGGCCATTCCCTTCATCGAGGTGCACCTGTCGAACGTGCACGCCCGCGAGCCATTCCGCGCACACTCCTATTTCTCCGACGTCGCGGTCGGCGTGATCAGCGGACTCGGGGCGGAAGGGTATGCACTGGCGCTGCGCGCCGTGCTCAGCCGTCTGGCGCAGGATCACAGTAATGAGAACAACTGACGATGGACATCCGCAAGGTTAAGAAGCTGATCGAGCTGTTGGAGCAATCCGACGTCGCCGAGATCGAGATCCACGAAGGCGAAGAGTCCGTGCGCATCAGCCGCCAGACGAGCGCGGCGGCCCCGGTCTACATGCCGCAGGGAGCACCAGCCCCCGCGCCCGCGCCGGTCGCGACGCCAGCCCCGGCCACGGCGGAGGACGACGAGGAAGAGGAGATCGCCGGCGAGATCGTGCGCTCGCCCATGGTCGGCACCTTCTACCGGGCCTCGTCCCCCGGCGCGAAGGCCTTTGTCGAAGAGGGTCAGTCGGTCAAGGCCGGCGACACGCTCTGCATCATCGAAGCCATGAAGATCCTCAACCAGATCGAGTGCGAGAAGGCGGGACGCGTCACGCGCATCCTGGTCGAGAACGGACAACCGGTCGAGTACAACCAGCCGCTGTTCGTGATCGAATGACGCCCAATGCGCCCTCGATCGCCCTGTCGGCGGGACCGGTGAGCCGGCCCGCCGCAGGGCGGCATAGCGCGCATCGAGTCCATCCGACGTCACTCAACTGAAGATACTTCCATCATGGCTGCAACCATCGAGAAGGTTCTGATCGCGAATCGGGGCGAGATCGCGCTCCGCATTCTGCGCGCCTGCCGCGAGCTCGGCATCAAGACGGTCGCGGTGCACTCCGAAGCGGACCGCGACCTCAAGCATGTGCTGCTGGCCGACGAATCCGTTTGCATCGGCCCCGCTCCCGCCCTGCAGAGCTACCTGAACGTCCCCGCCATCATCAGCGCCGCCGAGGTCACGGACACAGTCGCCATTCACCCCGGCTATGGCTTCCTCTCCGAGAACGCCGATTTCGCCGAACGGGTCGAGCACTCGGGGTTCATCTTCATCGGCCCCAAGCCCGAGACCATCCGCATGATGGGCGACAAGGTCTCCGCCATCGCCGCCATGAAGGCGGCCGGCGTGCCCTGCGTGCCAGGCTCCGACGGCCCGATCGACGACAACAAGAAGCGCACCCTGGAGATTGCGCGCGAGATCGGCTATCCGATCATGATCAAGTCGTCGGGTGGCGGCGGCGGCCGCGGCATGCGGGTGGTCCACTCGGAGGCGACGCTGCTCAACGCCATCGCCCTGACCAAGGCGGAGGCCGCGGCGGCCTTCAACAACGACATGGTCTACATGGAGAAGTACCTGGAGAACCCGCGCCATGTAGAGTTCCAGGTGCTCGCGGACCAGATGGGCAACGCCATCCACCTCGGCGAGCGCGACTGCTCCATGCAGCGCCGCCACCAGAAGGTGGTGGAAGAGGCCCCGGCGCCCGGCATCACAGAGGAGCAGCGGCGCGAGATCGGCGAGCGCTGCGCCGCTGCCTGTCGCAGCATCGGCTATCGTGGCGCGGGGACCTTCGAGTTCCTCTACGAGAACGGGCGCTTCTATTTCATCGAGATGAACACCCGCGTCCAGGTGGAGCACCCGGTGACCGAGATGATCACAGGCGTCGACATCGTCAAGGAGCAGATCCTGATCGCCGCCGGCGAGCCGCTGCGCTACACCCAGGACGACATCCAGGTGCGCGGCCACGCCATCGAGTGCCGCATCAACGCCGAGGACTCCGAGACCTTCATGCCCAGTCCGGGCAAGATCACCGAGTTCCATGCCGCCGGCGGCCCTGGCGTGCGCGTCGAGACCCACATCTATTCCGGCTACACGGTGCCTTGCCACTATGACTCCATGATCGGCAAGCTGATCACCCACGGCGAGGACCGCGAGGCGGCCATCGCGCGCATGTGCAACGCACTGCGCGAGACAGTGATCGACGGCATCAACACCAACATCAAGCTCCAGCGCTCCATCCTGAAGGACGGCGCCTTCCTGGCTGGCGGCGCCAACATCCACTACCTCGAGAAGAAGCTCGGGATGTAGCAGACCCGATGCCCTGGATTCAGCTCAAATTCCAGATGCCGCGGGTGCAGGCCGAGGCCGCAGAGGCGGCCCTGGAGGCGGCAGGCGCCCTCTCGGTCACCTTGCTGGACGCAGGCGACGAGCCTCAGCTCGAGCCCGGCCCCGGCGAAACCCCCTTGTGGTCGGAAGTGGTGGTCTCGGCTTTGTTCGAGGCAGACGCCGCGAGGCAGGCCCTGGTCGGGCGGCTCGCGGCCGGCTTGAGCGAGCAGACCGGCGCCGCGCCGACGATCGAGCGGATCGAGGATCAGGCCTGGGAGCGCGTCTGGCTCGACGACTTCAAGCCGACTCGTTTCGGCGAGCGGCTTTGGGTCTGCCCGCACGGCCAGCCGCCCGAGGCGCAGGACGCCGTCGTGGTCTGGCTGGATCCAGGTCTCGCCTTCGGTACCGGCCATCACCCGACCACCGCCATGTGCCTGGAGTGGCTGGATGCCGCCGATCTCGCCGGCAAGACGGTGCTGGACTTCGGCTGCGGCTCCGGCATCCTCGCGATCGCCGCCCTCAAGCTGGGCGCGGCGCGGGCGATCGCGGTCGACCATGACCCCCAGGCGCTGGACGCCACACGCGACAATGCCGCGGCCAACGGCGTTGCCGACCGCATCGGGATCCATGCGCCAGACGCAGCCCCGCAGACGACCTACGACGTCGTGCTCGCGAACATCCTGGCCGGACCCTTGGTTGCGCTCGCCCCCCTGCTCATCGGTCACTTGCGGCCCGGCTCAGCCCTGGCCCTCTCAGGTGTCCTAGCCGAGCAGGCAGAGGCCGTTTGCGCCGCCTACACTGATTCGGTCGACCTCGACCCACCCAGGATCCGCGAGGATTGGGTCTGCATCTCCGGTTTGAGCAAGATCGAGCAATCACCATGACCGAGCGCCAACGTCAGAACGGGCGCGAATCGAGGAGGCGCCTGTTGTGAGCGTCGGCCCCATCCGCCCCTTCCGCATCGGACCCTTCGAGCTCGCCAACAATCTCGTCCTGGCACCCATGGCCGGGGTGAGCGACCGCCCCTATCGCAGCCTCTGTCGCGAGCTTGGGGCCGGCCTGGCCGTCGCCGAGATGGTCTCGTCCGACACCACGCTCTGGAGCAGCCGCAAGTCCATCCGCAGACTGGACTACGCCGGAGAGGCAGGCCCAGTGGCGGCGCAGATCCTGGGCACGGACCCGGATGCCATGGCCGAGGCCGCCCGCGTCAATCTGGATCTCGGCGCGGACATCATCGACATCAACATGGGCTGCCCGGCGAAGAAGGTGTGCAAGGTGGCGGCGGGCTCCGCGCTGCTGCGCGACCAGGTGCTCGTGGGCCGCATCCTCGAGCGGGTGGTCAATGCGGTCGAGGCCCCGGTGACGCTCAAGATCCGCACAGGCTGGTCGCCGGACAGCCGCAATGCCGTGGAGATCGCCCGCATCGCGCGCGAGTCCGGCGTCGCCGCGCTCACGGTGCACGGGCGGACACGCGCTTGCACCTATGCCGCACCCGCCGAGTACGAGACCGTCCGCCGCATCAAGCGAGAGGTGGGCATCACGCTGATCGCCAACGGCGATATCGACTCCCCCGAGCGCGCCAGACATGTCCTGGACTACACGGGCGCCGATGCTATCATGGTCGGACGCGCCGCCCAGGGACGCCCCTGGATCTTTCGGGAGATCGCCACCGCGCTGTCGCAGGATCCTGCCGAACGGGGCATGATCCACCCGCAGAGCCATGCCGGCGACCCCGCTCCGAAGGACTGGATCAAGGAGATCGTCAAAGCCCATCTGGAGGCGCTCTATGCCTTCTACGGCGATCGCCAAGGGGTACGGATCGCGCGCAAGCATATCGGCTGGTATTGCCGAGAGCGCTGCGGCGCTGCCGCGTTCAGACAAGGGATCAACCGAACCGAGAGCCCGGCAGATCAATTGTCCCAGGCGCTCGCGTTCCTCGACCAAAGCCCCGAGATGGAGACCCAAGCAGCATGAGAGCCGAGGCTTCGCGCCAGCTACCAGAAGCGGAGTCGACGGGGCTAACGATCATCGATGCCGACCGCACGGACCCTCTGAGCAAATGTGTTCGGGACGCCCTCGGGTCCTATCTCGACAACATGGCCGATCATGAGGTCAAGGGGCTCTACACCCTCGTCATGGAGGAAGTCGAGCGCCCCCTGTTCGAGACCGTACTGGAGCACACCAAGGGCAACCTCAGTCATGCCGCCAAGATGCTCGGCATGACGCGCAACACCCTGCGCAAGCGACTCAGCCACTACGGAATCGAGCGTTAGCACCGGCTACCGCAGCCCAATTCGGTCCTAGGCCCGATCGGCCCTAGGCGACCCGAGATACCATCCAACAAGACCCGGATATCCCTCGATGCAAGCCATCCAACGCGCCCTGATCAGCGTCTCCGACAAGACCGGCCTGGTCGACTTCGCCCGCCAGCTCGCCGAGCACGGCGTCGACATCCTCTCCACCGGCGGCACCGCCCGACTGCTCACCGAGAGCGGCATCGCGGTCACCGAGGTCTCCGACCATACCGGCTTCCCCGAAATGATGGACGGGCGCGTCAAGACCCTGCATCCGCGTATCCACGGCGGCATCCTCGGGCGCCGCGGTGTCGACGATCAGGTGATGGCCGACAACGACATCGCCCCCATCGACCTGGTGGTCGTCAACCTCTACCCCTTCGAGGCCACGGTCGCGAAGCCCGACTGCGACCTCGCGACCGCCATCGAGAACATCGACATCGGCGGCCCCACGCTACTGAGGGCGGCCGCCAAGAACCACGCCAGCGTCAGCGTCGTGGTCGACGCGGCCGACTATGCCCGCGTCGCCGAGGAGATCAAGGCCGGCGGCGTCAGTGACGCCACCAGATTCGACCTCGCGGCCAAGGCCTTCGAGCACACCGCGCGCTACGACGGCGCCATCGCCAACTATCTCGGCGTGCGCGCCGAGGCCGATGGGCCAGCGGATTTCCCCCGCACGCTGAGCCTGCAGCTCAAGCGCAGCCAGTCCATGCGCTATGGCGAGAACCCCCACCAGAAGGCCGCCTTCTACGCCGAGCACCAGGTCGAGGAGGCCGGCATCGCGACGGCCAGGCAGCTTCAAGGCAAGGAGCTCTCCTACAACAACATCGCGGACACCGACGCCGCGGTGGAGTGCGTCAAGCAGTACGACGAGGCGCCCGCCTGCGTCATCGTCAAGCATGCCAATCCCTGCGGTGTCGCGCTGGGCACCAGTCTGCTCGAAGCCTATGACCGCGCCTACAGCACGGATCCAGAATCGGCCTTTGGCGGCATCATCGCCTTCAACGGCGAACTGGACGGCGAGACCGCCAGCGCTATCGTCGCGCGTCAGTTCGTCGAGGTCATTATCGCGCCCAAGGTCTCCCAGGCCGCGATCGAGGCCGTCGCGGCGAAGAAGAACGTGCGGCTCCTGGAGTGCGGGGACTGGGCGAGCGAGTCCATCCACCGGCTCGACTTCAAGCGCGTCAACGGCGGACTGCTCGTTCAGGACGCCGACCTGCAGCTCAGCAACGAGACCCGTGTCGTCACCGAGCGCCCCCCGTCCGAGAAGGAGATGGAGGACCTGCTGTTCACCTGGCGTGCGGCCAAGTTCGTCAAGTCGAACGCCATCGTTTACGGGCGCGACCGCATGACCATCGGTGTCGGCGCCGGCCAGATGAGCCGGGTGAACTCGGCACGCATCGCCAGGATCAAGGCCAACCAGGCGGATCTGGCCGTCGTCGGCTCGGTCATGGCCTCCGACGCCTTCTTCCCCTTCCGCGACGGCATCGACCAGGCTGCGGAGGCCGGCATCACCGCCGTCATCCAGCCCGGCGGCTCCATGCGTGACGAAGAGGTCATCGCCGCCGCGAACGAGCACAACATCGCCATGGTCTTTACGGGGATGCGCCACTTCAGGCACTGAGATGGAGAGCGCCGCCAGCCAGGAGCCGATGCCCCCGACCATGGTAGGCTGGACGAGCCAGAGCGAAGTCCACCGAATCTCGCGCCGAGCCTGGTGGACTGCGCTGCGCTTGTCCACCCTACAGCCTCATTCACCGTCGCGCTGGGGGCTGGAAGCTGGTGGCCGGAGGCTGGGCTCTTGAGCATCCACCCGACCGCCATCGTCGAGGACGGCGCTCAGCTACACCCATCCGTGAGCGTCGGTCCCTACTCCATCATCGAGTCGGGGGCGATCATCGGCGCGGACTGCCGCATCGAAAGCTGTGCGCGCATCTACGGAAATACCCGGATGGGGGGGCACAACAGGGTCTGTCATGGGGTCACCCTGGGCTCAGAGCCTCAGGATCTGACCTTCACGCCCGAGAAGGCCATGCCCCTGGTCATTGGCGACCACAACCAGTTCAAGGAAGGCGTCAACATCAGCTGTGGCGTCAAGTCCGAGGGCGGTACACGCATCGGCAGCCACAATTACTGGATGGCCTTTTCGCACGCCGGACACGACTGCGTCGTTGGCGACCACAATATCTTCGCCAATACCGCGACCCTCGCCGGCCATGTCGAGGTGGCACACCACTGTTTCGTCTCCGGCCAGGTGGCGGTCCATCAATTCTGCCGCATCGGTGCCTACGCCATGATCGCGGGAGTGACCGGCGTCCCCCGGGACGTGCCGCCCTTCGCGCTGGCCGACGGCCATCGCGCCCGCATGCTGGGGCTCAACGTCGTGGGGCTGAGACGCAACGGCTTCTCGCAGGCACAGCGCAGCCGCATCAAGGCCGTCTACCGCCTCCTCTTCAAATCCGGCCTGCCACGCGAGGAAGCGCTGGCGGCCGCTCAGCGCGACCACCCGGGGGCCGAGACGGACGAGATCCTGGCGTTCGTCCGGGCGAGCCAGCGCGGCTTGATCTCGTTCGGCTAGCGCGCCGTCCCACGGCATCGCCAGGGCGACAGCGGCAACGCGTCACGTCGGCCAGTGCCAACTATAATCCTAGATCCGGCGGTTGGACGGCCTCCAGGGTGCGTCCAGCGGGGTGTCTGGCAAGGCGCAACGAGGCGTCGTAGTGGTTCTACGACAACGAGTTGCAACGCAGCCAGGCGCCGCGCGGGACGTGCACTGGAGGCCGTAGCGGGCTTCACCCAGCGGGTGAGCCAGCAGAAAGCCCCGATCTTGAAAGTGGTCAAGGCGTTGCTTGAAGCACGAAGCGGTCAACTGCCGGATCTAGGATAATTCGCGACCAGCGATCCCCTTTCATCCTGTCAATCCCGTCCAATCACACGAAGGACTCGGGACACGTCTTGCGGAGAATTGCATGAAGGTTTTGATCATCGGCGGCGGCGGACGCGAGCACGCACTCGCCTGGAAGGCCGCTCAATCGCCACTGGCCGAGACGGTCTTTGTCGCGCCCGGAAACGGCGGTACCGCCCGTGAGCCAGACCTGGAGAACGTCCCCATCGCCGCAGACGACATCTTCGGCCTGCTCGGCTTCGCGCAGCGGGAGTCGATCGGACTGACCATCGTCGGCCCGGAGGCACCCTTGGTCGCCGGCGTGGTCGATGCGTTCCAGGACGCCGGGCTGCCCTGCTTCGGCCCGACCCAGGCGGCCGCTCAGCTGGAGGGCTCCAAGTCCTTCACCAAGGACTTCCTAGCCCGCCATCAGATCCCGACCGCGGCCTATGGCGTCTTCACCGAGATCGAGCCCGCACTCGCCTACCTTCGCCAGGTCGGCGCCCCCATCGTCGTCAAGGCCGATGGCCTCGCCGCCGGCAAGGGGGTCATCCTCGCCGAAGACCTGGCAACCGCCGAGGCGGCGGTCCGCGACATGCTCGGTGCCGGCCGTTTCGGCGAGGCTGGGGCACGGGTCGTGATCGAGGAATTCCTGACCGGCGAGGAGGCGAGCTTCATCGCCATGGTCGATGGCAAGAACATCCTGCCCATGGCCTCCTCCCAGGACCACAAGGCGCGCGACGACGGCGACCGCGGCCCCAACACCGGCGGCATGGGGGCCTATTCGCCAGCGCCCGTGGTTACTCCCGAGATTCACGAGCGCATCATGCGCGAGGTGATGGAGCCGACGGTCCGCGGGCTGGCGAGCGAGGGGCTGCCCTATCTCGGCTTCCTCTATGCGGGCCTCATGATCGCGCCGGACGGCACACCCAAGGTGCTGGAGTTCAACTGCCGCATGGGCGACCCGGAGACCCAGCCGCTGCTGATCCGTCTGAAGTCGGATCTCGTCACCCTCTGCCAAGCGGCACTGGAGGGGCAACTCGACGCAGTGACTGCAGACTGGGATCCGCGCCCAGCCCTTGGGGTCGTCATGGCGGCCGGCGGCTATCCCGACGCCTACGAGAGCGGAAAGCCCATCTCGGGGCTGGAGGAGGTCCCCGCGAGCGAGGCCAAGGTCTTCCATGCCGGCACCAAACTGGAGGACGAGACTGTTCTGACCAGCGGCGGTCGCGTACTTTGTGTGACAGCTCTCGGAAATGACATCGCGACCGCGCACAAACTAGCCTACCAGGCCGTCGACCGGATTCACTGGGAGCGATGCTACTTCCGAGGCGACATCGGTCATCGCGCCATCGCGCGCGGATCATAGCCGACCAAGCGGCTGCCAGCCCATCGCGCCGGCACAGCCAGAGCTAGGCCGGGCCAAGCGCCAGGCCGAGCCAGGCGCGGAGCGCAGCCAACTATCCCGTCGCGACCTGCGCAGGCCGGCAGCTAGCCGGCCAAGTATCGACGGCAAGGCGTCGCGATTCGGCAGCCACCGGAAGGCAAGCGGCTTGGCGCACCAACCGGTGCCGAGCACCTGGAGCCCAGCCCTATGACGAACGATTTTTCAGACAAATCCGTCCTGATCGTGGACGACTTCGCCGACATGCGCTCGGCGATCCGCCACCTGCTGCGCTCGCTCGGCGTGAGCAAGCTCGAGCAGGCGCGCGACGGCCAGGACGCCATCTCGCACCTCGCCCGCAAAAGCTTCGACGTCGTCCTCTGCGACTACAACCTGGGGCCTGGCAAGGACGGACAACAGGTGCTCGAGGAGGCGCGCCACCGCCAGCTGATCGGCGTGAACACCATCTTCATCATGATCACCGCGGAGAACGCACGTGAGATGGTGATGAGCGCCATCGAGTACTCGCCCGACAGCTATCTTGCGAAGCCCTTCACCAAAGAGCTGCTGCGCACCCGGCTGACCAAGCTCTTCGCCGCGAAGGCGAATCTCTCCAAGGTCAACAAGGCCCTGGTCGCCAAGGATTACGCGGCCGCCATCGCCGAGCTGGACCGCCTCATCGCGGCCAAGCCCAAGAACCTCTCCGAGCTGATCCGGACCAAGACCGACATCCTGCTCACCGCCAAACGCTATGAAGAGGCCAAGAAGATCTTCGAGGAAGTGCTCGACGCACGCGATCTGCCCTGGGCCAGGCTGGGCCTCGGCAAGGTCTATTTCTGGCAGAAGAAGTACCCGCTCGCCCAAGAGATCTTCGAGCATCTCGTCGGCCTGGACACCAACATGACCGCGGCCTACGACTGGCTGGCCAAGACACAGACCGCGCTCAAACAGTTCGCCGAGGCCGAGAAGACCTTGCAGAGCGCGGCCCGGCTCTCCCCAAGAAGCCTGCCCCGTCAGCAGCTGCTCGGGGAGCTTGCGCTGACCAACGGCAATACGCACGACGCCGAGCTGGCCTTCGGCCGCGCCGTCAGCCTGGCCAAGCACTCCGTGCTCAATCACCCGTCCCTCTTCGCCGACCTGGCCAAGTCCAAGTCCGCCAACGGCAAACATGCCGAGGCCCTCAAGGTGGTTGCGGACATCGGCAAGACATTCGCTGCCGAAAAGGAGGCAGAGCTCTACGCCGCGACCGCGACCGCCGCCGTCAAGAAGGGGCAAGGCGACGCGGAAGGCGCCGCCGCGGCCTTGAAGACGGCCGAGGAAACCCTGAGTCAGCTGAGCGCCGCGGGCCACTCGGCCAGGGTGACGCTGGAGATGGCCAAGACCTACGCGCAGCTTGGCGAGCAGGAGAAGGCCAGCAAGCTCATCCAAGAGGCGATCGCCAACAACCACGACGAAGACGAACTGCTGATGGAAGTGGTCCAAGTCTGCCATCATGCGGACCTGGACTATGATGCGGAGACCGCCATCCGCGAGATCCAGCAGGCGGTGATCAAGACCAACAACGAGGGCGTGCGTCTCATCAAGCAGGGCGAGTTCGACGCCGCCATCCAGCTGCTCAGCGGTGCCGCCGACGACATGCCGGGCAACAAGACGATCAACCTCAATGCCGCCAAGGCCATCATCATGAAGATGGAGAAGCTCGGCGCGACCGCCGACGACATCAATGCGGTCAGGCACCTGGTCGAGCGCGTCAAAGGATTGGATCCAAACGATTGGCGTCTCGGCGATGTCGTCTCCCGCCTGCGCCAGCTCGCATCACCGAGCTCCTGACCACGAGGGCAAGCCGCATGGACTTCTCCGATATCCTCGCTTCCTCGATCCACGACATCAAGAATTCGCTCGGACTCATCCTGAGCAGCGTGGACGAGCTGGTCGGCAATCCGGACAACAAGATCGCGGATGTCCGCCAGGCCAGTCTGCTCCAGCATGAGGCACAGCGCGCCAACAACAATCTCATTCAGCTGCTCACCCTCTACAAGATCGGCAACCAGCAGCTCGCCGTGAGGATCGCCGAGCACAATCTGGACGACTTCCTCGAAGAGATCGTCGCCAGCAACTCCGCCCTCTGCGCATCTTTAGACGTTCAGCTGAGCTACGGCTGCGAGCCTGACCTCAATGGCTATTTCGACGCCGACCTCATCCGCAGCGTCCTCGACAGCACCATCGGCAACGCACACCGCTACGCCAAGACCCAGATCCTGGTCAGCGCGGCCGAGGAAGACGGCTATCTGGTGATCCGCGTCGAGGATGACGGCGGCGGTTTTCCGGACTCGCTCTCCGGGCTCCTGGAACGGATGGCGAAGAAGCCTCAAGGATCGCGCGCCGCGGGGCGTACTCAGCTCGGTCTCTTCTTCGCCACCAGCATCGCCGAGCTGCACGAGAACAACGGCAAGCGAGGCCGCATACAGCTGAGGAACGGACACAGCCTGCCCGGCGGCTGCTTCGAGCTCTGGCTGCCCTAACGCCGGCCGACCATGACTCAAGATCCGGCGCGCGCTGCCGTCACACAGGCCATGACGGACTTCATCCATGTGTCGACCCTCGTGAAACGGGTGCTCGTCCTGGCGCTGATCCTCACGGCGCTCGGCGGAGGCGACCTGCTGGCCGCGACCGAGGTGCGCATGCTCATCGACGTCTCGGGGAGCATGCGCAAGAACGATCCGGAGAACCTGCGCGTCCCGGCACTGCGCCTCGTCAACGAGCTGCTCCCCGAGGGTGCGCGCGCTGGCGTCTGGCTCTTCGCCGAGAAGACGGAGGTACTGGCGCCCCCCGGAGACGTCGACAAAGGCTGGAAGCGCAAGACAGGGGCACGTCTCGACCGCATCCACTCGCGCGGTCTGCTCACCGACATCGAGCAGGCGATCACGACCGCAGTCACCGGCTGGGACGCGGCCGCGGGAGACGACGAGCGGCATTTGGTGCTGCTGACCGACGGGCTGGTCGACGTCTCCAAGGATGACGCGGCCGACGACGCATCTAGGCAGCGCATCCTGAGCGAGCAGCTCGAGCGGCTCAAGCGACTCGGCGTCAAGGTGCACGCGGTCACGCTCTCGGACAATGTCGACATGCCGCTGATGCGGCTACTGACGAGCGAGACCGGTGGCTGGCTGGAGACCGCCAGGGATGCCGACGCCCTCCAACGCGTCTTTCTCCACATGCTCGAACAGACCGCCGAGCCGACGACGGTGCCGATCAAGGGCAACGGTTTCGAGATCGACGATCAGGTCTCCGAGCTGACAGTCCTCGCCTTTCACGCCGAAGGCGGCAAGACCGCCCTGATCTCGCCGAGCCGCGACCGCCTCTCCGCGCAGCGACACCCGGACGGCATCACCTGGCGCACCGAGCCTGGCTACGACCTCGTCACCGTCAAGGATCCCGAGGCCGGCACCTGGCGCCTCAAGGGCGTCGAGGACCCGGACAACAGGGTCGTCGTGGTGACGGATCTGCAGATCGAATCGACGCGCCTGCCCAATACCCTCAGTGCCGGGGAGCAGCCGGAGATCGAGGCTTGGCTGACCGATCACAGGCGCACCGTCACCCGCGCGGATCTGCTCGAGGTGCTGAGCGCCCGCGCGGAGATCGCGCCGCTCGGGCCACAGGCGGGCGAGACGCCCGCCGGGCCCGAGGGGCAGGCTCCAGAACGGGAGATCGGCGCCGACTCCAGCCCAGCGGAAGCGACAGAGCCCCTCGACACGGCTCCCAAGCTGCCCGTCGCCCTGGAGCTGACCCTGGACCCGAACAGCAGCCGTTTTGCGGCCAGGCTGGACACGCAATCCCTCGGGACAGGCAGCTACAGGCTGACGCTGGTCATCGACGGTGGCACCTTCCAGCGCCAAACCGTCAAGCGCTTCAAGGTCGCGGGCGCGCCGATCGAGGTCGACTATGCAGAGCAATTGCCCTCGCCGGACGACCCGGTCGCACGTATCAAGATCCGGATCACCGGCGAGGCGGACCTGATCAAGCCCGACAGCTTGCTCGGCTACCTGCTGATCGAGGCGCCGAGCGGCGAGCGCTCCGTGGTCGAGATCCCAGAGTCGGCACGGCTCCCACTGGGCATCAAGATCCCGGTCCAGGCGCCCGGTCGATACCAGATCAAGGGCCAGCTCATCGCAACGACGCTCAGGGACGACAGCATCGTCTTCCGGCCCGAGCCGCAAAGGCTCAATCTGGATTTCCCCGCCCCTGAGACGCAGGAGGCCGCAGAGGAGGCGCCCAAGCCCCCCATCCAATGGCTAGCGCTCAGCAGCTATGTGCTCGGCGGCAATTTGCTCGTGGGGCTCATTCTGGGCCTCACCTGGTGGCTGCTCAAACGCTCCGCACCGACTCCCGTGGTCGAGGGCGAGACGCCCGCACCCAAGAAGGGTGGAGCGAAGCAGGACAAGAAAGGCAAGACGAGGAAGCGGTCATGACGACGCTCGAGATCAGCGCTTTGGTCCTAGCCGGCGAGTTCGCCATCGTCGCCTGGGTGATCCTCTTCATCACGATGCGCCATCAGCATAAGCGCATCCACGAAGACCACGCCCACGCGGGCGCCGTGATGCGACGCCTGGAAACGGACGAATTCTCACGGCGCGACGCCCTGACCAACCTCTTCGAGACCACTTACCATCTCGAGGGAGACGATCTGGCGGCCAAGGTGGACGAGTATGTCGCGCGCGAGAAGGCCTTTTACAACGCCATGCTCAGCCTCTACCTCAGCCGCGACGGCGCCAAGCTCAAGCAGATCCCGGAAGAGCTGACGAAGGTGCTGACCCCCTGGGTGGAGATGACGCCGACCGGTATGATCGAGGCCAGCGAGGTCAACGACCTGGAGAACGAGAAGGCCGCACTGGCGACCGAGCTCGCCAGCACCAAGGACACGCTCGAGCAGCTGATGGACGAGTACATGGCCGCCTTCAAGAAGGATCAAGAAGAGGCGGCAGCCGCGGAAGCGCCCGCGCCTGAGCCCGTGCAAACGCCAGAGCCAGAGGCACCGGCGCCCCAGGCGCCCGAGCAAGCCGAAAGCGTGGCGGAAGACTTCGAGCTCGACGTCCAGCCCGAGCAAGCCGAAGCGCAGGCCTCACAGCCGGCCGAAATCGAGCCAAAGGAGATGCCAACACCCAAGCCAGCGCCTGAGCCTGCCGTCGCGGAGGCTGGCGAGACGCCGGACCCGCTATCGCTCAACGAGGAGCCAATCGATCAAGCCGCGCTCGACGCCATGCTCGACGCCTTCGGCGCGAGCGACCAGTCACCGCCCCAGCAGCCTGAGCCTGAGCCGGAGCAGGAGACGGAGCAGGAGACGGAGCAAGAAGCGGAAGCACAGCCCGAAAGCCCGTCCACCGAGCCCGAATCGCCAGAGGACGAAGAAGCGCGGGCGCGCGAGGAGCTAGAAGGCCTCGCCGACCTCTTCGGCGAGCCGGACGATAAGAAGTCGCGGTAGGCTAAACCGCAAAGGCCCCAAGGACACGAAGAGGCATTATGCGCATGAATGACGCGTCTCTCGCCCTCAAGACAGCCTCCAGCCTCCAGCCTCCAGCCTCCAGCCTCCAGCCTCCAGCCTCCAGCCTCCAGCCTCCAGCCTCCAGCACATCATAATCAGATACTTAGCAGACTTTATGGCCGGCCAGCCGCTCACCCGTTGGGTGACTCGGACAAGACCTGAAAGCAGCTCCAAAACAAAGCTCTAAGCTGGCTGCTGGTGGCTGGCAGCTCTTTCTACCTAGATCCGGCGGTTGGGCGGCCTCCAGGGTGCGTCCAGCGGGGTGTCTGGCAAGGCGCAACGAGGCGTCGTAGTGGTGCTACGACGGAATCTTTCTCAAGAGAGAATCCGTTGCAACGCAGCCAGGCGCCGCGCGGGGCGTGCACTGGAGGCCGTAGCGGGCTTCACCCGGCGGGTGAGCCAGCAGGAAACCCCGATCTTGAAAGTGATCAAGGCCTTGCATGAAGCACGAAGCGGTCAACTGCCGGATCTAGGTTGTAATGACGACTTCATTGATCGAGTCCAGAGGGGACTGAAGAGAGACCGAGGGAAGCCTGCCCAGGCAGGGCCCGCGGTGGCGCGTCCCTGCGCCAGCCCACGGCGGCAGGCTCAGTCGAGCGCAGGGAAGGGTCCGATGTAGCCGACGTGCGACTCCTTGTCATCGGGGCTCTGGGCCTTGTCCTCGTCCGACTCGCCGTAGGGGTGCTGAGTCACCAGGGTCAGATAGCCGTAGCCGCCGATATTGGCATGCCAGAAGGGCGAGGTCGTCTCGGCGCCATAGGGCGTGGTGGCGATGCGGGTCAGCTCCCGGGTGTTGAGGTCGAAGCTCCAGACATAGTCGTTCTGGTGGGCGCTTGTGTCCTCGCCGATCACGAGCGACTTGTACTTGGGCAGGTAGGTGATGTTGTCCGGCGATGCGATGCCGTCGACGTCACAGCTGTTCTCGGACAGCTCGGTTCCGCTGTAATCGACCGGAGTGCCGGCGATGAGGCCCCACATATTGTAGGCGACATAGCGGCTGTCGATCGGAGAAGCGTCCGTATCGCTGATCTCGCCTTTCAGATTGAGCCCGTAAACGGCACCGCATTTGTTCTTCTCGAGCCGAATGTGGTTAGGTCCGCCCACGTCGTTCGAGGAGCCGTCCTCCATCCCTTTGGCCACTTCGCTCATCGCGATGTAGAGGACGTAGTCGTCCGGGTTGAAGGTGATTCCCTCTTCCTTTCGGAGCTCCGTGGTCGCGCCCAGATGCGCGGCATAGAGTCGCGTCTCGAGGCGCGAAGCGATCTTCTCCATACCCTGCTTCAGACGGGTGCAGAGCAGTCCCTCATCGTAGGTGTTGGTGCTGGTGTAGCCATCCGGGCAAGTACCTGCGTCGGCATCGATCGGATCGACCTTCTCGAACATGTCGGCGAAGGTCGTCTTCGCCTCGATCGCGGCGCGGATCTCATCGTTCGTGGCATGCCCAAGGTTGATCCATTCGAGATCCGCGGCCCCGGCGCCTTCGCCCGAGGTCTGATTCCAGCGCGCCGCATAGAGCGTCCCTGCGCTGAGGACCTTGGGACGATCCGCGACGAACATGAAGAGCCCGACATTGGTGCCATCATCGGACAGATAGACCGTGCGGTTGTCGGGCATGACGTAGGCCAGCTCATGCGCGAAGCGCCCCATCGCGAAGTGCTTGGTGACACGGTGGCGTCCCTCGGCCGAGGTGATCTTGATCTCAGGCGTCCAACCGTACATGTAACCGAAATAGGCCGCGTTCTCAGCCGTATTCTCGATGTGGTTGTAGTCGGCGATGGACTGCATGTGCGCATCGTGCCAGGTCGGATCGTCGAACCAGGCCCGATCCTCGGCATCCGGATTGAAGAGCGCCATCGGCGGCTCGTATTCTTCGGAGCCGAGGTGCGAGCCCCATGGGGTCGTCATGCCGGCGCAGTTGACGTAGGTGCCGAACACCTCGGAGAAGTCGACGGATCTCGTGGCAACGGCCTCCAGGTTGCCCTCATTGTCCTGCTCGAGCTTGGTGATATAGGCACCGCCCAGGCTGCACTCGAGCTGAGTCACCGCGAACAGCGCGTTGCCATAGCGCAGCAGGGAGGTGTAATCCGGGCCGGAGCCGTTGGTGCACACCCAGGGGCTGCCGTCCTCGAGCAGCATGGGATCGCCGTTCTTGTCCTTGAGCAGACCGAAGATCTCGGTCTCACTGAAACGTCCGTGGAGCTTGGGCAGAACCTGATTCGTCCGAACCAGATCATGGTAGCCGATGGCATACGCCTGCCCATCGATGATCACGGTGTCCGAGGCGCGGATCTGGCTCTTCTCGGCTAGCGTGAGCGGGACTGTGACTTCGCTGAGCTCGAGCCTGTTGAGATCGGCCTGGGTTTGAGTACATCCAAGCGCCAACATCAAAGCTGGCAAACTGACGAGCGTCTTGCTGACCGGAGTCATGGGCTGCTTTCCTACAAATGGCTTGATGACATGAGACCAGGAGCGGGCCCCGGCCTCGGCATGAGCTTTGAGCAGCAAAGACTAAGGAAAAACTGCGGCGCTCGGATCATGGAAAGATGAAGCTTCCATGACGGCCGGGTGACGAGCCGGCCCGGACAAAGCAGCCGGCCAGCCGCCTCCCCGAGCAGCCTGCGGATGTCTAAGACGGCGAGGAAGCAGCCATGGCTGGAAGGACCCGGTCACTCAGCAGGCGGGCGAGCCCCTTCAGCTCGGGATGACGCCCGGCCACATGGGTCACATAGCCGAGCGTGCGCGGCAGGTCGGCCAGGTAGTGCGATTTGCCATCGCGGATGTGCAGGCGTGCGAAGATGCCGCACACCTTGAGATGTCGCTGGAGCCCCATGAGGTCGAGCCAGCGCAGAAACCGCTCCGGCGCGACATCGGGGATGAAGCCCGATCGATAGGCCATCTGCCGATAGCCGAGCGCCCAGCCGACGACCTTTTCGGCGGGCCAGGCGATGTAGCAGTCGCGCAGCAGAGAGACCAGATCATAGGTCACTGGCCCGACCACGGCGTCCTGAAAGTCCAGGACGCCCGGGCTGCCGATCTCCGTGATCATGAGATTGCGCGAGTGGTAGTCGCGATGGACACAGACTTGCGGCTGCTCGAGCGCACTCTCGATCAGGACGCCATCCAAGGCATCGAGCATCGCCTCCTCGGCCGGCGACAGCCGCAGTCTCAGATGCTGGTCGAGAAACCAGGTGCGGAAGAGACCGAGCTCGCGCTTCAGGAAGGGCGCGTCGTAAGCGGGTAGCCCTTGGGTCGGCCCATCGGCCTGAATCCTCAGCAGGGCGCCGAGGGCATCGCCGTAGAGCCCGTCAGCGCTGGCGTCACTCAGATGATCCAAATAAACGCGATCACCGAGATCCGAGATCAGCATGAACCCCTGTGCGCGATCCTCGGCCAGGATCTCCGGCGTATTGATGCCGATGGCCCGGAAGCGGCGTGCCAGGTCCGCATAGCGTCCGCAGTCTTCCTGAGCCGGGGGGGCGTCCATCAGGATGCAGGTCTCCCCGCCCTCGCTCAGCCGCCAATAGCGCCGAAAGCTCGCATCCGACGAGGCGGGCGTCAGCTCGAAGCACGTCGACCCAGTGACCCTGGCGAGCCAGGCTCGCATGGCATCATTTCGCTCTGACACTCGCATCCACCTCGGAGCCGCTGCGCTTGTTGCGGCCCCACGCTCGAAATCATTGGGGAAAGGTCTCCGTAAGCGGCTTGGATGACGCTCGGCGCTTTCCGATTGCCGCCCGAGACGGGATATGCCATGGTTGCAGGTTCAACCTCAACCGTCCACTCTCGTGAAGCGAGTCCGCCCGCCGGATGCCGACCATGGTCGATCAAAAACGCAGCGCCGCCGTTTCCGCGCTGCTCGTCCTCATCGCCCTGTCGGGTCCGACCTCTGCTCAAGCGCTAGCGAGCACAGCCGCCGAGACCTATCCGTCCGACGCCTTTCGGCCGACCTCGCCGACGGCTGACCGGCCGGCGCTGCCCGCCCTGACGCCAGCCCAGCCCGCGCCCCAATCGGCCAGCCTGAAAGGGCTGGAGGCCAAGCCAGCCGAGCCCGCCGAAGCCCTCCCTGACAGCAGCTCGGTCGCACCGCGGCCCGCACCCGCCCGCCATTTGGGCCCCAGATCCGAGGACGAGCGCCTGCACCAAGGGCTGCGCTGGGACTACTGCGGCCCCAAGCCTGGCGTGACCCGGATCGCCCCGAGCTCGCCGCTCGACGGCGAGCGCCAAACGCCGATCGACATCACGGCGGACCTGGTGGACTACGACCAAGACGCGGACCTCATCCGCTTGCTGGGGGACGTTGAGATCCTCCAGGAGGGGCGGCGCTTCGAGTCGGATCGCTCGAGCTATGACCGCAGCAATGGCGACGTCAAGGCGAGCGGCAACATCTACCTAGAGCTACCAAGCATCCGACTGGTCGGCGACGCGGCGGACTACAACCTCGAGACGGAGATGGGCAGTGTCACCAAGCCGGGCTACCGCATGTCCGGCAACGCGAATCTGCGCGGCCAGGCCGAGCAGGCCTGGATACTGAGCGAGCAGCAAAGCCGCTACCAAGACATCATCTACACGACCTGCCCGCCGGGGAATTCCGACTGGTCGATCGCCGCACGCGAGCTGGAGCTGGATCAGCAGAGCGGGATTGGCACTGCGCGCCATGCCCGCATCCGCTTCGCCGACGTGCCCCTGCTCTACACGCCCTATCTAAGCTTCCCGATCGACAGCCGCCGCCGCAGCGGCTTCCTCATCCCAACCCTCGGCTCCGCGGAGGAGACAGGGACAGACCTCAGCCTGCCCTACTACTGGAACATCGCGCCCAACATGGACGCCACCATCACCCCGCGCTACATGAGCGCCCGCGGCCTGATGCTTGGCGCTCAATTCCGCCACCTCTCCAGCTTTCAGCGCTTCGAGATCGACGGCGAAATCCTGCCCAACGACCAGAAGGCGGAAGACGAGGGGGTTCGCGGCGCCTACCGGATCAAGCAGGCCGGCTGGCTCGGCTCCCGCTGGTCGTCATCCGTGGACTATGCCGCGGTGTCGGACGACGAGTACCTGCAGGACTTCGGCAACCGCCTGGATGTGACTAGCGTGCGCAACCTGAGCCAGCGCGCCGACGTAAGCTACAAGGGGGACGGCTGGCGCATGCTCGGCCGAATCCAGCAGTTCCAGACGGTGGACGCGAGCATCGACCCCGAGAACCGCCCCTACGGACAGCTGCCCCATATCGAGCTGGATGTCGACCCCGGCACCTGGGGCAAGCTCGTCGAGCTCGACTTCGATGCCCAGTACGACTACTTCGACCACAATAACGCCGTTCACGGCAGCCGCCTGGTGGCCATTCCGGCGCTGCGGGCGCCGCTGCGCCGCAGCTTCGGCCACCTCATCCCGCGCGCCCGGCTCTACTACACAGGCTACGACCTGACGGACCAGGACGAGGGCGCGCCCGACCAGCTCTCGCATCTCATCCCCAGCCTCGACATCGACGGCAAGCTCATCTTCGAGCGCGAGGTCGACTGGCTCGGCACCCAGGCGCTGCAAACCCTCGAGCCGCGCCTCTACTACGTCCTGACCGCCTATGAAGACCAGGCCGACAACCCCCTCTTCGACACCACGGCTCTGGATTTCAGCTTCTCGAGTCTCTTTCGGCCCAACCGCTTCACCGGCTACGACCGGATCAGTGACGCGAACCGCCTGACCGTCGGCCTGACATCCCGCACCATCGCCAACCGCAGCGGGGACGAGCTGCTGCGCACCAGCATCGGCCAGGTCTACTATTTCGACAAACGCCGGGTCCAGCTCGACAGCGAGAGCGACGCGGTGGAGAACGACGTCAGCTCCTCCCTGGCGGGTGAGCTCTCCGCGCGCCTGCACCAGGACTGGCGGGCGACGGCCAGCCTGCAGTGGAATCCCAACGAGACCGAGCAGCCCTGGGAGAAGCAGGTGCTGCAGCTGAGATACGCACCGGACAGCGACCACCTCATCAACCTCGCCTACCGCTACAATCTGGGCACTCAGGAGTCGGAGGAGTACGAGGACACCGACCTCTCCTTCAAGATGCCGCTCGGCTCCAACGTCAAGCTGGTCGGCCGCTGGCTCTATTCGATGCTCAACGACGAGACGGTCGAGGCCTTCGCCGGCATCGAGGTCGGACGCTGCTGTTGGCGCTTACGCCTGCTCGGGCAGCAGGTCAAGCGCAGCGCCGGCGAGCCGGCCAGCACCAGCGTCATGCTACAACTGGAGCTTGCCGGACTCGGCTCCTTCGGCAATCAGATCGACAAGCTCCTGGAAAGAGGAATCTATGGATATCAGTCCAATTAGCCGCAGCCGCGCGCGGCGGCATGGTCTCTGGTCTAGCACGGCGGCGCTGCTGCTCCTGGCGCTCAGCGTCGGCTGCGCCCTGGCCGCGACCCAGGAGCTGGATGCCATCGTCGCCGTGGTGAACGACGATGTGATCGTCCAGAGCGAGCTGGATCGCGAGATCGACCTGGTGATCCCGCAGCTGCAGCGCCAAGGCACGGCCATCCCGCCAAGGCCGCAGCTGGAGAAGCAGGTGCTCGATCGCCTCATCCTCAAGCGCCTGCAGCAGCAGCGCGCCAAGGATCTTGGCATCAGTGTCGACGACGCGGCCTTGGTGGAGGCCATGGCCAACATCGCCAGCCGTAACGGCCTCTCCCTCGAGGAGCTCGAGGCGACCCTGGAGGCCGGCGGGATCCGTTTCGAGGACTTCCGCGAGGACACCCGCTCGCAGATCCTCACCAGCCGCCTGCAGAGCCAGGAGGTGGTGAAGAAGATCCAGGTGACGGACCGCGAGGTCGATATCTTCTTGGAGAAGGAGAGCAGCCGCCTGGTCGAGCGTGAGCAGGTCAGGCTCCAGCACATCCTCATCGCACTGCCGGAGGATGCCTCAGCGCAGCAGGTCAAGGCCGCCGAGGACAAGGCGAAGCGCCTGGTCGCTAAGCTGCGCGCCGGCGCGAATTTCGCGGAGGTCGCGGTCCGTGAATCGGACGGGCGCAACGCGCTCGACGGCGGCAATCTCGGCTGGTTCGAAATGGGCGCCGTGCCCAGCCTGGTCTCCGACCTCGCCTACAGCCTGGCCGAAGGCGAGGTCAGCGACCCCCTGCGCAGCCCGAGCGGCTTTCACATCATCAAGATGCGCGAGATCAAGGCCGCGACGCCAGAGAACGTCACCCAGACGCAAGCACGCCACATCCTGATTCGCACCAATGAGATCGTATCGGATGATGACGCCAAGCGACGCCTGAATCAGCTGCGGCAGCGCGTCATCGGCGGCGACGACTTCGCAACGCTCGCCCGCGCGCACTCGGACGACACCGGCTCGGCGCTCAAGGGCGGAGACCTCGGGTGGGTGAATCCGGGGGACACGGTGCCGGATTTCGAAGAGCGGATGAACGCCCTACCCGTCAACGGGGTGAGCGAGCCCTTCGAGTCCCCGTTCGGCTGGCACATTGTTCAGGTCCTCGAGCGACGCAGCCAGGACACCAGCGACGAGATCATGCGCATCAAGGCACGCGAAGCCCTGCAGAGACGCAAGGCGGAAGAGACCACAGAGGAGTGGCTACGACAGCTCCGGGACGAGGCCTACATCGAGATCCGCTTGGACAGAAATTTCTAGTCATGGACCTCAAGCATCTCACCTGCCCCGCTCGCCGGGATCCGGTCTACACATGAGCCGCCAGCCCCCGCGCCTCGCGCTGACACCTGGAGAGCCAGCCGGCATCGGGCCTGACCTGGTCGTTCGGCTCGCACGCGAAGGAAGCCCCGCCGAGCTGATCGCCTTGGCCGACCCGGCGCTCCTGATCGCGCGGGCGCAGCGCCTCGGCATCCGGCTGAGCATCGAGGACTTCGACCCGCAAGCCCCGCCGCGCCCCACCCAGCCAGGTCACTTGAGCGTCGCGCCGATCGCACTCGCCCAGCCTTGCACCCCTGGACGCCTGGACCCGGCAAATGGGCACTATGTGACCCGAGCCCTCATCCAGGCATGCGACGGCTGTCTCGACGGCACCTTCGACGCCATGGTGACGGCCCCGGTGCACAAGGGCGTGATCAATGATGCTGGTATCCCCTTCACCGGACACACGGAGCTGCTCGCTGAGCGCTGTGGCGCGGAGCCCGTGATGATGCTTGCGGTCCCGGAGCTGCGTGTGGCACTCGCCACGACCCATTTGCCGCTCTGCGAGGTCCCGCGCGCGATCACGCCCGAGCGCCTGAGACGCGTCATCCTCACGCTCGACCATGACCTGCGCAGCAAGCTCGGGATCCACAAACCGCGCATCCTGGTCTGCGGACTCAATCCTCACGCCGGAGAAGGCGGACACCTTGGGCGCGAGGAGGTCGAGGTCATCCAGCCCGTGCTGGCCGAGCTCAGGAGTCGCGGGCTGGACCTCGTTGGCCCGCTGCCCGCGGACACGGCCTTCGTGCCGGACAAGCTCGCTCAGGCGGATGCCGTCCTGGCCATGTATCACGACCAAGGCCTGCCCGTGCTCAAACACCTGGGATTCGGGCGGGCCGTCAACATAACTTTGGGACTGCCGATCATCCGGACATCCGTCGATCATGGGACGGCGCTGGACCTGGCAGGGACCATGGAGGCCGACTTGGGAAGCCTCATTGCCGCCGTGGAGATGGCGACTGAGATGGCCGGGTCTGCAGCACGGCAGTCAAGGCGCGCGGCCACCTGAGGGGCGAGCCAAACGGCTCTAGACGCCAGACAGGTGGCGCCGTTGAAGGTCGGTGGATCGCTGGATGCAGGCCTGTACCTCGAGGGCGACTTCCAGCGCCTCGAGTCCAGTCCGGCCGTCGACGAGAGGCGACCGACGCTCCCGAGCACAGCGCACGAAGGCCGCGATCTCCTGATCCAGGGGCTTTACGGGCTCGACCTTGACCTGCTCGCGCACGATCTCAGGCCGCTCTGAGCCCTCGACTGCGCGCGGGGCCGCGACATCGATGGTCTGCTCGACGAAGTCCAGGGCGAGATAGGCGCCGGTTTGAAAGACGCGTATCCGCCGAGTGGGCTTGTCCGACACCCGACTGGCGACCACGTTCGCAACGGCGCCATTGGCGAACTCCAGCCTGGCATTGGCAATGTCCACATGCTCCGTCAGCACGGAGGCGCCGACTGCGGAGATGTTGCTGATGTCCGACGCGACGAGCGACAGAATGATGTCGATGTCATGGATCATGAGATCCGAGACCACATCGACGTCGGTCGCCCGCTCGACGAAGCCCCCCATGCGTTGAGCTTCCAGGTAGAGAGGTGAACGGATGCGCTCGGCCAGCGCCATCACGCCGGCGTTGAAGCGCTCCACATGACCGACCTGAAGGATGGCGCCATGGGCATCCGCCAGACGAACGATCTCGCCCCCCTCCTCTCGCGTCGGCGCGATCGGCTTTTCGAGAAGGACGTGAATTCCGCGCTTGAGAAAGGGTGCGGATGCCTCGAGGTGGGCCGTAGTGGGAACGACGACGCTGACGGCATCGACCTCGGACGCGAGGGCATCCATGGAGGGGAAGTCTCGACAGCCGGCCTCGTCCGCCACGGCTCGGGCGCGCACGGCATCGGTATCCACGACGCCGATCAGAGCGACATCCGGGATCCGCGAGTAGATGAGGGCATGAAAGCGCCCGAGATAGCCGACACCGACGACCCCGACCCTCAGCTTCTTATCGACCTCGGCTGCTGTCATGCCAGACCCACTGACCTTTGGAGGAGAAGGGGGGGCGCGGACCTAGCGGCTCGGCTCGAAGTAGCCCGGCTCAAAGCGCTGTGCTCAGCCGCCGACAGGCGGGCCAGGAAGTGTTTGGCGCGCGATTTCCGCATGGTCGGAATCTGAGTAGAGATAGAGCTGATAGCCCACTGTTGCAGACATACCAATCATGACGAAAAGCAACAACACCATGAGTGGATCCGGACTCCGATTCCTGCGCTTTGATGTAATCACGACTCTTGCCACTGGCTCGCGTAGACTTTCACGAATATCGTACAACTCTCTAAAAATATTACAAGCAATCTGCCGATATTTGCCCCAATATCAATGAAATCCCTCCCAAAGTCGGGAGATGAGCACGCCCTGATCGACCGGACGCATCGGAGAGACATGTGAGCGACTATGCAATCAAGGTTAGCGCAGAAAGCCAGTATCAACCGGACAGCTCATCACCGGACGAAGGCCGCTACGTCTTCGCCTACAGGATCACCATCGAGAACCAGGGAGCGAAGGCGGCGCAGCTCCTGGATCGCCACTGGATCATCACGGACGCGGACGGCAAGGTCCAGGAAGTCAGGGGACAGGGCGTGGTCGGCGAGCAGCCACACCTGAGCCCCGGAGAATCCTTTCAGTACACGAGCGGGACCATCCTTGCGACACCGCTCGGCAGCATGGAAGGGTCCTATGGCATGGTCGCGGAGGACGGAGCCCGCTTCAGCGTTGAGATTCCGGTATTCTCCCTCGCGTCCACGCGCATTCACTGAAGGCACCAAGACCATCGAAATAGCGCGAGCACGGCTGGCTCGCCAGCCTCACAGACAGCACGGAGATCATGCCAAGCTACGCGATCGGTGACATCCAAGGCTGCCACACCGAGCTCAGACGACTGCTCGACCAGCTCGCGTTCGACCCGAAGCGCGACCGGCTCTGGCTCGTCGGAGACTTGGTGAACCGCGGCCCACACTCCCTAGAGGTCCTCAGGCTGGTGCGCGATCTCGGGGACGCCGCGACGGTCGTCCTCGGCAACCACGACCTTCACCTCCTTGCGGTTGCCGCCGGGAACAATAAGCACGCCAAGAAAAGCACCCTCGAGGCCGTTCTCGAGGCACCAGACCGCGACGAGCTCCTGGATTGGCTGCGCCATCGCCCCGTGCTGCACCACGACGACACACTGGCACTCACCATGATCCACGCGGGTCTTCCGCCCCAGTGGGACCTGGCGCAAGCCCGCGAATGCGCCAGGGAGCTCGAGAGCGCGCTGAGAGGCGCGGATTATCGCGCCTTCCTGCAGGAAATGTACGGCAACCAGCCGAGCCTCTGGTCACCCCATCTGCGCGGCGTGGAGAGACTGCGCTTCATCACCAACTGCCTGACTCGACTCAGGTATTGCGAGCAGGATGGCAGCCTGGCGCTGAAAGAGAAGGGCCAGCTCGGAAGCCAGCGGCCAGGGCGGTTACCCTGGTTTCAGATGCCAGGACGCTTGAGCAGAGACGACCGCATCATCTTCGGACACTGGTCGACCCTCGGCTTCTGGGCCGGGGAGAATGTCTGGGCGATCGACAGCGGCTGCCTCTGGGGGGGCGCACTGACCGCGTTGCGACTGGATGAAACTCCGCTGCGCGCCGTTCAGCTCGACTGTCCCGGAGAGCTCGAGCCCAGCGACGCCTGAGCACCCCGATTCTTCGACAGCCCAGGCTAGGTCATGCGCTCGAGCTCCAGGAAGCTCATCTCGAAGGCATTGCGGGCATCGCGTGGCCGCGCAACGCGGCTGACCTCCCGCCATGCCGAGCTGTCCCACTCGGGGAAATAGGTATCGCCCTCGGCCTGGGTATGCACGAGGGTTAGATGAAGGCGGGACGCAAGGGGTATGGCCTCGGCATAGAGCGACGCCCCGCCGACGACCATCAGCTCCGCCTCGCCCGCAGTCTCCGCGATTGCGGCGTCGAGCGAAGTCAGCACCACACAGCCCTCGGCGCGAAATTGGGGGTCGCGCGTCAGGACGATGTGCCGCCGCCGCGGCAGGAGTCCGGGCAGTGATTCCCAGGTCCTGCGGCCCATGACGATCGACTTGCCCAAGGTCAACTGACGGAAGTGCGCAAGGTCCGCGGGCAGCCGCCAGGGCAGCGTATTGTCCCGGCCGATGACACCATTGTCGGCAACGGCCGCGACGACCGCCAAGCTCGGCCGGGATTCTCCCCCCCGCGCGCGCGCCTGCTGCATCTCCCCAAGGCTCCCTCAGGCCGACTGCGAAGCGAGCTTCGGGACGATGGATGGCGCCGACCAGAGGCGCTCGAGATTGTAGAAATCCCGCACCTTCGGAAGCATGACGTGAAGGACGACGCCATTCAAATCCACGAGCGCCCACTCGCCCTCTGCGACACCCTCGCTGCCGAGCGGGGCCTCTCCGGCCTCCTTCGCGCGGAAGGCAACGGTCTCGGCGATCGCCTTCACATGCCGATCCGAGGTGCCGGACGCGACGATCATGAAGTCCGTCACGGCGGTCTTACCGCGAACGTCCATGACCTCAACATCGCGCGCCTTCATGTCGTCTAGCGTATCCAAGATCAACTGGCGAAGCTTCTCAAGCTGCATGCGCTCTCCTCTAGAATCGAAAAAACGGACCCACACGGCAGCCAGCCGTATCAGTCTCCTGGCAACGCGCGAGATCCCGCGCGTCGAGCCACAATCCGTCGAACCGCAATCCGTCGAACCGCAATCACGAGCCAAGCCCTGGCCACGCCTCAGGCATCGGTCGCCGACGACCGATAGAGGCTTTCATCGGTGATGAGCTTCAATACCGCATCGGGCAAGAGGTAACGCGGGCTGAGCCCACGCGCCACGAGATCGCGTATCCGGGTGGACGAGATCTCGAGCTGCGTCACCTCCTGAATCAGGATCCGCCCGCCGGGCGCGCTCGCAAGCTCGGCCGGACTGTCGCTGCCGCGCTCCAGATAGAGATGACGCAGCCTGGCGCCCGCGACCACCTCATGTCCGGGACGGCGCATCACCACCAGGTGGGCGAGCCCGAGGATGTCTAGGGGCCGATGCCAATCGAGAAAGCCGCGGTAGGCATCGGCGCCGATCATCAAGCATAGCGGCCGCTCTGCGCCGAGATCCCGGCGCAATGAGACCAACGTATCATAGGAATAGGATCTGCCCTCCCGGTCCAGCTCGCGCGAATCCACGACAAAGCCCGGCTGCGCCTGTATCGCCAGCTCGAGCATGGTCAAACGCGCGACTGCGGGAGCGATTGGCTGCGGCCGGTGAACCGCGACATTGAGCGGGACGAGCCTGACCTGCTCCAGTCCGAGTCCTTCGAGAATATCCAGCGCCGGGCGGAGGTGTCCGAAATGGATGGGGTCGAAGGTACCGCCGTAGATGCCGATCATCGGGCCGACCGACACATCACCCGCGTACTCCAGGCGCGCCCCCATGGCAGCGAGAGCGTCAGAACAGGCGATCGATCGAGGCGCGAGCCCCCGTGCAGACGGCGGCGCGGCACAGCCGTCGGAGTCATCGGCCGCCCCCAACAGGGCGTCAGGTCTCGTGCTGGAAGCAAAATCTCCTTGTCCGGCCCGGGCTGCATTTATCTTCGGTAGTCAACACCGTAGCAGAATTCGCCGCGATTGTCCCCCGGGCTTTGGCGCCGGCACTGCCGAATCGCCGCCACGCAGCTCGACCGCTCTTTATGACGCAAAAAGCACGAGGCCTCAGGGTGGCTCCCATCCGGCCTCGTGCGGAACTGCCTACCCTGGGCTCGAGATAGACCCCAAGGCCCTCGTCTCGTCAGTTATGAGATTTCATCAAGAGCTTCAAGATCTTGAGATTGATGATCCAGAAGCGGATGAACTGCCAGATGATGGATCGGCGCATGTACCTGGTGAAACCGGTCGGAACCGGCGGGTAGTACGCCTGCTGATAGGGCTCTTTGTTCTTGACTGCCATCGTCCTCTTCCTCTTTTCGTTTCGAATCTGAAAGGGAATCAGTCGGGGAGGATCGACCAGCCCGGCCGCAGCTTCGCCTGATAAATGAAGACATGATGGAGGATGTACTTCATCCAGTGGCCCGCAAGCCCGATCTCGCCGAAGGTGAGATCCATGTCGCGACCATACTCCGGATAGGTCTCATAGTCCGGCACCACGGGAAAGACCGTCATGGTCGCCGCCGTACCCTTGAAGATGTCGGAGCCCGTGGAGGCCACGCAGGCCGCGCCCATCTCAGCCATGGACGCGGTATGCGTCGGGCCCGAGGCCCCCGCCAGCATATCGCGGATACTGCCGGCGACGGCCTTGCCGATGGTCGCCGAGGGCATGCCGGTGCGTGGCGGGGTCGGACTGATCTGTGTCCCGCCGGGACTCTTCATCACCTTGCTGATGGGATGCGGCGGCGCAAAGGCGATCCCGACGGCGAAGACGTTCTTGTACTTGGGCGTCTGGTAGGTCTTGGGCCAATCCGCCTTGCTCCACTCCTCGAAAGGCCGCGGATTGTAGTCGGCATCGACCTTCATGAAGCCGTTCGGCGCGAACACCTCGCTGGTGATGTCGTCGCCGGCCTTGTTGTAGGCCTTCAGCCCAACGCCCGCGAACGGCGGGATCAGCATGGAGAAGTCGAACTCCAGCTCGTCCTGCGTCCCGTCCAGCAGCTCATAGTGGATCTTGTTGGGCTCGACCTTGCTCACATGGGCGCGGGTGATCCATTCGATGCCACGCTCGACCATCAGGGATTCCGCGAACACCTTGCCGTTGGTCAGGTAGCCGCCGCGCGTGATGTGCACGCCGCCCATGCCGAAGTCGCCAAGCTCGTACTCGTTGCTGATCCAGACGATCCGCGCGAGATCGCGCACACCGGCCTCGCGCACCGCGTGATCGACGTTGTAGATGTACTCGAAGGCCGCACCCTGACAGGTGCACATGCCATGCCCGGTGCCGACGACGAAGGTCTTGCGCTCGCCGCGCTTCATCGCCTCGATGCACTCCTGGAGCTTTTCGTTGGCTTGGAGCGCGTGCCCCGGCGTACAGACCGACTGGCTGTAGCCGCCCTCGGGACCGAGACCCGGGGTAGCACCGAAGTTGAGCTTCGGCCCAGTGGCATTGACGAGGAAATCGTACTCCAGATTTGCGCTCTGACCGGCGCGCGCGGGATCCGTATATTCGATGGTGACGAAAGGCTTGTCGCTGTTCGCGCCGCCTTCCGGGTTGATGGAGATCGCCCGCGCCTGATGGAAGGCGACATTGATTTTCTTATAGATGGGCGCCAGCTCGAACGTGACTTGAGACTCCTCCATTTCGCCCACGCCGACCCAAATGTTCGACGGGACCCAATTCCATTTGGCGTTGGGAGAGACGACGATCACCTCGTGCTTCTTGCCAATCCATTTACCGAGGTACCTGGCCACTGTGTGGCCGGAGATACCTGCGCCAAGGATGACGACTCGTGCCATACAAAAACTCCGTCTGCGATTGAGTTTTGGGTACACACCCACGAAAATTCAGTCCGACCTCGGATCGAATCCACCCAGTCGTTCATACTTAACAGCCGAACTGACGCTTGTCGAGGACGAGATCCCGGTGAGTGTGCAAGGCAATTAGAGCCGGCGCGCCAGCTCAGGTTCGAATCTCGCCATCCCCCAGCACGATGAACTTGACAGAGGTCAAGCCCTCCAGCCCAACCGGTCCGCGCGCATGGAATTTATCGGTGCTGATGCCGATCTCCGCGCCCAGCCCATACTCGAATCCGTCGGCGAAACGTGTGGAGGCGTTGACCATGACCGAGCTGGAATCCACCTCTCGCAGAAAACGCCGGGCACGGGTGTAGCTCTCGGTCACGATGGACTCGGTGTGGCCCGAGCTGTGAGCGGCGATGTGATCCATGGCCTCGTCCAGCCCCGCGACGACACGAATCGAGAGAATCGGCGCCAGATACTCGGTATCCCAGTCCTCCTCGGTCGCCGGCAGAGCCGCGGCTAGGATGTCGCAGGTACGCGGGCAGCCGCGCAGCTCGACGCCCATCTCCGAATAGGCCGCCCCGAGCTTGGGCAAGATCGTCTCGGCGACCGCTGCGTCGACCAGCAGCGTTTCCATGGTATTGCAAGTCCCATAGCGCTGCGTCTTGGCATTGAGCGCCACCTGAAAGGCCTTTTCTGGGTCCGCGTCGGCATCGATGTAGACATGACAGATCCCATCCAGGTGCTTGATCACCGGCACGCGCGCATCGCGGCTGATCCGCTCGATCAGCCCCTTGCCGCCGCGCGGGATGATGACGTCGATCGATTCCGGCATGGCGATCATGGCGCCGACCGCGGCCCGGTCCGTGGTCGCAACCACCTGAACGGCCTCGGCCGGCAGCCCCGCCTCGACCAGTCCGCGCTGGATGCAGGAGGCGATCGCCTGGTTCGAGGCGTAGGCCTCAGAGCCTCCGCGGAGCATGGTCGCATTGCCCGATTTCAGGCAGAGCGCGGCGGCGTCGGCCGTCACGTTGGGACGCGACTCGTAGATGATGCCGACCACGCCCAAGGGCACGCGCATGCGGCCGACCTGGATCCCCGATGGTCGGGCATTGAGGTCGAAGATGGCGCCCACTGGATCGGGCAGCGCGGCAATCTGAAGCACCCCTTCGATCATGGCGTCGATACGCCCAGGCGTCAGCTCCAGCCGATCGAGGAGCGCCGCGTCCAGCCCCTTGGCCGCGCCCGCCTGCAGGTCTCGGGCGTTGGCCTCGGCGAGCTGCGACCGCCCGGCGTCCAAGAGCTCGGCGATCTTCAGCAGGGCGGCATTCTTCTCCGCCGTGCTTGCGCGCGTTAGCTGACGCGAGGCAGCACGGGCCTGGCGCCCAAGGTCCGCCATATAGGCGGCGACATCAGTGATCTCGTCGTCACGCATCTGAATAACCTATCCGTTTGGAAAAGTGCTCAAGCCCCGGAGACAAGGCCCACGCGATGGAGACCCGCCCCGGAGAACGCAGTCGAGGGTATCTCTCCGGCACAAGCCGATGGATGAAGATCCCAGCCGAAGCGGCCGCTCAACCGAGCACGGCACCGGACTGACCAGGGCCCGCGCGGCCCTCAGCCGGCGACGGCATCCGGCGGTCCCACGCCCGTGCAGAGGCAATCGGCGATCACGGCCAGCCGGTGCCATTGGTCTTCGCCCGACAGCCCCTTGATCATGAGGTCGACCGCCGCGCACTGCTGAAGCAGAGTGCTCAGGACGCTCGATGGCAGCCGGCGCAATGCCTTTTCGATGCCTGGCTGGCGCATTTTGGGCACCCGATGCGTGGCGAAGACCTGGCTCAAAGAGCCCCTGCGCGCCATGGTGCCTGCGGCGTCGGCAAGCATGCGAATCTCGCGGGCGAGCACCCAAAGCACCAAGGCATCTGCCGTGCCTTCGGCCCGCAGCACGGTCAGAACGCGCTGAGCGCGGATGCGGTCGCCGGAGACGGCCGCGTCGGTCAGGGCGAAGAGATCGAAACGCGCGCTGTCGGCAAGATTGCCCAGAAGATCGTCGAGCCGCAGCGCGCCGGGCTCATGCAGCAGCCGAAGCTTCTCGACCTCCTGCACGCCGGCCAGCAGATTGCCCTCCGCGCGCTCGGCGAGCATGGCCGCGACACCCTGCGCGGGGGTAAAACCGGCCGCCTTCAGCCGCTGCTCCAGCCAGTCCTCCAGCTCCTGCACCTTGAGCGGCCAGACCTGGATGAGCGCCCCGACCTCCTCGACCCGCTTGGACCACTTGGTCTTGAGATCCTTGCGATCGAGCCCTGGCGCGAGGATCAGCAGCAGATTGTCCGGGCAGGGACGCTCGCAATACTCGCAGATGGCCTCGCTGCCCTCCTTGCCGATCTTGCCATTGCCGATGCGCAGCTCGATCAGCTTGCGCTCGGAGAACAGCGACATCGACTCGGCCGCCGCCGTCAGCTGCCCCCAATCGAAGCCCGCCTCGGCGTCGAGGAGCTCGCGCTCGTCGAAGCCCTCGCGCTTGGCCTTCTCCCGAACCAGACGAGCGGCCTCGCCGAGCTGATAAGGCTCGTCTCCGCAGACCAGATAGAGCGGCGCAAGCCCGGACTTGAGGTGGCCTGCCAGCCGATTGAAACGCACTTGCATCTGAGGCAGCCTCAGCCAGCCCCTGTCATCGAAGAGGACCTCGTCTCGCCCGACATCACGCGCACCAGGCTAGACCAAGACCGCCCGCAGGCGCATGAGAATGCGGTCTGCGGCATCCGTGGCGAAGTCCTCGTAGATCAGCTCCTCCTCGAGCTGCTTACCCAGAACCTCGACGTCCGGATTGTCGAAATTGCGCTGGAGATCGAGCGTCTGGGGCGGCACGCGCTGCTGCCCGCTCGCATCCAGGGCATCGAAGCGAACGACATAGTGCAGCTCGTAGGCAAGGGTCTTGCCGTTGGCATCCACCGCCGCGACGCGCGAGGAGCGCTGCTCGGAGAGGATGCGCAAGACCAGCTTGGCCTCGCCGCGATCCTCGGTCAGCCGCACCTTGCTGCCGACGAGCAGATCCTCGATCGCCGAGCGCACGGTCGAGCCACCGACACTCTGCACGAAGATCGGATTGTACTCGGGCGGGACCTCCACGCTTCCGCGCAGCTGAAAACCGCAGCCGGCCGCGAATAGGATCGCAGCGACGACAAAGCCCATCGGCCAAGCCCTGCGGCGGGCGGCATGGCGGGGACAGCTCGATCCCAGTTGCGCGGCCTTGGACAGATCGCAGCTCACCCGCATCCCCCTGGCGATTGCCTCGTTTCGCTCAAGCCGGCGAAACCACGATGTTCAGCAGCTTCTTCGGCACCAGGATCACCTTCCGGATGGTGCCGTCGCCGACGAATTTGCGGATCTGATCATTGGCGAGCGCCGCAGCCTGCACGGCGTCCTTATCGGCATCGACCGCCACCTTGACGCTGCCACGCACCTTGCCGTTGACCTGCACCACGTACTCGATGCTGTCCTGCTGGAGCGCGGAGGCGTCGACCTGCGGCCAGGCGGACCTCAGGATGTCTTCGCCCAGCCCCAGCTCGACCCACAGATGGTGCGTCACGTGCGGCGCGATGGGCGCGAGCAGGCGCAGCACGATGCTGACGCCCTCGCGCAGCAGTTGCGCGCGCGCGGGGGTGTCGTCGAGCTTGTAGAGCACGTTCACCATGCTCATGCAGGCGGACACCACGGTATTGAACTGCTGACGCTCATAGTCGAACAACGCCTTCTTGAGCGCGCCATGGATCTCGCGGCGGGCCTCTTGAGCGGAATCGTCGAGATCTGCTGGCGCGCCTGCGGACCGAATCAGCTCGGCCTCGCCAACGGCCAGCGCCCAGAGCCGCTTGATGAAGCGGAAGGCGCCCTCGACGCCCTCGTCGTTCCATTCCAGCGACTGATCCGGCGGCGAGGTAAACATGGTGTAGAGGCGCACCGTATCGGCGCCATAGCGCTCGGTCAGCGCCTGGGGATCCACACCATTGTTCTTCGACTTGGACATTTTCTCGATGCCGCCGAAGTGCACCGGCTGGCCGTCGCTCGCGAGCTTGGCGCCGACGACCTTACCTTTGTCGTCGCGCTCGACCTCGACATCCGCCGGGTTGAACCACTGCTTGCGGCCATCCGCGCCCTCGCGATACCAGGTCTCGGCAACCACCATGCCCTGTGTCAGCAGCCTGGCGAAGGGCTCGTCGCAGTCGACCAGCCCCTCGTCGCGCATCAGCTTGTGGAAGAAGCGCGCGTAAAGCAGGTGCAGCACGGCGTGCTCGATGCCGCCGACATACTGATCGACCGGCAGCCAATACTTGGCCCGCTCGTCGAGCATGGCCGTGTCGCAGTCGGCCGAGCAGTAGCGGGCGTAGTACCAGCTCGACTCGAAAAAGGTGTCGAAGGTGTCGGTCTCGCGCGTCTCGCCACTCGGCAGCTTGGAGAACTCGGGCATGCGTTTCAGCGGCGAGCCCGAGCCGTCCACGACGACGTCGTCCGGCAGGCGCACCGGCAGATCGGTCTCGGCGCGGACGCCGCCGTCTGCGGTCTGCACCACGGGCAGCGGACAGCCCCAGTAGCGTTGACGGGAGACACCCCAGTCGCGCAGCCGGAAGTTGACGGTCCTAGAGCCCTTGCCGCGCTCAGACAGCCAGTTGGCGATGGCGTCGAGCGCCTGGTCGAAGTCCATGCCGTCGAAAGGACCCGAGTCGAAGCAGATGCCCTTTTCCGTGTAGGCACCCTCCTCGATCCCGCATGGGCTGCCATCGGCCGAGCGGACCACCGCCTTCTTGGGGATACCGTAGCGCTCGGCGAACTCCCAGTCGCGCTGATCGTGGGCCGGCACCGCCATGACCGCCCCGGTGCCATAGCCCATGAGCACGAAATTGGCGGCGAAGATGGGCACGGGCTCGCCCGTGATGGGGTGGATGGCGTTGATGCCGAGCCGATGCCCCTTCTTCTCCATGGTCTCGATCTCGGCCTCCGAGGTCCCGCCCTGGCGGCACTCCTCGATGAAGGCCGCCAGCTCGGGATCGTCCTTCGCGGCACCATGGGCGAGCGGGTGCTCGGCGGCGACGGCGACATAGGTCACGCCCATGACGGTGTCGGGGCGGGTGGTGTAGATCCCCAGGACCTCGTCCGAGCCCTCGATGCCGAAGTCCATGTGGACACCCTCGGAGCGCCCGATCCAGTTGCGCTGCATGGTGCGCACGCGCTCCGGCCAGCCTTCCAGTCCGTCGAGCGCGTCCAGCAGCTCTTGGGCATAGTCGGTGATGCGCACGAACCACTGCTCGATCTCGCGCTTCTCGACCGGCGCGCCCGAGCGCCAGCCGCGTCCGTCGATGACCTGCTCGTTGGCGAGCACCGTCTGGTCGACGGGATCCCAGTTGACCGTGGCGCGCGAGCGGTAGGCCAGGCCCTTCTCGATCAGGCGCGTGAAGAGCCACTGCTCCCAGCGGTAGTAGTCCGGATCGCAGGTCGCCAGCTCGCGGTCCCAGTCGTAGCCGAAGCCCAAGTGCTTGAGCTGACCCTTCATGTACTGGATGTTGGACGTGGTCCATTGCGACGGCGGAATGCCGTGCTGGATGGCCGCGTTCTCCGCCGGTAGGCCGAAGGCGTCCCAGCCCATGGGCTGCAGGACATTCTTGCCGAGCATCCGCTGATAGCGCGCGATCACGTCCCCGATGGTGTAATTGCGCACATGCCCCATGTGCAGCCGCCCGGATGGGTAGGGGAACATGGACAGGCAGTAGAACTTCTCTCGCGAGGGATCCTCGACGGCCTTGAAGGATTGGTTGTCTTCCCAATAGCGCTGGGCCGCCGCCTCGACGGCGCGCGGGTCGTAGTCGGTCTGCATGGAGATACGTGTGTGCTCGAAAGGGGTTGAAAGCTATCCTTTCTAGAATAGCGCAGAGCGCCGAGCGTCCGCGACTGCTAGCCAGAGCTCCCGGGGTGGTGGCACTATCCGGCGAGGCGCCGGCCAACGCGTCAGCTAGGCCTAATCCGCGCTGCTGCAGCCTGGCTCAATCAGTTGAAGGGATGGGTCCCGAGGTGACAAATGAGCGATGAGAGCAAAAAAGACACGACCGACAAGCTCGTGCACGCCTACGAGCAGATGCTCAAGCAGACGCATGAGACCATCGAGACGGCACAAAAGGAATCCGTGCCCAAGTTCCGCGAGATGCTGGAGAAGGCCCGGGACAACATGGTGGAGCTGGGCGAGCTGTCGCGCGAGGAGGCCGACAAGGTCTCGGATTTCATCAAGCGCGACATCGAGGACGCCGCCAGCTACATCGCCGAGACCGGCCAGGAGCTGCGCGACTGGTGGCGGTTCGACCTTCAGCTGGTCGAGCAGCGCATGATGGACGCCTTCACCCGCGTCGCCGACCAGACCAGCCTTCAACTGGCCCAGTGGGCCGAGACGGCCCGCCAGATGAGCCTCTATCAGGCCGGTGAGGTGACGGGCCCCGGAAGCCTCGTCTGCGACCGCTGCGGCGCCGAGACGCACTTCGTCAAGGCCGGCCGCATCCCGCCTTGCGCGGATTGCGGAGGGACCAGCTTCCGACGCCGCCGCGACGAGGACGCCAAAACGAGCTAACGGCGCGGACCCCGAGCGCCGCGGGGCGAGATCCGGCTGGCAATCGCCCCGCGCGCCCCTTATAGTTCAGGATTCGCGTCACGTCCCACGGGAGAGACCGGCCATCGGCCGGCGCCGAAGGCGCAACACCGCCCGGAATCGCTCAGGCAAACGGACCGTGGGAATATCGACCGACTCTGGAGAGCGGTGGCCTCGCACCACGTGGCGGCTACCCACCGACGGGGCAGTAGCGTCCAGCCAAGCGGCTTCGCTACAAACTCTCAGGTCTAGGACAGAGGGGCGACAGCATGAAGCCATCGGCTTCGGCTGTTGTCGCGCTGCCTGGGCCAACCGCCCGGTGCAGCTCGCTCAGGTCCACCAAGACCGGATCCAACGGAGAGTCGGATGGGATTGCGAACCCCCTTGTTTTCTGAGCACGAGCGTCTCGGCGCCCGCATCGTCGCCTTCGGCGGCTGGGACATGCCGCTTCACTACGGCTCGCAGCTCGAAGAGCATCACGCCGTTCGGCGCGCGGCCGGTATGTTCGACGTCTCCCACATGCAGCCGGTCGACATCCATGGCGCGGGGGCCGAGGCCTACCTGCGTCATCTGCTCGCCAACGACGTCGCCAAGCTGAAAGCGCCCGGCAAGGCGCTCTACACCTGCATGCTCAACGCGGCCGGTGGCGTGGTGGACGACCTCATCGTTTACGCCCGCGCCCCGGGCCGCTATCGCGCCGTCGTCAATGCCGCGACCGCGGACAAGGACCTCGACTGGATGCAGCGCCACGCCGCCGACTTCGAGGTCCAGATCGACCGCCGCTCGGATCTGGCGATGATCGCCGTGCAGGGTCCGCAGGCGCGTGACAAGGCCCTGCCCCTCCTGCCCGCCGATATCCACGACCAAGCCGGACAGCTCAAGCCCTTCTTCGCCGCCGAGAGCACCGCCTGGTTTGTCGGCCGCACCGGCTATACCGGCGAGGACGGCTTCGAGATCATGCTGCCCGCCGAGGACGCGCCCGGCGTCTGGAGCGCGCTGCACGAGGCCGGGGTGCAGCCCTGCGGCCTTGGCGCGCGCGACACCTTGCGCCTCGAGGCCGGCATGAACCTCTACGGCCAGGACATGGACGAAGAGACGGGCCCGCTCGAATCCGGTCTCGGCTGGACCGTCGCCTGGGAGCCGGCCGATCGCGATTTCATCGGGCGCGACGCCCTGAGGCGCCTGCGCGACTCGGGAGCCCTACGCAGCTTCGTCGGCCTGGTCCTAACCGGCCGTGGCGTCATCCGCAGCCACCAGAAGGTGCTCTTCGAGGGGCAAGCAGCCGGCGAGATCACCTCCGGCGGGTTCTCCCCCACCCTCGAGCGGTCGATCGCCCTGGCGCGCGTCCAGGCGGGCATCGCGGACCACTGCGAGGTGGAGATCCGCGGCAAGGCCGTGCCGGCACGCATCGTACAGCCGCCCTTCGTGCGGCACGGCAAGGCGCGTATCGCACTCTGAGCGCAGGCTGCCAAGCCGCCCGGAGATCGGTACCCTTAGAGCCCAGCGGCGCGGACCGAGTGCGACTGAGCCCGGCCGAGTCGTATCAAGACAGCCAAAGATCCACGCGGATCGAGATGGAGGAATCATCATGAGCGAAGTACCCGCTGATCTGAGATACACCAAAACGCACGAGTGGGTGAAGGACAACGGCGACGGCACCCTGACCGTCGGCGTCACCGACCATGCCCAGGAAGCCCTCGGCGACATCGTCTTCGTCGAGACCCCAGAGGCCGGCCGCACGCTCGAGGCCGACGAGGCCTGCGCCGTTGTCGAGTCCGTCAAGGCGGCCTCGGACATCTATGCCCCGCTGGCAGGCGAGGTCGTCGAGGCGAACGCGGTCCTGGCGGACACGCCAGAGACCATCAACACCAGCCCCTACGAGGACGGCTGGATCTTCCGCATCTCCCCGGCCGACCCAGCCGCCTTCGGCGCGCTGCTGGACGCCGCCACCTACGAGCAGGCCGTCGAGGACGAGGAAGACTGACCTCGCGCCGCAGACCGGTCTGAGCACAACGCGAGGGTCCGCGCCCCGCGGACCCTGGATATCGATCTATGCCTTTCGTACCCCACACCCAAGACGACATCGCCGCGATGCTCGCCGCGATCGGCGCGTCATCCATCGACACGCTCTTCGACGAGATCCCCGAGGCGCTGCGCATCGGCGAGCTGGACGCCATTCCGACCGGCATGTCGGAGATGGAGATCACCCGCTTGATGCAGGGGCGCGCCCGTGCCGACGGGCAGCCGACCTGCTTCATCGGCGCCGGCGCCTATGATCACCACGTCCCCGCCGCCGTCTGGCAGATCGCGACGCGGGGCGAGTTCTACAGCGCCTATACCCCCTATCAGGCGGAGGCCAGCCAGGGCACCCTGCAGGTGCTCTACGAGTTCCAGTCCATGATGACGGCGCTGACCGGACTCGACGCCTCGAACGCCTCGCTTTACGACGGGGCATCCGGGCTGGCCGAGGCGATCCTCATGGCCGTGCGGGCGAACCGCAAGACCAAGTCGACCAAGGTCCTCCTGCCACGCAGCTTGCATCCTTCCTACCGCCGCACGGTCCGGAGCATCGTCGAGCCACAGGGGATCGAGCTGATCGACGTACCCTTCGATCCCGAGACCGGACAGACCCAGCCCACGCAGCTCGAGGCCGCAGCGGGCGACGCGGAGCTCGCCGCGGTCGTCATCGGCCAGCCGAATTTCTTTGGCGTCTTGGAAGACGTCGATGCGCTGACCGATTGGGCCCATGAGCGCAAGGCGCTCGCCCTGGCCGTGGTCAACCCGATCGCGCTCGCGCTCCTATCGCCGCCGGGCGACTGGGGCAAGGCGGGCGCGGACATCGCCTGCGGCGAAGCCCAGCCACTGGGAATGCCCCTCTCCTCGGGCGGGCCCTATGCCGGATTCCTCTGCTGCAAGATGGACTTCGTGCGCCAGCTTCCCGGGCGCATCGCCGGCCGCACCGTGGATCTCGACGGCAAGCCCGGGCTCACGCTCACCCTGCAGGCGCGGGAGCAGCACATTCGGCGCGGCAAGGCGACATCCAACATTTGCACCAACCAGGGATTGCTGGTGACCGCCGCCACCATCCATATGGCGCTGCTGGGCTCGGAGGGACTGGAGCGCGTCGCGGCCGCCTGCCATGCAAACACGCGCGCACTCAGCGACATGCTGTGCGAGATTCCAGGCGTCGAGCCGGTCTTTTCGAGCCCGATCTTCCACGAGCAGGTCCTGCGACTGCCAGCGCCAGCGGCCGAGCTGCTGCGTGCACTCGCGACGCAGGACATCCTCGGCGGCTTCGACCTGGCCGCGGACTATCCCGAGCTCGGATCCGCCATCCTGGTCTGCGCGACGGAAATGCGCTGCGAAGACGAGATGCGGGGCTACCGGGATGCGCTCGCCCGCATCGTCAGGAGCGAGGCTTGAGCCCCCAGCACGGAGCTCCCCAAGGCTTGGAGCCGGTGCGCGAAGACGGCGATTGCCCTGCACCATGACCCGAGCCAGAATCTAGCCGCTCTGCCCTCGAAGGACGCGCCCGACTGCGCGCCGGCGGCGCCTATCGGACGCGCGGCAGAACGCGGCAGATGCAGTCCCCTTGACTAAACGACCGGAGACCACCCATGGCCACAACCGCACTCCAAGGCAATCCCGTCGCCCTCAGCGGCGACCTACCCGCCGTCGGCAGCACTGCCCCCGACTTCAAGCTCGTCGACAAGGATCTGGGTGACAAGACGCTGGCCGATTTCGCCGGCAAGAAGAAGCTGCTCAACATCGTTCCCAGCCTGGACACGCCGGTCTGCGCGACCTCCACCAAGAAGTTCAATGAGGCCATGGCCGGCAAGAGCGACGCGGTCGCCCTGGTCATTTCGGCCGACCTCCCCTTCGCCATGGGGCGCTTCTGCGGCGCCGAGGGCATCGACAATGTCGTCAGTCTGTCGATGATGCGCTCGCGCAACTTCGCCAAAGACTATGGGGTGCTGATCGAGGACGGCCCGCTCGCCGGCATCACGGCGCGCGCAGTCGTCGTTCTGGATGCCGACAACAAGGTGATCTACACCCAGCTGGTCCCAGAGATCACCGAAGAGCCCAACTATGAGGCCGCCCTCGCCGCCCTCTGAGCCCCTACCGCCCACGCCCGTCCGAGGCCGCTGCCAGGACGGGCCGCCCATTCCGACCCCGCGTAGCTCCGCCATGCTGATTCACGATCAATCCCGAACCGGTCGCCGGGCGACTGCCCAAGCCCCGCTCAGCCAGCCCGAGGTGAGCGACATCCCCGAGGCCCTGCGCCGCCGCACACGCCCGGCGCTGCCGGAAGTCTCCGAAATGCAGGCGGTCCGCCACTACACGCGGCTGTCGCAGAAGAACTTCTCCATCGACACCCATTTCTATCCCTTGGGCTCCTGCACCATGAAGTACAACCCAAGGGCCTGTAACAGCCTGGCGATGCTGCCCGGCTTCCTGGCACGCCATCCCATGGCCCCTGACACCCACAGCCAGGGGCTCATGGCCTGTCTCTTCGACCTGCAAGAGATCCTCAAGCAGGTCACAGGCATGCACGCGGTCTCTCTAGCCCCAGCCGCGGGCGCCCAGGGCGAGCTCGCCGGCGTGGCCATGATCCGTGCCTATCACCAGGCGCGCGGGGACGACGCACGCACCGAGATCCTGGTGCCCGACGCGGCTCACGGCACCAATCCGGCGTCCGCGGTGATGTGCGGCTTCAAGGTGCGCGAGATCCCGACCGGGCCGGACGGCGATGTCGACATCCAAGCCCTGCAAGCCGCAGTCGGCCCCCAGACCGCCGGCATCATGCTGACCAACCCGAGCACCGTCGGCGTCTTCGACCGCAATATCGAGGCGATCGCGCGCAGCGTCCACCAGGCCGGCGGCCTGCTCTACTACGACGGCGCCAACCTCAACGCCATCCTCGGCAAGGTGCGCCCTGGCGACATGGGCTTCGACGTCATCCACATGAACCTGCACAAGACCTTCTCCACCCCGCATGGCGGCGGCGGTCCTGGCGCGGGTCCGGTTGGGGTGTCCAAGCGTCTCGAGCCCTATTTGCCCGTGCCCTTGGTGGCACGCAATGGCGAGGACTACCACTGGCTAGCGGAGCCGGAGCGCCCGGAGAGCATCGGCCGGCTCACCGCCTTCGGCGGCAACATGGGCATCCTGCTGCGCGCCTATGTCTACGCCCGCATGCTCGGGCGCGAGGGCATGGGCCGCGTCTCCGAGTTCGCCACCCTCAACGCCAACTACCTGATGACGAGACTGCGCGAGGCCGGGTTCGAGGCAGCCTACCCAGAGCGGCGCGCGAGCCACGAGTTCATCATCACCCTCAAGCGCGAGGCCAAGGAGCTCGGCGTCAACGCCATGGACTTCGCGAAACGCCTCCTGGACTATGGCTACCACGCTCCCACGACCTACTTCCCGCTCCTGGTCCCCGAGTGTCTGCTGATCGAGCCCACCGAGTCCGAGACCAAGGAAGCGCTCGACGGCTTCGTCGAGGCCATGATCGCCATCAGGCGAGAGGCTCAGGAAGACCCCGAGAAGGTCCAGTCCGCACCGCACACCATGCCGGTGCGACGGCTCGACGACGTCCGCGCGGCCCGACATCTCGACCTCGCCTGGCGGCCAGGCACGGAAGAGGGTCCGCATGGCTAATCACAACGTCAAGGGATGGCGCCGCGTCGTTCACGCCTTCGGTTATTCCATGCGCGGCCTGAAGGCTTGCTTCGAGCTCGAAGAGGCCTTCCGACAGGAGGTCTTCCTGCTGGTACCTTTGATTCCGCTTGCCCTCTGGCTGGGTGAGACACCGGTCGAGCGGGCGATTCTCATTGGCAGTCTCCTGATCGTGCCGATCGTGGAGCTGCTCAACTCGGCGATCGAGGCCAATGTCGACCGCGTCGGCCTCGAGCGGCACGAGCTTTCGGGCAGGGCGAAGGACATCGCCTCCGCCGCCGTCCTGTCCAGCATCGTCTTTTGTCTGGTGATCTGGGCCCTGATATTGCTGCCCAAAGCCTTCTGAGCCTCAGAGGCGTCCCAAGGCTCAATCACGCCGAGCGGTGCGCTTCAGCGCCGAAGGCCACGCGGTTTCCGAGCAATGCCAGAGTTTTTACAATGAGCGATCACTTCAAAAAGCAGGCCTTTCTTCCGCTTCGAATCGCCGTCTCGACCGTCTCGGACAGCCGGACCGAAGACCAGGACACCTCCGGCAAGTATTTGAAGGAGAGCGCGGAAACAGCCGGACATCAGGTCGTGGCGAAGGAGATCGTCCGCGACGATGTCTACCAGCTGCGCGCCCTGTTCTCGCGCTGGATCGCGGACCCTGACATCAACGTCGTCCTGAGCACGGGGGGAACCGGCGTCACGGGTCGCGACAGCACGCCAGAGGCCGTGACCCCCTTGCTGGACAAGCGGATTGAAGGTTTCGGAGAGCTGTTTCGTCAGGTCTCCTTCGATGAGATCGGCGCCTCGACCCTGCAATCCCGCGCCTTCGCCGGCCTAGCCAACGGGACCTTCATCTTCTGCCTGCCCGGCTCGACCGGCGCGTGCCGAACCGCTTGGGAGCGGATCCTGCTGCCACAGCTCGACAGTCGCACCCGACCCTGTAATTTCGCCCAGCTCATCCCGCGCCTGCTCGAGCGCTGAGACCAGACCGCATGAAAGACGCCCACGACTGCGCCCCACCGCCACAGCATCGCAAATCCTTCTCGAAGGACGAGGCCATCGCCTTTCTCAGGTCGCGTGTCGAGCCGCTCAGGGACACGCAGCAGGTGGCGACCGAGCAGGCCCTGGGGCGCGTGCTGGCGGAGCCCGTCACCAGCCGCATCCAGGTGCCCGGCTGGGACAACAGCGCCATGGACGGTTATGCCGTCCGGCACGCGGATCTGGCTGCCTGCAAGGGGAGACTAAGGGTTGCCCAGCGTATCCCGGCCGGCTCGACGGGCCAACCACTCGAGCCGAAAACCGCCGCGCGTATCTTCACCGGCGCGCCTGTTCCGCAAGGCGCCGATACCGTCGTCATTCAAGAGATTTGCGAGCCCAGCGCGGGCGAGGTTGCCATTCCCTTGGACTGCAAGCCTGGCGCAAACATCCGACGCGCTGGCGAGGACATCCAGACCGGTGCCACGGTCATCGCCTCGGGCGTCAAGCTCAGGCCTCAGCACCTCGGGCTGGCCGCGTCCGTCGGTGTCGACGCGCTGAGGGTCTACCAACGCCTGAAGGTCGCCATCTTCTCCAGCGGCGACGAGCTGGTGATGCCAGGCCAGCCGCTCGCGGACGGCCAGATCTACAACTCCAACCGCTTCAGCCTAATGGGCCTGCTCCGGGGCTGGGGCTGCGAAGTGATCGACCTGGGCATCGTCGAGGACAGCCTGGAGGCCACGGTCGAAGCATTGAGTCGCGGCGCGGCGCAGGCTGACCTCATCATCGCGAGCGGCGGGGTCTCCGTCGGCGAGGAAGACCACATCAAGCCGGCGGTCGAGCGATTGGGGACACTGGATCTCTGTCAGGTCGCGATTCGACCAGGCAAGCCCGTCGCCTTCGGCTGGGTGGAGGGCACCCCCTTCTTCGGCAGTCCGGGCAATCCCGTGTCTCTCTTCGTCACCCTCTGCCTCTTCGCCCGCCCCTTGGTGAGGCGCATGCAAGGCATCGAGCAGGACCGGGAGCCGCACAGCCTGCGCCTGCCCGCCGGCTTCGACTGGCCGCGCCCGGACAAGCGCATGGAATTTCATCGCGCGCGGCTCGAGCCCGGCGACGCCGGCACGCTCGCCGTCGCGGTCTACCCGAGCCGCTCCTCCGCCGCGCTCTCATCCGTGGCTTGGGCCGACGGCTTCGCCCAGCTCCATCCCGGCGAGGTCATCGCGCGCGGCGACCCGATCGATTTCATCCCCTTCGCAGAACTGTTCCACTAACCCAAGAAGGCACCATGATCCGAATCCTCTACTTCGCCAGGCTTCGCGAGGCACTCGGCACCGACGCCGAGGATTTCATCCTCCCAGTCGGCATGCAGACGGTCGGAGACCTGCTCGCAGAGCTGAGGTGCAGAGGGGACCTCTGGTCCACGACCTTGGACGAGACCGCAACCGTGATGGCGGCCGTCAACCAATCGATAGCCCGCCTGGATACCCCGCTCAGCGATGGCGACGAGGTCGCCTTCTTCCCGCCGGTGACAGGCGGTTGAGGCCAGCTTGATCTGGCACAGCCGCCGGCATAGTGTTCTCGACACGGCCAATCGACTGGGCTCCAATCTCATGCAGAATGCCAAGCAGGCGGTCATGGAAGTGCTCCGTCAGCTCCCTGACGACGCGACACTGGAAGAGATTCAGCATCGGATCTATCTGATCTCGAAGACGCGAAAAGGACGCGAGGACACCGCCCGCGGACGCGCCTATCTCAATACCGAAGCCAAGCAGCGGCTGGATCGATGGCTGGAGAGCTGATCTGGTCGCGCACCGCACTGGACGACATCGAGGCGATCGCCGCCTGGATCGCCCGCGATTCCAACATTCACGCGTGCGCACTGGTCGAGCGCATGCTGGAAAGCGGCGAGGCCCTGCTCCAAACGCCGAGCACGGCCAGGCTGCTGCTCGAGCTGGACGGCACTCGGATCTTCGCCCAGCCGGCCGGCGCCTTTCACCTCATCTACGAGCGCCAGGGAGAGGACTTCCATGTCCTGGCGATCATCCATGGAGACCCGGTCGAGCAGAGCCGCTAGTCCATTGCGCCTCCCGCGCGCGCCGCTCGACCGACCATGCCCATCAGCCCGTTGCGCTCCGAATCCACTCCACCCGCTTGCGCATCACACCATAGTAGACCACGGGGATCACGACCAGTGTCAGCACGGTCGACACGAAGAGGCCGAAGAGGAGGGAGACCGCGAGACCCGAGAATATAGGGTCGTCGAGGATGAACACGGCACCGGCCATGGCCGCGACAGCGGTCAAGGCAATGGGCTTGGCGCGCACGATAGCGGAACGGATGACGGCCTCCGCGAATTCGGCGCCCTCGCGCACCTGCTGATTGATGAAGTCCACGAGCAGGATGGAGTTGCGGACGATGATGCCTGCCAGGGCAATCATGCCGATCATCGAGGTCGCGGTGAACTGGGCGCCGAGGATGGCGTGCCCGGGCAGGATGCCGATGAGCGTCAGCGGGATCGGCGCCATGATGACCAGCGGCACCAAATAGCTGCGAAACTGTGCGACCACCAGCAGGTAGATCAGGACGAGCCCGACCCCATAGGCGATACCCATGTCACGGAAGGTGTCATAGGTCACCTGCCACTCGCCGTCCCACTTGAGGCTGTACTCGTAGGGGTTGGTCGGCGCCTGCCGATACCATTGCTCCAATCCCTTTTCGTCGCTCAGCGTCCCGGCGATCTCGAAGAGGCCGTAGAGTGGACTGTCCAGGTCGCCCGCCATGTCCCCAGTCACGTAGACGACCGGCAGCAAATCTTTGTGGTAGATGCTGTGCTCACGGCTCCCGTCGACCACCTGCACGATTTCCGAGATGGGCACCAGATCGCCGGAGGCCGATCGCACCCGCAGCGCGAGCACCTGCTCAAGGTCGGCCTTGTCCGCCTCGCTGTACTCGACCCGGATCGGCACGGCGTACTTCACATTGGCGCCGTGCAGGAAGCTCACGTCCTCGCCGTCCAGCACAGTAGCTAGGGCGGTCGCGATACTCGACTGCTGCACACCCAGACGTGCCGCCTTAGCACGATCCACCAACAGGGTCAGCTTCTTGGCCGGGTGCTCCACCGAATCGTCGACGTCGACGATGTCCGGCGTGCCCTCGAGCACCTCCCGGACCGCCTTGGCGATGCGGATCTGCCCGGCGTAATCCAGCCCGTAGACCTCGGCCACCAAGGGCGACAGCACCGGCGGACCGGGCGGGATCTCGACGATCTTGGCATTGCCGTCATGGGCGCGCGCGATCTCCTGCAAGGGCCCGCGCAGGTCGAGGGCGATGCGATGGCTCTTCTTGTCGCGATGATGCTTGTCGACCAGATTCACTTGGAGATCGCCGAGGTGGGCACCCTCGCGCAGGTAGTATTGACGTACCAGGCCGTTGAAATTGATTGGCGCCGCGACACCGGCGTAGGACTGAAAATCCGTAACCTCGGGCACAGTCGCGAGGTAGTCGCCCATCTCGGCGAGGACGCGCGCCGTCTGCTCCAAACTGGCCCCTTCCGGCATGTCCAGGACGACCTGGAATTCGCTCTTGTTGTCGAACGGCAGCATCTTGAGCACCACGGTGCGGTTGACCGCCAGGAAGACGGAGCCGCCGATCAGCAACAAGACGCTAGCGAGCAAAAGCCAGCGATTCAGGATGCCCTTGCGTCCGGCCAGGAAAGGCCCGATGAGCCGGCGAAAGAGGGCGTCGAGCGGACCGGCCTTGGGCGCAGGCCCCTGCCCCTCGTCCGCATGCTCATGCCCACCATGACCCGCCGCATTGGCGCCCCCCAGCATGAAGCGCGTCATCCAGGGTGTGAAGACGAAGGCCACCATGAGCGAGATCAGCATCCCCATGGAGGCATTGATGGGGATGGGGCTCATGTAAGGCCCCATGAGACCGCTCACGAAGGCCATCGGCAGCAGGGCCGCGATGACGGTGAAGGTCGCGAGGATGGTCGGTCCGCCAACCTCGTCCACGGCACGCGGCATCAGCTCGAGCAGCCAAGCGGCGCGGCTCTGGCCCGCCTTGGCGCGTGACATCGCCATGTGCCTGTGGATGTTCTCGACGACCACGATGGCGTCGTCCACCAGGATACCGATGGAGAATATCAGCGCGAACAGCGACACCCGATTGAGTGTGAAGCCATAGGCCCAGGAGGCGAAGAGCGTCAGGGCCAGGGTCACGATGACCGCCGCGCCCACGATCACGGCCTCGCGCCAGCCGATCGCAAAGAGCACCAGCAGCACCACGGAGGCGGTCGCGAAGGCGAGCTTGCTGATCAGCTTCTTGGCCTTGGCGTCCGCCGTCGCGCCATAGTTGCGCGTCACCGTGACCTCGACGTTCTCCGGAATGAAGATGCCCTGGAGCTGATCGAAACGATCGATGACATCCTGGGCGACCTCGACCGCGTTGACGCCCGCCTGCTTGGCGACCGCGATGGTCACCGCCGGGGTCGTGCCGATCAGGTCGACACCCACCTGCTCGGCGCCTGCGCCGGCCCCCATGCGCACATAGGTCTCCGGCTGCTGAGGGCCGCGCTCGATGGTGGCGACGTCGCGCAGGTAGACCGGCCGGCCGCCATGCAGCCCGACGACCAGATCCCCGATCTCCTCGGGGGAGGCGAGGAAGGTGCCGGCCTGCACCAGGATCTCCGCGTTGTCGGCCGTCACGGGCAGATTGTCGCGCGAGAGGTTCGCCGCCTGCAGGGCGTTGCGGAGATTCGACAGGTCGATGTTGTAGCCGGCGAGCGTCTCGGGCTTCAGGAGCACGCGCACAACCTGATCCGGCACGCCGACCGTGTAGACGTCCCGCGTACCTGGCACCCGCTTGAGCTCCTGCTCGATGGCGTGCGCCACCTTCCCCAGTCCATAGGCTCCGAGCGCGGGATCTCTCGACCACAGCGTCGCCGTGAGAATGGGGACGTCATCGATACCCTTGGGCTTGACGATGGGCGTGCCCACGCCGAGATTCGGCGGCAGCCAGTCCTGATTCGACTGCACCTTGCTGAAGAGGCGAACGACGGCGTCGGTGTTGTCCTCGCCGACCTTGTATTGGACCGTCACCACGGCCATGCCAGGGCGCGAGACGGAGTAGACGTGCTTGATGCCCTTGATCTCCGAGAGCACCTGCTCGGCCGGTCCCGCCACCAGGTGCTCGATCTCGGTGGCCGAGGCCCCCGGATAGGGGATGAAGACATCGGCAAAGGTCACGTCGATCTGGGGCTCTTCCTCGCGTGGCGTCACCATGACGGCGAAGAGGCCCGCCAGCAGCCCGACGAGGGCGAGCAGCGGCGTGATCTCAGTGGCCTGGAACCGCTGAGCGATCCGGCCTGAAATGCCCAATCGCTCAGCCATGCGTCTGCTCCGCCCTGTCCTGACGCAGCTCCTCGAGCTGCGACTTGAGCGCGACGCCCGCGGCGATGGGGTCGAGCGCGATCTGCTCGCCCGCACTCAGCCCGGCGAGGACGACGTAGGCATCCGGCAGCAGCTTGCCGAGGCGAACCAGCCGGAACGCAATGCGGCCGTCGGGACCGACGACATAGACCCCCGTCACCTCGGAGCGATGCACCACGGCCTCGCGCGGGACCGTCAGGGCGGACTTCTCGCCGATCACGAAGCCCGTCTTGACCAGCATCCCGGGAAAGAGAGCCTGACGCTGATCGCCGTTGGTCGGCGGAAGGTCGATACGCACCTTGAAGGTATTGGAGCCAAGATCGGCAAAGGGAAACACGGTGATCTTCCCGCTCTCGACGACCTCCCCGTCCGGCAGATAGACGCGCACGCGCGCATCCGAATCTTCCGGCGTGCGCACGGAAGGGATGACGCTCTGCGGGACGTCGACGATGACGCGCAGCTCGTCGAGCGAGATGCCGCTCATCACTGGGGAGCCGGGGCTCGCGATCTCGCCGAGCTCGACATGACGATGGGTCACGATCCCGGAATAGGGCGCGCGAATCTTGGTGTAGGCGAGCTGCTCCTGCGCCTGCTCCAAGCGAGCCGTTGCGGCATCCAGGTCTGCCTGAGCGCTCGCCAGATCGGCCTCTGCCTTGTCCATCGCGGACTCGGAGACGTTCCGCTTGCGATAGAGGCCGGCGACCCGCTCGTATTCGTCCTTGGCCTGCTGCAGCCGTGCCGCCGCGGACTTCAGATCGGCCGCGGCCTGGCCGACGCGGGCACGGTGCTCGGTATCCTTGAGACGCGCGAGCACCGCTCCTTTCTCGACGACGTCGTCGACGTCGTAGAAGAGGGCCTCGACCTGGCCTTGCGTCTGTGCAGAGACGGTCGTCCGGTTCACTGCCTCGATCACGCCGTCCAGCTTGTATTCACGCGGCAGAGGCTGAGACTGGACGCGCGCCGTTTCCAGTGTGCTCGCAGCTAGGGCCTGAGCCGCGAGAAGCAGCAGCAAAGGTGCGGCTGCAATCATCTTGAAATTCACCATGGCTTCCTCGGTCCTTAAATATTAGCTTTTACTAATATTCTATTCACAGGCGAAAATGCAAGTGAAATTATCAATATAGCCAAACAACGAAGGGCGCCGACAGGATTGCAAAAAGATGACTCCCTTTATACCGTTTGCATCCCTCCCGGAGACGGCGATGAATGCGACCGAGCCACTGCCCGGCGGGAATCACAGGGGAGGCACCGGCGCCCCGAAGGTGACAAACGACAGCGTGAGGACGACTCTAGTGAGCCAATGGTCCGAGGATTTGATCGCGGTAGACCGCGCCAAGACCCTAGACGGTCTGTTCGTTCAACGCGTCTCGCGATCACCCGACCGGGTCGCCTATCGGTATTTCCAGAAAGGCACTGGCTGGCAACAGCTCACTTGGCGGGAAATGGGTCAATGGGTGGCGCGCTGGAATCACGCACTGGCAGGTGAGCCGCTCGATGCCGGTGATCGCGTCGCCATGCTGCTGCGCAACTGCCCGGAGTGGGTGATGTTCGACCAAGCCGCCTATGCGCTGGGTCTCGTGACCGTTCCCCTCTACACGGACGACCGCGCGGAGAACGCCGCCTATATCCTGCAGGACGCGGCGGTAAAGGTGCTCTTGGTTCAGGATGCCGGGCGCTGGCGGCGTCTTGCCGAAGCCGTTGGAGATGCCCCCTGGCCACTGCGCGTCGTCATCCTGGAAGCCAGCCCGGCCGCCCGCGCCCTGGCGGAGTCGGACCCCAGGGTGGTGGTGGCCGAGGACTGGCTCCCCGAGACGGCACCGCCCCTGACCCAGCGCAACGACGACCCCCGCTCGCTGGCGACCATCGTCTACACCTCCGGCACCACAGGTCGCCCCAAGGGCGTGATGCTGAGTCACCGCAACATCCTGACCAACGCCCACTCCGTCCTGACCCTGATCAACGTCTACGGCGAAGACCTCTTCCTCTCCTTTCTGCCGCTCTCTCACATGCTGGAGCGGACGGGCGGCTATTACTTGCCGCTCATGGCCGGCTCCACTGTCGCCTATGCGCGCTCCATCGGGCAATTGGCGGAAGACATGCAGAGCATCCGGCCGACTGTCATGATTGCGGTGCCTCGTGTCTTCGAGCGCGTCTACCAGAAGATCGCCGACCAGCTCGAAACTGGCCCCACACCGGTGCGCTGGCTGTTCCGCTTGGCGGTCGCATCAGGCTGGCGCGCCTTCCTGCACGCGCAAGGACGTGGCGGCTGGCATCCGCTGCTGCTGCTTTGGCCGATCCTCAAACGCAAGGTCGGCCAGCCCGTGATCGACAAGCTCGGCGGCCGCCTCAGGGCAGCCGTCAGCGGCGGGGCATCGCTCCCGACGGGCGTTGCCCACACCTTCATCGGTCTCGGGCTGCCGCTCATCCAAGGCTATGGGCTCACGGAAACCAGCCCCGTAGTGAGCTTCAACCCGCTGGAAGACAACATCCCAGAGAGTGTCGGCGTCCCCATCCGGGGCATCCAGACACGCATCGGGGCGGATGACGAGCTCCTGGTGAAAGGGGACAACGTCATGCAAGGCTACTGGAACAATCACGCCGCGACGACCAAGGTCCTGAGCCATGACGGCTGGCTGCACACCGGGGATCAAGCGCACATCGAGAACGGCCACATCTACATCACCGGCCGCATCAAGGACATTCTGGCGCTTTCCAACGGAGAAAAGGTACCGCCTGGGGACCTGGAGACGGCGATCGCCATGGACCCGCTCTTCGAGCAAGTCGTCGTGCTCGGCGAAGGACAGTCGCACCTCTCCGCCTTGCTGGTGCTCAACGCCGATCTTTGGAGTGGACTGGCCAGAGAGTATGGCCTGGACCCGGACCGCCCGGAGAGCCTGGAAGACGCTCAGCTGCACAAGGACATCGTCAAGCGCATTCGACTCGCGCTCAAAGATTTCCCTGGCTACGCCAAGGTTCGGCGCGTCACCCTGACGCTCGAGCCCTGGTCGATCGAGAACGGACTACTGACACCGACATTGAAGGTGAAGCGAAACAAGGTCGTAGAGCGTTACCAGGAGCACATCGAGGCCATGTACGCCTTTGAGGGATGATGCTTGCCATCCAGTATCGCTCTGCTTACACTTAGCCGCCTAGTGCGGGTGTAGTTCAATGGTAGAACCTCAGCTTCCCAAGCTGATGACGTGGGTTCGATTCCCATCACCCGCTCCAAGCTCCCTCACATGCAGCAGCTCTACCAAGCCCGAGACCGGATCGAAGCGCAGATCCTGCACGACTTCCTGGATCGCCACCTGATCGAGACTACCATCCTCGGGGACTACCTCTCAGGTGCCATCGGCGAGCTGCCGGCGGATATCTACCCCACACTCTGGGTCATCTACGACGGCGATCTCGACCGGGCGCGAGAGCTGGTCGCCCGCTTCCTTCGCGGATCCGAGCATCGCGGCGAGCTGGGCTCCTGGACCTGCGAGAGCTGCGGCGAAACCGTCAGCGAGGGCTTCGATCTCTGCTGGCGCTGCGGCCAAGAGCGACCCGCGCCAGCATGACCCCCCCAGGAGACTTTGCACAGCGCCTCCTGCACTGGCGCGACCGCCATGGCCGGACCGATCTGCCGTGGCAGCGAGACCGCACGCCTTACCGCGTCTGGGTCTCCGAGATCATGCTGCAGCAGACTCAGGTCGCCGTCGTCATTCCCTACTTCGAGCGCTTCATGGCCCGCTTCCCGGGCCTGATCGAACTCGCCGAGGCCGACTTGGAAGGGGTGCTGGCCCATTGGTCAGGGCTTGGCTACTACGCCCGCGCACGCAACCTTCACCGCGCCGCCCGCGAGATCCGCGATCAGCATGGCGGATGCTTTCCGACCGATCTCGCAGCCGTTCAAGCCCTACCGGGAATCGGCCGCTCCACGGCGGGCGCGATTCTTTCTCTCGCCTGCGGCCAGCGCCACCCGATCCTGGACGGCAATGTGAAGCGTGTGCTGACACGCCACTTCGGCATCGAGGGATGGCCCGGCAAGAGCGATGTCTTGGCTAGGCTGTGGGGGCTTGCGGAGGGCTGCACACCGGCCGAGCGCGTCGGGGACTACAACCAGGGCATGATGGATCTGGGCGCGACCATTTGCACGCGACACCGTCCAGCGTGCCAAGACTGCCCCGTCGGCAAGAGCTGTCTCGCCCGCGCACAAGGCCGGCAATCCGAGCTGCCAGCCCCGAAGCCACCCAAGGCCCTACCCACGCGCGCGACATTGATGCTCGCGGTTAGAAACGCGGACGGCGAGATCCTCATGGAGCAGCGGCCTCCGACAGGCATCTGGGGTGGACTCTGGAGCCTGCCCGAGGTCGCCGCCGAAACGACACCGGAGCAATGGTGTCTGACGCACTTCGGCGCCAAGCCGAGCCAGGTTGAAATGCTGCCCCAGCGGCGTCACACATTCAGCCATTACCGACTCATCATCCAGGTTGCCGCGCTCCGGGTCGAGACGACGCCAAACGCGATCGGCGAGCGATCGGATCTGCGCTGGGAGCCCATCGCCAATGCGCAGCAGCTCGGCCTTCCGGCTCCGGTCAGTCGGATACTCTTGGAAATCCTGAACAAATCAGCCTAGCTTGGAGAATCTCATGTCCAGAATGGTCCAGTGCATCAAGCTCGGACAGGAAGCCGAAGGACTTGATCGCCCGCCCTACCCCGGCGATCTAGGAAAACGCATTTTCGAGCAAGTGTCCCGCCAAGCCTGGCAAGAGTGGCTCCGCCACCAGACGATGCTCATCAACGAGAATCGCTTGAGCCCCATGGACCCGAAGGCCCGCAAGTTCCTGGAGGGTCAGATGGAGCAGTTCTTTTTCGGCGACGGGGTCGAGAGGCCCACCGGCTATGTACCCCCAAAGGAGTAGACCAAAGTGCACGACTTCGACACCAGATAGCGAAGAAAACTCCTTGACGGGCAGGCTCAAGGTCGCTTTAATACGCAGCTCAACTTGATCGGATCCGAATCAAGTCGAGCATTGCCCAGGTAGCTCAGTTGGTAGAGCAGCGGACTGAAAATCCGCGTGTCGGTGGTTCGATTCCGCCCCTGGGCACCAAATAAAAACAAAGGCTTATCGCTGCATCTGCGATAGGCCTTTTTTCTTGGTGCTACCTGGGTGCTACCTCAGGCTCGAAATATCCCACCTAATCCCGCCTGATCCCGCGCACCGTTGCAGGCTGAGCGGTGATGCGGCGGCCTGGCTCCACTCCAATCTGAGCCAGGCGACAGCGCATCAAGCCACGCCAGCCCAAGGCCACCTCACTGCAGCCCCGGGACCTCTTGCCCCTGGCGCCTCCTGAAGGCATTCATTTCGCGTCGATCATCGTCGCTTTGGCCGGATCGGTTGCACAGGCCTCCGCGTACTCCTCCATGACCTCGAGCGCCTTTTCTTCGGCGCCACCTGGATTCCTGATCACCGCGATCGCCAAGTCGCCCTTCGCTGCGCGCTGGGCCTTCGTGTGGCCGAGCACTCGCTCAACCCGGACGAAGACATCAAGGCAGCTCTGGCACGCCCTCTCAACGACGCATGGCCTGATGCCGCACCAGATGCATTTGACGGTGTCGCTCATGACGTCACGCCCATTCCGAGGAGGAAACCCGAGAACTCGGCGTTGGCTCTGACTCGGATCGTCTGGAGGATCTTCCACATGAAGACCTCAAGCTCTGGCTCGAGGCCGGCGCCGTCGATCTAAATCAATGCGTCACCGCGCTGCAACGCCTCCGCCTGTGCCTGCACGCGCTCGATCTCGGCCTCGGCGAGCTTCTTCTGCAGGTCGAGCGATTCCTGGCGCCGCTTGTTTTCAAGGTCGATCTGGTCCTCGATCGCGAACTTATCGCGCAAGCTATCGGCCTGGGTGAAGTTGTCGAACAGGCCGCCGAGCAAGTCGCCAGTGCTCGAGATGGTGGTATCCAGTCGGCCAGGGAAATCGGGATCGGGGCACAACGTGGCATCGCGTCAACCGCTCAACTGCGAAACTCAAGTCAGATGAGTAGGATGCCCGTCATCGCTACGAAACGGTATCAGGACTTCCATACGGGACCTCTAGGCTTGGCGTAGCCGGCTCAGGGGCGCAGGGCCTCCGGGTGGCGCGATGCGACCCTCAGCAGCGCCAGGGCAGGGCCGCGGGGCTGACGCCGGCCTTGCTCCCAACCTTCCAGGGTTCGGCGACTCACTCCCAGCAGGGCGGCGAAGGCGTCTTGCGTGAGCCCCATCCGCTCGCGGATCGCACGGGCGTCGGGCTCTGACACCTCATGGGTGCGCAGCTCGACCTCACCGCGCTGGTGCGCCTTGATCTCGCGGATCCCGGCGAGGATCTCGCGCCCGATGTCACGCTCATCATTCATCACTGATTTCCTCCGCGATCGCCCGTAGCACGTGGGGCGGAATGTTCGATTGGTCGTTCTTGGCGTAGAGGGTCAGCAGCCAGACTTGACCGGACCTATTGCGCCAGTAGTAGATGATCCTCAGCCCTCCCCGCTTGCCGCGGCCGGAGCCCGACCAGCGCAGCTTGCGGACGCCTCCGCTACCTGGCACCAGGTCGCCAGCATCCGGATGAAGCATCAAGGCGGCTTGCAGGGCGGCGTACTGGTCGTCTGTGAGATACCGCGCAACCAGGCGACTGAAGAGGGAGGTTTCGATGAAGACCATACGGCCAATGATACGCCAAAGACGTAGTATCGACCCGCACCGGCTCCTGGCCGCTGCGGCCCGGTGTCAGGCGCCAGCCTGGCTCTTGGATGGCAGAGGCAAGGGCACCAGGGCCGCGCTCGGCTTCAAGCCCATGGCGCTGAGATAGAAGTCGGTCACCGCCTGCATCGGCTAGCGCAGTCGCTCCACGTCATACCCGATGTAGCCAGCCGTCACGTCGTTGCGCATCCGGTGATTGACCAGGCGCTTGATGGCGTAGGCGGAGATGTCCAGCCGCTCGGCCGTGGCGACGAAGGTCCGGGGCAGGTCGTGGAGCGTGAAGGCGACGCCTGAGCAGGCTGCAACCTTCTGCATCTGCTTGTGAACCGTGCTCAAGTATCCGGTCTTGCTGGTCTGGCTCGGGAAGACCAACCGCGCGGCGAGCACGATCTGCTCGCCCCAGTCGCGGATGAGCTCCGCATGGGCTTCCCGCCGCCGCGACAGCAGGTCATGCAGAAAGTCGGACAGGGGCAAGGTATGAGGGGCGTGGTTCTTGGTGTCCGGGACGGTCAGGGTCCGGCCGTACAGGTCGACGTGCGCCAACTCCATACGTGCGCCCCCTCGGCGCAGTCCGGTGAACAGCAACAGGTAGTCGCGGGCGGTCTCGGCCTGCTAGCCCGGGTGCTCGCTCGTCAGACCCATGACGGCTTCACTCCAGGGTCGGAACTGGTGCTCCTTGATGAAGGTCCGGCGCCGCTCGACCGCGTACCAAGCCCGCTTGTGCGAGATCCGCGTCACCGGGTTACCGGGGAACAGGGGTGCCCCCTGCTCGTCCTCGTACTCGCCCGCGGCGAAGTTGAGCAGGGCGCGCAGAAAGCGCATGGCGAGGTTGGCGCGGGCCTCCGAGTGCTTTCCAAGCTGGCAGTGCCGGTTGGCAACCATGTCGCGGGTGATGTCGGCGACCGGCTTGCGCTGCCAATCCTGGAACGCCTTGTCCATGAGCTGGCGATAGTCGGCGATGGTGCGCAGCTTAAGCGTCTTCCGATCCTTGAGATAATCCGCGAACACTTCACCAAGCGTCAAACCACGCGCCCTGGCGGCCTTCTTCTCGAGGTTCGGATTGATCCCATCGGCCAGCTTGGAGGGCGCCGCCTGCGCATTCCTGCGAGCCTGCTCGATCGCCATGTCGGGGAACCGTCCAAGCGTGACGCGCACTGGCTTCCCGCCAACCTTACGGTACGCCTGGAAGCTCTTCACTCCGCGCTAGTGACGGCGATCAGGAGCCCATTCACCTTGGTGTCGTGGAAGTAGGCGCGCTTTCCCGCCTCCGGCTTTGGCAGATCCCCAAGGGCCTTCTTCGTGAAACCCAGTCGCTCGGCCATGCCTGCACGCCTCCCGCCCCCAGACGAGCCTGAATCCCGGTGCTACCGCAACCGTGAAACCCGGTGAATCTCGGTAGATCCGGAAGGAAGCGTAACCTGCTGATTCATAAATACAGATCGGACTCTGTGTATCTTGAGGCTTTAGACCCAAGGCGTGACACCCTCTCGCCGCCCCACAACCCCCCACCCTGACCGCGGAAGATTAGGCACCTCAATGGACCTCGGCAGGCCTTCCGCCGAACAAGTGGCTGCAGGGGCTCCATCCAGGGGTCTGGACGCCCTACCGACCGCACGCCCCTTGAGCACTCGAGCAAAAAAAAGACCCGCTGAGCGCGGGTCTGTAGGTTCATCGAGATTGTGCAATCGAAGGAGCAGCGGCGACATCAGACTTCTAGCTGCAGTCGAACCTTCTTCATCGCGTTCTTTTCGATCTGCCGAATGCGCTCCGCCGATACACCGAACTGCTCGGCCAGCTCGTGCAGCGTCTGTTTCTTCTCGCGCAGCCAACGCTCGTAAAGGATCGTCTTGCTGCGATCATCCAGGCCTTGCAGGGCGGCATAGAGACGCTGCTTTTGGTCGCGATCCGTATCCTCCCTCTCGAGCAGGCGCGCCGGCTCCATGCTGATATCCGGCAAGTAGGTCGACGGCGCGCTCGGCGCGTCGTCATCGTCGTCTTCCAGGCCGTCGAAGGACAGGTCTTGATTCGCTAAGCGCGACTCCATCTGGAGCACGGTCTCTGGCTTGACCCCGAGGTCAGCCGCAACATCTTCGACTTCTTGCTTGGTGAACCACCCCAGCCGCTTCTTCGAGCTGCGCAGGTTGAAGAACAGCTTACGCTGGGCCTTCGTCGTTGCGACCTTGACGATCCGCCAATTCCGCAGGATGTACTCGTGAATCTCGGCGCGGATCCAATGGACTGCGAAGGAGACGAGCCGCACCCCCATATCGGGCTCGAAACGACGCACCGCCTTCATCAGGCCCACGGTTCCTTCTTGAATGAGATCGGGCAGCGGAAGACCGTAGCCAAGGTAGCCGCGCGCGATCCGAATGACGAACCTGAGATGCGAAGTAACCAGCCGTCGCGCAGCCTCCTGGTCGCCATGGTCTCGCAGCTGGACTGCAAGCGACTTCTCTTCCTCAGGGGTCAGCACTGGGATCTGATAGGCGCTGCTGATGTAAGCCTCGATCGTGCCTGTCGGCATGGTGAAGTCTTTGGCCATAGTCGTGAATACCTGAGCGTTAAGTTCGGATAAAAATCCTAGCACTGCAGTGTGTTATTTACCAGCACTTTCAACGAGGTATTGGAGCGAATCTCTCGTCTCAAGTTTCATCCGACTCTAGGCGAGAAACCAGGTTTGCACAATGCTCTTTCAGCGGATACCTAGATCGTATGTTCCGATGAGAGCGATAGCCAAGGCTTATACAATAAAAATTCCCTTTATTATCAATTTTTTAAAAACACGACATCACAAACGCCGACCTTTGCGGCCTAAGGAGTACCGCTAACGCACTGTCCAGGTTGCAGGCAGTAAAAACGTTCAAAAAGCGAACAAAAGGCCCACGACGAACAGCGGTGGCAACGAAGCTCCACTGGGAATCTAGGACATTTTTCAAGCAAAGTGAAATTGTGCAATGGGCGAGATGCGGCGATGAGACGGACGACAACCGCGCGATACACCAGGGTCTAGTCCAAAACGACAGGCGCGTACGATCGCCGGCCCAGCCTCGGCGCGACAAGGATACCGTCTGCCATCGAGCGGCCCAGGCGATCAGAGGCCCACAGGCGCGCGCCTCGGACTCGTCACTAGGGAAGATTTCTGCTCCGCGTGAGCAGGTCGTAGTCCGCCTCGAAGCCCGCGGACAGAAAGGATGCTCTCAACGGCGACTCGATCACCGAAACCCCATCGATCGACCGGATCCGCAAGGGCTTGCGGCCAAGAGCGAAAAGCCGATTCAGGCTGACGATCGCAAGCCGCAAGTCGGCGCCTTGGTCGTCGTCGAGGTAGGCGAAGGTCATCACCTGCCTTCCACCAGATGCGATGTAGAGCAGCGGTCTCCCCGCCACAAGGACGACATAGGCCCCGACGCTGCGCTTCGGGATCTGGCCGGCAGCAGTCTCCGGCCAGGGCAGCAGGGTGCCAAAGGGGCTCGCCGGATCCGCAGCCGCGAGAATGGACACCGCATCCTGCCCGTAGCCGTCGAGAGGACGCTCATCCTCCCTGGCCGCCCGCAGCCGCTCGACAGCGGCTGCCAGCGCGAACTGCGCCCCCGACAAGCCCTCTACGAAGTAGCCGCGACGCACGGCACCAGACTCCTCCATTTGCTTGAGCACCTGATACAAAGGGCCGAAGCCGCCAGGCAATCCTTCAGCCTGCACAGCTTCTCGGCTGACCACGCCGTAACGCTCGAGCAGCATCCGTGCGCGTGCGAGGGCGCGCTCGGTATCCGAGCAGGGAGCCAAGAGACCGGCAACCAAGGACCAACGCCCACCCGCCAAGATCGCCGACCTGCCCCGTTGGCGTTTCGACGGCCCGGCGCCGAGGGCGCGCAAGGGCGCAAAGGTGTCGTTGGTGATGAGCCCGGCCCAAACCAGATCCCAAAGCGCCGATGTGACGACATCCTGCCCCTCGAAACCAGCCTTCTCCAATGCCTGTATGAGCTCGGACAAGAAGCAGGCACCCCGCTCTTCGAGGTAGCGCAGCATCACAGCCTGAGCCGAGTCAGGGTCGATTGCGTCACGCTGTTGAGTCAGCGCTAGCGCCTCGAGGAGCTGCGGGATTGCCGCACGGCGATAGATAGCGATGCGTCCGTCCTTGGGTCCGGCCGCCGCACAGCCGACCCAGACGATCCGCCCAGTCGCGGCAAGCATATCGAGCGCTTCGGGCCTAAGCTTCGCGACTCTCGCAGGCAGGATGGCCTGGTTGAGCAAGCCCCAGGACAGCGTCAACCCCTCGAGCGGGAGCAGCGCCCGCAGCAGCGCATCTGCCGTACCCTGCGTCTCCTCCCCGACGCCTTGCCAGGCCGGCAGGAAGCGCCCCAGCGCCGATCCGTCGACGGGAGCGACAGCGTCGCGCGCCTTCGCGAGCGTCCGCCGCCGGATCTGGCGCATGATTTCCTGATCGCACCATTCGGGCGTACTGCCAAAGGGGCGAATCTCGCCCTGTACAACATCACCTCGCAGCTCGAGCAGGCGGAGCACAGGCTCGACCTGCCCAGCCCTCAGCCCGAAGCGCCGAGCCGCCTCCAGGGTCGAAAATGGGCCATGCGTCCGCGCGTAGCGCAGCAGAAGCCGCTCCAAGGAATCCCCGCCCCCGGCCAAGAAGGCGTCCGGAAGCCCTGGTGGCGGCACACAGCCAAGGGCGTCGCGATAGAGACCGGCGTCTTCCGCCGCGATCCAGCGTGCTTCGCCGGCCATCCTGACGGAAACCGCGCGGCGCTGCTCCTCCAGCACCTCCAGCCAAGGCGCCGGGTCGTCGTCACAGCGACGCTTGCTCTCCTCTACCGTCAGATCGCCCAGCCGACGCAAGAGGTCTTGCAGCTCGTCTGCGTCGCGTGCCTTCCGACCGGGCGTGCGATGCTGAAGCTCGTCCTCGACCTGATCGAGCACCTCGGAGTCGATCAGGTCCCTGAGCTCGGCTTGACCCAAGAGCTCGGCCAATAGGCTCCGGTCCAAGGCGAGCGCCTGTGCGCGCCGCTCGGCGATGGGGGCGTCCTGCTCATAGATGTAGGCGGCGACATAGGCAAAGACCAAAGACCGCGCGAAGGGCGAGGCGCTGCGCGTCTCGACCTCGTGGAGGCGGATCGATCTTGAGCTGAGCGCGCGCAGGATGGTCTCGAGACCAGCGAGATCGAAGATGTCGCTCAGCGCCTGTCGATAGGTCTCGAGCACGATAGGGAACGACGGGTATCGCTTGACCGCGGCGAGCAAGCTCTGCGCCTTGAGCCGCTGCGCCCACAGAGGCCGCCGCCCCTTGGCGGAGCGTCGCGGCATCAAGAGGGCACGCGCCGCATTCTCCCGGAACAAAGAGGCGAACAGGGCGCTGTTTGCCAGCTGTTGTGTCACGCGCTCCTCGAGCTCCTCGACCGGAGGCAGCAAGTCGGACAGCTCGGGCAGCGCGTCCCCGTCGGCGATCCGCAGAACGATGCCATCGTCCGTGTACATCACCTGGATCTCGAAGCCTTCGCGGCGCTCAAGCCCCCATTGAATGGCCATTGCCCAGGGGGCATGAATGCGGGAGCCGAATGGCGTGAGGATGCAGAGACGCCAATCACCGAGCTCGTCCCTGAAGCGCTCCACGACGATCACACGATCGCTCGGCACTTCGCCGGTCGCCTGACGCTGCTCGGCGATATAGGCCGCGAGATTCCCGGCGGCCATATCGTCGAGCGGCGCCTGCCCCATAATCCAATCTTGGGCCTTCGTGCCACGCAGCTGCGACAGCCGGCGACAGAAAGCACCAAGGGCATGGCCCAGCTCGAGCGGTCGACCTGGTCCTTCTCCCCGCCAAAATGGCAATCGACCTGGCTCGCCTGGTGCCGGCGAGACCGAAACACGGTCACGCGTGATCTCCTCGACGCGCCAAGTGGATGATCCGAGCAAGATGCAGTCGCCCGCCTTGGTCTCGAAGACCATCTCCTCATCCAGCTCCCCGATCCTGGGTCCGTCAGCGCCGACGTAGACGGCGTAATTACCGCGATCAGGGATAGTGCCACCATTCAAACGCGCCGCCATCGCCGCGGCCTTGCGAGGACTCAAGACATCCTTGGCGCGGTCCCAGCTCAGAAGCGGCTTGATATCCGCAAAGTCAGTGGAGGGAAAGCGCCCCGACAGCATATCGAGGACAGCCTCCAAGGCTGCGCGCGAGAGGTCCAGATAGGGACCCGCACGGGTGATCAGGGCGTAGACTTCCTCAACGGAGCGATCCGCTCCGCAGCAGTAGGCGGCCACCTGCTGGGCCAGCACGTCGAGGACGTTGCGCGGCATCCGCGTCGGCTCCAGCTCGCCAATCAGCATTCGCCCCGCAATGACAGCAGACTCGAGCAGGTCACCGCGAAACTTGGGGTAGATGCGGGCATTGCTGATCTCACCGACACCATGGCCAGCACGCCCAACACGCTGCAACCCCCGCGCGACGGAGCCCGGCGACTCGACCAGTAGCACCTGGTCAACGCCCCCCATGTCGATGCCCATCTCCAACGAGCTGGTCGCGACAATCGCCTTGATGGCCCCCCGCTTCAGTCCATCTTCGATCTGGACCCGTTGCTCGTGACTCACACTGCCGTGGTGCGCCAATGCGATCTCTTCGCCGCCCCCGTCTCCCTGAGCCATCTCGTTCAGCCGGTGGCAAAGCCGCTCGCAAAGTCCGCGACTGTTGACGAAGACGATGGTCGAGCGGTGCTCTTGGATCTCTTTCAGGAGTGACGGGTAGATCGCAGACCAGATTCCACGATCCTCGGAGACGCGGTCCAGCGGGCGGCGATAGAGCTCCCCAAGTATCGATCCGCTAGACGGCTCCGACTCCCGAGGCGCAGGGGGGCGCTCCATGTCTGCGACCGGCACCTTGATTTGGAGGTCCAGGCTGGGCGCTGCACTACAGTCGAGGATCTCGACCTTACGGCGGCCTGCGAGGAAGCGGGCCGCCTCATCGAGCGGCCGAATCGTCGCCGACAGACCGATGCGCTGTGGCTCCCGATCGCAAAGCGCGGTCAGACGCTCCAGAGACAGGGCCAGATGTACGCCTCGCTTGGTCGCGGCAAGCGCATGAACCTCATCGACGATGACCGTGCTCACCGTCTTGAGATTCTCCGCAGCGCGGGAGCCGAGCAGGAGATAGAGCGATTCCGGCGTCGTCACCAGAATGTCTGGTGGGTCTTTCAGCTGACGAGAGCGCTCTTTCGAAGAGGTGTCTCCGGTTCGGACACCGACATGCGGCATCGACGGAGCTTGCTCAAGCCCTTCATGAAAGCGAGCGATGCCTGCCAGCGGAGCGCGTAGGTTGCGCTCAATATCGTAGACTAGCGCCTTCAGAGGAGAGATATAGAGAACCTTGACACCAGCAGGCGAGCCTTCTCTAGGCTCGCACGCCCCGGACGCGGGACGCATCAGACGATCGATCGCCGAAAGAAAGGCGGCAAGCGTCTTGCCGCTGCCTGTAGGTGCCGTAATCAGAACATGGGCACCCGAGGCGATCAGCGGCCAGCCACGGCGCTGAGCCTCAGTCGGCTCATCGAAGCTCTGCCTGAACCATTGGATTGTTGCCGCACCGAACCCTTCCATTCCCGCCCAAATGGGGCCAGAGCGGCGTGGCATCTAGTCCGCCTGGAGCGTTGACCGGGGCGGCATTTTCTCGCACGCGCAAGAAAAAACCCCCGTCACTGAGTGGCGGGGGTTTTGGGATAAGGCCCTGGCGGTGACCTACTTTCGCATGG
>NZ_JAAIJQ010000219.1 GCF_010820565.1 Thiorhodococcus minor | reverse complement strand
AATAGGGTTCTAGCGGAAAGCAGCAGGCAAGCCATTGATTTTAAAGATATCACAACCCCAGAGCAAACGGGAGAGCCGAATAACTTGGAGATCACTGCCATCTGTATCAACTTTCAAAAGCGAATTTTTCGGAACAGCAATGCCCAGTACGTCAAACCGAGTGGATGTGAATTCCGTGCAACTGACAACGCGTTTACCATCGACAACTTGTGGCTCGTTTTTAATTGATGAATGCGTAGCGACGCCATCGCGATGTAGACTCGTTTTCACGAGAAAGCCACTACTGGCGTGGTCGGTAGGCGCCACAGGGTGCAAAGAATAACTGATTGAGCGATAATTCTTTTTGATGGCGGTAAAGTGCGTGTCATCTGGCTCGAACAAATAGTGCTTGACGGTCGGAAAGAAAGCGATTAGCTCGGCTGTTTGACTGTTCTGAAGTTTTGCCCTTTTGGAGGGGTGCTGCGCCTGGGTAGGGAGAGTTTTCGAGGGGTTTGCCCGTTTTGGCGCAAACCCCACCGAAACCCCGCGAGTCCACGTCACTGCTGAGACGGACATTCTCAGAACTGCGAAACTTGAGTGACTGTTGACACCGACATCAAAGACAGCAGCAGGTCGTGATTCTTTCCCGTAGTAACGACGCAGAGCTTCGAGTTTGGTTGCCTTCATGATGCTTTCCTAAAAGTTCTAAGAAAATTATTTAAGAAGACGCTCACAACGATTTATCCACTTTTTGATCTGAAGTTTCGCGTTTTTGTTGCGACCAATTCCCAATTAGCTACTGCGGCAGTGATATAGATTAGAATATAAGCAATCAATGATGGTTTCGCGTATTAGTATTTGATGGAATACTTGATTACGCTGAAATGGAATTCTGATCGAGCGTTCATTGCGCTGCAATATCAAGACGTTATGCGTGAATAGGGGCGCAATGCGCGGTATAATCATAAAGGTGCTAAATCCATGATTAACCAGCGAAAAGAGCCCCTATTCGATGAGCATGCTACGCGCAATTGGCGGTGAGCTGCAATGCCTGTTTCCAATGAATCCGCATGGGGTAATCCGTATCTAAATTCAATATTTTTAAAACTTTAGCAATCAATTCTAGTGGACGAGTGATTATATCGTCATAATGAAATATGAAAAAGTTTTCATTGAAAATTGGCTGATAGATATTGATTGTGCGATTGTAATCGCTTCGAGTCGATACTGTTGGCGAAAACGCCATGGACTTTATGTAGTTTAGACTGATAGATGAAATAGGCTGATTGGCGATGACTGAATGTGCAAAGCGAATATGAGACCAAGTGCGATCTATAGGGTCGCGTATAATTAAAGGGGTCAGACCCTAAATTAAAAAGCAAGGAGTCACGACGAATGAGAACCATCTGTTTCCATGCGAATGCCTAACCAAGGGCGTTGTTCGACACGCAAGTGCGGGCGGCTAGTGTGGACAAAGAGCCATTAACGCTCGGGATCGGCACGATGGCGGCGGCGATAGGCGGCGAAGGCATCGGCGCCGTCGTCACAGGTTTCGACCACGGCCAGGTCATCGGCAACAAAGTCATAGCGAGTGGAAATCAGAGCGCGGAAACGGCCCACGGCAAGCTCGGTCTGTTGGTCAATGCGCTTGGTCATTGGGTTGCCGCCAATCGTGAGCGCGCCTGGTCGGCAAACCAAAGGTCATCGTCTTGATCATAGGCGAGTGTTGTGTTCATGCCCAAATTCAGCCTCGAACAGCGTCCTGATGCGCGCAAAACCAGGCATAAGTCTCCCGCAAGCCATCCTCCAACCTAATCCCGGCCCGCCAGCCCAGCGCGGACAAGCGCGACACATCCAACAACTTGCGCGGCGGCCCATCGGGCTTGCTCGGATCAAAGCGCAAGGCGCCCTGGTAGCCGGTAACCCCGGCGATGGTCTCGGCCAGGGCGCGGATGGTGACATCCACGCCGGTGCCGACGTTGATGTGGGAGCACATGGGTTGGGTGTTGGCGCGGTAGGTGTCTAAATCCAAATTGAGCACATGCAGACAGGCGGCGGCCATGTCATCCACATGCAGGAATTCGCGCTTGGGGGTGCCGCTGCCCCAGATGACGACCTCGGGGGCGTTGCGCTGGGTGGCCTCATGGAAGCGTCTGAG
>NZ_JAAIJQ010000218.1 GCF_010820565.1 Thiorhodococcus minor | reverse complement strand
TGACATGGCGGCGTACCTTGGTCCAATCGATGGAGGACCAACGTGCCGTCGCGCCCTGAGGGCCTTCAATGACACCAGTGGTATACATCGTCTAAGAAACCACTCAGGTTGAGCCTTTCCGTACCTTTCTCGTGATCCAAGACCCGTCGGAAGTCAGCCCCCTTTCGGGGTAGGGCAAAGCTCGAACCCCTATCCGGTCGATTACAGACCGGCCTTCGCTTCCTCCGACATCCCATACCCGTCGGGTAGCAGGGTGACCTTACGGCCACCCCGCCCCCTAAGAACCGTGCGAGCGACTTTCACCGCACACGGCTCAAGCCTTGAAAAGGCGCCGTGAAGCACCCGGCGATCAGCGGGGGTGTGGCTAGGACGTGTCACGGAGCAAGCCATGCGGGGCTGCGGGCGAGTGGCCGGTTCCCGCGACGCGCGTGGCGTTCGGCAAAGTAGCCGGCCTGCTGCGGGTCGTAGGGGTTGGCGTCGCCGCGGATCTTCACATGGCGACGGATCGGAAGGCTCGCCATCCGAAAGAGCGTGACCGATCCATCCGTGAACACCCAGTCGCGGCCGTCCCTGTGGGTATAGTAGCGGTCCTTGACCCACTTCCGGCCTTTCTGGGGATGGCGTCGTCTGGCCCAATTCCATGTCATGCCCCAGATCGCATGGTCAATGTCGCCGAAAATCTCCTTGCTCACGACATGGCGGTAATAGTTGCCCCAGCCCCGAATGACGGGATTGAGGCGTCGGATCAGGACGTCTTGCCTCAGGTTTGCACCTGTTTTGAGAATGCCCCGAGCCTTCTCCTTAACCGCTGCGATACTGGATTTTGCCGGCTTGATGAGCAGTTTTCCGTGATACTTGCGCAGGTTGAAGCCGAGGAAATCGAACCCTGCTTCGATGTGCACGATGTGGGTCTTCGCCTCGGACAACGCCAAGCCTCGCTCCTTGAGGAACTGCTGCACCAGGGGTTTGACCTCCTCAGCCAGTAGCGTCGAGGACGCACCGGTGATGATGAGTCGAGTCGCCCCGGGGAACCGCCCCCCGAGGCGCTCACAGAACCGGACGTGAACGTCTCCGCTCATCCGGCTCCTCCTATCCAGCCGCCCGATGAATCAAGCGCCAATGGGCGAAGAGCCGTGGCTGGCGACGCGCAATGCGCCGCAACCACTGCTCGGCCCGTCGCCGATGACGGCGCAGCCGCTTGAACTTGCGTGTGGCCCAGCGGGCCAGCTTGCGATCCAGATGTTGCAGGGTGGGATAAAGCGCCGACTTGTAGAAGGCGCCGTAATAGTTGATCCAGCCCTGGATGACCGCGTTGAACATCCGTGCCAGGTCCACAAGGTCCTTGTCACTGCGCAATGGCAGCTTCCAGCGTCGGATCTCGTGGCGAATCGCCTTGGCGGCGCGGTTGCTGATCGCCGGGCTGAAGTTGATGAAGTACTTGCCCCAGCGGTTCTTCGAGCGTCGCGGGCGAAAAGTATAGCCCAGGAAGTCGAAGGCGGTGCAGGGATACTCCAGACGCCGATCATCGTCTTTACAGTAGACGATCTTGGTCTTCTCCGGGTGGAGCTCCAGTTGGCAGTCGGCAAAGCGCTGCTGCAGCGCGGCCTTGAGAGCTTCGGCTTCTTCCAGGGTCCGACAGTGGCACAGCCCATCATCGGCATAGCGCTCGAAGGGGATGTGCGGGTAGTGGCGCTGCATCCAGGCATCAAAGGCATAATGCAGAAAGAGATTCGCCAACAGTGGCGAGGCGACTCCGCCTTGCGGCGTGCCGCGATCGCGCTCCTGCAAGGTTCCATCCGGCAGTTGCACCGGCGCCTTTAACCACCGCTCGGTATAGAGCAGCACCCAGGGCTCCGTGGTGTGGTGACGGATCGCGCGCATCAACAGATCGTGGTCGATCGCGTCGAAGAACCCCTTGATGTCGAGGTCAACCACCCAGTCATAGCGCCAGCAGCGCTGGCGGGCCTGTCCGATGGCCTGGTGGGCGCTCTTGTCGGGCCGATAGCCGTAGGAGTCCGGATGGAAATGCGCCTCCAATTCCGGCTCCAGGGCTTGCTTGAGAACGGTTTGGGCGATGCGATCAGCGACGGTGGGAATTCCGAGCGGACGCACGCCGCCCACTTTGGGAATCTCCACGC
>NZ_JAAIJQ010000217.1 GCF_010820565.1 Thiorhodococcus minor | reverse complement strand
TCTGCAGCGCGCAGCCGACTTTGTGCTCGCCTTGGAGGCGCAACGATCCGTGAGTGGGACTTATGGGTAACGATATGGGCTGTAGATAGGTTAGTTCGTTTCGCCGTGCTCCCGCGACGCCCGCCCCCTCTTGAGCTGGTAGGAAACAGTTACTCCAATCTTCCGCCGCGGATACAGTGGGTTACCGCTTCGTAACAGTTACCGACGAATTATAAGACACGACTGTTGGGTCTACGCCTTCATCTGTGCCTTGCAGGTTCATCTCACGCGCGTCGGACCAGAGCATCGTGTGCATCTTTCCAAGGCCTCCCGCGGATCATCGAAGGTCTGTATCTGGTGCGGTTTCGTCAACGCACGACGGCCCGCCCTGCTGCGGCCGACGGCAGTCTGGCCTTGAGGACTGCGACCGAATCCAGGTGTTGCGAGGAGCGTATCGGTGCAGAAGGAAAACTGGCAGGCAGGGTGGCGCCGCTCTCTCACGTATCGCCGGCCGCACAATGTCACCCGTGCCCGCAGTCGCAGCCGTCCGGCGTTTCGCCGCCTGAACCGGTTCCTACAGCAGCGCCTCGTGCGTCACCTCAAACGTCGGGATCCGCGCCTAGTCTAGCGGTTCAAATTGCCGAATCTCGATTCGTAGGGCTTCCCAATGACGGGCGAGGCGCGCGTCGTTATGCGAGCTCAGTCACAGATCGCGGCAAGATCGCCTTGATCCGCGCATGGAATACGAATCCGAGGACTATTCTTGACCAAGAATCGATGATCCGATCTTGTCGGCTTGAGCCGTACAAGCCCTTCCCGTCCATGAAGCAGTCACGCCGAGTCCCAGCATGGCTGCATGGTTTTGCGTTGTTAAAGAGCTCATCAAATGGCTACCAATATCTCCGCCACGCGCAAAACATGTCTCATCCTGGGATCGAGCTTCTTCCTATACGCATCGACAACCTTCTCTGACCCTTCGAGCGAAAACGGATGCGAAGCTGCATTGACCTGGGTCGCGAGTGATTATATTGCCTGCTTGTCCGATGCACATGCCCGCGACCTGACGGACGGGTCAGATGATCCAGGAGCTTACAGGCTCGACGCAGAAGCCTGTGACTACGATTACATCGCTCGCTATTTTGAAGCCGTTACGCAGGCGACCGACGCATGCCCGGGCGCCGAGGCATCATGGGACGGCATCATCAACCATATGAAGCTATTGCAAGACAACTCACGCAATACCGTGGACGAGGTAGCGCTACTGAATACCAAGGCTGCCGCGTCCTCAATGGATGGCAAGATCGTATTTGTCAACAATTGCGACATTGAACTCAAACTGATGTCCCCGGATCTCGGAACGGTCAATGGCAACAGGATAAAACCTGGAAAGTCCGACGCGTTGCCGATCAGCCAGCTTCACACCAATCAGCCAAACGTCATCATGGTTGCTCCGGTGACGACCACAGTCGAATGCGAGCGTATCTCCTGCGAGAACTGGATCGACGTTCAGCCGAATAGCGTCCAACGCGAGCCATCGATGTGGCAAGGCACGGAGAACACGCTATACGCAGCCTACTGCCAACCGACGAACGCCGCAGCAAAACAGTGCTCGCAAGATGCTGAGACGACACCATGCTGTGGGCCGAGCATGGTCTATGACAACACCTTCGGGACACATTTTGAGATCACCCCAAATACCCCAACGGGGAATGACTTCATAAATCTCAGCACAAACTCGAGACCGCCCGATCTCTGTAACGGCTCCAACCCGGACAACTGCGTAGAGCCATCGGCAAATATCTTCTACAACGTGCCAATTCAGATCACGATCAGTGGGAGTAGTTGCGACTGCGGTCCGATTCTGGGTGAGCGCAATCGGTTTGAGTGCTTAGACGTCGATTGCAAGGACGCCTACACGTATCCGACCGACCCCAAGCAATGTGCCTGCACCAGCCATACGAGTAGCAATGTCCGAGCGTATACAGTGACCTATTGTCCAAGCCAGGCCGACCAACTGCCAGAGATCCCAATGCCATGGACTTAAGCCGTCCGGCAGTACGCCGGGTGGAATCCGGGCTTGAGCTTGCCGGGATTGCGGCGTGGAAATTGTCGGTCTGGCCGTACCGCCTCGACGGCATCGGAAAGCGCGAGGACGGCCTGTGTCAGCAGGGTG
>NZ_JAAIJQ010000216.1 GCF_010820565.1 Thiorhodococcus minor | reverse complement strand
TCTTCGCGGCGACGCGCCGCACCTCGCGCAGCAGTCCCGCGATGCTGAGGTGCTGGCGTGAGAACGGAGCACTCATCAATACCTGCCTCGCAGCCTGAGAAGTCTGTGGCAGTATACTGATTCGGCTTCAAAAGTTTACGAAAGACTTTTTTCAACATCAAGCCAGCACATTGTTTCTAAAGCAAATATTTTTCCGGCGGGAACTGCTGTGGCGGTCGCCGCCGAGGCGTAGCCGCTCGGCGGCGCCGACGGCGGCGCGCAGGAAGATGACGACTGGCACCACTCGCTCGGTAGCGAACAGCTCGGCGAGATCCAGACAATAGTGCGCCAGGCGATGGATGGAGAAGCGCCGCGGGTCGCTTTCCTCTTCGAGCACGAACAAGAGAGCCGCGCGGCGCCCGTCGGGCCATTCGACCAGTAGCGGCACGTCGAGCTCGCGAAAGCGCGCGCCAAGGCGCTCCTGCAGCTGTTCCTGGCGCACCGATAGGATGCGCGCGTTGGTATCGAGATCGGCTGCCTCAGCGGCGGCGAAAAGGGCAAGAGCCGCTCGCGGGTAGTCGAGAATCAGATTCTTGAAGTTCTGGTCGTGGGACATGAGAGCACGCAAGACCGAAGAGCGATGGAGCATTCTCGTCGGCTCGACGATGCGATGCAAAACCTGAGGGCCGTTTCGCTGCGCCGTCCTCTGTCGCCCACTGTTTCTCGTGAGATCGCAGGACCTCTTGTACCGCTCCCGAATGGCTGCCGAGCGCTGTATCGTCTTCCAGCGCGGCGAAGGCTCGGGGACGGCCGCGCCTTCGCTGGCGGAGATCATCAGCATAGCCTTCTCTCAAGAGCGGGACGCGGTAAGCCGCTGGCAAGCAGGGAGCGCAGCCATGCTGAATCGGCGGCGTTGGAGCCGCGCTTTCGGGAGATCCTGGCCTCAAGCCAGATAACCGATACGGCATCCGCCCCAGTGGCGCCCGTTGACATAGAGCGGGGCCGAGATGTCGTGCATGATCTCGCCGGTGTCGCGCCTATAGGTCTGGATCAGGAAGCTCAGCTCATGGGCGCCGCAACGCCGCCCGACGGGATCGTCGAAGCGGCGCTTGGTTCGGTTGTTGGCGAGATCCTGCGCTGGATCGCCCGTCAGCGGCTGCGAGAAGCGGGCATTGTGCGTCGGCACATAGCCGTTGCGGTCGCAGCCGATGGCGTAGACGACCTCGGAATGGCCGCTCAGGACCGCCTCTTGAATGGAAGGGAATAGCCGGTCTGTAAGGCTGTCGAAGCCCGTATTGTACTTCGGCGGCTCGGTGTCCCGGAGTGTCGCGTCTGCGCTCGTGATACCCGTCGGGTCGATCCCTCGCCGACGGGACTCGCGCAGGGCGACACCCTTCTCAGCCCGGGCCGTCCCGCTCCGGGTCGCTGCTCCGCCTCGAGTAGCGCCGTTGGCGCACTTGGGCTACGCACGACCCTACGACGAATGACTCTACGGCGTGTGTGACTGCGCTTTGCATATTGCCTTCACGACGAAGGACTCACGTCCTTCGTCATTACGGCAATACGCACGCGCACACGCCTACCCGGGACGTGCCGGCCTCGCGCTTTGCGCTTCCCTGGCCGGCAGCGAAGGCAGAGGCGCCGACCGGCCCGGCGGCGACCCGGGCACGGCGGGTCAGGTCGCCGTCCTGGCGCATCTCCCGGATGGTTGTTTCCAGGGTCCTGAGTGGCGCAGCGACCAGCGTTCTCAGCGACAGCCATAGTCCGAGGGCGCCGACGCCTCCAAGCGTCCAGCTCGCCAGATAGCCGACCGACCCGTGCGCTCCGCTCACGTAGACGGCGAGGCTTGCGCCAAGTGCCGTAAAGACGCCGAAGAGGATGCTGATCACTGATAGTCCCATAGAAGCCTCCCCATTCTGCTCCCGCCGGGCTGCGCAGGCGCTGGGCTGCGCGCCGCGGCGGAATGGAGCGCCAGATTATACTTCATATAGGCACAAGATCACATTTCTTGAATGCCTGAAAATTCAACGTGAGCAATGAATCGAGTTCTTTCTTGTGAGTTGTGTGTGTCTGGTTAAGACAGTCGGTAATCGCGTTTTGAAAGGGGTGCAACCTGCCGAGCGCGCCCGATCTGCGTACACGAAGTTGTGATCTTTGACCTGGGTGAGTTGGCAGGAGAGC
>NZ_JAAIJQ010000215.1 GCF_010820565.1 Thiorhodococcus minor | reverse complement strand
GGGAGGCCCACCCCTCTCCCTCATGCAAAATGACTATTTAAAGGGGAAAATCCATCAGGGACGGTGGCCAGGCTCAGCAGAAGGCAGAAATCGCTTTCGCTCTTTATGACTGGCAATCCGCTCTCGCTCGCCTTACGGACATCGGTAGCTCCTTGGCGCAAGACTCCATGGCTTCGAAGGTTACAAGAAGTGCACGACCGTAATTTTTATGATTTAACGTCGCTGCCCGCGTCATGATTCGGCAAAGATCGTCAGGACGCACGTGGGAAATATTCGTAAGTCGCTGATCATAAGTATTTTGTTTTTCACCTTCAAAGCCCTGGGCAAGACTCCTAAGATGAAAAGTCTGCGGCGAAATCCGGCAAGGGTGATTCCGCTTAACGTTAAGCCGAAGGTAGATTATAGAGCTGCCATATACAAAGCGTTCCCTGCTATTTGCTGTCTTTCCTGTGACGTCAGTCAAAGTTCGAGAGTTCGCTACGGGTGCAACCTGCCGAGCGCGGGCTCATCAGGCCGCGAGCGGGTGGTATGAGTCGGCATTGGCGGCGGCTTGACGATAGCGTCGGCGGAGATCTTCGCGGAGGGTGCGGCCTCTACATGATGTCATCAGCCGCAGCACTCGGCCCCGAATTGATCGATCTTGTCCCAGAACTGCGCCCAGCGTCCGGCAGTCTGGGTCAGGGCGCGTAGGCTGAGCACGATCTTGGCGCCGGTGGTCTTCCAGCGCATGCCGGAGGCGCACAGGCGCTGTTTGACCAGGGTCTTGCAGGCGGCCTCCGTCACACCCGAGCCGATCGGCAGGCCCTCGTCGAGGAAGCCGGGGTAGTTCATCTGGTGACGATGGTTGTTGAAATAGGTCCAAGCGCTGTAGGCGCCGTCGCGCAGGGTCTGTGAGAGGCTCGCTCGGCGCGAGAGGCGCTCGGCTTCGTCAACGAGCAGGTCGAGGGCGTTGGGATCGTGCTTGAGCAGGTTGCAGTGCGTGTGCTGCCACTGCGAGCGTTTGTCGGTGGCGTTGCGCTGTGGGTGGCGCGCCTGCGCGAGCTTGCCGACATATTCGCTGGCATGGAAGAAGTCGATCAGTTGGCGCTCGGTATGCTGCTCAAGAAACGCCCAATTGCTCGATGCGCCATCGGCAATCCCGAGATAGCGGGCGTCGGGGTAGCGCTGCTTGGCACGGGCGATCTCGCGCTCGAGGCGCTGGTAGAAGGTGTGCTTGCCGTATTCCGGAGCGGCGGCGAGGTAGATGCTGTGCTGGCGCGCGCCCTCAGGATCGTAGAACGAGAGCGTCCCGACCATGGCTTCGCGGTAGCCCTCGCTGTCCGCCATCGGGATCATGGCGCCATCGAGGCTGACCACGACCGTCTCGACCGGGGCCTTGAGCACCGGCATCGCATAGTCCCACGCTTCTTCTTTGGCCGCGGCGATACTGCCCACCCACTCGGCCACGTTCTGCAGATAGGACCGGGTGACCTTGCGGCCGTGGTTCTGCTCAAGATCCGCCTGCACGGCACGCGCGTTGAGCTGCGCGTACTTGTGACTGATTTGACTCGCAAACAAGGGCGTGGCCCCGCGAATGATGCGCGCGTCGTGCTCGAGCGGGCAGTAGATCCGTCCGCCACGCGAGCTCTGATAGACGTAGCGCTCGAGCCGCACCACGCCGTAGGGCGTCTGATACGCCTTCGGATCCCGTGCGCGCGCGGTCAGCTTGACCTCACCGACCTGGATCGGCCGACCATCGGTGTCGAAACGTCCCAGGGCCTCCTCACTCATGCAGCAACCGAGCGCATTCGTCGCCTCTTGGATCGCTCCTTCCATCTCCAGCAAACTGCCCTCGAGACTGACCGTCACCTCGACAGTCACCTCATTTCCCGATCTCTTGACGACCTTCACCATCGCGACACCTGCTGCAAGCTTCACAACAGGTTACACGGTACTCCTCGAAACAACATCATTTCAAGGCCTCACCCCACTCGTTGACCATTACGAGTCCGTTGCCGGCATTCTCGACGGGTGCATTACCGCTTCGCGAGACGATTGTGTGCCACGAAGGCGCATTGCAGGGCGCAAGCCCTGCGTGCAGCCATGCTGCACAAGAGATGGGGGTCGGCCCCCCGAAGCCGCCGTGCAGGCGGAGGCTTCAAACCGCCCACTGCGGCTGCCTTTAAGAGAGGTGGTCGTGAGC
>NZ_JAAIJQ010000214.1 GCF_010820565.1 Thiorhodococcus minor | reverse complement strand
TGCGCCTGCGCTATGGCCACGCGACCGCCAATGCCGACTCATACCATGCGCTCGCGGCTTGATGCGCCCGCGCTCGGTAGGTTGCAGCCTATTCAAGCTTGGTCAAGGGTAAGCAATAATGGAGCTACGTATCAGAGGCAAACAAGCCATTCAAGGGAAAGTAGAGTGCAGCGGCGCGAAGAATAGCGCGACCAGAATTCTCGCTGCAGCGCTCCTGTCACAGGGTAGGGTACATTTGCGCAACTTTCCTCTTTTGCTTGAGGATGTACAAGCGAAGCTCGCTTTTATGCGAGAGTTAGGCGCGGAATTTACCGAGTGGCGCGACACCTCTGAACTAGAAATTGTCACGCCAAGTCTAGCATTCGATAGTATCAGCGACTACAAGCTGCCGATCCGAACTACATACCTGCTTGCTGCCGGCGCTTTGGCCCGTACCGGCTATGCCTTCGTACCTTATCCCGGGGGTTGCAAAATCGGTAGCCGCGGCTATGACTTACACATGATGGTCTGGCGGAAGTTCGGCTGCGATGTAGTGGAGGAACAAGAGTACATCTCTGTGGTGGGTCGGCTTCGTGGAGCGACGATCGATTTCCCGATCTCGACAGTGGGCGGCACAGAGAACGCTTTGTTGTGTGCTGTTGTGGCCGATGGCGAGACAACGATACGCAATGCCTATGTGACGCCTGAGGTCCGGGATCTAATCGCGTTTCTCCTCGAAATGGGGGCACGTATCGAATTAGAGGGGACAAGCCTGATCCGAGTAGAGGGGACTGATGGCCTTCTGCACGGGGCATCTTATGTCATCATGCCCGATCGTGTTGAGGCACTGACCTGGATTATTCTCGGGATCGTCTCAGGTAGCGTCTTGCAAGTTTCGAATGTGCCCTTTGATTCGATGCAGGTCCCATTGATCCATTTGCACGAGGCAGGCATTGATCTCTACCGAAATAGCGGAAGTGTCTTTATTACTCCAGCGTGTACTGGATTACCTGGTATTCAACCTTTTGAAGTGGCCTGCGGTGCTCACCCTGGAGTAGTTTCCGATATGCAGCCGTTCTTCGCCTTTCTAGCGTTATTCGGGAACGGGAGGTCTGTGATCCACGACTACCGGTACCCTGAACGGATCGCATATGCACGTCAACTCGAGAAGTTCGCTCCAAGCAAGATCTCGGCGATCTCAGGTCGAATCCGAGTAGAGGGTCCGGTCGATCTCCAGGGTGCGGACGTTTGCTCGACAGATTTGCGCGGTAGCATGGCGCTCATCATGGCTGCGATTCTTGCCGAAGGCGAAAGCTGCGTACATGGGGTCGAACTTGCCCTTCGAGGATACAACAACTTACCCTGCAAGCTAGCTAGTCTCGGTGTCACCGCTGAATGGATCGATTGATGAAATACCCACTGGAGAAGACTGGAGTCGCGCAAGCACTGTATCGTCTGGTGCCGGGAGCAGTGACCTTTGATGTACCCCTCGCCAGAATAAGCCGATGGCGAATTGGAGGAAGCGCCGATGTCGTCGTCAGACCCCGGACAATCGAAGAAGTGCAGCGTGTTCAGGGTTGGCTATAAAACCACGGATTACCCCGCGTCGTCATTGGGGCAACCTCAAACCTGCTCTTCGCTGATGAGGGTATGAAGGCCGTTTGTATTCAAATAGCAGACAACCTTGCGTCAGTGTCTGTCAGTCGTAACGAAGTGATAGCTCAAGGTGGAGTATGGGTTCCGCGCCTGGCCCGACGGGCAATGCTCGAAGGCTTAACCGGAGCAGAGCACACCTGCGGTATACCGGGCACGCTTGGCGGATTGGTCTGCATGAACGGTGGTAGTCAGCGTAAAGGCATAGGGGAAAGCATTGTGGAGGTAACAAGCGTGGCTGTCGATGGGCAATTACATCACCGCGACCGCGACTCGTGCCAGTTTGGCTATCGGACGTCCGTTTTCCAGCGATCAGATGATGTCATAGTTGGGGTGCGACTCTCATTCGAATTGGTGTCAGACAAGGGCGCCGTTCGCCATGAAATGCTCGGTATACTCCGTAACCGCAGGAGCAAGTTTCCGTTAAGAGATGCAAATTGCGGCTCCGTCTTTCTAAGTGATCCCAGTATGTACGAGTTACATGGACCGCCTGGAGCTGTCATTGATCGGTTAGGGTTGAAAGGAAAACAGATAGGAGGGCTCTCCCGTTTGCTCTGGGGTTGTGATATCTTTAAAATCAATGGCTTGCCTGCTGCTTTCCGCTAGAACCCTATT
>NZ_JAAIJQ010000213.1 GCF_010820565.1 Thiorhodococcus minor | reverse complement strand
GCAGCACGATGGGAGCCCTTCTGATGCCCGCTTTCGGCCTCCGCGACCTTCCTCATCACCGACCGGGTGGCACCGGCGCTCCCGCGCTATCCATGGTCCACCGATACAATCCCCTCTCTATAAGGCATGCCCGCATCCGCGCGGTCGGCGGCGTCGTGCCAGGATCGGATTAGTCCAACAGACATTTATCCATCGGGCGTCCAAGCGTCGGAGCGAGATCACGCTCACAGCCATGCGCCCGATGGATAAATGCTTAATTGTTAACAGAAGGGCGGCGCGTTTACAGGCTTAGTTTCAAAAACTAACGAGGAACTCGATTTCGGCTATTATGTTGCTCTATACAGTGGGCTCAGCGTTCCGAATTCCTTGAGAGTGACAGTAAGAAAGGGCTATCGCCACACAAGGCCGATCGTTTATCTATCATCATCGAAAGGGGTATATTAGGCATGGGTAATAATCATAAGCCATGGCCATTGCCATACATGGCAATGTTCGTTGTGTTGAGCTTCTTGATTTTAGTAAATGCACAAAACTCTAATGCTCAAGCCTTCCCCATACAAGACCAAATAGAATTTGATTATCAATCATTAGACGAGATCTTTATGTTGTCTGATGGCTCGATGTGGCTCCTCAAAGGAACTTCAGAGAACAACCTTCCTGGGTCCACAAAAAGTTTCACGATCTATTCGGGAACCGATGACATCCCAAACCCTGACTACGGCATAAAAACCGATTACTTCATGCTAGTTGAAGATTCGTCTTCAACGTTTTTTGTGGAGCCGCTGCCGCAGCAAACAGAGCTGCTGAGCGATCGAATAGAATTTGATTATCAGTCATTAGACGAAATCTTTATGTTGTCTGATGGCTCAATGTGGCTCCTCAAAGGAACTTCAGAGAACAACCTTCCTGGGTCCACAAAAAGTTTCACGATCTATTCGGGAACCGATGACATCCCAAACCCTGACTACGGCATAAAAACCGATTACTTCATGCTAGTTGAAGATTCGTCTTCAACGTTTTTTGTGGAGCCGCTGCCGCAGCAAACAGAGCTGCTGAGCGATCGAATAGAATTTGATTATCAGTCATTAGAAGAAATCTTTATGTTGTCTGATGGCTCAATGTGGCTCCTCAAAGGAACTTCAGAGAACAACCTTCCTGGCTCCACAAAAAGTTTCACGATCTATTCGGGAACCGATGACATCCCAAACCCTGACTACGGCATAAGAACCGATTACTTTATGCTAGTTGAAGATTCGTCTTCGACGTTTTTTGTTGATGCTTTACTCAAGCAAGACTTAACTGTCATCGTGGCAGGGAATGCTTCTAGCACAGTTACCTCGGTACCCAGCGGTATCGACTGTGGTACTGATTGTGATGCATCATTCCCGAGAGGTATCAACGTCACGTTGACAGCCAATCCAGGACTATATTCAGTATTCGCAGGTTGGAGTGGTGCTTGTAGTGGAGAAGTCATAATATGTGAACTACAAATGTCACAGCCCAATACCGTGGAAGCGACATTTGAGCTCGTTCCATTGGATCGTAGTGGATTCGACTGGCGTGTTACCGAAATCTACATCGCAACGATGGGATATGCACCAGATGTCGAAGGCTTACAGTATTGGGTGGACCAGATGGAGAACAGTTCAGGATGGACTCCAACGACGGTAGCCCAAAGCTTCTTTGATCAAGAACTGGTGAAGCAACAATACCCGGATGATCTTGGTTATGAACCGCTAATTGAGGCACTATACGAAAATATCTTTGGTCGTCCCGCTGATGATGCCGGCAAAAGTTATTGGCTAACCGAACTACAGGCGGGTCGTGTACCACGGAACGCCATGATCATAGCTCTGATCGAAGGAGGATGGGCTAACGAGGATGCAGTAACGGATATGGTAAGGTTCCGGTATCGCGTGGAAGTGGGACTAGCCTTCGCAGACGCGCAAGTCGAGCGTGGAATTGTATATAGCCAATTATCTACCGCCGAACAAAGTATGCTACGTCAAATAGGCCGGGATCTTATTGCTGGTGTAACGGCTGAGATGGCAACACGCGACGAAGCGATTTCCAGCATATCCGGGTTCCTCGATCAGCTTTGATTTGGTCAGATTAAGACGCGTCCAGTTTGAAAGGAGTAACCATCCCCCGGCTCTGCCGGGGGATGGTTACTGCGGGGGAATTGCGGGGACAGTGCGGCCTGGCAAGGCCGCGTGTTCTAGCGGGTGTGACTCCCGCCTGGGTAATCGTGCGCCGCGAGCCCAGTATCG
>NZ_JAAIJQ010000212.1 GCF_010820565.1 Thiorhodococcus minor | reverse complement strand
TCTGCGTGTACGCCCAAATCGCCACTAAATGCTTGTTTTAAAATGAATCGCTAGACCCCCCGAAATCCGGGAGAGCCAGGATCTTTTCCGGAAATCGTTGAAACGCGGAGTCTTGTCATGAACCCATTGAATTCGATCAAAGGTGTTTGGGTCGCCGGTCTGCTCCTCTCGGTCCTGCTCGCCATGATCGTCAATCTCTTCAGCGGTCACGGATTGCTGGAGCTCAATGATCTGGCCCTTCTGCGCTGGGCGCACATCGTCGCCGGCATCATCTGGGTCGGGCTGCTCTACTTCTTCAACTTCGTCCAGATGCCGGCGATTGCGGCGGCCACCGCCGATCAGGGCGGACCGGGGCCGGCCGCGATCGGCAAGTACATCCTGCCCAGGGCGCTGCTCTGGTTCCGCTGGGCGGCACTGGCCACCTGGTTGACCGGCGGCTGGTATCTGGTCCGCACCGACCAGCTGCTCGCCGCCTTCACCCTGGGGCTGAGTCGCGGCGGCGACACGGCGTACGGGCTGCCCATGGGCATCGGCGTCTGGCTGGGGACCATTCTTTTGATCAACGTCTGGCTCGTGCTCTGGCCGAATCAGAAGAAGGTCATGGGGATGGTGAAAACGGAAGGCGAGACGGATCTTGCCAGGGCCAGGAAGACCATCGCCACCGTGGCGCGGATCAATGCCGTGCTCTCGATTCCAATGCTGATGTTCATGGTTGCGGCGGGTCATGGAGTGGCCTTGTGATCCACCCAAGAGTGAGGTTTCACCGACCTGTCGTCTCGGGGAGCTCGAAATCCTGGTGGCGATCCCAACAGCGCGGATGACGCGCGATGAGCGTCTCGTGGTCATACACACAGAGGCGCTCTGGATACACCTTCAGCGTCAGCAGTTGCCCGGCGTATTCCGCCGGCACCGAATACCGATTGGTGTCCCAGCGCACCCGAAAGCTCGGCGAGGCACGCACCTGCACCACCTGAGCGACGTCATAGGGCTGCTCTGGCCCGGCGTGCAGCACCGAACGCTCCTCGGCGAATCGATCGACGGGACGCTGATGGGTCTCGCCCTGGGTGCGCACGTTGGCGATGGTGTCCATCCACACCCGGGCGGCCGGATTCACGGCGCTGAAGTCCGTGATGTCTAGGCCGTTGAGGAAATTCTTCTTCACATAGCCGACCCCCGATTCCACAGGCCCCTTCTCATTGCCCTTGCCCGGGTTGCAGGCGATGACACGGAACCCGTAGTGCTGGGCGAAGTCGACATAGCGCGGGTTGAGCGCCGGCGCCTCGCCACGGGTGTGGCGCAGCACGGCCGATTTGAGATTGTCGACCATCATCTTCTCGGGGACGCGGTTGCCAAAGAAGGCGAAGGCGTTGTGATGGCAGGCGAGGAACTGGTCCATCGTCTGGCTCAAGGTGAATTCGACATAGAGCATCCGGCTGTAGCAGAGCGCCATCACGAACAGCGACAAGCGCCGGCGGGTCTCACCCACGGGCACCGCCTCCCACGCGCCCCAGTCGACCTGGGCGCATTCGCCGGGGCCAAAGGCGAGGGTCAAGAACGCCGGGGTGCGCGGTGGACGCACCGTGCGCACGTAGTCCTTGACGATGCTGATCCCGCCGCGGTAGCTCTCCTGCTCGCGCAGGCGCTGAAAGATCTGCTGGACGCTGTAGCGGTGCGCCTCCAGCCAGCGGTGGATGGTGGCCTTATGGGGATCGAGCTTGCTCGTGCGCGCACGGTTCTGGCGTGGCCGATAGCGCGGCTCGGCCAACCAGGTAGTGACCGTGGGCGCATCGAGGTCCAACGCCTCGGCGATCTGCGCGGCGTTGAGACCGCGCTGGGTCTGATGGTCGTGGATGGCGCAGTAGGTCTGGTAGTCGATCATGGCGCCACCTCGCGCAGGATCGCGCGCAGCGTGCGCAACTCGCCGGCCGCGCGCGTCTTCGGCGAGGGCGCCGGCAACGCGGACTCGCCCACTGAAGCCGTGGCTGTCGCCCGATCCAGCGACAACACCTGATACAACGGCGCCTGGAAGGCGATCAAGTCGGCACGCACCAGCTCGGCGCGCGCCGCACGGACCTGGTCCTCGGACCAGCCGAGGCGCGCGGCCAAGGCGCGCTCGCCGTAGTCGCCCAGCCCCTCGGCATCGGCCACCGCAGAACTCCTGACATACGCCCATTAACTCGCTGAAATGGTGTTATAGTCCTGGCTTGAATCGATAAATAAATACGAGACTGTCAAACCGCCATGCCAGGCACCGTCGAGCTTCCCCTGCTGCCC
>NZ_JAAIJQ010000211.1 GCF_010820565.1 Thiorhodococcus minor | reverse complement strand
ATGTCGCGTAGCGACTGCTCAACCGAGGAGCCGGATGCGTAGTCCCGCACGTCCGGATCTGTGGGAGCCGCGGGTGCATAAGCACCCGCGGCCACCCGGTTCCACCGTTGCTAAGCCGCCACGGCGAGCAAGTGAGGCGACTTCGCTGGCCGCGGTCGTCGTTTCGCGAGCCGCGCTGGCCAAGGCATTCGCTCAAGTACCTGCTCGAAGAGAGGGGGGTGGGCTTTGGCGAAGAACCGCTCAGCGGCCGTGGTGCCGTCGGGGCGCTTGATGGCGAAGTTGTGGATCGCCGTGAGCACGGCCTGCTTACGCGGACTCAGGCGGTGATGACCATGCTGATACAGGGAGAGAAAGCCATTGCGCCCTTCGACGCAGGAGCTGCTGCGCTGGAACAGGTCGGCACATTCCTGGGCGACCTGCTCAAGGTGGCAGCGGGTCTCGCGGTCCAGGGCTTGGATGGGGTGCTCAGGCTGCTGCAGCGGCGCGAGGCGCTGCGCACTCAAGCGCTTGAGCCGATGGCGTTGCTCCGCGCGGGTGCGGCGCTCGACCGCCCGCTCCAGGTAGAGCGCGGGGATGAGGTCGTCGAGCATGGCCTGCTCGATGGCGGGAGCCAGGTCGAGGGCCTGCACCCGGGCCGTGGCCGTCATGAAGAAGAGCGCCAGCGTGGCCACCAGCCCGCCAGTGAGTCGCTTCGCCTTGGCCAGATGCGCGCACAAACGCTCGGACAAGTCCGCCTTCTCGGCGAGCGTCTCCAGGCGCTCGAAGAGCGTCCCGAGCCGTTGGGCGAGGCCCTCGGGGGTCTGCGCCTGTCCGTACTCGAGGTCATAGGGGTGATCGAGCGCGCTCACCTCGGCGAGCGGCATTTTGGCTTCCGTGCGACGCGCCTCGACCCGCTCGCGCGCCAGGCTGCACTGGACGTAGTCATGGAGCGCGCGATCGATGCGTGCGGCAAAAGCCGGCGGACGTCCCGGACCATGGGGATGGCGATAATAGTCCTGCTCGGCGGCGCACGCGGCCTGCCAGCGCGCCTTGGCCTTGTCCTCCTCGGTTTGCGCCTGCCGCTGCGCGCGCACCAACGCCAGGCTCATGGCCTTGCTGGCCTCATGCTGCAGATGAAACAGGTCCGTGTGTCAGCGCCGACCTGAAACTGTAGTCCTTTAGCCGGCTTGAACGTGTCGAGAGAAGTCTTCTTCGCCCCCTCTCTTTTCATCCGCTGCCGGCCAGGGAAGCGCAAAGCGCGAGGCCGGTAGTCCCGGGTAGGCGTGTGCGCGTGCGTATTGCCGTAATGACGAAGGACGTGAGTCCTTCGTCGTGAAGGCAATATGCAAAGCGCAGTCACACACGCCGTAGAGTCATTCGTCGTAGGGTCGTGCGTAGCCCGAGTGCGCCAACGGCGCTACTCGAGGCGGAGCAGCGACCCGGAGCGGGACGGCCCGGGCTGAGAAGGTTGTCGCCCTGCGCGAGTCCCGTCGGCGAGGGATCGACCCGACGGGTATCACGAGCGCAGACGCGACACTCCGGCTCTTCTTCCGCTTTTGGATCTTCTTCCGCCTCTTCCTTTGGGGCGTTGAGCGGCGGCGAGACGCGGTTACGTCATCGATGCTTGGGGGGAGCTCGGAGGGCGGCCCAAGTGAAACGACGAAGACAGCGCAAGTGCCTGCACTGCGGTGAATTATTCCATCCCGATGCGCGCAATGCCTACCACCAGCGTTACTGCGGCAAGGCCGAGCGTCGGCGTGCAAGCAAGGCGGCGAGTCAGCGCCGCTGGCTGGGCAAGGCCGCCAATCGGGACTATTTCCGCGGTCCGGACAATGTCGCGCGGGTGCGCGCCTGGCGCGCCGAGCACCCCGGGTACGGGCGCCGGAAGGGGGCGTTAGAGGCGGCGGCGTTACAAGATGTCTGCACGAGGCAAGTGCTTGAAAAGACGGGCGAATCAGAGGTCTTTACGCAGACTGCGCTACAGGATCTCTTCCACGCGCAACCCATTGTCTTGATTCGGCTTATCGCCAGCTTAACCGGCTCGGCGTTACAAGAAGACATCGCCCGCAGCACGCGGCGGTTCCAACAATTGGGGCAGGACATTCTCAGCGGCGGGATGCCGCGCGTTGGAGAGGCCTGCGATGCCCAGATCCCTGTTGATTCCATCCCGCCGGCGCCGGGTACCGCGCCAGTTCAGTTGGGTCGATCAGCGCCTGGGCCGTGAAGGCTACATCGGGCGTTGTGGGGCGCCTACGCTGGCGCTGTATCTGTTCTTGGTCACGGTGCAGAACTCCTGACTTGGCGCCAAATTCAATGCGACTGGATCGCCTCAAACACGAGGCGCAGCTCGGTACCGGGGTAA
>NZ_JAAIJQ010000210.1 GCF_010820565.1 Thiorhodococcus minor | reverse complement strand
TCTGCGTGTACGCCCAAATCGCCACTAAATGCTTGTTTTAAAATGAATCGCTAGACCCCCCGAAATCCGGGAGAGCCCTCGCTGCGCCTTGATGACCTTCTCTGGATTGACCGCAAAAATGGTACGGGGCCTGGATCCGTTCAGCACCCAGTCATCGGCGATCCCAACGGCCGTTTCCATGGTCACGCAATCGACCGGAACCCCCAAGACATCAGCTCTCTTCACCGGCATCCGTATCACCCTTCAGTCGCGACCCGACTTGGAATCAAAACGCGCGCCGACGAAACCAGTCAACGCTTCTTTCGATGTCACCTAGCGCCACGCTGGCCTCCGTCAAGCAGAAGATGCTCAGAAAATCGTGCGGCGCTTGCCCCCGGTGCATGAGACTAACCGTAGTACTCTCCGTCTTCTGTCCATAGCGCATTGAGCACCAACCCCGGATCGGATCCGTGTCCCCGCGATGAACGCTAATCTTTCCACCACTCAGCAGCAGGCGGATCCTCCGATGACCCGATTGCGCAGGATGCGCAAAGCAAAGCGTGCCCATTTCCGCCGCATCCAATACGAGCGTCGATCCTGACGACTGAAACTCCGATCCGGTTTCACTGCCGTCGGACAGACAGATACAACCATTCTCAGAGACCCAATCCAGATCGACACCCAAATGCCAATTCAACTCGAATCGATGCTCACCCGCCCCGCGCATCCCATCCCAAACGACGAGCACCTCCGGGGAGAACAGCATCCCGCGCCAATGCGCGATGCCGGGATCGCGATAGCCTGTCTGACGCGCCAGCAGCCGGACCTGACCATGCTCCAGTCTCTCAGCCGCGACCAACTCGGCAACGAAGGGCCTGGACCACATGAAGGGTGTCTCAGGCCGCGCCTGGTCATGACCATCCACCAACACCGTATTGTGCCCGCGCGTACCGCGAAAAAAGTGGCGCCAGCGTTGATCGCCTGTGTAGGTGTAAGTCCCCGGGTCGACCAGGATGGCGCCAGAATCGTCACGCAAGATCAGGGACAGGGCATCCGCGTGTCCGTGTCCATAGGCCGGCGGCATCCCCAGCGGACCATGATCGAAGATCAATGTCAGCCTGGATTGGTCCCCAGGCCGTACTAGGGTCAGTCCCATGTCGGGAAAGGTCCGCAACCGCTCCTGAGCGGCAAACGTCTCGAAGGATAGGCGCAGAAAGGGCGACAGCGCATAACCACCGTCCGCATCCCCAAAAACTGGCAAATCGGCTGGCGATTGTGCGAACACCGCCAGAAAAGCGCGTCCGCGCTCTAAGGCGGCCGTCAATTCCGCCGGAATCTCATGGTTCCTAGAATCAAGCAGCCGCTCCACCAAACCAATAAGATCGAGCACGAACAGATGGTACCAGGTCGCACGCTCGATACCCCCACCATCGGTGAGTATCTGCCGCGCCGCTTCCTGGCGCAGCGTCTTCAAACCCACCGCGTACCAACGATCAGCACCGCGTAGCTCCGAGAACAGAACGCCCGCGAAGATCAGCCCGGCACACTCGGCGATAGTATGGTTACCAGAGGAGGAATGGAGCGACAAACGCCCCGCGATCAGGTCAGCGTGCGAATGGACGATGGACGCGGCGCAGCACCACACAGAGGAATGCTCGATGATCTCGGGCCGGATGAGGTCCAGGGCGAAACAAACGGCGATGATCCGCAGCCCGCACTCCATGGCCGAGACATAATGAATGCCGCAAGCAACCGGATTGGCCTCATACCAGGACTGCAATTGCCTGACGATCAAATCGACGGCGCGTGCGCGTTCGCTCTCGTACCGCCGAGCGATCAGCGCCAATGTGACGAGCTGCTGAAGCCTGGACGGCTCCCATACCACCCGCGCATCCCCGAATGGATTGCCCTGTCGGTAGCTGATCTTACCGAAGAAGACCTGCGGCCAGTTCCGCCCCGTGTCCGGCGCCCGATGCCAGACCGCACCATCGGATGACCATGACCAGTCGAAGCCCAACGCCGGCCAGATCCCCACCAGCGAGGCTTCGATCTCGTCATCGCGGGCATCCAGCGTAAAAGGCACCGACGGTAGCTGCGACTCGAGATCGATGCAAAACCGAAACGTGCTCGGATCATCATGAATATAGCTCCGCCCCAAGACGCCGGAGCGAAAGGCCGCTTCTGCGGTTTTCAGACGAACCACCTCCAGCAGACGCCACGCAATTTCCTTGGGCGTCATCACCTTGAGGCGCTTCAGGTACCAGCCACATCGGTGCAGACTTCCTGCCCCGACTGGGAGATCAGCCCGCTTGGGGTACGTTGAACGTGCGAACCACATCGCTATACCTCGTATAGGCACAGATTGCGCCCTCTTAACCTAGCTCTGAGTAAGCCTCGTTAACCTGCTGTATTTATTTT